>JBBQRN010000008.1:0-102158 GCA_038214705.1 Gaiellales bacterium | reverse complement strand
GATCGCTGCCACGACCGCGAGTCCTGCGATCTTCTCGCCGCGGAAGGAACGGAGGAAAAACGCGATTCCCAGCGGGATCGCGGTGAGCGCGTCCCCGAAGTTGTGGATCAGGTCGGCGAGCAGCGCGACGCTGCCCGACGCCACGAAGATCGCTGTCTGTATGAGTGCCGCCGCGAGGAGGACAACCAGCGAGATCGAGACAGCTTTGACGCCCTCGCGCGAGCGAACGATCGACGGGTCGATAAGGCCGTGCGAGTGCCCGTGCCCACCATGTCGATGACTGCGATCATCGGAGTGTGGATGCACGTGGCCGTGATCGCTATGGTCGTGGGCCGCCTCCTCGAGCCGATCGCTCACGCGGTACTCCGTGCGGCCGTCTGTGGATATCCCAGACGAACGTGCTCGACGTGGTAGACCGCCTCCTCGAGCAGAACACCAACGTGCGCGTCGTGGAGCGCGTATACCGTCCGGCGCCCGACTCGCTCGCCGACCACCAGCCCCAGGTGGCGCAGAAGACGAAGCTGGTGGGATACCGCGGACGGTTCCATCCCGACCGCCTCCGCGAGATCTCCGACAGCGTGCGGGGCCTCACGCAGGCACGCGAGAATACGCACGCGGCTCGGTGTCGCCAACGCCTGCATCGTCTCGGCTACCTGGCGGGCAGTCTCAGCGTCAACCGGACCCACGTTTGAACGGCCGAAAGCGCCATGACTCATCCGACGTTCCAGTCATGTGAAAATATGAGCATCTGTGCATATTAGCGGGGCTTGTCCCAGTAACTCGTCGCCCCCTCGCCGAGCCCGACGGATGAGGCTCGTGGTGGGGAGGTGGAAGAAGTGGCGGTCGACATTGCCTGTGGGAGAGGCGCCTGCGGCTGTATCGGAATCTCAACCGGTCACAAAACAGCGGGGAGCCGGCAGACGAAACGTGATCCCTGACCGAGCCCGGCGCTCTCGGCCCAGAGTTGGCCTCCGTTTGCTTCGACGAGTGCGCGTGCGATCGCGAGGCCGATGCCGCTACCGCCGTGGTCGCGGCTGCGTGCGCGGTCGACGCGGTAGAAGCGCTCGAAGACTCTGTCGAGGTCTTCTGGTGTGAGGCCCTTGCCGGTGTCACTGACTGTAAGTAGCGCGTCGCCGCCGTCAGTCCGGGCGGTGAGGGTGACGCTGCCTCCGCTGGGTGTGTGTCTGAGGGCGTTGTCGAGCAGGTTCGCGAGCACCTCACCAATGCGGTCGGTGTCGACCTCGACGTCGGGGCATCCGCGGGTGGCCGACACTTCGAGCGTGACGCCCTTGTCTGCGAATGCGAGTGTGGCGGCGTTTGCGGCGGATGCGAGCAGCCGTTGCGGTGCTACGCACTGCAGCCGAAGCTCGAGTTGGCGTTCCTCGACGCGGGAGACCTTCGTCACGTCCTCGGTGAGGCGGCCCAGGCGATGGGTTTCCTTGCGGAGGAGCTTCCATGTCTCGGCGGTTGGCTCGACGACGCCGTCGGCGAGCCCTTCGAGGTAGGCGTCGATCGTCGCGAGCGGCGTGCGCAGCTCGTGTGCGACGTCTGAGAGAAGCCTTCGACGGCGTTCTTCAGCGGAGTCGAGCGATGCGGCCATCTCGTTGAAGGCGCGGCCGAGCACGGTTACCTCGTCCGAGCCGGCGACGTCGACGCGGGCCTGGTAGTTGCCGCGCGAGATGGTGCGGGCGGCGGCGGCGAGATCGCTGATCGGGAGCACGATCCGTCTCGAGACGATCCAGCTGAGCGCGGCCGCGGTGGCTGTAGCGGCTGCGATGCCGACGGCGAGTGAGAGCCAGAGCGCTTCGTTGAACGCGGCGTCGAGGTGCTGCATGACGGCGGGTGGGACGAAGCCGAGTGCGTCCTGGACGTGCCGGTGAAAGATGCGCGGCCCGACCCACAAAGCGACGAGCGCCAGGGTCGCGCTGCCGGCGACGATAACCGCGAGTTGGGCCGCGAGCAGCTTCCAGGTCAGGCTGCGCCGAGCGGACGAATTGAGGGTCACCCGGCACCCATGCGGTAGCCGACCCCGCGCACCGTATGCACGTATTTCGGTGTGGCCGTATCTTCGCCGAGCTTGCGGCGCACGTTCGCGACGTGAACGTCGACGACGTGCTCGTCGCCGAACCAATGTGGCCCCCACACGCGCTCGAGCAGTTGGGCGCGGCTGAACGCGACGCGGGGCTCGGCGGACAGCGTTTCGAGCAGGTCGAACTCGAGGCGCGTCAACTCGACCGGGTGACCTTCGATCCTCACCTCCCGTGCGCCGGCGTCGAGCTCGAGATCGCCGAAGCGGCGCACCGGGTCACCCCCGGGCTCGACGCTGCGGGGCCGGCGCAGCATCGCGCGCACGCGGGCGACGAGCTCGCCGGGGGAGAACGGCTTTGTCAGGTAATCGTCGGCGCCTGTCGAGAGACCGATGATCTTGTCACTCTCCTCCGCCTTCGCCGTCAGCATCAGGATGTACGCGTCGCTGAAGGCACGTATCTGCCTGCAGGCTTCGATCCCGTCGATCCCCGGCAACATCAGGTCGAGCACGACGAGGTCGGGGTTCTCGGCGCGAGCCGTCTCGACCGCCTGCTCTCCGTCATAGGCAACGAGAACATCGAGGCCCTCACGTTCGAGATATGTCCGGACGATCCCGACGAGCGGCCGCTCGTCGTCAACGACCAGGGCGCGCAAGCGGGCGCGACTCTCGCGTCCGCCCGTCGAGCCTCGCAGTTCGCGTTCGCTCAAGCTTCCATCGCCACGAACTGCCCGTGCCACCAGTGGTACCAGACCGCTCCGGTGCGAGCGTTGACCGACAGCATCCCGTCGACCTTCCCGTTCCGGAGCGTCTCCATCGTGAAGTAGCCCGGCATCGCGTCCGGCTCACCCGCCGTGACGGCCTTGTCCTGGCCGGCGAGCCAGTCTGTTGCGATCTGGCGTGCCTGCACCGCCGATACCGCACCAGGAACGCTGCCGCGCGGCGGCGTCCAGCTTGGGCTGGAGCCGTAGCGTCCCATCATCCCGGAGCCATTCATCATCCCGCCGCCCATCATCCCGCTTCCGACGGCTGCACCCATCATCCCGGGCGAGCCGGCACTCATCATGCCGCCGCCCGACGTCCGGGTCATCATCCCGTAGCGGGTGTTCCACATCATCGCCGGCCCGTACTCGAGTGTCACGTCACCGTTGCTGGCATCGACGAGCACCTCCGTCGCACCGTGTCCGCTCTTGTCGTCGAGGCGGACGTAGAAGTTGTTGCTGAACTGCATTACCTCGGCGGTCTTCAGGCCCAGTCGATCGGCGAAACGCTTTGCGTGCGCCCGAGCAGCCGCGATGTCGCGAACCGATCCCGTCCCGTCGGTGTACCAGGCAGTCGCCTTCCCGCCCGAGCCCATCATCGAGTGATCACCGCGGTGCATCTGGCCGAAGCCGCCCCCTTCCCGGTTCGTGTGCGCGACCGCGTAGCCAACGCTGCCGACCAGCGCCGCCAGAGCGACGACCAACACGACCGCCGGAAACAGTCTCGGCTTCATCGTGATCACACCCTCGCCGCACGCGTATCGCGAATCTTCGCGCGCAAACTGTCGTAGGTCGCTTCGTCAATCTCGCCGCTGGCCAGCCGCCGATCGAGAACCTCCTCCGGCCGCTCCAACAGGCCGTCCGTGTCGGATCCGCGGCCACCGCGCGACGACAGCGCCGCGACAGCCCACACGATCGCCGCGATCAAAGCCACCCAGAACACCGACATCAATACCCAGCCACCGGCACCCATTCCGTCGTTGATTCCGTTCATCATCTCGATCTCTCCTTCAGTTGTCTGCTCTGAAGGTACGACCCCTAGCTCAAGCAACGATAGCGCTCAGGTCAAGATGCAATCAAGATCGGCGGCGGGTCGCCCCGAAGCTACGCAGAACGCGTAGATCGCGTGGCGAAACTTCATACGCTCTTCACATCGCGCGCCCATCGTTTCGCGCAGTGGTGCCCTGTTGAACAAGAAGATCGTGGTCATCGACGATGAGCAGTCCGTCCAGGATGTCGCCAGGGCGTACCTGGAGAAGGACGGCTATCTCGTCTACGTAGCCGGCAACGGCAGCGAAGGGCTCGCGCTCGCCGAGCGGATGAAGCCGGCGCTGGTCGTACTCGACCTGATGCTTCCGGACGTCTCCGGCGAGGAGATCTGCCGCCAGATCAGGCAGGGCTCGGACGTGCCGATCCTGATGCTGACCGCGAAGGCAAGCGAGGATGAGCGTGTCGGCGGCCTCCAACTCGGCGCCGACGACTACCTGACGAAGCCGTTCAGCCCGCGGGAGCTCGTCGCGCGCGTGCGCGCCGTTCTGCGGCGCTCGCAGGATGTGGAAACGCCACTTGTCGAGGTGCTCTCGTTCGACGACGGAGCATTGGAGATCGACACCGTCCAGCACGAAGTTCGGCGCGACGGCGGGCCTGTCGACCTGACGCCGAACGAGTACAAGCTGCTCGTGACGCTCGCCCGCTACCCGGGACGCGCCTATTCGCGCTTCGAGCTCGTGAATCACGTGCAGGGCTACGACTACGAGGGATACGAGCGCACGATCGACGCCCACGTGAAGAACCTACGGCGCAAGATCGAGCCGGATCAGCGCCACCCGCGCTACGTCGAGACGGTATTCGGCGTCGGCTATCGGCTGGCGACGCGGCTCGGCTCTTGAGCCGGCTCGGCCTCCGTGCCCGTCTCGCGATCGCGCTCTGTGCGGTCGCGATCATCCCCGTCGCTCTTGCGACGCTGGTCGCAGACTACGGCGTCGCGCCTCGGCTCAACGACGCAGCGCAAACACGCTTGGAGCGCTCCGCCGATCACATGACGGAGGTCGCCGCCGCGATCTACGGGGCCGAGGGCGGCTGGACGCCGGCTGCCGCTGTCACGCTCGGGCACCTCGCCGAGCTCGATGAGCTAGGCGTCGTCATTCACACGCCAGACGGGCACATGGTCGTCGTCAGGCCGCTGCGGGGGCCTACGAGCGAGTTGCAGCGGATCGTGGTCGGTGGCAAGATCGTCGGCTCGCTCGTCGTCTCCCCCGCCGGCGGAAGCTTGCTAACGCCCGAGGCCTCGCACCTGCAGCATTCACTCGACCGGCTCCATCTCGCGGCCGCGGTCGTGGCGGTGATCGCTTCCCTCGTGATCGCACTCCTTCTCGCCGAAACGCTGTCACGTCCCTTGCGGCGGATCCGCCGCACCGCGGAGGCGATCGAACAGGGTGACCTCGAAGCCCGCGTAGCGCCGGATGGCGACGCGGAGATCCAGGCTGTGGGGCACGCGTTGAATCGACTTGCCGAGACGCTCGACCACGAAGAGCGGTTGCGCAAGCAGAGCGTCGCCGACCTCGCACACGAGCTGCGGACGCCTGTGCACGGGATTCTCTCGCGGATCGAAGCCGCGCAGGATGGCGTTCTCGAAGACACGGAGGCGAACCTGGCGGCGATGCACGCCGAGGCGCTGCGGCTCACCCGGCTGCTCGACGACCTCTCCCGGCTCGCCGACGCCGAGCAGCCAGGCCTGCTGCTCGAGAAGCGCGTAGTCGACCTGGCCGAGATCGCGGAGGCTGCCGCGGCAATGTTCGCTTCGCAGTTCGCAGAAGCCGAGATTGCCTTTGACGTCGCGTCCGTTCCCGCGGTCGTCAGCGGCGAGGCGGATCGGCTCCGCCAGATCGTCGACAACCTCCTCTCGAACGCGCTCCGCTACACGGAAGCAGGCGGCGAGGTGCGCCTGCGCGTGAGACGGGAAGGCAGGGAGGCCATCCTCGAGGTCGACGACACGGGCCCTGGCATCCCGGCCGATGACCTGAAGAACATCTACACGCGCTTCTGGCGCGGCGAGAAGTCGCGTTCCCGTGCGACCGGAGGAACCGGTATCGGTCTCGCCATCGTCAGCGAGCTCGTGCGTGCGCACGGCGGCAGGATCGAGGTGGACAGCGAGGTCGGGGAGGGCGCGCGCTTCCGCGTCTTCCTTCCGCTCGTAGAGGCGAGGAACGAGCGTAAGCGCGAGGCACGCGCAACGACGACGAGCGGCGCGGAAGCGGTCGCGGGATTGGACTGAAGCCCTGGCCGGCCTGGCGCTGGCCTACGTCAGCTCCTTTCAACAGAACAACGGACGGCTTTCATGCGGTCTGCACGGCACGGAGCCACGGTGGCGACAACAGCCTTCCGAAGGAGTCGCTCATGAATCCGGAATCGCTCTTCCTGCGCCTGCCATCACGCGAAGTAGCGACCTGATCGAGGTCAGCGGAGGGCTTCTTGGAAATTCACGAGATCTGCACATCCGTCATATACCCTCCAAGGGTATTCTGATCACAGACGCCAAGGGAGAAAACGCAATGTCCGAAACGATCACGTACACCGTCCCCGGAATGTCCTGTGGCCACTGCAAGGCAGCCGTGACCGAAGAGGTTTCCGCCGTCGAGGGCGTCGAATCGGTGTCCGTCGATCTCGACTCGAAGCGAGTCGACGTCATCGGCGCTCAACTCGATGACGCCGCCATTCGCGCAGCGATCGAGGAAGCAGGGTACGAGGCAGCCTGATGACCACTCTCCTGGAGAGCCCGGAGCGGGTCCATCTCGAGATCGAGGGAATGACCTGCGCGTCCTGCGCCACGCGAATCGAGAAGAAGCTGAACAAGCTCGACGGCGTCGAGGCGACGGTCAACTACGCGACCGAGGAGGCGGCCGTCTCGTTCGACCCGGAGCAGATCGACACGGATGCCTTGATCGCTGCGGTCGAGGCTGCGGGCTACCACGCCGCGCTGCCCTCCGACGTCGCCTCGGATACCGATCCGACGCGGTCGCTCCGCCGGCGCTTGCAGGTCGCGGTCGTCCTGGGTGTCCCGCTCGCGATGCTTGCGATGATCCCGCCGCTCCAGTTCAGCGACTGGGAGTGGGTTGCGCTCGCGCTCTCGACGCCGGTCGTCTTCTGGGCAGGCTGGCCGTTCCACCGGGCCGCGTTCCAGAACGCACGTCACAGGGCTGCGACGATGGACACACTGATCTCGATCGGCACGCTAGCGGCGTGGCTGTGGTCGGCCGTCGTTCTGGTCGGCGGCCTCGAGGCCGACACCTACTTCGAGGTCGGCGCGGTGATCACGACGCTGATCCTCCTCGGCCGTTACCTGGAGGCGGGCGCGAAGCGCCGCTCGGGCGAAGCGATTCGTGCCCTGCTCGAGCTCGGCGCGAAGGAGGCGCGGGTGCTCCGCGACGGCGAGGAGGTGCTGGTGCCGATCGACGAGCTCGTCGTGGGCGACCGATTCGTCGTGCGGCCCGGTGAGAAGATCGCGACCGACGGCCTCGTTGTCGAGGGTGCCTCCGCGATCGACCAGTCGATGCTGACCGGCGAACCGGTGCCGGTCGAAGTTGCCGTCGGCTCCGAGATCGCGGGCGCGACGATCAACACGTCCGGACGTCTGCTCGTCGAGGCGACGAAGGTCGGAGCCGACACCGCTTTGGCGCAGATCGCCCGGCTCGTGTCCGAGGCGCAGGCAGGCAAGGCTCCGATCCAGCGGCTCGTCGACCGGGTTTCCGCCGTCTTCGTGCCGATCGTGCTCGGTATCTCGTTGGCAACGCTCGGCGGCTGGCTGCTCCTCGGCGGGAGCGTCTCTGAGGCGTTTACAGCGGCAGTTGCCGTTCTGATCATCGCCTGCCCGTGTGCTCTCGGCCTCGCAACACCCACCGCGCTGATGGTCGGCACCGGCCGTGGCGCCCAGCTCGGGATCCTGATCAAGGGACCCGAGGTGCTCGAGCAGACGCGGCGAATCACGACGATCGTGCTCGACAAGACCGGCACCGTCACCGAGGGCAAGATGTGGGTCGCCGGCATCGTCACCGCGAGCGGCGTCGATGAACGCGAGCTGCTTCGCGTCGCCGGCTCGGCCGAGGACGCGAGCGAGCATCCGATCGCCCGCGCCATCGCCGAGCGAGCCCGGACAGACCTCAGCGATCTCAGGCCTGTCGAAAGCTTCACGAACCGGGCCGGGATGGGCATCGAGGCCGTCGTCGACGGACACGCAGTAGTCGTCGGACGACCCGCGACCCTCGAGACCGAATGGGGGCTTCTTCTGTCGCCCGACCTCGCCGCAGCGCGCGAGCATGCCGAGGCAACGGGCCAGACGGTCGTCGCAGCCGCCTGGGACGGCGCTGTGCGCGGCATCTTCGTGATCGCCGACCGGGTCAAACCTTCTTCCGCCGAGGCGATCTCGGAGCTGGAGCAGCTCGGTCTGACGACGGTGCTGCTGACCGGCGACAACGCACGCACGGCAGAGGCCGTCGGGCACGAGGTCGGTATCACCCGCGTCCGCGCCGACGTACTGCCGCAGGACAAGAGCGCCGAGATCACGCGGCTGCAAGAAGCGGGAGAGGTCGTCGCGATGGTCGGCGACGGCGTCAACGATGCTCCCGCGCTCGCCCAGGCCGACCTCGGTCTCGCGCTCGGCACCGGCACCGACGTCGCGATCGAAGCAAGCGACATCACCCTCATCTCCGGCGATCTGCTCGCCGCTGTCGACGCGATCCGCCTGGCCCGACGCACGCTGTGCACGATCAAGGCCAACCTCTTCTGGGCCTTCGCCTACAACGTCGCAGCGATCCCACTCGCCGTTGCCGGCCTGCTGAACCCGATCGTGGCCGCCGCCGCGATGGCGTTCTCGAGCGTCTTCGTCGTGACCAACTCGTTGCGGCTACGTCGCTTCCACAGCGTCCGGGAGGGATCATGAGCCACGGCTATAGCAAGGACAAGGACGCGCTGATCAAGCGCCTACACCGGATCGAGGGCCAGGTGCGGGGGATCGAGAAGATGGTCGACGATGACCGCTACTGCATCGACATCCTCACCCAGATCGGCGCCGTCAGCACCGCACTCGAGAGCGTCGCGGTCAAGCTGCTCGAGGATCACGTCCGGCACTGCGTCACCGACGCGATCGCATCCGGGGACGCAGTGATGGCCGCGGAGAAGGGTGAGGAGCTGCTCGCTGCGGTTCAGCGCTTCTCGCGCACCCTCTAGCTGCCCTGGCAGCCCCCATGAGTACACCCACTAACACCGTTCATCGCCACGATCAGGGAGGAAATGAGGCCCGGCGGTGCCGTAGCGTTGTGCTGCACGTCGGTGGGCTCCAGTACGCGAGTGAGAAGGCGGTCGTCGAACGGAGGCTGGCCGGTCGCCCCGGAGTGCTCGGGGTCGACGCCAACCCGGTCGCGCAGACAGCGACGGTGAGTTTCGACCCTCGGGTCACATCGGTCGATGACCTGCAACGCTGGGTGGAGGAGTGTGGCTACCACTGCGCGGGGCAGTCGGTGCCCGGCCATCTCTGCGATCCACTCGCCGCCGACGAGCCGCTCGCACCCGCGCAGGATCACAGCGGTGTGCAGCGGGCCGAGCAGGCAGACGGGCATGGTCACGGCGGTCATGCCGGGATGTCGATGGACGCGATGGTGCGCGACATGCGCAATCGCTTCCTGGTCGCGGTTGCTCTGGCGATCCCGATTGCGGTCTGGTCGCCGATGGGCGAGAGCCTGTTCGGATCGATTCCACCGACCCCGTTTGGCATGCGCCCGGAGGTCTGGCAGTTGCTGCTCAGCCTTCCTGTCGTCTTCTATTCATCGTGGATCTTCTTCCGCGGCGCCTACGCCGCGCTGAAGGCGCGGACGCTGGACATGATGGTGCTCGTCGCCGTCGCGATCGGCACGGGGTTCGTCTACTCGGCCGCCGCGACCTTCTGGATCTCGGGTGAGGTCTTCTACGAGGCGTCCGCGTTCCTGGCAGCGTTCGTGCTCCTGGGCCACTGGTTCGAGATGCAGGCCCGCGGCGGCGCAAACGACGCGATCCGGGCGCTGCTCGATCTCGCCCCGCCGAAGGCGGTCGTTCTACGGGACGACGTCGAGCTCGAGATCCCGACCGCGGAGGTCGTTGTCGGCGATCTCCTGCTGATCCGGCCCGGCTCGAAGGTGCCGGTCGACGCCGAGGTCGTCGATGGCGAAAGTGCTGTGGACGAGTCGATGGTGACCGGCGAGAGCCTGCCCGTCTCCAAACACGTCGGCGACGCCCTGATCGGCGCCACGATCAACAAGAACGGCGTTCTCCGTGCGAAGGCAACGGCGATCGGCTCGGACACTGCGCTGGCGCAGATCGTGAAGCTCGTCCAGGAGGCGCAGAACTCGAAGGCACCGGCACAGCGTCTCGCCGACCGGGCCGCCTTTTGGCTCGTCCTCGTGGCGTTGATCGGCGGCCTCGGCACTTTCCTCGTCTGGTACTTCGCCGCTGACGCTTCGGCCCAGGAGGCTCTCGTGTTCGCGATCACGGTCGTCGTGATCACCTGCCCCGATGCTCTCGGGCTGGCGACGCCAACAGCGATCATGGTCGGCACCGGCCTCGGCGCGAAGAGGGGCATCCTGTTCAAGAACGCGGTCGCGCTCGAGCAGATCTCAGCGCTCGACACCGTCGTGCTCGACAAGACCGGAACCCTGACACGCGGTCAGCCGGAGGTCGTCGACATGACGTTGGCCGACGGCATCGACGAGTCGGAACTCCTCCGGCTCGTCGCCGCGGTCGAACGTCAGAGCGAGCATCCGCTCGCCGAAGCGATCGTCAACCTCGCCACTGCACGCAACCTCGAGATCCCTGACGCCAAGGAGTTCGAGTCGATCCCGGGTCACGGGGCGACCGCCTCCGTCGAAGGCCGCAGCGTCGCTGTCGGCAACCAGAAGCTGCTCGACCGCGAACGGATTTCACTCGACGAGCTCGCCGAGAAGGCGGGAGCGCTCGCCGACGCTGGACGCACCGTGGTACGGGTCGGCATCGACGGCAAAGCCGCCGCATTGATCGCAATCGCAGACGCTGCCCGTGACACAGCGGCCGATGCTGTCGCCGCGCTCAAGGCGCTCGGGATCACGCCGGTCATGCTCACCGGGGACAACGAGGCAACCGCCCGACGCATAGCTTCGCAGGTCGGCATCGACGAGGTTCTCGCCGACGTGCTCCCGGGCGACAAGGCCGCGAAGGTGGCGGAACTGCAGAGCGCGGGACACAAGGTCGCGATGGTCGGCGACGGCGTCAACGACGCCCCCGCCCTCGCCCAGGCCGACGTCGGGATCGCGATAGGCGCCGGCACCGACGTCGCAATCGACACAGCCGATGTCGTCCTGATGCGCTCCGACCCACTCGACATCGCCACCGCCATCCAGATCGGCCGCGGCACCGTGCACAAGATGCGCCAAAACCTGGGCTGGGCGATCGGCTACAACTCGCTCGCCCTGCCCATCGCAGCCGGCGTCTTCGCATCGTGGGGACTCGTCCTTCGGCCCGAGATCGCAGCCATCTCCATGTCGGGCTCCAGCGTGATCGTCGCGGCGAACGCGCTCGCACTGAAACGGCTACGGCTTTCCGGACGCCAGACCAAGTCGAGCTGAGGCAGGCCTGCAACGACTGACCCTCGGCTAGAAGACTGCGAGACCGCCCCAGTACGCGTGGACGCGCGACTTTTGGTCGAGATCGAGATGCAGCTCCGCCGGAAGCCGCGCGTCTGGGCGGGCGAGCAGATGCAAAGGCTCCTCTGCGACGAGTTCGAAATCCGCGTCGGGCGGTCGGGTCGAGGTGCAGAAGCTCGAACGTTCCCCCACAGCAGTGCTTCGAGGCCCAGTCTCGCGACCCGCACGAGTCAGCTCAACGACAAACCACATTCGCCCGATACGGTCTCGCCTATGACCGCGGCTGCCGCCGACGTCCTCGTCACGAGCCGCGCTGAATTGCGCGCCTGGCTGGCCGAGAACCACGCCAGCTCGCCCAGCATCTGGCTCGTCGCCTCCAAGAAGGCGAGCGGCAAGCCGCAGGTGACCTATGACGAGATCGTCGAGGAGCCGCTGTGCTTCGGGTGGGTCGACAGCCGTACAGGCTTGGTCGACGAGGAGCGCTCGAAGCTCTGGCTGGCACGGCGCAAACCGGGCAGCGGCTGGTCTCGCACCAACAAGGAGCGCGTCGAGCGCCTGATCGCGTCAGTGCTGATGGAGGAAGCCGGGCTGCGGGTGATCGAGGCCGCGAAGGCCGACGGATCGTGGGTCGCGCTGGACGACTCTGAGGCGGGCATCGTGCCGTCAGATCTCGAGGCGGCACTCGCCGCACACCCTCCCGCGGCCGACGAGCGGGCGGCGTTCAGCTTCTCGGTACGCAAGGGCATCCTCCAGTGGATCGGGAGCGCAAAGCGGCCCGACACGCGCGCTGACCGGATCGCCGAGACGGCAGAGCTCGCAGCGCGGGGAGAGAAGGCGAACCAGTGGGTGCAGCGGCGCTGACGACCGTAGCCCCGACGACAGGCTGAAGTCGGTCGCCGGCTGTCGCTGCAGCAAGGCGACAGCTGTCGTCCCTGCTCCCCCGTTCCGGCGCTTCAGCCGCGCTGGGCGGCCGCATCGGAGGTGGCGACAACCGGGCTGGGGTCACATAGACCGGACGAGAACGAGATCTACGCGGGCTCGACGGGCGTGTCGAACCGGTAGCCCATACGGGCCTCCGTGATGAAGTAGCGCGGACGGGCCGGGTCCGGCTCGAGTTTGCGCCGGATCTGCGCCATGTAGACGCGGAGGTAGTTCGTCTCGGTCGAGTACTGCGGCCCCCACACCTCCTGCAGCAGCTGCCGCTGCGTCACCAGGCGCCCCGGATTGCGGACGAGGATCTCCACGATCTCCCACTCCGTCGGTGTCAGCCGAACCTCCCCCCTTGCACTGATGACACGCTTCGCGGCGAGGTCGACCGTGAAGTCCGGCGTCACGACCTCTGCCTCCTCTCCCACCGGCGTGGCGCGGCGCATCGCCGCCCGAAGGCGGGCGAGGAGCTCGTCCATCCCGAACGGCTTCGTCACGTAGTCGTCGGCGCCGGCATCGAGCGCAGCCACCTTGTCACGCTCCGCCTCGCGCACAGAGAGCACTAGGATCGGAACCTCGGTCCAGCCGCGCAACCCCCGGATCACCTCGATCCCGTCGATCCCGGGCAGGCCCAGGTCGAGGATCACGACGTCGGGATGGTGGCGGGCGGCCAGCGTCAGCGCCAGCTCGCCCGTCGGAGCGAGATCGACTTCGTAGCCGCGTGCGCGCAGGTTCGTCCCGAGCGCCCGGAGGAGCTGCGGCTCGTCATCGACGACGAGGATCCGGCTCACGTCGCAGCCTTCAGCCGAAAGACCATTGTCAGCCCGCCCCCCGGTGTGTCCTCGATCTCGACCTCGCCTCCCATCGCCTCGACGAACCCCTTCGCCACGGCAAGGCCTAGCCCCACCCCCTCCCCGCTGCCGGCGTCGCCCAGGCGCTGGAAGGGAAGGAACATCCGCTCCCGGTCACTCGCAGCGACGCCAGGCCCGCGGTCGACGACGCGGACGTCGACCGTCGATCCCGCTATGCCTGCAACCACGCGGACGGGCGTGCCGGTCGGGCTGTGGTTGACGGCGTTGGCGATCACGTTGGCGATCGCACGCTCGAGCAGCCCCGAGTCGGCCAGGACACGAGGGTGCGACTCGTCGACGTCAACCTCGACGGAGGCGGCGCGCGGACCGATGCTCGCGAGCGCAGCCGGAATCACCTCGTCGACCCCGACGGGCGCCAGGCTGACGTCGAGTGCGCCCGTCTGCAACCGGCTCATGTCGAGCAGGTTCCCTACGAGCGCGTTGAGGCGATCCGACTCCTCGTCGATTGTGAGCAGGAACTCGTGGGCCTCCCCGGGCGTCCATTGCACGTCCTCCTGGAGCAGGCTCGTCACGGACGCCTTGATCCCCGAGAGGGGCGTCCGGAGATCATGCGAGACGGCAGAGAGGATCGCCGTCCGCAACTCCCCTGCGGCCGCGAGGCTGCCCGCAGCCGAGGCCTCAGCCTCGAGCTCCTCCCGTGCCAGGCTGGATGCGATCTCGCGCGCGAACGCGTCGAAGATGCGGTTGCCGGCGATCGTGTCGACGGGCGTACCGACTGTGACGAGAGCGTGGTCGCGGTCGAGGTCGAGCCGAGCGAGCTCCCCGGGCACCTCGGGTACCGGTGCTCCCGCCGAATGGTCGACGATCCAACCGGTTTCCGCACGGTGGAAGACGACGACGGAGTCGAGCCCGAAGAGCCGTCGCAGCCGATCGAGCAGGTCGCGCGTCGGCGAGGAGCCGGCGAGTTGCGCGAGCGCCTCGGCCTCGGCGCGGTCGTGCGCGGCGTCCGCCGCCCGCCGCGCGGCGAGGGAGACGAACGTGCTGACGACCGCGGCCACGGCGAGGAAGACCGAGAGCGCCAACAGGTTCTCACCCTCGGCGATCGTGAACGTGTGAACCGGCGGGGTGAAGAACCAGTTGACGAGCAGGAACCCTGCGACCGCCGCCGCGAGTGCCGGCCAGATGCCGCCGACGGCAGAGACGGCGACGACGAGCAGCAGGAACAGGAGCAGCACGCTCGGCAGGCCGAAGTGCGCGCGCAGGTTCGTGAGGAGCCAGGTCAGGAGCGGCAGCGCGATCGCCGCGAGTGCGAAGCCGAGCAGGACCCTCCTCCGGGGCAGGGCGCTCGGGCGTCGGCTGCGGCTGCTCGTCGCCGTCGACTCGTCGTCGACCCGACTGATCACGTGGATGTCCAGGCCGACGCCGGACTCGCCGATCACATGGTTGATCACCGAGCCGCGCGTGAGCTCGGCGAAGCGCGAGTGGCGCGTCGCACCGAGCACGATCTGCGTCGCGTTGAGCGTGTGGGCCGCTGCGACGAGCGCTGCACCGACGTCCGCCCCGACGACCTCGCGATAGGTGCCTCCGAGCTCCTCGACGAGCTCCAGCTGCTGCCCGAGTAGGTCCGCGGCGCCCGAGGCGAGGCCGTCCTGGGGGCGAACGTGGACGGCGATCAGGTCACCCTTCGACCGCGCCGCCATGCGGGCGGCGCGGCGCACAAGCCGCTCGCCGTCCGCCGATCCCGTGAGCGCCACGACCACTCGCTCCCGCGTCTCCCAGGGTCGCTCGATGCCGTGCCGCTCGCGATAGTCCTGCAGTGCGTCGTCGACGCGGTCGGCGACCCAGAGGAGTGCGAGCTCGCGCAGCGCCCCGAGGTTCCCGGTGCGGAAGTAGTTCCCGAGCGCGGGGTCGATGCGGTCGGCCGGGTAGATGTTTCCGTGCGCCATCCGGCGCCGGATCGCCTCGGGCGCCATGTCGACGAGCTCGATCTGGTCGGCCCTCCGGACGACTGCGTCGGCGATCGTCTCGCGCTGCTTCACGCCCGTGATCTGCTCGACGACGTCGTTGACCGACTCGAGGTGCTGGACGTTGAGTGTCGAGATCACCGTGATTCCCGCGTCCAGGAGCTCCTCGACGTCCTCCCAGCGCTTCTCGTGACGAGACCCGGGCACGTTCGTATGGGCGAGCTCGTCGACGAGCGCCACGGCCGGACGACGCGCGGTGATCGCGTCGACGTCCATCTCCTCGAACGTCGCTCCTCGGTACTCGAGCTGCCGGCGCGGCACCACCTCGAGGACGCCGACCTGCTCCGCCGTCTTCGGACGGCCGTGCGTCTCGAGGAAGCCGACGACAACGTCCGTGCCCCGCTCGGCCCGCCGACGCCCCTCTCCCAGCATCGCGAACGTCTTGCCGACGCCGGGCGCGGCACCGAAATAGATACGCAGCGTGCCGCGAGCCATGGTCAAAGAGTGGACTATCCGGAGGCGTCGAGGGCGAGGTTCAGCGCGAGCACGTTCACGCCGGGCTCGCCGAGGAAGCCGAGCGACCGCCCGTCGGTGTGCGTCGCGACGAGCGCAAGCACCGTCGTCAACTGGAGCTTTCGGGCCTGCGCGACGCGGGCGGCCTGGATGCGCGCGTCCGCCGGAGAGATGTGGGGGTCGAGGCCGGAACCGGACGAGGTGACGGCCTCGACTGGCACCTTTGTCCCCGGGACGAGACCGTTCTCGAGGCGGTAGGCGGCGATCCGGGCGGCGACGTCCTTCAGGAGGACCGGGTTCGAAGGCCCGAGGTTCGAGGCCGAGCTCGACGTCCCGTCGTAGCCGTCGCCGGCAGCCGACGGCCGCACGTGGAAGTAGAGGGGTGCAGTGAAGCTCTGGCCGATCAGCTTCGAGCCGACGACGACGCCGTCGCGCGTCGCGAGCGAGCCGTTCGCGAGAGAGGAGAAGGCGAGCTGCGAGACGCCGGTGATCACGAGCGGATAGACGAAGCCCACGATCACGGTGAGCGCGAGGAAAGCGAGCAGTGCGGGAAGGAGCTGCCGTCGCATCAGACGATCCCCATCATGGCGATCACGAGGTCGATCAGCTTGATCCCAACGAAGGGAACGACGACCCCACCGGCACCATAGATCAACAGGTTGCGGCGCAGCATCGCGGCGGCCGACGACGGCCGGAAGCGCACGCCGCGGAGCGCCAGCGGGATCAGCGCCACGATCACGAGGGCGTTGAAGATGACGGCGGAGAGGATCGCGCTTCGGGGGCTGTCGAGGTGCATCAAGTTGAGGCGGTCGAGCGCCGGGATCGCGCCCGCGAACATCGCCGGGATGATCGCGAAGTACTTGGCGATGTCGTTGGCGATCGAGAAGGTGGTCAGCGAGCCGCGCGTGATCAGCATCTGCTTGCCGATCTCGACGATCTCGATCAGCTTCGTCGGATTCGAGTCGAGGTCGACCATGTTGCCGGCTTCCTTCGCCGCCTGAGTGCCGGTGTTCATCGCCACGCCGACGTCCGCCTGCGCGAGCGCCGGGGCGTCGTTGGTACCGTCGCCCGTCATCGCGACGAGGTGACCGCCCTCCTGCTCGCGCTTGATCAGCGCCATCTTGTCCTCGGGCGTCGCCTCGGCGAGAAAGTCGTCTACGCCCGCCTCGTCGGCGATCGCCTTCGCCGTGAGCGGGTTGTCTCCGGTGATCATGACTGTTCGGATCCCCATCGCGCGGAGCTCGGCGAAGCGCTCGCTGATGCCGTCCTTGACGACGTCCTTGAGGTGCACGACGCCGAGCGCGCGTCCGCCCTCGGCGACGACGAGCGGCGTGCCACCCGACGAGGCGATGGCGTCGATCCTCTCGCTCAGCTCGGCGGGGATCTCGCCACCCTGCTCCTCGACCCAGCGCCGGATCGCGTCGGCGGCGCCCTTGCGGATGCTACGGCCTCCGGCCTCGACGCCGCTCATCCGGGTCTGGGCCGTGAAGGGAACGAGCTCCGCACCGTGCAGCTCGCGGCCGCGCAGGTCGTAGCGCTCCTTTGCGAGGACGACGATCGAGCGTCCCTCGGGCGTCTCGTCGGCGAGGCTCGAGAGCTGGGCTGCGTCGGCGAGCTCGAGCTCCGTGACGCCGGGGGCGGGAATGAAGTCGGTGGCCTGACGGTTGCCGAGCGTGATCGTGCCGGTCTTGTCGAGCAGGAGCGTCGAGCAGTCACCTGCCGCTTCCACCGCGCGGCCGCTCATCGCGAGAACGTTGCGCTGGACGAGCCTGTCCATGCCGGCGATGCCGATAGCCGATAGCAGCGCCCCGATCGTCGTCGGGATCAGGCAGACCAGGAGCGCCACGAGGACGATCACCGACTGCTGCGCGCCCGAGTAGACGGCGTACGGCTGCAGCGACACGGTGGCAAGCAGGAGCACGATCGTGAGACCCGCGAGCAGGATGTCGAGCGCGATCTCGTTCGGCGTCTTCTGCCGGCTCGCACCTTCGACGAGGGCGATCATCCGGTCGAGGAAGCTCTCGCCGGCCCGCGCCGTGACGCGCACGACGATTTCGTCGGAGAGGACGCGTGTCCCTCCAGTGACCGCACAGCGGTCGCCGCCCGACTCGCGGATCACGGGAGCCGACTCGCCGGTGATGGCCGACTCGTCCACGCTGGCGATGCCGTCGACAACGTCGCCGTCGGCGGGGATCACCTCGCCTGCGGTGACGACGACCTCGTCGCCCACCTCGAGCTTCGAACTCGGCAGCTCTTCGATCGACCCGTCGGGCAGGCGCCTGCGCGCAGTCGTCTCGGCACGGGTCTTGCGCAAGGTTGACGCCTGCGCTTTGCCCCGTCCCTCGGCCATCGCCTCGGCGAAGTTCGCGAACAGCACCGTGAACCACAACCAGGCAGCGATGCTGGCGGCAAATACGTTTGCCTTGGTGCTGACGTCACCGATGTCCTTGAAGAAGAGGATCGTGGCGAGCGCGGCACCGATCTCTGTGACGAACATGACCGGGTTACGCGCCATCCGGCGCGGGTCGAGCTTACGGAAGCTGTCGAGCGCCGCGGGCGCCGCGATGGCGGGGTCGAAGATGGAGGAGGCCTCGGTGCTCACAGCGTCAGTTGCTCCAGCACCGGGCCGAGGGAGACGACGGGGAAGTAGGTGAGCCCGACGACGGTGATGATCACCGCGAAGAGCGGCGTGTTCGTCGGGAAGGTTCCGGCGGTCGGCGGCACGGCCCGCTTGCGGACGAGCGAGCCGGCGATCGCGAGCACGGGGACGATCAGAAAGAACCTGCCGAACAGCATCGTCAGCCCGAGCGTGGTGTTGTACCAGTCCGTGTTCCCGGTCAGGCCGCCGAAGGCGGAGCCGTTGTTGTTCGCGGCCGAGGTGAAGGCGTAGACGACCTCCGACAGCCCATGCGGGCCCGGGTTGAGGATCGACGACTTCGGGCCGGAGAGGATGACCGAGATCGACGAGAAGCCGAGGATGACGAGCGGCATCACGACGACGTAGACGACGACGAGCTTCATCTCCGTCGCCTGGATCTTCTTGCCGATGTACTCGGGCGTCCTCCCCACCATCAGCCCGGCAATGAACACCGAGAGCAGGGCGAAGACGAGGATCGCGTAGAGCCCTGCCCCGGTGCCGCCCGGGCTCACCTCGCCGAGCATCATGTGCACGAGCGGCACGGCACCGCCGAGCCTCGTGAAGCTGTCATGCGCGGAGTTCACGGCTCCGGTCGAGGTGCCGGTCGTCGAGGCCGCGAAGAGGCCGGAGGCTGCGGTGCCGAAACGCACCTCCTTGCCCTCCATGTTGCCGCCCGTCGCGCCGATCGCCTGAAGATGAGGGTTCCCGGCCGCCTCGAAGTGGGTAGCGAGCCCTGCCGCGCCGATCCAGATCGTGAACATCACCGCGAAGAGCACCCACCCCTGGCGCTGGTCCTTCACGAGCCTCCCGTAGGTGTAGGTGAGCGCGAACGGGATCAGCAGCAGCGCAAAGATCTCGAGGAAGTCCGTCAGCGCGGTCGGATTCTCGAACGGATGGGCCGAGTTCGCGTTGTAGAACCCTCCGCCGTTCTCCCCGACCTCCTTGATCGCCTCCTGGCTCGCGACGGGGCCACCCGGAATCGACTGCGAGACGCCCTGCACCGTCGTCGCGTGGGTGAAGCCATGGAAGTTCTGCACGACGCCCTGGCTCGCGAGCACGACGGCCACGACGACCGCGGCTGGCAGCAGCAGCCGGAGCGTGCCGCGCGTGAGGTCGACCCAGAAGTTGCCGATTGTCTGGGAGCGGCGACGGACGAGCCCACGGATCAGCGCCACAGCGACCGTCAGCCCGACGGCTGCCGAGACGAAGTTCTGGACGGCGAGGCCAGCCATCTGCGTGAGATGGCTCATCGTCAGCTCGCCGCCGTAGTTCTGCCAGTTCGTGTTCGTAACGAAAGAGACGGCCGTGTTGAACGCGAGCGCGGGCGCGACCCCCTTCGCACCCGTCGGATCGAGCGGCAGGTGACCCTGCACGCGCTGCAGCGCATACAGGCCGAGCACCGAGACGAGGCTGAACGCGAGCAGCGCGAGGGCGTAGACCGACCATGTCTGCTCTCGCTCGGGATTGACGCCGCAGATGCGGTAGACGAGCCGCTCGGCCGGCAGGAAGACCCGGTCCCCCGGCGCCGGCCCTCCGTCGAACACACGGGCGATGTAGGCGCCGACCACCCTGGTGGCGACGAGCAGGAGCAGGACGAGGACGCCGAGTTGGAGCCAGTTAGCGGTGCTCATCCCAGCTTCTCGGGACTGATCAGCGCGAAGAGCAGGTAGCCGAGCACCTGCACGGCGAGCACGAGCCCGACCGCGTCCTCGGAGCTCATTCCTCGCCGTCCTCGTGCGCAGGCCCGACGATCGCCTCGCAGGCGCGCACGAACGCGGCCGCGAGCGCGAAGAAGATCAGGACAATGAAAACGAAGACAACGTCCCTCACGAATTGGCCCCTTTCTGGGTACGCCGGGGCGAGCGGATTTCGCGCACCGCGGCGCGCGCGACAACCACGATCACGGCGGCGAGCAGGATCAGCCCGATCACGCCCTGGATCTCGAAGAAGTCGACGAGCGCACTGCCGGGGACGATGTTCATGTCCCTGTCCTAGCGACGGCTCGCCCTCGTGGGGCGAACGCTGACGAACTCCCTACGCTCGGGCCGCCAGCCTTGACGCTTCCTTGATGCTCGCGCTTCGGCGAGCGGTTCCCGCGTCGCTCAGTGCAGGTGGATGGGCAAGTCATGTCCGAGCGGGATCCCGAGCAGCGGGAAGGACGCCATCAGCGGGGTGATCAGCGTGGCAGCCGCACCCCCAGCTTCTCGAGCCGCGGCAGCACCTCCTGGGCGAAGTACTCGAGCTCGCCGGTGTAGTCGACGAAGCTCAGGGTCATCCCTCCGAAGCCCGCATCCCAGAACCGCTTGATCTCCGCCGCGACGTCGTCCGGCGAGCCGATCAGCGGGCACACCCCGTGGCCGCCCGCGAAGCGCCCCCGAAACATCTCGAGCATCTCCTCGCTGAAGGACTGGGCGTACATGCCCTGCAGTCGCATCAGGTTGTCCACGGCGTCCCAGTCGGCGTTCTCCTCGGCGTACCAGCGGTGGAACTCCTCGGCCTCCGCCTTCGTCTCGCGGCAGACGCAGTAGGACGGCGTGAACACGCCCACCTCGCGTCCGTAGGTGTCGCGAGCGTTCGCCTTCACCGTCTCGACGACACCGGCGCCGTCGTCGGGGCCACCCACCACCGTGAAGACGACGTTCGAGTTGCGCGCGGCGAAGTCGCGCCCCTGGGTGGACGAGCCGGCGTTGAGGATCGGTAGGAGCCCGTCGTAGGGCTTCGGCATCGACTCGGCGCCCTTCAGCTGCCAGAAGCGCCCGTCGATGTCGTAGCGGCCCGGCTCCGTCCAGAGCCGCTGCACGATCTCCCACCACTCCTGCGCATACGCGTAACGGTCGTCGTGGTCGAGCGGCAGGTCGACACCCATGGCGTCGTACTCGGGCTTGTTCCAGCCGGCCACGATGTTAAGGCCCGCGCGACCACGGCCGATCTGGTCAACCGTCGCCATCGCCTTCGCCGAGACGAGCGGGTGGTTGAAGGCCGTGTGAATCGTGGCGAAGACGAAGATCCGCTCCGTCTCCGCGAGAAGACCTGCGGCGAGCGCCACGGGGTCGAGCACGCCCTCGTGGAAGTTCGTCTCGCCGCCGTACCCGATCCAGCGAGCGATCGGGAGCATGAAGTCGATCCCGACCTCGTCGGCCAGCTTCCCGAGCCGCAGGTTGTCGTCCCAGGTCGCCTTCCACCGGTCCTCGATCTTCGTCACGGCCATGCCGGAGGAGCAGTTCGCCGAGAAGAGGCCGAGCTTGAGGTCCTTGCCGTCGAGCAGGGTCTTTGCCACAGGGAGTCTCCTTCAGTCGGTGGGGAGGCCGCGCATGCGGCCGGCGTGCATGACGAGAGGTGAGCGGTCGGTCACGGTCGCGGCGACGATGCGGCCGACGAGGATGACGTGGTCGCCGCCGTCGAACTGCGCGTGAGCGGCGCACTCGATCGTTGCAGCTGCGCCCTCGAGCACGGGCGCTCCGACGAGCCCTCGCGTCACCTCGAGGCCGTCGAACTTCTCGGCGCCCTTGCGTGCGAACTGCCACGCCAACACCTCCTGGTCGGCGGCGAGCAGGTGGAGCGCGTAGCCGGGCGCCTCGAGCCACACGTCGAGGCTGCTCGAGCCCCGGTCGACGCTCCAGAGGACGAGCGGCGGCTCCTGCGAGACCGGTGCGAGGCTCACCATCACGAGCCCGGCGTCACGCCCGTCCGGGCGCCCCGCCGTGACGACGACGACCCCGGTCGCCCAGGCGCCCGTTGCGGCGCGGACCGTCTCGACGTCGACGGACGGCAGGTCGGCTGACAGCATCGCCCAATACTGACATGTCACCAAAGTCCTCGCTCGACCTCACGGTCGACCTGCACTAACCGGGGACTACAGCGCGACGGGCTGCGGCGCGACGCCGCGGCCCGTCAGCGCTGCGGCGCCGCAGCGGGCCGCGAATGCGACTGCTTCGTGCGCCTCGATGTCCGCGCCGAGCGCGTACGTCAGCCCCGCCATGAACGAGTCGCCACAGCCGTAGGCGTCTTCCCGCGGCCCGGGAATCGGCGCCGCGGTGAACGGACCGCCCGGCTGCATCCAGCCGCCGAGCGCGCCCGAGGTCGTGACGACGAGCTTCGGCTCGGGGTCGAGGTCGCCCGGGTGGTAGCGCTCGGCCTCGTCCTCCCCACTCCCGATCAGCGCGTCGAGCTCGACGTTGCCGCGGCGCAGGATCTCCCGCTCGCGGGCCGTGGCGGTCAGCACGCGCGCCCGGCGCGCGAGCCCGAGCGCATCCACGTCGCCCGCGATGAAGAGCACCGCATCCATCTCGGCTAGCTCGTGCCACGGGAGTCGGTCATCGTTGCCGCGGGGTCGTAGCTTCTCGCCCACGGTCGTGATCGTCCGCTCGCCCACCGCGTCGATGTGCGTTAAGGCCCACCGTTGCGGGCGCGGCTCGACCGCGGCATGCACGACGACCCCACGCGTCTCCAGCTCCTCGCGCGAGCGACGGCCGAGCTCGTCGTCCCCGAGTGCGGTGAAGAAGAGCGCCTCGTCGGCGAGCAGCGCTAGCTGGATCGCAGCCACGGCGCCTCCACCGCCGGCCTGCTCCCAGTCCTCGGTCGAGTGGACGATCTGCCCCGGTGCGGGCGCGGTCTCGACGCGGGCGAACCGGATCCACTCGACGTGCCCGACGACGGCGACTCGCATGCGGGGAGTGTCTCAGAAGCGTGTCAGCCCAGGAGGAGGCGGTGCGCCTCGACTGTCTCCGCCGAAGGCCCGACTCCGAGCTCGTCGCGCAGACGAAGGCGCAGCTCCTCATAGGCAAGCAGAGCCTCGGCCCGGTTGCCCCGCGCCGCGTGGACATCCATCAGCAGGCGGGTTCCGCTCTCGCGCAGCGGCGCGAGCTCGACCAGCCGGTTTGCCGTGCGTTCCGCTGTCGCGAGCTCCCCGCCGCCGATTCGGGCCGCGGCGAGGCCGGCGAGCTCGAGCGAGCGGATGCGCAGCGCCTCCAGCGCCCGCCTGCGGGAGGAAACCCAGAGGCCCGACTCTCCGGGCAGGAACACGCGCTCGGTGATGTGCTGCGCGACGCGTGCCGGGCCCCAGGCGACTGCCCAATCCTCACGAGCGACGCAGGACTCGGCGCGGTGCACTGCCTCGGCTGCCGCTTCGACGTCCACCCACGCGTCCGGCTCGAGCACCGCGCGCACCTCCGAACGCCCCTCGAGGGTGACGATGCGTCGCAGCTTCGACAGCAGCGCGCTCAGCGCGGCATCTGACGCGTCCGGAGGAGCCTCGCCCCAGAGAACGTCGACCAGCTCGTCCCGCGTAGCAAGCGAGCGCCGCCCGAGCACGAGGTAGGCCAGCAGCAGCCTCCCTTGCCGGCCGGGAATACGATCGTCGATGCGGGTCCCCGCGATGCGGGCCGCGAGCGGGCCGCAGAGCTGAATGCGGGTTTCTCCCATCGGAAGCACGATAGAGCCAAGCTTGCGCCAAGGTACGAGCGCCACTGATGGCGCATACTCGAACTACCCGACCCGAAGGAGGAGCCATGGGCAAGCGGATCGATTGCGAGTGCGGCGCCGTTGTCAAGTCCCAGGACGACGACGACCTCGTTGCGCAGGTCGAGGCGCATATCGCCAGCGACCACCCCGAGCTGGTCGGCAAGCTGAGCCGCGAGGACGTTCTCGGGATGGCCGTCGAGGACGATTGACATGGAGTCGGGAGCAGGCCCCGTGCGCACGCTCGCGACCGGAGCCGGGGTCGGCCTCGCCGTCGGGCTCGTGGTCGGCGGCACCGTCGGTCGGATCTTCATGCGGATCCTGTTCCTGGCCGAGACGCAGAATCGCGGCTTCACGACCGCCATGGGCGCGGTGATCGGCGATCTCACCGGAGGCGGCACGGCCGCAATCTACGTCTTCGGCGCGATCGCTGGAACCGCTCTCGGGCTTGCCTACGCCGTCGGGCGGATGCTACTGCCCTCCGGCATCAGGCTTCGCGTCGTCGTGTTCACGCTCGGGACGACGGCGTTCATGCTCGGACAGATCGCTCGTGGCAACCGGGACGATTTCACGATCCTGCCGGTCACATTCAGCCTGATCCTCGTCGTCGTGGCAGTCGCGATCACCGCCGCTCCGGTGCCGATCCTGGTGGAACGCTTCGCCCCTGATCGTGAGCGGACACCGGGCCGACTCGCCCTCGGTGTGGTCGCGGTCGCGCTGACTGGATTCGTCCTCTTCGCGGCGAGCGGCGTGTACATCGCCTACTCGGAGCCGCGGCCCTTCTAGCCGTCTCACACAGCGGTGGACTCCGCCGTTTCACGGATGATGACTACCGTGGCGATCCCGCCGTTCGAGACGTTCTACGCCGAGCACCGCTCCGAGGTGCTCGGTCTCCTCCGCAGGAAGCTCGGCCGCGACCGGGCCGACGACGCGTTTCAGGAGACGTTCCTGCGGGCCCTGCGCGCCTACGACCGACTCGACCACGCCGAGCACCTGCGCGCCTGGGTGTTGACGATCGCCTCGCGCGTCGCGATCGACGTCCATCGCCGCACCAAGCCGACGGGCGAGATGCCCGAGGTGACCCACGAGGACGCCCGACCCGCGTACGAGGACCTCGGCGAGCTGACCGACGGCCTGCCCGCCAAGGAGCGGGCGGCCGTCGTGCTCCGCTACGGCTACGACCTCACCTACGACCAGATCGCGGCAGCGCTCGACTCGAGCCCCGATGCCGCCCGACAGGCCACCTCGTCCGGGGTGCGCCGCATCAGAAAGGAGGCCCGACCATGACCGTTCCCACCGATCTCGACCTCCGTTTCCGCGAGGCGGCCGCCCGCAGCGGCCTGCTCGACGCGGGTTACGACGTCGTCGAGAGCCCCCTCGGCCCGCTGCTGCTAGCAGCGAGCGACCGCGGCATCCTCAGGATCTCCTTCGACGCCGACGTCGAGCAGCACCTCGAGTGGCTCTCGCAGGTGGCGGGGAGGAGCGTACTTCGCTCGCCACGGCAGGTCGACCCGCTGCGCCGCGAGCTCGACGAGTACTTCGACGGCCGCCGTCACGCCTTCGACCTCGCCGTCGACCTGCGCGACCTGACGCCCTTCACCGAGCGGGTTCTCCACGAGCTGGCCCGCGTCCCCTTCGGCGAGACCGTGACCTACGCCGAGCTGGCGACCCGTGCGGGCAACCCGAAGGCGGCCCGGGCCGTGGGAATGACGATGAACCGCAACCGGATCCCGATCGTGCTCCCCTGTCACCGGGTGGTCGGCTCGGGCGGAAGCCTCGTGGGCTACGCGGGAGGGCTCGAGCGCAAGGTGGCGCTGCTGACGCTCGAGGGCGTGCTCCTCTGACGATCTCCGCGGAGGAACGTGGCAGCGAGGGCCGAGGCGACGAACGCAAGGCCGGCGACACACAGAACGATGGCATGGAACGTGTAGACACCGGCCGCCCGCCCTGCTCCCTCCGCCAAGGGGTCGAACGGTGTGTCGCCCGCGCCACCGTGATCTATGAACAGCCAGCCCGCGAGGGCTCCGATCGCAGCGACCGAGAGGATGCCTCCGACGCGGGCGATCGTCTGGTTCAGTCCCGCTGCCACCCCCGCGAGGCTCTCCGGAGCGGGAGCGAGCGCGGCTGCCGTGATGGGGGCGACAACGGCCGGCAACCCGAGAGCGAAGAGGCAGATGCTCGCCACGCCCCACGCCCACGCATCGGCGCGACTCGAAACGAACAGGAGCAGCAGCATCGCGACTCCGATCGTCGCCGCGCCCGCCGCGATCGGCAGTCGCGGGCCGTTGCGATCGGCGTAGCGACCGAAGCGGGGAGCGAGCAAGATCAGCCCGATGCTCGGCGGCGCGAACACGAGCCCCGCGAGTGTCGGCGAGAAGCCGAGGAACTGCAGGTAGACCGGCAGGAAGAGCAGATGCGCACCGAGAGCCGCGTACATCACGAGCGTCACCAGGTTGGCCGCCGCGAGGCCCGGCATCCGGAGGAGAGACGGCGGGATCACCGGGTCACGTGCTCGCAGTGTCCAGGCCACGAGACCGATCGACGCAGCGAGACCGACGACGAGGAACGGCAACACCGCCTGCAGTCTGCGCTCTCGCATCTCGACGAGCGAATAGCTGATGCCGACGAGTGCGACTGCGACGAACGAAGACCCGACGAGATCGAGCGTCGAGCGTCCCGTGGCCCGCTCGTCCTGCCCTCCCCCGGCGAGCGCCAGCGTGACGGTCAAGACGGCAAGTGGCACGTTGATCAGGAACACCCAGCGCCACGAGACGGTCTGCACGATCAGCCCCCCGAGCGTCGGCCCGCCCACGGTAGCGAGGCTTGTGAGGGACGTCCACAGCCCGATCGCTCGCCCCGCCTGACCCGCCCACGTGACCCGGAGGAGCGCAAGGCTCGTCGTCGTGAGCACGGCGCCACCGACTCCCTGCAACGCGCGGCCGCCGATCAGGACGCCCTCGCTCGGCGCGAGCGCCGTGAGTAGCGATGCGCCGGCGAAGAGGACGACGCCGACGACGAACGTGCGCCGCAACCCAACGCGATCGCCGATCGCCCCACCGACGAGATAGAAGGCAGAGAGCGACAGCGCGTACGCGAGATAGACCCACTGCTGGCCCGAGAGCCCGAGGTCGAGATCGCTGTTCATCGCGGGCAGCGCTACGATCACGACGGTCGTGTCGAGGAAGGCGAGCGCAGAGCCGAGCGCCGTCGCGAACAGGGTCAACATCCTCACCCGCCTGCCCGCACCCATTGGCGCACGCTACCGGAGGGGTCGCCCGCGTCCGTTCGGGGCCTCGTCTCGAGGCGCTCCGAGGTTCATACTCACCCTCGAACCCCACCGAGGAGGCGCGACATGGCATTCGAGGAGCTCACGGCACGCTACGCCACGGTCTGGAGCTCGGCGCCGTTCGAGAACATCGCCGAGTTGCTCAGCGAGATGCACGTCACGCTCGTCGACACACTCGTCCCCCGCGTCGGCGAGGAGTGGCTGGACGTCGGCTGCGGGGCCGGCGACGTCGCGTTCCTCGCCGCACGGAACGGCGCCGCCGTGACGGGATCCGACCTCTCCCAGACCCTGATAGAGGCTGCGAAGCGACGCGCAGCCGAGCAGGATCTGGATCTCACGCTCGAGGTCGGCGACTGCCAGAGCCTTCCGTATGCCGATGCGTCGTTCGACGTCGTCTCGTCCTCGGTCGGCGCCATCTTTGCGCCAGATCACGCACGCGCTGCGGCCGAGCTCGCCCGTGTCTGCCGGCCGGGTGGACGGGTCGGGCTCACCGCCTGGCGAGCCTCGAGCGGTGTCGGCGAGATATTCCGGGCGATGGCGGCCTTCCTGCCACCACCGGTGCCAGGCGCCGGCTTGCCCCTCGAGTGGGGCGACGAGAGCTACGTCGAGGCAATGCTGGGCGACACCTTCGATCTCAGCTTCAGCGAGCACGACACACGCCAGATCGGCACGGATGCGACCGAGACGTGGATTCATCTCCGCGACAACTTCGGGCCCGCGTTCTCGCTGTGGACGTCGCTCGACGACGAGCGTCGCGCCGAGCTCGACGCGACGATGATCGCGTGCTTCGACCGCTGGCGCACCGAGGACGGAATCGACATGGAGCGGCTCTACATCGTCGCAACCGGGATCCGGAACACGGGGTAGCACGCTGCGGCTACTCGAGCACGCGGTACCCTTTTCCCCAGACGTTGATGACGTACTCGAGCTCGGCCCCCGCGGCGCGGAGCTTGCGCCGTAGCCGTGACGCGTGGGAATCAACCGTTCGGGTCACCAGGCGGCCGTGGTAGCCCCAGACGTCTCTCAGCAGCTCGTCCTTGGAGAAGACGCGGTACGGGTCGCTAGCGAGCCTGACCGCAAGGTCGAACTCGCGCCCGGCGAGCGCAACGGGCACGCCGCCGACACGCAGCTGCCGTGAGCGTCGATCGACGACGAGATCCCCGACCTCGAGCAGGTCGGACAGTCCCGCGGTTGCCCGCCGCAGGACGGCATGGATGCGTGCCACGAGCTCGGGATAGAGCTCGCGCTCGACGACGTCGTCCGCGCCACGCTCAAATGCGCGCACCCGCTCGAGTGGATCCGCACGCGTGCTCGTCAACACGATCACCGGGACGTTCCGGTCCCAGCGCCGCCCCGGCTCGCCCTCCCGCAGCAACTGGCAGAGCTCCGACTCGCCGGCGAGCACGATGTCCGGCCGTGACCGCTCGGCAAGGTCGAGCGCCTGGCTGCTGCCCCTCCCCGCCTCGACCACGTCGAAGCCGTCCGAGCGGAGATTGCGCTCGAGGTACCCCGGCCTCTCGGGATCGGTATCGGCGAGAAGGAGAGCCGCACCCATGAGATCAAGGCTAGAGACGGTGACGCTGCCGCACCAGATGTCCATTACGACGGATGTGTGACGAACGATCCCCAGCTACCGGGACAATTCGGCCAGCAATGCGTCGATCCACACCTGCGCAGACTTGGCACGACGGTAGAAGCGATGCACGCCTCCTTCGAGCGCGAAGCCGATGCCGCCGTGCACCTGCTGCACGTGCGCCGTCACCTCACGGCAGGCACCTCCTGCCCATGCGAGCTCGTCTGCGGGAAAACCCGCTTCGGGGACGGCGGCAGCCCAGGCGCAGAGCAGCAAGCCGTCGCGGGCAAGTGCCGCATCGGCGAGCCGTCCTTGCACGGCCGGTAGCGCCGCAAGCGGCGCGCCGAACTGCTCGCGGTTGCGGGCGTGCTCGACAGCCTGCTCGAGCGCTCCGTCGGCGAGACCGGCGAGATAGGCGAGCGTGACGGCACCCCACGCGTGGAGCCGGGCCGGATCCGACGGCAACGGCGCCGTGACGCCGCGCAGCGTGCCGGTACCGTCGAGCGTCGGCTCGCGCTCGCCGCCGTCGACGCGTCCAAGCCCGTGGCGCACCCGGCCGCCGACGGCGAGAGGCACGCCGAGGGTCGTCTCGTCGACGAGGCAGAGCGGCGCGACGGCGCGACCGAGCTCGAATCCGCCTGCGACGGTCGGCCCGAGCAGCTCGGGGTCGCTCCCGAGGTCGCTCCACCCCACCTCTGCCAGCCGGTCCGCGAGCGCGTCGTCGCGATCGTCCTGCCACTCTCCGAAGACCGGCTCGAGTGGTGCCTCCCAGCCGGCCAGCGCACCGCGCACCGACTCGGCGAAGAGCTCCAGCTCCGGGTCGATCGTGAACCTCACGTGCTCAGCTCCGCCAGCACGGCGTCCGTGTCTGCCCCGAGCACCGGCGCAGGCCGAATCGCAGCTGGATCGGCCCCGTCGACGCGAAAGACGCCACCCAGCATCGTCAGCCACCCGAGGCCTGGCTGAACGACGTCCTGGATCAACCCGTTGGCACGCACCTGAGCGTCGGCGTGCACGGACTCCTGTGCCAGGACGGGCCCTGCCGGGACCCCCGCCGATCCGAGTCGCGCGATCCACGTCTCGACCGGCTCGGCCGCGATCGCCCGTTCCACGGTCGCAGTCACCTGCTTCTTCTCCGAGAGCACGGCGGGATCCTCCGGCACGACGTCCGGCGCCGCGATCGTCTCGTCGTCGACACCGAACAGAGCCAGGAACGCCTGCCGCTGAGCCAGGTTGAGGCAGGCAACGGCGAGGAACCCGTCCGCCGCCTCGAAGCAGCGGTAGTAGGGGTTCATCGCGAGGCCGCCCGCGATCTCGTCGGCCCTCAAGCCCAGGTCGGCGCGCGTTGCAGCCGCCGCCGGGCCTGCGGCCTCGCCCTCGAGCCAGACGAGATCCTGGATCTGCACCGCGAGCGCGGCGCCGAGCAGCGACACCTCGACGAGCTGCCCCTCACCGATCGTCCGGGCGCGGACGAGCGCCGCGAGCACGCCGCTGGCGAGCAGGTGCCCGGCGGTGAGGTCGGCCATCGGGATCCCGCCGGCGCGCACCGGGACGGTGTCGCCGTGCGAGGCGTGCGAGGTGAGGAGGCCGGAGCGCCCCTGGGCGACGAGGTCGTAGGCGGGCGCACCTGCGAGCGGGCCATGCGGCCCGAACGATGTGACAATGCCGACGACGAGTGCCGGATGCGCCGCGTGGAGCGTTTCCCAGGCGAGCCCGAACACCTCCGCCCGCGGCGGCGGGGCATTGTGGACGACGACGTCGGCGGTCTGGACGATCGCTGCCAGCGACTCTCGCCCGGCCTCGGTCTTCAGGTCGAGCACGACCGAGCGCTTGCCACGGTTGAGGGGGAGGAAGAAGCGGCCCGTCCCCTCCCCCACCGGCATCACGCGCCGGTAGGCATCGCCCCCGGGCGGCTCGATCTTGATCACATCGGCTCCGAGCTCGGCGAGCAGTGAGCCGGCCAGCGGCCCCGCCACGTATTGCGAGACGTCGATCACGCGCACACCTGAGAGCGGCAACGTCATCGGAGACCCGGGGGCTTGGTGTGGACGAGGAGTGCGGCTGGGGTGGTTCTGTACCAAGGAGCGTGTTCGACGAGGGCGGCGTCGAGGCTGGTTGCCTTGATGTTGCCCTCGGCGGGCACGATCCGCCGCGTGCAGGGCCGCATCCAGACGTGCTTCTCGTTCATGCCAAGCCCCCCAATCCTCTGCGCGCGATCACGAGCTGTTGCACCTCGGCGGTGCCACCTGCGATCGTCGAGCCGACCGAGGCGCGATAGAGGGCCGCCGCCTTGCCCTCGATCGCCGCATCCGGAGAGGCGTCTCCGAGGCCCTCGAGGCCGAGCAGGTCGATCGCGGTATTGCTGACTCTCTGCATCAGCCGTGCGCCGGCGAGCTTTGCCATCGCGGAGGTGGCGCTGCCTGGCAGGCCGCGGTCGAGCATGTCGGCAGCGCGGAACGAGAGCAGTCGGGCTGCCTGCTGCTCGCCTCGCAGCCGCTGCAGTGTCCGGCGCGCCTCGCCGCCGAGCCGGTCCGTCTCGCCCAGGCGTTTCTCGAGCGCATCGAGCAGCCAGGCGACGCCGCCGATCTTCTCCGCCGTCACCCGCTCGAAGTCGAGCGTGTACATGAGCACGTCCCAGCCGCCGTTGACCGCGCCGACGAGGTTCGTCGCGGGGATCTCGACGCCGTCGAAGAACGTCTCGCACAGATATCCCCCACCGAGGGTCGGAAACGTGCGGACCTCGATCCCGGGGGTATCGACGGGGCAGACGAGCACCGAGATGCCACGGTGCTTCGCGTCCGGGTCGGTGCGGACGGCGAGGTAGATCCAGTCGGCGAGCTGTGCGCTCGACGTCCAGGTCTTGTGACCGTTGACGACGTAGGTGTCGCCGCGCAGCTCCGCCCTCGTCGTCAGCGAGCCGAGATCGCTTCCCGCACCAGGCTCCGAGAACCCCTGGCAGAAAACGAGCTCGCCCCGCGCGATCGGCGGCAGCAGCCGCTCCACGAGCGTGGGCGCCGCGAAGCGCTCGATCGCCGCCCCGATCGTCTTGTAGGACAGCAGGTAGGACGAGAGCGGCAGCCAGTGATAGCCGAGCACCTCCTCGACGAGCGTCGCCGTCAGCCGAGAAAGCCCCCTCCCGCCGAGCTCCACGGGCCACGACATCCCGATCCACCCCGCCGCACCGAGAGCGCGATTGACGGCCACCGAGTCGCCGTCCGAGAGCATCCCCTGGCGCCACCACTCGGCGTCGGCCTCGAGGAGTGGGCGCAGCCCGACGCAGAAGGAGGCGGCATCCGCGCGGAGCGCGAGCTGGTCGGGTGTCGGCTGCAGGTGCACCGCTGCCCGACCCTACCTGGGAGAATCCCGGCCATGGAGCACCGTCATGTCTGGATCACGATGAAGGACGGCATCCGCCTTGCGGCGCGGCTCTGGCTGCCAGATGTCCTTCCTGCGGCGGTGATCCTCGAAGCTCTGCCCTACCGGATGGACGACCTCACCTCGTCGTACGCCGAGGAGTACGTCCAGCTGTGCGAGCAGGGCGGCTTCGCCGTCTGCCGACTCGACATCCGAGGCACCGGCTCGTCGGACGGGATTGCCACCGACGAGTACACCCAGGAGGAGCTCGACGACATCTGCGAGGTCATCGCCTGGCTGGCGGCGCGGGAGTGGTCGACGGGGCGAGTCGGGATGTACGGCACCTCCTGGTCGGGGTTCAACTCGCTCCAGGTCGCGTGCCTGAGGCCACCCGCGCTCGGCGCGATCGTGCCGATCTACGCCACGGACGACCGCTACACCGACGACGTTCACTACATGGGCGGCATCGTCAAGGCGGTCGATCTGATCGACTGGCCGACCTACATGGTCGCGAGCAACTGGCTGCCGCCCGTACCGGCCGTCTTCGGCGAGGGCTGGCGCGAGGAGTGGCGCCGTCGCATCGGGGGCACGGAGCCGTGGCTCTTCCGCTGGTTCGAGGAGCAGTGGGACGGCCCCTACTGGCGGCATGGATCGGTGCGCCCCGACTACGAGCGGATCATCTGCCCGACGATGGTCGTGGCCGGCTGGGCCGACGGTTACACGAACATGGCACTCCGGGGCTTCGAGCACCTGACCTGCCCTCGCCGCATCCTGCTCGGGCCGTGGGGGCACATGTCCACCCAGGCCTCGGTGCCGGGCCCGCACCTCGATCTCGTCCCGGAGCTGATCCGCTGGTTCGGGCACTGGCTACGCGACGACTTGAACGGCATCGATACCGAGCCGCCGATCGCAGTCTTTGCGCGGCGCTCGACGCTCCCCGAGCCGGATCTCGCGATGATGCGGGGTGAATGGCGTGCCGAGGAGACGTGGCCTCCGTCCCGCCTCGGCGACCTCACGCTCTCGCCAGAGGGCGCGGGCGACGACATCGTCCCGGGGCGCGCCGAGGTCGGCCGCCACGCGTGGATCTCCTGTGCCGGCCGTCTCCCCTGGGGCCTCCCCGGCGACCAGCGCACCGATGATGCCCTCTCGCTCACCTACGACTGGGCACCGCTCGACGACGAGCTCGACGTGATGGGGTATCCGCGCGTGCGCCTCACGGTCACCTCCCGGGTGCCGGTCGCGTACCTGTCGGCACGACTGTGTGACGTCTTCCCCGACGGCACCTCGGCGCTCGCCGGCCGCGGCGTCCTCAATCTCACCCATCGTTCCGGCAGCACGAGCCCCGTCGCGCTCGAGCCCGGCGTGCCGACGGAGATCGAGCTCGAGCTCGAGGTGACGTCGTGGGTCTTCGAGCCGGGTCATCGTGTTCGGCTCGCACTCTCGACCTCCGACTGGCCGAACACGTGGCCGCCGCCGAGCCTCGAGCCGCTGATCGTCGACCGTTCCTCGGTCGAGCTGATCCTGCCGGTGCTGGACGGCCCCTCGGGGCTCGAGGCGCATACCTTCGTTCCCGCCGCAGGCATCGACATGCACGCGGCCCCGCCCGAGGGCGAGCAGCCACCGCTCGTGTGGCGCTTCGAGGACGACGTGCTCGGGCGCGAGGTGCGGGCCGTGACGTCCAGCGGCTCGAGCTACGCCGGTCCGTTCGACGCCGTCATCTCGGAGCTCTACGAGGGCACTGTCGGCGTATCGACGCGGGAGCCGGGCGTCGCAACTGCTCAGGGACGGTCGGCGTACACGGTCGTCTGGCCGGAGGCGGAGGTTCGCACCGAGGCGACGCTCGCGGTGCGCTCGAGCCCCGAGGAGTATCACGTGGTCGTGGCCGCGGTCGCCGAGGAGATCGGCGGCACCGAGCCGTTCCGCCACGAGCAGCGGTGGGAACGGACCTTCCCGCGTCGACTCGCGTGAGCTGAATCCGAGGGCGAGGCAGGTCTCGCCCCTACGACAACCACCCCACCGCACCCCCGGGCGGCACAACCGCGCCTACACCAGGACGCAGGCCGCGCGGTGCCCTCGTTCTGCGCCGGCGACGTCGCGCAACTGCGGGTCGATCGTCGTGCACCGATCCTCGGCCACCGGGCAACGAGGATGGAAGCGGCACCCCGACGGCAGGTGCACGGGGTTCGGTGTCTCGCCGGTGAGAATCTGGGGCACCGTGCGGTCGTCGGGATCGCGCTTCGGCACGACGGAGACGAGAGCCTTCGTGTACGGATGCTGCGGGTTGCGCACGACGTCGCGCGCCGGGCCCTCCTCGACGATCCGGCCGAGGTACATCACCGCGATCCGGTCGGCGAAGTGCGCCGCCGTCGAGAGGTCGTGCGTAATCATCAGCACGCCCATCCCGCCCTTGCGGAGCCCGTCGAGCAGCTGCAGGATCCCGGCCCGCACGGACACGTCGAGCATCGACACCGGCTCGTCGGCGATCAGCAGCTTCGGCCCGAGCGCCAACGCGGCCGCGATTGCCGTGCGCTGCCGCTGCCCGCCGGAGAGCTCGTGGGGGTAGCGGTCGAGGAAGAGCTCCGGCGGCGTCAGCCCCGCTCGCTCCATCGCGTCGCGGACGACGCGCTCGCGCTCCGCCGCCCCGCTCACGGTCTTGTGCACCCGTAGCGGCTCCTCGATCGTGTCCCGCACAGTGAAGCGCGGGTCGAGAGACTCGTACGGATCCTGGTAGATGATCTGGATCTCGCGGCGGAAGGCGCGCAGCTCCTTCGGGCTCAGCGTTCCGATCTCGGTGCCGCGGAACCTGATCGAGCCGGACTCGTGCTGCACCATCCGCACCACCGTCTGAGCGGTGCTCGTCTTGCCGCAGCCGGACTCGCCGACGAGCGCCATCATCTCGCCTTCCCGTACCTCGAAGGAGACGCCCGAGACAGCGCTGACGGCAAGCTTCGGCTGCCGGGCCACGGTGCCCCAGAGGCCGCGGGAGATCTGGTAGCGCGTGACGAGATCCTCGACCTCGAGCAGGGGCCCACCGCTGTGAGCGGCGCTCAAGACCCTGCCTGTGCGATCGCCGGGTCGTTCAGATGACATCGCGCCTCGTGGCCCGGCGACCCGAGCCTGCGTGCCGGCCGAACGGTCTCGCACACGCCGAGCGCCGAGTCGCAGCGCGGACGGAACGCGCAGCCCGTGATCTCGCGATCGAGCCGCGGCGGCGTGCCGGGGATCGAGAGCACCTCGTCGTCGCCGAACAGGTCGGGCGTGGCCGCGAACAGCATGCGGGTGTACGGGTGCATCGGCTGGTGATAGACGGCCGAGATGCCGCTCATCTCGACGATCTCCCCCGCGTACATGACGGCGGCGAGGTCGCAGACCTGGGCGACGACCGGCAGGTCGTGCGTGACCAGCACCATCGACATGCCGAGCTCCTTCCCGAGCGTGCCGGTTAGATCGACGAGCAGCTCCAGGATCTGCGCCTGCACCATCACGTCGAGCGCAGTCGTCGGCTCGTCGGCGAGCAGGACCTTCGGCGCGCAGGCGAGCGCCATCGCGATCGCGGCGCGCTGGCGCATTCCCCCGGAGAATTCGTGGGGGTACCGCGACGCGCGATCGCCGGGGATCCCGACGAGCTCGAGCAGTTCGCGCACGCGCGCGTCCGCCTCCCGTCCGCTCGCGGACTTGTGCAGCTTCATCGGCTCCGCGATCTGCTCGCCGACCGTGCGAACCGGGTTGAATGCGTTCATCGCCCCCTGGAACACCATCGCGATGTCATTCCAGCGATGAGGCGACACCGACTCCTCGCCCCGCTCGAGGATGTCCACGCCGTCGAGGAGCACCTTGCCCGACACCGACGCGGTCGGGGGTAGGAGGCCCATCATCGCGAGGATCGTCGTCGTCTTGCCACAGCCGGACTCACCCACGAGCCCGAGCCGGGAGCCCTCCTGCAGCTGGAAGCTCACTCCCTGAACCGCGTGCAGCTCCTTGCCGTCGGGCAGGTCGAACCAGACGTGCAGATCCTCGACGGCGATCACGGGCGGCCGGGTGCTCACCCGGAGTTCAGCTTCCCGTTCAGCGGCCGCAGCCGGAAGCGGCGCACGGAGAGGTGCCCGACCTTGAGGCGCGGATTGAGACCATCCTCGACCGACTGCCCGACCATCGTCAACGCGAGGATCACGATCGTCACGCAGATTCCGGGCGGGGCGATTGCCCACCACGCGTTGTTGATCGTCGCCTCGCCGTTGAACGCGTTCTCGATCAGTCGGCCCCATGAGATCGTGCTCGGGTCGCCCAGGCCGAGGAAGGTGATGTACGTCTCCGCGAAGATCGCGACGGCGACCATCAGCACCGTGTTGGCGATCAGGAGCGGGGCCACCTGCGGTAGCACGTGCTTGAAGACGATCCTCGAGTTGCCCGCGCCGAGCGCGCGCGCGCGCTTCACGTAGACCCGCTCGCGGACGGCGATCACCTGGGCGCGAATCAGCCGCGCCGTGCTCGTCCAGTAGATGATCCCGATGATGATGATGATGTTGGTGAGGCTGCGGCCGAAGAGCGCGGCGGCGATGATCATCAGGGGGATGTCGGGAATCACGAGCACGTAGTCGGTGATTCGCATCAGGAATGTGTCCGTCTTGCCGCCGAAGAAGCCCGACAGCACGCCGACGCTTCCGCCGATCACCATCGCGACAACCGCGGCAAAGAAGCCGACGCCGAGCGAGACCCGGGAGCCGGCGATCACGAGCGAGAGCATGTCCGCGCCGAAGTCGTCGGTGCCGAGCCAGTGGGCGCTGCTCGGCGGCGCATAGACAGGGCCCGTCTTGGCAAGGGGGTCGTACGGCTCGATCCAGGGGCCGAAGACGGCCAGGAAGAGAAAGACCGCCAGCACGGCGAGCCCGAAGATCGCCTGCTTGTTACCGAGCAGGTTGGCCCGCACGAAACCGCGGCGACTGCTCGCCTGCACCCCCTCCGCGAGGGCATCTTCAGACGCGTTCTGGAGCGGCTCGATCAGGCTCATGTCCGCACCCGCGGATCGAACCGGAAGTAGAGAAGGTCGGCGAGCAGGTTGAAGAAGATCACCGACAGCGTCAGCAGCAGAAAGATCGCCTGCAGCAGCGGGAAGTCTCGCTTGTCGATCGACTCGACCGTGAGCAGACCGAGCCCCGGGTAGGAGAAGACGTACTCGACGGTGATCGCGCCCCCGATGATGAAGCCGAGCGAGAGCGCGACGAGCGTGATGATCGGGAGCATCGCGTTGCGGAGACCATGCTTGACCACGACCGTCCGGTTCTTGAGCCCCTTGGCCCGTGCCGTCAGCACGTAGTCCTCGCCGAGCGTCTCGAGCATCGCGGAGCGGACGATCAGGGCGTAGTCGCCGTAGAGCACCAGCCCGAGCGTCAACGCCGGCAGGATCATGTGGCGGAGGCGATCGACGAAGAGCTCCCAGGTCGACGCGTCGGTGAAGAGACCGAGCGTGGCGGTCTTGATACCCGAGGTCGGTAACCCGACCGCACCGGCGACGAAGAACACGAGCATCAGCCCGAGCCACTGCGTCGGCATCGAGTAGAACGCGAGCGCCGTGTAGAGGCCGCCCTTGTCAACCGCTGTCCCGCGCCGCCACGCGGCGATCACCCCCACGGCGATGCCGACGACGATCGCGAAGAGCGTGCCGAGCGCCACCATCGGCAGCGAGTTCTTGATCGGCTCGATCAGCTCGCCGCGCACGGGCTTCTCGGACGGGACCGAGTTGCCGAGGTCGAAACGGGCGAGGTTGCCGAGGTAGAGCTTGTACTGGACCCAGAGGGGCTCGTCGAGCCCGAGATCCCGGCGCTGAGCCTCCTTGAACGCCTTGCTGCACTGCTTGCAGCGGAGCGCCGTGACGGCGTCGCCCGAGAGGGCACGGAAGAGCACGAAGTTGAGCGATACCGCGACGAAGACCGTGACGAGCGCGTACAGCACGCGCCTCACGATGTAGTCGGACCCCCTCACTTCAGTGCTCTCCCGCTCCTCCCGGCGCTCTCATCGGATCAGCTCTGCCTCGGCGAGGTGTAGTAGAGCTTCGAGTATCCGTTCAGCTCCGGGTGGAAGTTCGTCCAGCCCTTCGCGTGGGCGTCGATCGCCTCGTGGTTCGTGAGCTGTGTGTAGTAGAAATTGTCGTACACGATCTTCTGCATCTTGTAGACGATCGCCTTGCGGAAGACCGGGTTCACGGTGACTCCCTGCAGGTTGTAGAGCTTGTCGTAGGCGGGATTGTTCGCCCCCGTGTCGCTCCACGAGCACCACTGCGCCTTCGTCACGACCGAGAGCATGAAGTCCGGGTCGAGGTAGCCGACCCAGTCCCACATGGCGATGTCGAACCCGGTGTACTGCTTCGCGACCGGCCCCGAGCAGTTGCCCGTCTCGATCGCGTAACTTGCGGTCGCGTCGCCGCCGACCTTCTGGGTTACCTTGACGCCGAGCTTCGCAAAGCCCGCCTTGACGATGGCAAACGACCGGTCCATGTTGAAGTCGGTCGAGGTCGGCGTCACGATTTCGTACGTCATGGGGTGCTCTGACTGCGCGTACTTCCCGGTCGTGGCGGCGACGACGCGGATACCGTTGGAGCCGCGTTTCAGGCCGAGCTGGTCGAGCATCCGGTTGGCGGCGCCGCAGTCGTAGCGCGTCGGGCCGAGGCGCGGGTTCTCGAGCGGCGAGATGTGACCGACGATGCTCTCGACCTTGCTCGCGTAGCCGGCGAAGACGACGTCGATGATCTGATCGCGGTCGACGCACATCGACAGCGCCCTCTTGAGCGCCGGGTTGAGCAGCTCCCGATTCTTCGGCTTGACCGGATTCGAGTTCCAGGTGATGTTGGTGGTCTCGGAGCCCGGAATCGTGGTGACTACCACGTTCTTGGCCTTCTTCACGGCATTGACGGCCTTGAACGGGACCTGGTCGGCCCAGTCGATCTGGCCCGCCTTGAGGTCGGCGATGACGGCGTCGGAGTTCGTGTAGTACGTGAGCGCGATGCCCTGCGAGTTCGATTTCGGCCCGTAGAAGTTGGGAGCCGGCTTGAAGGCTGTCGTTCCCTTCTTCTCGTACTGCTCGATCGTGTACGCGCCGCCGCTGACGATCGGTAGGTGCAGCTCGGGATGGAACGTCTTCAGGCCCTTCCCGTTCGTCCCTACGTACTTCTGCCAGACGTGTTGCGGCAGGATGAAGAGCTGCTCGAGCTGCGCGAGGACGTTGCCGACGGGCGCCTCGTACTGGATCACGAGCGTCGTCGGGTTGACGGCGATGGCCTTCTTGACGTGCGCCAGCGACGCGGCGACGACCGCGGTGGCGTCATTCTTGTACTTGACCGTTGTGTTGATCGTCCAGGCAGCGTCCGCCGCCGTCATCGGCTGGCCGTCCGACCATGTCGTGTTCGGGCGCAGCTTGAACGTCCAGTTCTTGCCCTTCGCCGAGACCTTCCACGAGCTGGCCCAGTCGCCCTGGAACTTGTAGCCGGGGCTGTACTGCACGAGCTGCGGGTAGATCATCATCATCGAGTTGTACGCCTGTGACTCGATGTAGTTGAACGGGTTGAGCGAGTCGATGTAGTTGACGGTGCCAATCCGCAGAACGCCGCTCGAAGACGCCGACCCCGTGCTCTCCTTCTTCGCGGTGCGTGCACCCGCGGTGCCGGTGCCGACGAGAACGGCCACAACCGCCGTCAGCACAGCGAACGCAGCGATCGTTCCAACGACGTTGCGAGTTCTCATCCGTACCGCTCCTTCGTGAGTGGGTCCGAGGATCGAATGCCCGTTCGTGAAGACGTTGCAATGGTGCTGTTGGTTGTCACGCCCAACTATCTCCTAACACGACCTTGGATGTGCGACGTCCGCTGCAGTCCTACATCAGGTACCAGTCGAGGAATCGTTCCAGTCTTCGGTAGAAGTGAAGCTGCGGCCCGACCCGGAGCAGCCCGTGGCCCTCGGTGGGATAGGTGACGTACTCGAAGGTCTTGTCGCCGATCCGGCGCAGCTCCTGCACGAGCTCCTCGGACTGCTTCGGGCTGACGCGAATATCGAGCTCCCCGTGGGCGATGAGCAGCGGCACCTGGAGGCTCTCGAGCCGGTGCACGGGCGAACCGGCGAGATAGGCGGCCCGGTCGTGCTCGGGGTGCACCATCATCCGCCCCATGTCCTGGACGCCCTCGCGGTCGCCCTGCGCCCACGAGGTGAGGATGTCGCAGTCGCCGTACTTCGCCACAGCACAGCGATACCGGTGCTCCGGGTCGTCGGTGGCCGCGAGCAGCGACATGTAGGAGCCATAGCTCGAGCCGAAGATGCCGAGCTTGTCGCCGTCGACCCAGTCGAGCGTGCGCAAGTAGTCGGCAGCGGCAAGGCAGTCCTTCGTGTCACCCACGCCCCAGTCACCGTGGTTGAGACGCTCGAAGTCGCGTCCGTACCCGGTCGAGCCGCGGAAGTTGATCGCGAGCCACGCATAGCCTTTGTCGAGGAAGTACTGCGCGTGGCCGTCCCACTCGTCGCCGTAGTAGCTCGTCGGCCCACCGTGCGGGTAGACGACCGCAGGCGCCGGACGCTCCGCGGTCGCTCCCTCCGGCCTGAAGAGAAACGCCGCGATCTCGAGCCCGTCGAACGACGCGAACGTGACGTCGACCGGTCGCACGTGCGGCGCTGCGCGGATCGCGAGCGGCGCCGGGGCATGGAGCGTGCGGGGTGCTTCGCCCTCGCGCACGATCCGGATCTCCGCCGCCGAGGCGGCGTCCTCGTAGGTCGCGGCGATCGCACCGTCCGCGGTCCATTGGGGCGCCCCCCAAGACCCGCCCTCGGCGACGCCGGAGACGTCTCCGGTCGCCGCGTCGACGACGACGAGATCGAAACGGTTGCGCCGGCAGCGGATCGCGACGAGCCGGCTTCCGTCGGGATGCCAGGCGTGGCCGCTGATGTCGGCCTGCGCGGTCGTGAGTTGGCGCTCGCCCGACCCGTCGGCGCCGATCAGGTGCAGCTCGTACCAGCCGGAGCGCTCCGAGCTGAACGCGATCGTGCTGCCGTCCGGCGACCACGCGGGCCACGTGTCGGCCAGCCGGTCCGCGCCGGTCAGGGCAACCGTCGCACCGGTCGCGAGATCGGCAAGCCGGATCTCGCTGCGGAGGAGATCGTGTCGCGGGGTGAACACGAAAGCGACCCTGGTCCCGTCCGGCGACACCACGGCGGCCCACTCGTCCCCGTAGCGTTCCAGGCCGCCCTGACCTTGTGGCTCTGAGCCACAAAGTGGTCGGGGCCACGCATCGTTTGCGTCGACCACCGCGAGCCGCGACACGTCCTCGCGCTCCACGGAGACGACGAGCCGGTCGTTGCCCAGCCAGACGGGGCTCCCTGCTTCCGCGAGCTTGCGCGGTGGGCCTCCCGCCGCCGGGACGAGCCAGACGTGCCCCTGGTCGGCATACGCAACCTGAGAACCGTCCGGCGAGATCCGCGGCTCGGTGTCCTCCCAGTAGGGCATCGGGTCGCGCCCCGTCGTCAGGCGCTGCGGGACGCCGCCGTCGAGATCGAGCAGCCACACGTCGGAGGTGTCCCGGTCCTGGATGAAGGCGGCGGTGCGCCCATCGGCTCCGAGCGTGAGGGAGCGCGGCCGCTCGGTGGCGGCGACGGCCTCGAGGCGCCAGGTCGGCGGCGGCTTCAGATCCTTGCGCGGCTGGGAGGGGACGCCCTCGATCTCGTCCTTGCCGAGCCAGATCTCCAGCGGTTCAGGCACCCATCCCCTCCTCCAGTCCCTCGAGCGTCGCGAGCACGAGCCCACCGATCGAGGCGAGATCGTAGCCGCCCTCCTGCACAACGACCACGGGCAGCCCGTGAGATCCGACGATCTTCCCTGCCTCGCGATATCCCCGCTCGGTCACCTCGAGCGGGCTCTCCGGGTCGCCCCGTGCGGCATCGACGCCGAGCGCGAGCACGAGCGCCTCGACACCGTGGCTGCGCGCCGTCTGCGTCACCTCCGCCACCGCGCGCACCCAATCGGCGTCGCCGGTGCCGGGCGGCAGCGGCAGGTTGCGGTTCGCGCCCCTCCCCGCTCCGGCACCTCGCTCCTCCTCGCCACCGAGAAAGTGCGGAAACCAACCCGTCGCCGGATCGACGTGCACCGAGCCGGTGAAGATGTCGTCGCGCTCCCAGAAGATCGACTGGGCTCCGTTGCCGTGGTGCGCGTCGATGTCGACGACCCCCACGCGGCCCGCTCCCAGTCCGCGTAGGCGCTGCGCCGCGATCGCGGCGTTGTTGAGATAGCAGGAGCCTCCGTACGCACTCCGGGTCACGTGGTGGCCGGGCGGGCGGCAGCAGGCGTAGGCGGCGCGGGCACCGGCCGAGACGAGATCGGCAGCCGTCAGGGCGGCCTCCGCAGCGCCACGCGCCGCCTCCCAGGTGCCCGGCCCGATCGGCGTCATCGTGTCGAAGCAGAACGCGCCCGTGCGGGCCCACGTCGCCGCCGGGAGCATGGGCTCGAGCCCGCCCAGCAATCCCGGGTGCGGGAAGATGTAGGGGACGACGAGGTCCTGGCCGGGATCCTCGGGCAACCCGGCCGCCTCCCACTCGGCGGCGGCGGTTCCGAGGAAGTGCAGCAGCGCGGCGTCGTGCACCGCCTCCAGGCAGGCATCGTCGTGGGCCTCGGCCGTCACCACCGGAGCTCCGGCGGCGACGAGCGTCTCGCGGATCGTCTCGACCCTCGCTCCTACCTCGTCGGCCTCGGTACGGACGCCCACCCAGATCTGCGCGCCCGGCTCGTGGAACCGGTGGGCGTCCGACCAGACGAGCGGGAGCGAGAGAGGCACCGCGCGAGATTACACTCGTGCGATGGCACGTCCCCGAGATCACGGCATCCGGATCGGGCTGATGCAACCGGGGCCGTCCAACGCGATCACCGACGTCGCGGGCGTCCGCGTCGGCCACGTGACGGTGATCCGCGACGAGCCGGACCCACCGGCCGGGCGCGGCATCGCGCGTACCGGCGTGACCGCGATCCTGCCGGGCAACGTCTCGCGCACGTCGCCCGTGCGCGCGGGTGCGGCCGTCCTGAACGGTGCCGGCGAGCTGACGGGCTATCTGCAGGTCTCCGAATGGGGTCTGATCGAGACGCCGGTCTACCTCACCTCGACGATGGCCGTCGGCCGCGTCTACGACGGCGCCGTCGACGCCGCGGTCGCAGTCGACCCCACGGTCGGGGTCGGCGGGGTCGTGATCCCGGTCGTCGGTGAGTGCGACGACAGCTGTCTCAACGATGCGAGGACCGTCCAGATCCAGGCCGCAGACGCCGGCCGCGCCGTGGCGGCTGCGGCGGCGGGGCCGATCCCGGAGGGGTGCGTGGGCGCGGGAACCGGTATGACACTGTTCGACTGGAAGGGCGGGATCGGTACCGCGAGCCGCTTCGATCCGGACACCGGAGCAACCCTCGGCGTGCTCGTGCTCGCCAACTTCGGGTCGGCCGCCGACCTGCGGATCGACGGTGTTCCACTCACTCCGGAGCTCGTCGCAGCCACCGAGCCGCGCCAGCCGGCGGGCAGTTGCATCGCGGTCGTCCTCACCGACGCCCCGCTCGGCACCGCCGCTCTCGGTCGGCTCGCGCGCCGCTGCGGGCTCGGCCTGGCGCGTACCGGCTCCATGGCCCACCACGGCAGCGGCGAGATCTTCCTCACACTCTCGACGGCCCCGGTCGAGCAGCCCGGCGTCCCTCTCGACGGCCTCTTCCAGGCATGCGTGGAGGCAACCGAGGAGGCGGTGGTGAACGCGCTCTGGGCCGCGACGGACATGACCGGCCGGGACGGCAGCGTGTTCCGGGCCCTGCCGCACGAGCCCGTGCTCGAGCTGTTACGCGCTGCCGGCCGGCTCTCCTGACCGCGCCCTACAGCCGTCCCGACCGCGCGATCCCCCAGACGAGCCACACGGCGAACGCACCCGAGAGGATGAAGCCGACGAACGAGAGCAGGTGCAGCCCGGCCACGTGGGGGCCGTTGCGGGCGAGGACGCCGACGATCGCCGAGCCGACGAGGCCGCCGAGCACGATCAGAGCGACTGCGATCCGGTTCACGGCGTGGTCGATGTGCTTGTCGAGCTCGTCGAAGCCGGGGTTGCGGATCTGGACCTCGAACTGCCCCGTCCGCGCCTGCTCCATCACGTCGCGCACCTGGTAGGGCAGATCGCGCGCGACGCCTGCCAGCTCGCGCACCTCTGCCTGCGCGCGTAGCGACACCTGCCTGGGAGAGAACCGCTCGGTCATCAGCCGGCGCGCGTAGGGCTTCGCTACCTCGAAGACGTTGAAGTCCGGGTAGAGCTCGATCCCGACCGAGCCGAGCGTCGCGATCGTCTTGTCGAGGATCACGAACCGGGTCGGCAGCCGCAGGTTGAGCGAGTAGATCAGGTCGAGCGCCTCGCGCATCACCTCGAGCGGGTCGATGTTCGAGAGGCTGGAACCGTAGTAGCGGTAGAACATCTCCTCGATCGCTCCCCGCAGCTCGTCTTCACGCTCCTTCGGATAGCGCAGGCCGAGCTCGGCGAGGCGCCGGGGGATCGCGTCGGTGTTCTCGGTCGCTGCGTCGATGAAGAGCCGCGTCAGCTTCGTCATGTCGTCGTCGGTCAGCCGGCCGGCGAGGCCGAAGTCGACGAGGCCGATGCGCCCGTCGTCGAGCAGGAGAATGTTGGCCGGATGCGGGTCGCCGTGGAAAAAACCGTGGCGGAAGATCATCGTCATCCAGGCGTCGGTCATCCTGTAGGCGAGCTCACGCCGCTCCTCGGGCGAGCGTTCACTCAGGTCGAGATCGGCGAACTGCGTCCCCTCGAGGAACTCGAGCGTCAGCACCCGCCCCGACGAGTAGCGCCAGATCACCTTCGGCACCGCCACCTCGGTGGAGTCGCCGAAGTTGCGCCTGAACGTCTCGGCGTTGCGTGCCTCGTGCTGGTAGTCGAGTTCCTGCCGGATCGAGCGACCGAACTCGTCCACGAGCGCCTCGGTGTCGATGAAGTCGAGCGAGTGGACGCGCTCACGGACGACGCGCGCGGCGGACTTCATCAGCTGCAGGTCGGACTCGACCTGCCGCGGTGCGTCGGGCCGCTGCACCTTGACGACGACCGCGGCTCCTGTCGGCAGCATCGCAAGGTGCACCTGCCCGATCGATGCAGCGGCGATCGGCGTCTCGTCGAAGCTCAGGAACGCGCGCTCGATCGTGAGCCCGAGTTCCTCCTCGATCACGCGGCGCACGTCTGCGAACGCGAACGGGGATACATCGTCCTGTAGCCCTCTCAGCTCGGCGATGACGTCCGGCGGCATCACGTCCGGGCGGGTCGAGAGGAGCTGGCCGAACTTGACGAACGTCGGGCCGAGCTCGTCGAGCATCTCGCGCAGGCGCCGGCCCCGGTCTGCGAGGTTCGTGTCGTCGTTCGAGCGTCGCCGATCGATCAGATACCCGAAGCCGTGGCGTGTCGCGACACGCCCGATCTCGGAGAGCCGGCCGATCCTGCGTTGCGGGCGCGTCGGTGTCACGGTCTCATTGTGGCTGCGGTGGGCGCCCGCGGCTAGAGCAGGTTCGCCGTCGGCGGCAGGCGACAGCCTTCGGTCTGTCGTCCGGGCTACGCGTCCTTTTCGAGCAGGCGCACCCTCAGCTCGAGCTGAGCCACGCGCAACATCAGGTCTTCGGTCTCCTCACGCCGGGCGAGGCCAAGGCGCTGCAGTGCCTTGTCGGCCGCGTCCGAGGGCACGGTGCCCACCTTCTCGACCTCGGCCCGCCAGCCTGCAATGGTGTCGCGCACCGCTCCGCGCATCTCGTCGCGCTCGACGCCGACGCGCCGGGCGAGGTCGTCCGCGAGGTCGTCGGCCGCCTGGGCCGTGAGCGAGAACCAGCCGAGCCCGGCGAGCAGGAGCTGCTCCAGCGAATGAGGCTGCGCGGTGCCGTTTCCGTCCATGCCCGCAGTGTACGCAGGCCGAGCCTCGAGAGGCTAGCGGTTGCGGCCGTGCGGACGGTTCGTCCGGCGTGCGCGGCGGCGGTCGCGACCCGCGGAGCTCCCGGGGTCAGCCGGCGGCCCGCCCGCTGTCGCAGGTTCCGGCGCCAGGAGTGCGTCTGCCTCGGCGACGAGCGTCGGAGTGGGCGCATCGACGACGAGCGCGCCTCCGACCGACACGACCTCACCAGCCTCCTCGTGCTTGCGGCGCGCGAACTCGGGCTCGCGCTCCTTGATCCAGTCGAGCAGCGGTGCCGCGACGAAGATCGAGGAGTAGGCACCCGACGCAATCCCGATCAGCAGGGCGAAGGCGAAGTCGTTCAGCGTCGCACCGCCGAAGATCAGCAGCGAGACGATCGGCAATAGCGTGATGAAGGTCGTCGCAAGCGACCGGGGGATCGTTTCCCACAGCGAGACGTTCGTGATCTGCCGGAACGAGCCGCGCTTCATCAGTGGGATGTTCTCCCTGATCCGGTCGAAGATGATGATCGTGTCGTAGATCGAGTACCCGAGAACGGTCAGCACAGCCGCGACCGTCGCGGTCGTCACCTCCCGGCCGAGCAGGGCATAGATCCCGACCGTGATCAGCACGTCGTGGATCAGTGCCACGATCGCGGGGACGGCGAACTGCCACTGGAACCGAATCGAGATGTAGCCGACGATCAGGAGCAGCGACACGATGATCGCGAGGATCGCCGAACTCGCGATCTGGCGACCGAAGCTGGCCGACACGTTCTTGACCCCGAACGCCCCGGCGTCGACCGATTTCGTGAGATCGGCCTGGAGCTTGACCGCCTCGTCGGTCGTGAGCGACTTGGTGCGGATCTGGAAGCTCTTGTACGCCCCGTTCGTCGACGGGCCCCGGCCCTGGATGACGGCGTTCGCCTGACCAACCCGGGCCGCCTGGAGCCTGACCTTCTCGATCGACGTGGGAGCGGGCGTCGTAAAGGCGATCTGCGTGCCGCCCTTGAAGTCGATCCCGAGGTTGAGCCCGCGAACCCCGAGGGCGAGGATCGAGACGGCGATCACGGTGGCGGAGAGCGCGAACCACAGCTTGCGGCGCCCGATGAAGTCGATCTTGAGCCACGGCCTGATGCCGCCACCCGAGGTGCCGATCACCTTCGGGTTGCTCATGAGCTTCCACCCGGAGAGCAGAGAGAGGAACGCGCGGGTCGCGAGCACGGCCGTCAGCATCGAGATCGCGGTACCGATCAGCAGCATCAGCGCGAAGCCGCGCACCGACGAGGTGGCGACACCGAAGAGGACGAGTGCCGTGATCGCGGTGACCACGTTGGCGTCGACGATCGTGGCGAAGCCCTTGGTGTAGCCGGTCTGGATCGCCGCCTTGATGCTACGGCCGGCCCGCGCCTCTTCCTTGATGCGTTCGAAGATGACGACGTTCGCGTCGGCGGCCACCCCCAGCGTCAACACGAGACCGGCGAAGCCCGGCAGCGTCAGGGTGACGTGGAAGAGGAGGATCGCGGCGTAGAGGAAGGCGGCGTAGATGCCGAGCCCGAGCACGGCGATGAGACCGAGGAAGCGGTAGAAGACGAGCAGGAAAAGCGCCACCAGGAGCAGGCCGACGAGCGCCGCCTTCTTGGCCTCGTTCAGCGAGTCCTTGCCCAGCGTGGCCGAGATCGCCGTCTGGTCGAGGGTGACGAAGTTGACTGGCAGGGCGCCGGTCTGGAGGACGAGCGCGAGGTCCTTGGCCTCCTGGATGTTGCCGATCCCGGTGATCTGGGCGCCGTTCGACCCCGAGATGCCGCCGGGGTAGGTCTTCCAGTCGATCGACGGGAACGACTTGATCTCCCGGTCGAGCACGATCGCGAAGTGCTGGTTGATCTGCTGGCCGCCGCCGATCGTGTTCGAGAGCAGCTTGCCGCGCTGCGCCTCGAGCCGGGTGATCTCGGCGAACTTCTTGGCGCCCTTCTTCGTGAACTGCATCGTCACGATCGGCTCCTGCGTGTTCGTGTCGAAGTCCTGGCGCGTGCCCGAGAGCTTGAGATCGGAGCCTGTCATCTCGGGCACTTCGGGCGGCGAGTTCTTGAAGAGGTAGTACGAGTTCGACGTCGGGTTCGACGTGTTGACGCCGGGGCAGACGACCTCGCCGATGCCGCACGAGACGACGACCGTGCCCGGCGGCACGGCGAACAGCTTGTACCCGTCCGGAACCTTGCCGCTGAACTTGGCGAGCGCGGCCGCCTTCGTCGCAACCGGACCGGCGACGAGCTTCTTCTGCTTGTTGAACAGCCAGTACTGCTCCGACTTGCCGTTCGCCACGAGCGCCTGCTGGCCGGCGAGCAGGTCGTAGACGGAATTCTTCGCCACGGGGAACCTGCTCGCATCGATCGACGGCGGCGCCAGGTTCACCTCGAGGTCGTAGAGCTCGAGCTGCGCCGTCTTGCCGATGATCTTCGCAGCCGCCGCGGGGTCCTTGACGCCCGGAAGCTGGATCGTGATCTGATCCTTGCCCTGCGTGCGGATCTCGGGCTCGGAGACGCCGAGCCGGTCGACGCGGTCACGCATGATCGCGACCGAGCGGCTCAGGTCTTCCTTCGTCAGCTTGCGACCCTTCGGCGGCACCGCCTGCTTGGTGATCTCGAGGCCGCCCTGCAGGTCGAGGCCGAGAGTCGCCTTGCGATGGAGCGGAGACGCGGGCACGGCCATCAGGCCGACGCCGACGAGAGCGGCAACGACCAGGGCAACGACGACGATGGCTGAGCGACGGGTCATGTGATGCGGCGGGAAGGCTAGCTGCGGCCGGGGGGCGCTGCGTCCTGTGCGGCCTCCGGATTTACAGATTCTTGTTCGCCGTTAACCTCTTCTTCCCCTGCGGGCAGCTCGGCCGCGTCCTGTGCCTCTTCCGCCTCGCCGTCGACGACATCGTCATCTTCAGCGTCGGCATCTTCGTCCTCGGGCTTGATAACGGCGGCGACCGCCTTCCGGGCAACCCGGACGTGGATCCCATCGGCAATCTCGACGACCAGGTCTCCGCCGTCCTCGTCGGGCTCGATCTCCTGGACGATGCCGTAGATGCCGCCGACGGTGAGCACCTCGTCCCCCGGCGCCACCGAACCGAGCATCCGCTGGGCAGCCTGCGCCTTTGCGCGCTGTGGTCGAATCATGACCACGTAGAGCAGCACGAACAGAGCACCAATGATCAGTAGTCCGGGCACGAATCCTCCTGTTGTCCGCCGGCGAGCCGCGAGAGCGCCTCCGTCCGGAATAGGTCGAACGCTCCGCGCTGGATCGCGTCGCGCGCGCCTGCGGTGAGTCGGTGAACGAGCCATAGATTATGCAGAGAGAGGAGCCGCAGCCCGAGGATCTCCTCCTGGTTGATCAGATGGCGGATGAATCCGCGCGAGAAACCCGTGCAGGCAGGGCAGACACAGCCTTCCTCGAGCGGCCGCGGATCGCGGGCATAGCGGGCGTTGCGCATGTTCATCCTGCCGCTGAAGGTGAGAGCGGTGCCCGTCCGGGCGTTGCGGGTCGGGAGCACGCAGTCGAACATGTCGATCCCGCCCGCGATCACGCCGAGGATCCCCTCGATGTCGCCGAGGCCCATGAAGTAGCGAGGCCGATCGGCCGGCAGGAGCGGCGCGGCCCACGCGACCGTCTCGAGCATCTCGGCACGGCTCTCGCCCACGGCAAGGCCGCCGAGCGCATTCCCGTCAAACCCGAGCGCGACGATCTCCTCGATCGAGCGACGCCGCAACTCGGGATCGATGCCCCCTTGCGCGATGCCGAAGCGGAGTTGGCCTTCGGCGCGGGGTGCGTCGATCTGCCGCTCGGCCCAGAGGCGGGTGCGTCGCACCGCCTCCTCGTGCTCGGCGCGCGACGCGTCGGCCGGTGGGCAGATGTCGAGGCACATCGCGATGTCGGAGCCGAGCCGGCGCTGGATCCCGGCCACCGATTCCGGCGTGAATCGCTCCGGCGTTCCGTCGTAGACGGAACGGAAGGTGACGCCGTCGTCGTCCACCGCGAGCAACGTGTCGCGCAACGAGAAGACCTGGAAGCCACCCGAGTCGGTCAGGATGGGACCGCTCCAGCCCGAGAAGGCGTGCAAGCCGCCGAGCTCCTCGATCACGTCCTCGCCGGGTCGGAAGTGGAGGTGGTAGGTGTTGCCGAGGATCACCGCGGCACCCATCGCCCGCACCTCGGCGGGATGGAGGGTCTTGACAGTTGCCTTGGTGCCGACGGGCATGAAGGCCGGTGTGGGGATGTCGCCGTGCGCGGTGTGAACCGTGCCGGCGCGGGCGGCGCCGTCCGAGGCCGCGAGCGTGAAGCAGGTCACAGGATCAGCATCGCATCGCCCAAGGAGTAGAAACGGTAGCGCTCCTCGATCGCGAGCCGGTAGAGATCGCGCACCGTGTCGACGCCCGCGAAGGCCATCACGAGCGCGAGCAGCGTGGAGCGTGGCAGGTGGAAGTTCGTGAGCAGGCTGTCCACGCGCTCGAAGACAAACCCGGGCAGGACGTAGAGCGACGTGCGGCCCTCGAGCTCGCCTCCGTGGGCGATCGTCTCGAGCACGCGCACCGTGGTCGTGCCGACGGCGAGGACCCGCTGGGCGGCCTCGATCCGGCTCCAGGCTGCCGGGGCGACCCGGTAGCGCTCGCCGTGGAGCTCGTGCGACTCGAGCTCGTCGACCGCGAGCGGGCGGAAGGTGTCGAGTCCCACGTGCAGCGTGACCTTTTCGACGTCGAGCGCCGCCAGCAGCTCTGGCGTGAAGTGGAGCCCCGCGGTCGGCGCTGCAGCAGAGCCCGGATCAGCGGCATAGACCGTCTGGTAGCGGGACGGCTCGGCGAGCGGCTCGTGGATGTAGGGCGGCAGCGGCGGCACGCCGGCGGGCTCCCCCTCGAGACGGATGCGCCAGCGGCCCTCACCCAGCGGCTCGAGCAGCTCGACCGGTCCGAGCCGGTCACCGGCGCGGAGGCGGCGGGAAGGACGGGCGAGCGCCTCCCAGATCCCGCCCCCGAGCGGCTCGAGCAGGAGCACCTCGGCGTCGCCGCCCGTCTCGCGCTTCGCGTGGATCCGCGCCGGGACGACCTTCGTGTCGTTGACGACGACGAGGTGTCCGTCGAGCTCCGCCGGCAGGTCGGCGAAGCTGCGATGGCGCACGTCGCGCGTAGCACGGTCGTACACGAGCAGCCGCGAATCGTCGCGGCGCGTCGCCGGGTGCTGTGCGATCAGCTCGGGCGGCAGGTCGTAGTCGAGCTCGTCCGATCTCATCCGACGGCCAGAGTAGCCTTGCGCCCATGGATGAACAGGCACTGGCACGCGCGAAGCAGCGCATCGCGGAGGCACGCGAAGGACGCAACGAGGAAGGCCGCTTCGAGGTCGCTCTGCGACGCTCCCGCGAGGAGGTCGAGTCGCTCGGCGCTGCGGCGCTCGCGATCGAGGCCGCGTTGCCGGAGCGCGTCGGCGAGGCCGTGCAGGAGGGCCTGCAGCGCGAGGTGCTCCCGGTGGCGCGGAAGCTGGCGGAGATCAAGGGCCTGCTCAACAATGCGATCCACCGTCTCGAGCGGCTCGAGCAGGACCTGATCGCCGAGCGCAACGCGCGCCTCGACGACCTCACCCTTCTCGTCGAGCTGATCTCGTCGGGGTGGAAGGGCGTCGACACGCGCCTCGAGCGGATCGAGCGCGGCGATGTCGCCGACGTCGTCTCGCTCGCCGATCACGTCGCCGCCGCCTCCTGACGCGACGCGCCTCACGGGCCTACGCGGCGAACAGAATCACCGCGCAGAGCACCGCCCAGGCGACGACGGTGACGAGGATCGGCACGTCGCCGAGCAGCAGGTTCTCGGGCTCCTCGCCGGCGTCGTCGCGGTGTGCGAGCTGGAGGTAGCGAAAGAGCCCGTAGACCACGAGCGGCACCGTTGCGAGCAGCAGGTGCGGGACGGGTGCGGTCACCGTGTAAAGCGTGTAGACGACGATCGTGGAGCCGGCGACGGCCGTCAGCAGCTGGTCGACGAGCGCGAGCGAGTACCCCTCGAGCACGGGCCGGCCCGGCGTCTGAGCGGCACCGACGAGCAGCAGCTCGGCCCGCCGCTTGCCGAGTGCAAGGAAGAGCGCCAGCAGGCCCGTGCAGACGAGCAGCCACGGGGAGATCCGCACGTCCACTGCGACCGCACCAGCGGCGGCCCGGACGACGAACAATGCCGAAATCACGAGCACGTCCACGATCGCGAGATGCTTGAGCCGGAGCGTGTAGGCGCCCTGAAGGGCGACGAAGCCGAGCAGCAAGGCGACCGAGGCGGGCCCGAGTACCGCAACCGTGACAAGCGCCCCGAGCGCGAGAACGCCGGCGAGCGTCACGGCCGTCCGCGGCCGCAGCTCCCCCCGAGCGACCGGGCGGCGGCGCTTCACCGGATGGAGCCTGTCGGCCGCGGCGTCCCTGACGTCGTTGACCAGGTAGGCGGCGCTCGAGGCCGCGCAGTACGCGACAAACGCCGCCACGGCCTCCACCCAGCGCACGGGGTCGTCGAGCCGAGCCGCGAAGATGACCCCGGCGAAGAGAAGGAGGTTCTTGACCCACTGTCGCGGGCGCATGGCGACGATCGCCGCCGACAACGTCGAGCGTCGCTGCGGCAGCGGTGTCACGTCCGCGAGACGTACCGGCTCACCCATCGGCGCGATGGTAGACACCCGGCGACCGGTTGAAGCCGGTCGCCACCGGACGGCGCGGGCTTCAGCCTGTCATCCGGGCTCCCGTCAGACGCGATGCTCCGGCAGCGAAAGCGTGAAGCAGCTGCCCGCACCCAGCGCGGATTCGAGCTCGAGCCGCCCACCGAGGGCCTGGGCGAGCTCTCGCGCGATCGGCAACCCGAGCCCCGTGCCGTGGTTGTCGCGCGAGATGAAGGGCACGAAGATCCGCTCTTGCTCGTCCGGCTGGATGCCCGGCCCCGTGTCGCGCACATCGATCCTCACCAGCTGGCCGTCACAACGGGCCCCGAGCGTGACGGTACCACCGTCGGGCGTCCAGCGAAAAGCATTTGCGAGCAGGTTCGTGAGCACCTGAAGAACTCGGTCACCGTCGGTCACGATCGTCGGCGCAGACCCTTCGACGTCGAGCTCGAAGTCGATCTCCCGCCTCCGTGCTTCCTCGCCGAAGCTCGCGTGGGCCTGCTCGACCAGCACGCCGATGTCGACCTCCTGTGCGTGAACGGTGAAACGGTGCGCGTTGAGCTTGGCGAGGTCGAGCACGTCGCCGACGAGCCGCTCGAGCCTGATCGTCTCCCCCGCCACGACGTCGAGCGAGGCGCGCTCGAGCTCGGGGTCGTCGAAGAGCCCGTCACGGATCGCGTCAACATGTCCCTTGATCGCGGTCAGAGGTGTGCGCAGCTCGTGCGAGACGGACATCAGGAACTGCCGCTCGCGCTCCTCGGTCGCGGCGAGCCTCGCAGCCATCTCGTTGAAGCGCTCCGAGAGATGGCTGATCTCGTCGCCGCCGCCCGTCGTGGGAACACGAACCGCATAGTTGCCGGTCGCGATCTCGTCGGCGGCGCTCGACAGGGCGAGCACGGGCCCGGTGATCCTCCGCGACAGCCACCAGGCGAGCAGACCTGCGGAGAAGACCCCGACCGCGAGCGCGGCGGCAAGCCGGAGAACGAGCGGGAGCCACTGGTCGCGAAGCTCGGTGCGCGGTTTCGCAACGATGATCGCACCGAGCGGGTCGCTGCCCGGCTCGAGGCGCACGGGCGCCGAGACCGCGAGGTACGAGCGGCCGCTGCCGGGCGGCGCGAACTCGAAAGTGACCGGCCCGCGAAGCGCCCGGACGTTGGCGGGCACCGACGCCCCCGTCAGTCGCTTCAGCCCCGACTCCTGTCCCGGGAACAGCGAGGCGCCGATGTAGAAGATCCGATCACCGGTTGCGAGCTCGAGCTTCGAAGCGGCGAAGTCGATCGACCCAGAGCCCTCGTCGGCAGCCCGCAGGGCCGCGTCGGCATAGAGCTGCGAGAGCCCGGATGCCTCCCGCTTGAGCTCCTGCACGGACTGGCCGCGGGTGTAGGTCTGGAAGAGCCGCAGCGAGATCAGGGCGGCAACGACGCCTGTGAGCACGATGCCGAGCAGGAAGAGTGCCGGCAGTCGGAAGCGCAGCGACCCGAGCATGGCGGACAGACTAGGCCGCAGGCGCGGACGTACGATCCTGGGCGACCTTGTAGCCCACTCCCCACACGGTCACGATCGGCGAAGCGTCCTCGAGCTTGCGCCGGATCTGGCGAACATGCACGTCGACCGTGCGCGTGTCGCCGGCGAAGGTGTAGCCCCAGACCCGTTCCAGCAGCTGGTCGCGCGTCAGCACGAGCCCGCGGTGGTCGAGCAGCTCCCAGAGGAGATCGAACTCTTTCGGGGCGAGCTGGATCTCGCGGTCTCCCACCATCACCTCGCGCCGGCCTGAGTTGATCAGCAGATCTCCGTGTCGGATCTCGTCACCCTCGTCACGGCGTCGCTCGAGCGATGAGCGACGCAGCACGCTCTTCACCCGCGCGACGAGCTCGCGCGGGTTGAACGGCTTCGTGAGGTAGTCGTCCGCTCCCACCTCGAGGCCGATGATCTTGTCCACGTCCTCGTCGCGGGCAGTCAGCATCAGAATGGGGACGTCCGAGCTCTTGCGCACCCGCCGACAAATCTCGATCCCGTCCATGTCGGGCAGGTTGAGATCGAGAATGATCAGCGCCGGCATCTCGGCAGCGATCGCGTTCAACGCAGCACCGCCGGTCCCGACCGCCTTGACCCCGTACCCCGCGTTCTTCAGATACAGCGCCACGAAGGACGCGATAGCGGTCTCGTCCTCGACGATGAGAACGGTCTGGGGGGCGGTCATGGCTGGATCTTGACTGATTGAGACGACGGCGTGACGATCTCTGCCGCCCCGAAGGAGACCTTCGTCGTCTCGGCAGGCAACGGAGTCGGGATCGCGTCGCCCACGGCATAGGTGCCCGCGTAGCCGGTGGCGTCGGGCATCCCGTCGAGGATCACGCGTCCGACACCACTTGCCGAGATCGATATTCCCGAACCGCGAGCGGTGATCCGGTAGCGGCCCTTGGGGACCCTGAAGCCGATGTCCTGGCCCTTCAGCCATACGATCCTGCCGCGCGGAATGCCATTGACGAACGGGCTCCACTGGTCGGCCGGAGTCAGATCCACGATCTCGAGCGAGCCCTTGGCGAGCCGACCGGACAACCCGCCGCGCCCGGTGATCTGCACGACACCGCGGCCGTCCTCGATCGAGAGGAACCCCACTCCTGCAGACCGCGAGGCACCCGCCGCCGTAGCGGCGGACAGTGTGAGAGCGAGCAGGGTCAAAGCGGCGAGGCGCATCCGTCAACGAGTATCGGTCGACGGCATGTGCCTGCAATGAGACACCGGTAAGGAAACTGTTAGCACCTGCTCGCGTGCTCTCCGGGTGGCGATCCGCCGATTGCGCGACAATCGCTCGGTGGACGGGATCCTCGAGTTCGGGAAGATCATCCTACTCGTCGCGGGCGCGCTGTCGATTGCTGTCGTCGTCCGCGTGGTCGCCTCCAGGTTGGGGATCCCGACCGCCGCGCTGCTGCTCGTCGTCGCCGCGGTCGCCGCGACGATCTTCGATCCGCTCGCCAATGCTCTGAGCTTCGAGGACGTGCAGCGTGTAGCAACCCTTGCCCTGATCGTGATCCTCTTCGACGGCGGGATGAACATGGGCCTCGCGAAGTTCCGCAGCGCCGTCGCCCCGATCGCCGTCCTCGGCGTCGTGGGAACCTTCGGCACCTTCGCGCTCCTCGCGGCCGTCGCGCACTACCTGCTCGGGTTCGACTGGACCGTGTCGCTGCTGATCGGCGCCGCGGTCGCGCCCACCGATCCGGCGGTAACGTTCTCCGTCCTCGCCGGCAGGGAGGTGGAGGGGCGCTCGGGCACGATCCTCGAGGGTGAGTCGGGCTTCAACGACCCGGTCGGGATCGCATTGATGATCGGGATGATCGAGCTCGCGACGGTTCCCGACGCAAGCGTCGCCGACGTCGCCTGGGAGTTCCTGCGCGAGATGGGGATCGGCCTCGCCGAGGGCGCCGCGGCCGGGTTCGTGCTGTACCAGCTCTTCCGACGCGTTCGGCTACCCGACCGTTCGCTCTACCCGCTGACGGTGCTCGTCGGTGCCGGGCTCGTGTACGGACTCGCCACTGTCTCCCACGGGTCGGGATTCCTCGCTGCGTTCGTGGCGGGGATCCTGCTCGGAGACGCCGACATCCCGGGCCGCGCGGAGGTGCGCAGCTTCCTCTCGGCGCTTGCCGATCTCAGCGAGCTTGCCGTGTTCGTCGCGCTCGGACTGACGATCGACCTCGGTTACATCTTCGGCGGCTCGCTCTGGTGGCAAGGGCTCGTGCTCGCGATCGCGCTCGGATTCGTGGTTCGCCCACTCGTCGTGACACCGCTCCTGCTTCCCTCGCGTCTCTCGAGAGGGGAGCGGCTCTTCGTGACGTGGGCCGGGCTGAAGGGCGCTGTCCCGATCCTGCTCGCCTCGCTTGCGGTGGTCGGCGGCACCGACGACGCGTCGAAGATCTACGGGATCGTCTTCGTCGTCGTGCTGTTCTCGGTCGTCGTCCAGGGAACGTCGGTACCGGCCGTCGCCAGGCGGCTCGGCGTGCCCATGATCGGCGCCGACGAGTAGGCGCTACTCGTATGTGTAAAAGCCGCGGCCGCTCTTACGGCCGTACAGCCCTGCGTTCTTCATCGAGACGAGCCTCGGCGGCGGTGCCATCCGCGGCTCACGGAGCTTCTCGTACAGCGCCTCGGACGCATGAACGTGTACGTCGATGCCCACGAGGTCGACGAGCGTGCACGGCCCCATCGGCCAGCCGGCGCCGGCCTTCATCGCGACGTCGAGCGCCTCGGGGGTGATGCGCGCCTCGTCGAGGACCCTGATGCAGTCGTTGAGCAGCGGGATCAGGATCCGGTTCACGACGAAACCCGGCGTGTCGTGGCACCTCACGACCTCTTTGCCGAGCCGGACGCCCACCTCCGCCGCCACCTCCAGCGCTTCGTCCGAGCTGAGCTCAGCCCGGATTACCTCGACGAGGGGCATCAGCGGGGCCGGGTTGAAGAAGTGCATCCCGACGACCCGCTCGGGTCTCTGCGAGCCCGCAGCAATCTCGGTCACCGATAGCGCCGAGGTGTTCGTGGCGAAGATCGCATCGGGGCGGCAGATGTCGTCGAGTCCACCGAAGAGCTCCTGCTTGGGCTCGAGTTGCTCGACGATCGCCTCGATCACGAGGTCGCAGTCGGCGAGCGACTCGAGGCCGGTCGTGGTCGTCAGCCGGGCGACGGCGACGTCGCAGGCCTCCTGCGTCAGCTGGCCCTTCTCGACCTTGCGCGTCAGGAAGTGGCCGATCCTCGCTGCCGCCGCATCGCCCAACTCGGCGGTCATCTCACGCCCGACGACATCGAAGCCTGCCTCGATCGCGAGCTGCGCGATGCCGGCGCCCATGGCGCCGAGACCGACCACTCCGATCGTCCGCGTCTCCGACATGCCGGCGATCCTAGCGAGGAGTTCTAGGCAGCGAGGTCGTGCAGCTGGCTCGAGCGGAGCCGGAGGAGCGCGACGAGGTCGCCGGTAGCACGGAACGGATCGGTCACGACAACTCCGGTCGTTGTCGAGAGGGCCGCGACGATCGAGCCGTCGGTCTCGGCCACGAGCACGCCTCCGGAGGGGGCCGCCCGATCGAGCAGCGCCGCGAGCCGCCTGATCGCGGGAGCATCGGCCGGCGAAGCGACGCGGATCGAGATCTCGCCCCGCTCTCCGACCTGACGGGCCAGAGCGACCGGGAGTCGCTCGCTCATCCGAGGTACCCGCGCCTACGGGACGTCTCGACGATCCGGGAGTCCTTGCCTGCGACGAGCGATCCGACGGCGACGACGAGAATGAAGAGGATCACTGCGATTTCCATGGATGCAGTCTGGCTGAACGGGTACTATCAGCGCAAGTCGAGGTATTCATGGCAACCATTAGCTCACCTGATAGACAGTCGGATCGCTGGCTCGGCGTCGAGATCCGCCATCTCGCAGCACTCGAGGCGGTCGCGACGCAGGGCTCGTTCGGACGCGCCGCGGCCGAGCTCGGCTACACGCAGTCGGCGGTGAGCCAGCAGATCGCGGCCCTCGAGCGGATCGTCGGCGAGAAGCTGATCGAGCGGCCGGGAGGGCCGCGCGCGATCTCGATGACCGAGGCCGGCTCGTTGCTCCTGCGGCACGCGGAGGCGATCGTCAACCGTCTCGCCGCCGCGCGCGCTGACATGACGGCTCTCCGCGCCGGCGAGACGGGTGCCCTGAGGGTCGGCACCTACCAGTCGATCGGGGCGCGCGTGCTCCCCGAGGTGATGCGCCGCTTCCGCGCCGACTGGCCCAAGATCGAGCTCGGTCTCTCCGAGCCGACGACCGACCCCGAGCTGTACGCCGAGATCGAGAGCGGCCGCGTCGACCTAGCGTTTTGCTCGGCCCCGCTCCCGGACGGCCCGTTTGAGACGCTCGCGTTGATGAGCGACCCCTACGTCCTGCTCCTCCCCGCCGACCATCCGGAGGCGGCACGCGAATCGGCCTCCCTCTCCGATCTCCACGGGCTCTCCCTGATCGGATCGAGCGCGTGCGCCAGTGGCCTGAAAGCGGAGCAGATCCTCCGCGACGCCGGCCAGCCGGTCGAGTACGCATTCCGCACCGACGACAACGGCACCATCCAGGGGCTCGTCGCTGCCGGCTTTGGCGCCGCTCTCGTGCCGCTCCTCGCCGTCAGCCCTGGCGACGAGCGGGTGAAGGTGCTCGCGCTCGAGCCGCGGGTGCCTGATCGGGTGATCTCGGTCGTCTGGCATCGCGACCGCCACCGCGCGCCCGCTGCCCGGGCCTTTGTCGAGATCGCCCGTGGCGTCAGCGCCGAGGTCGAGAGGCAGCTCGTCGCCCCCTAGCGCCGTGACTCAGGACCGAGGGCGAGACATGTCTCGCCTCTACGGCAACAGACGAGCAACGGCAACAGACGAGCACATGTGGGGGCGACACCCGTGTCGCCCTCACGGACTCAGAGCCGCTCGATCACCGCTGCGATCGCCTGGCCCTGGCCGATGCACATGCAGGCGAGGCCGTAGCGCGCCTGCCGCCGGTCGAGCTCGGCGAGCAGAGTGGCGGTGATGCGGGCGCCCGTGGCGCCGAGCGGGTGGCCGAGCGAGATGCCGCCGCCGTTCGGGTTGACATCGCCGGCCTCCCAACGTTCGTGCTGGCCGGTGTCGGCGAGCGTCTGCAGCACGACCGAGGCGAACGCCTCGTTGATCTCGATCACCGCCATGTCGTCCCACCCCAGGCCGGCGCGGCGCAGCGCATGGGCGCACGCCTCGGGATTGCCATGGAGCATCCTGAACGGATCGACGCCGGCGATCCCGAACGAGACGAACCGGGCCCGCGGCGTCAACCCGAGCCGGCCGGCGGCCACCTCGCTGACGACGAGCATCGCGGCGGCGCCGTCGACGATCTGGCTCGAGTTGCCGGCGGTGACGACGCCGTCCTCGATGAAGGCGGGCTTGAGCGAGGCGAGCTTCTCGGCCGACGTATCGTGGCGCGGCGCCTCGTCCACCGAGAACGATCCCCCGTCGGGAAGTGCAACGGGAACGATCTCGCCCTCGAAGATGCCCGCGTTGATCGCGGCGGTCGCCCGCCGGTTGGACTCCAGCGAGAACGCATCGAGCGCTTCACGCGAGAGGCCCCACTCCTTTGCGATCTCCTCGGCCGAGATCCCCTGCGGCACGATCGGCCAGCGCTCGCCGAGCTTGGGGTTGAGGACGGCCCAGCCCTCGGCGCCGAGATTCGATCCCATCGGCACGCGCGACATCGACTCGACGCCCGCGGCCACGACGACGTCGAGGTGCCCGGCCTGGATCGCGGCCGCGCCGTTGAAGGCAGCCTGCAACGACGAGCCACACTGACGATCGACGGTCGTCGCGGCCACTGTCTCGGGCCAGCCCGCGACGAGCGTCGCGATCCGGCCGACGTTGAACGACTGCTCGCCGACGTGCGTAACGCAACCCATCTGCACGTCCTCGATCTCGCCGGGGTCGATCCCGATCCGGCCGACCAGGCCGTTGAGCACCTCGGCCGCGAGATCGTCCGCGCGAACGGCAGCGAGCGTGCCGTTGCGGCGGCCGATCGCCGAGCGAACTGCGTCGATGATCAGCGCATCGGTCACCCGTGCAACGTATCAATCCCACAGCACGGGAACGCTGGCCGGCTTACGGAACACGAGCCCCCGCGCCGCGCTCGCATGACGTGGATCGAGCCGGAGCCCGGGGAGGCAGTCGAGCGCGCGGGCAAGCGCAATGCGGGTCTCGAGTCGCGCGAGGTGCATGCCGAGGCAAACATGAGGCCCGTGGGCGAAAGCCACCTGCAGGTTGACGTTGCTGCGCTCGATGTCGAACCGATCGGGGTCGGGGAAGGTGGTGGGATCGCGATTTGCTCCAGCCAGAGAGAGCGTCACGAGATCGCCCCGGCCGATCCCCGTCCCCCCGAGCGTCGTCGGGCGGGTGGCGTAGCGGTCGACGACAGCAGCAGCCGGCTCGAGCCTGAGCGACTCTTCAACGCAAGCTGGAATCAGCCGCGGATCGGCCGCGACGAGCTCGCGCGCGCCGGCGTTGCCAAGGAGGTGGACGAACGCGTTCGAGATCATCGCCTCCGTCGTCTCGATGCCACCGAACAGGAGCACCGCCGCGTTCGAGGCGACCTGCTCGCGGGTCAGCCCGCCTGCTTCACCCGCCGCTGCGGCGACGAGAGACGATGCCCGATCACGATCGAGCGCCCGGGCGACGGATTCTCGGAGGCGGTCGAAGGCCTCCCTCCCGCTCCCATCCGGCTCTGCGCCCGCGGTGATCGCAGTCACCTCTGCGACGATCGCCGCATACCACGCGAGCGCCTCCGCCGGGTCGGTGTCGTCGAGCCCCAGGGCTGCCACCATCACGTTCACGGACAGCGGCCCTGCCAGCCGGGCGCGTAGGTCGGCCGCACCGGCGGGCTGGACGAGATCGAGCAGTCGGTCGACCTCGCCCTCGACGACCTCCGTGAACCGGTCTCTGACAGCCTCCAGACGGAACGGCCGCGCGAACGGAGCTCTCTGGCGCCTCTGCTCGGCACCGTCCAGCGAGAGCATGCTCGGGCCCACGACCCGCGCCGTCGAGAACTGCGGGTCGTTGACCGTGAAGGTTCCCGGATCGCGCATCACCTCGAGCACGAGATCGCGGCGCGTCACGAGCCACGCCCGCAGCACCGGTACCCACGAGACCGGCTCGCGTTCGCGCAGCCGAGCGAGTAGCGGGTGCGGATCCTGCTCGAGGGCGGCCAGCGTGACCCAGGCTCCGACCGGGAACGACTCGTCCGTCATGCCGCTGACGATAGACCGGGCGCGACGACAGGGGCGGACAGTCCACTACCCTGTCGGGAAACGACATCGAGAGGGAGAACACGAGATGGCTACAGCGGCAACAGGCGTCGAGGAACAGCTTCTGATCGGTGGTGAGTGGGTCGAGGCCGCGGACGGCGGCCGCTTCGACGTCACCGATCCAGCGACGGGTGAGCTCGTCGGCTCGGTGCCGAACGCCGGCGCGGACGACGTGCAACACGCGATCGGCGCCGCCGCCGGCGCGCTCGAGGGCTGGAAGGCAGCGCCCGCGATTCAGCGCGCGCGCATCCTCCGCCGCGCCGCAGACCTGATCCGCGAGCGCCGCGACACGATCGCGCTCGTCATGACCTCCGAGCAGGGAAAGCCACTCGCCGAGGCGGCGGGTGAGGTCGACTACGCCGCGAGCTTTCTGGAGTGGTTCGGCGGAGAGGCCGAGCGCGTCTACGGCCAGGTCGTGCCGCCGATGAACCCGACCAGCCGCGTGCTCGTGCTGCGCCAGGCGGTCGGCGTCACAGCTGCGATTACCCCCTGGAACTTTCCTGCCGCGATGATGACCCGCAAGCTCGGACCGGCGATGGCGGCCGGCTGCACGAGCGTCGTCAAGCCCGCCAGCGCAACGCCTCTGACAGCCGCCCTGATCCTGCGGGCGATCGAGGACGCAGGCGCACCGGCGGGCGTCGTGAACCTGGTCACCTCGCGCTCCGCGGGGATGGTCGCGGAACAGCTCTTCGGCGACCCACGGGTGCGCAAGATCTCGTTCACCGGCTCGACCGAGGTCGGTAAGGATCTGATTCGGGCCTCGGCCGACCAGGTGAAGCGGCTCTCGCTCGAACTCGGCGGCCACGCGCCGTACGTGATCTTCGACGATGCCGATCTCGACCAGGCGGTCGACGGTCTGATCGCGTCGAAGTTCCGAAATGCCGGCCAGACCTGCGTGTGCGCCAACCGGGTCTATGTGCAGAACGGCGTCTATGACGAGTTCGTGCGCCGGCTCGCTGGGAAGGTCACGCAGATGGTCGTCGGCCACGGGACGGGCGAGGGCGTCACGATCGGTCCGCTGATCGACGACCGCGCAGTAGACAAGGCGGACGAGCACGTTCGGGATGCCGTCGCGCATGGCGCGCGCCTGGTCGTCGGCGGCGAGCGACTGACTGACGGCGCGTACGCCGGTGGCTCGTTCTACGCTCCCACGGTCCTCGACGGCGTCACCCCGGAGATGCTGATCTCGACCGAGGAGACCTTCGGTCCCGTCGCCGGGATCACCCGCTTCGAGACCGAGGAGGAAGCGATCCGCGTCTCGAACGCGTCGGTCTACGGTCTCTCGGCGTACTTCCACACTCGCGACTACGCCAGGCTGCTGCGCGTTGCGGAGAAGCTCGAGTACGGGATCATCGGCGCCAACACGGGCATCATCAGCGCCGCCAACGCCCCCTTCGGCGGCGTCAAGGAGTCCGGCTACGGCCGCGAGGGTGGGGCGTTCGGGATCGACGAGTACCTCGACGTCAAGGTCGTGCACATCGCCGGGGTCGGCACCTAGAGGCTTCTGGGCCTCCGGGCCTGGGGGTTATCCTTCCGTCGTGGCCCTCTTCTCCGGCAAGCCTGCCACCGCCTCCGCGAGCGACCTTCGTCGCGAGCGCCGGGCCCTGCTCCTCCTGCGCGAGGAAAGGCTCCGCGAGCTCGGCGGGCTGACACTCGAGATGTACCGGCGCGACCACTTCAACGAAACGCTCGTCGTGGAGCGGTGCGCCGAGCTCGTCGCAATCGAGGCCCGAGCAAGCGAAATCGAGGCGCTCCTGCAGGGAGCGCGCGGCCTGCGGCGGCGTGGGGCTGCAATCTGTGCGTGCGGCGCGCCGGTGCTGATCGGGGCGAAGTTCTGCCCGAGCTGCGGTCGCTCCCAGATCGGGGGCGCCGACGCCGTGGAGTCTGCCGGGTGAGCGAATGCCCGCGCTGCGGCGAAGCGGTCGCCGCGGGGCAGGAGTATTGCCTCGAGTGTGGGCTCCGACTCCCCGGCCGCGGGCGCCTCGGGCCGGCGCCGACCAATCGACGCGCGATCGCCGGATCGATCGCGCTCGCCGGCGTGGTCGCGGTTGCAGGGGCGGCGCTTGCGATCGGGCTCACCCGTGACACAGCTGCCGCGGTGACGATCGTGACGGCGACAGGAGGCAGCGCTCCCGTTCCCCGGCCGACAGTGGCCGAGGTCTCGCTTGCGACCTGGCCGGATCGAAAGGACGGCTGGACGAACGTACTGATCTCGATCCCGAAGGTCGAAGGACGCGACGCCGCCGTAGCCCGCGCCGACCAGGCACGCAAGCGAGGCCTTCGCGACGTCGGCGTGCTCGATTCCTCGAAGGTTGCGAGCTTGCACCCGGGATACTGGGTCGTGTTCAGCGGCGTCTATGCCAGCGAGCCCGAGGCTGCGAGCCGGTTGCGAGAGGCAAAGGCCGTGCAAAACGGGGCCCGTACCGAGCGCATCGTTCCCTAAAATGTTGCCAGATCGGGCATTTCTGGATTCGAGTTTGTAACAGCCGGGCAAACCGGCTAGACTGAGCGCAGGAGACGGCCTTTCCGCCGCCGTTTACCGCCAATACACCGCGTTTTCCTCGGGAAGCGAGACCTGTCTGATGGAAGAGCACGTCGCGTATCTGCAGACCTGTATGTATCAGTATTCGCGGGCGATCTATCGCTCGCTCAAGGACCTGATCGACCCGTACACCGACCAGCAGACGAGGCTCGAATCGCGTCGCGCCGTACTGGAGGAGTGCGAGTTGACGATGTCGCGCCTCGCGGCAGACCCGCAGTACTTCGCACGCCCCGACCGCGCCCTGTTCCAGGACATCCGGCGCTACTTCCCGATCACCGCGCAGGCGCAGGTCGCCTGGGCGGTGCGCGAAGGAGTCGGCGCGGCGATCGCGTTCATCGAGCAGCAGATCGAGGCCGGAGCCTTCGACGGCGGCATCGCCCGCTGCAAGGCGACGACCCGCAAGGGCAAGGCCTGCCAGCGGACACCGCTGCCGAGCCGCGACTACTGCCCGTCGCATCAGCATCTCGAAGCGCGCACATCGCTCGCGGCGTAGCGTCGTTGTCCAGCACCTGTTTCGCCAGGCAGTCGGCCGACCGCCGCTCCCTGGCGCAATCCGAGCGATAAGCTCGCAGCCCGCCCATGTCGCACGACACCGACAAGCTCATCCGGCAACTCTCGCTCGTCGCCTTCCTCATGGCCGAGCGCCGGCCGCTGACCGCGCGTGACGTGAAGGGCAACGTCGAGGGCTACTCCGAGATGTCGGACGAGGCCTTCGCGCGCCGCTTCTACTCCGACCGGGCCGAGCTGACCGGACTCGGCGTCCCGCTCCACTCCCAGCGCGACGAGTTCACGGGTGAAGAGCTCTACACCCTGCGCTCCGAGAACTACTTCCTTGACCGGCTCGACCTCAAGGACGACGAGCTCGCGGCGCTGCAGACGGCGCTCTTCTACCTCGACGGCAAGTTCGCGTACGCCGAGCCGTTGCGCCTCGCGCTCCAGAACCTCGCGCTCGGCCGCCCCGGCTTCCCCGACGCGCGTACGGATACCGCCGAGCGCGTTCGGGTCAACGCCCCCGACTACTCGCCCGAGCTCGCCGGCAGGCTCTCCAAGCTCGAGTCGGCGATCTCCAAGCAGCGGACGATCAAGTTCGCCTACTGGTCGCCCCAGCGCGACAAGGTCACCGAGCGCACGCTGAACCCGTTCGCACTCCGGCTCGACGAGGGCCTCTGGTACATCGTCGGCCAGGATCTCGACCGCGACGCAGTCCGCACGTTCAAGGTGTCACGGATCCGCAGCGACATCCGCTTTGCGACCCGCCGCGAGCGCGACTTCCGGCTCCCACCCGAGTTCGACGTGGAGGCCCACAAGGTCGCGCGGCCGTGGCAGATCGGCCACGCCGTCGGCAAAGCCCGGATCGCCGTCCAGGGAGACACGGCCTGGTGGGTTCACCGAACGCTCTCGGATGCCGGCGTGCTGAATGACGGCGTCTTCGAGACCTCGTTTGCCCGGATCGAGCCGCTCGCGGGCTGGGTGCTGCGCCAGAACGGCCGTGCGATCCCGCTCGAGCCCAAGGCGCTGCGCGAGGCCGTCGCGGACGGGCTTGGCCTGTTGCGGGAGCGACACGGCAGCGACAGTCCGGTGCCGGCGCGCGAGCGCCGGATCGACCCCTCGGCCGAGCGCGCCGATCGGCCGGTCGCCGCGATCGAGCCCGAGCGGTTCGGCGTCCTGCAGGCGCTGCTGGCGCACGTCCTCAGCGCGTGTGGCGAAGGTCGGGATGCCGAGCTCGACGCTGACGAGCTGGCGGCGCGGTTCTCGATCCCGCGCGAGGAGCTGCAGGAGACGCTCTCGCTGCTCAACCTCGTCAACTTCGGTGGTGGGTGCTACACGGTCTATGCCGAGGTCGACGAGGGGGCGGGCATCGTCCGCATCGACAAGGAGCTCTACGGCGACGTCTTCCGGCGGCCGCCGAAGCTGACCCCGCTCGAGGCGCGGGCGATCAGCCTCGCGATCGACTACGTCGGCCCCACGATCGCAGCAGAGGCGCACACGCCGCTCGCCCGCGTGAGGAAGAAGCTCGAGGACACCTTCGGCCAGTTCGACCTGCCTCGGGCGCCGGCCGGGAACGTCGCGGAGGCCGAGGAGGAGCTGGTGCGCACCCTCTCCGACGCGGTCGAAAAGCGCCGCATCGTCGAGATCGAGTACCTCAAGGAAGGCGACGAGCAGCCGACGACGCGATCGGTGGAGCCGTACTCGTTCGAGCGCGAGCTACCCGTCTGGCGCGTCCACACCTGGGATCGCACGGCCGACGGCCCGCGCACCTACCGCCTCGATCGTATGCGCTCGGCCAAACTCACCGACGAGGCGTTCGAGCCCCGGGAGGGCTTCGACCCGCGCTACCTGACCGAGCCACGGCTCGCCCGCCTGTGGCACTCGCCGGCCGTCGCCCGCTGGAAGACCGAGCGCGGCGCCCGGCTGTTGACGGACAAGGCCGCCGTCTCCGACCTCCCGTTCAAGACCGACGAGTGGCTGCTCTCCGAGGTTCTCGCAGACGCCGGCGAGACCGTGGTGCTGGAGCCGGCCGACATGCGCGCGAGTGTCGCTGCCCGAGCGCGAGAGCTTCAGGCCGAGCTCGGCGTCACGGTGCGACGGAAGCGCGCGGTAGAACCAGCCTGAACGTCGCGCCCTCGCCGGCGGCGGATTCGAGCAGGACGTCGCCTCCGTGCGCTCTCGCGATCTCACGGACGACCGCGAGACCGAGCCCTGAACCGGGGCGGGCAACGGTCAGCCGAACTCCCGCGTCGAACACTCGCTCCTGATCGGCGGGGGCAACTCCGTCGCCCTCGTCTGCGACGGCGATCACGACCGTCTCCCCTGCCTCGGTCGCCGAGACCCGAACCGTGCCGCCGGGCGGCGTGTGACCAACGGCGTTTTCGACGAGATTGCTGAGCGCCTGACGCAGGCGGTCAGCGTCGCCGTGCACGATCAGGCCCGGCTCCGCCGTGGCGACGACGCCGTCCCCGCCCAGCGCGGCGGTCTCCGCCACCTCCAGCGCGAGCTTCCCCGCATCGAGAGGCGCGAGCCTGATCGACGAGCCGGCGGCATCCTCGAGCAGCCGCCCGATGCCGTCCACCGCCGCCGCCGCAAGCTCGCGAAGGCGCTGTCGCTGGGGGGGATCGGCCGTGGCGTACGCACCGGCGATGGCTGCGAGCGCCGCGACGGGGCTGCGAAGCTCGTGCACCAGCACGTCCAGCCGCCGGCCGCTCACGAGGATCGCTCCGCGATCCGTTGGCTTGCCCATTTCGCGGCGTCGGCGAGGACGGGGTCGTCGCTGCGTCGCCACGGGTCGAGATCGAGGGCTTCGCCGGCCTCGACGTTTCCCAGCGCGTAGAGGGCGTTGCGGCGCAGCCAGCGTGGATCGTTCTTCGGCACGTAGAGGCGGTCGACCTCCTCGATCAACGCCATGCCGTCGCGCGTGAGCCAGTCGGCGAGGGACACGTTGGGAACGGATTCGACCGGCAACTGCTCGTCGCGCCGCCGCTTCTCGACGCCACGATTCCAGGGGCAGACGTCCTGGCAGATGTCACAGCCGTAGACGCTCGCGCCGAGCTCGACGCGATACTCCTCGGGCACGGGGGCCGGAGCCTGCGTCCAGAACGAGAGGCACCGGTTCGCATCGAGCACCCCCGGCTCGTCGAGCGCGCCCGTCGGACAGGCGTCGATGCAGATCCGGCAGATCCCGCAATCCAGGTCGAGTGGCCGTGTCGCCTCGATCTCGACGTCGGTGACGAGCGTGCCGAGCACGACCCACGACCCGTGCTCGCGCGTGATCAGCATCGTGTTCTTGCCGTAGAAGCCGATGCCGGCGCGCCGTGCGCCCTCGCGGTCGACGTGCTGGTTCTCGTCGACGAGCACCCGGTACGCCCCACCGAGCCGCTGTCCGAGCTCGTCCAGCCGGCGGCGTAGGATCGCGTAGTGGTCGCGCCAGGCGTAGCGCGGCAGCCGCCCCTCCCCCGGCCCGGGATCGGGGCCGTCGACCCAATAGCACAGCGCGGCCGAGACCACAGTCCGCGCGGCGCCGTCGAGGAGTAGCTCGGGATGGCAGGAGACGTGAGGCTGCGCCATGGTGAACTTCATCCCGGCGAACAGGCCGCGTTCGCTGCGTTCGGCGATGTGGCCCTCGGTCTCCTGATAGGGCGTTGCCGGAGCCGCCCCGACGACGTCCAGCCCGAGCTCCCCGGCAAGGCGGGCCAACTCGGCGGCGCTCAACGACTCGGTGGTGTCGGGCGGCATGGGTCGATACTGCACGCAGGATCGGAAGGTTCGGCGGCGTATCCGATCATGATGCGCGATCCGGTCTCTCGCGGCCTCTCACTCGCCGCGCTCGTCGTCGCGACCCTCGGCTTCACCGGGGTCGGTGAGGCCGTGCGCACCGCCGTCCTGCCGGCCGGCAGCGTCGGTACCGCCCAGCTGCGCACCAACGCCGTCACGGCAGAGAAGATTAGCTCCGGCGCGGTCACCGGCTCAGACATCAAGAACGGGACGATCAAGGCCGGCGACCTCGCTCCCGGCACGATCCCCGCCGGCACGGCGTTCGTGATCCACCGCGTCACGAAGGACGTGACGAGCGTCGGCGAGCAGCAGCTCCTGATCCCGTGCAGCGCCGGCCAGGTGCCGGTCGGTGGCGGCGGCGGCTTCCTCTCGACGACCACGACGGACTACGTCGGCAACGAGTTCTACGGCAGCCTCGTCAACTCGGCTCCGGCAAACGGCACGAACGCGGTCGATGACCGTGGCAAGGCACTCGGCTGGGTCATCACGGCCCGCAACTCGAGCGGGAAGAAGCGGCTCGCCGGCTACGTGATTTGCGCCTATACGCCGGCCCGGGCCCGCGCAAAGCCCTCGGCGCCCCAGCCACCGTCCGGTTGACGACTAGCCGAAGCCGAGGATGAACTTGGCGTCGTCGGACATCCGGTCGGGCGTCCACGGCGGGTCGAAGGTCAGCTCGACCTCGACGTTCTCGACACCCGGCAGCGCTGCGACGGCATCGTGGATGCCTTCCTGGATCATCGGCCCGGCCGGGCAGCCCATCGACGTGAGCGAGTGGATCACCTTCACGTTCGGCCCCTCGATCTGCGCCTCGTAGAAGAGGCCGATCTCGACGATGTCCATCCCGAGCTCGGGATCCTCGACCCCGTGCAGTGCTTCCTCGACGTCGTTCGCGGTGACCATGGAGCCGAGTGTACCGGTGCCGAGGGCGAGATAGGTCTCGCTCCTACGGGGCGACGAGCCTCAGACCGGCACGAGCCGCTCGGCGCCGGTCAGCACGAGATCGAGGATCTGGCCGATCGCGTCATCGAGGTTTGTGTTCTCGATCACCGGCACGTCGAAGCGCCGCGCCCGCTCGAGCAGCGTGTCCTGGATCATCCGGATCTCGGTCATCCCGTCGAGGTACTTCTCCAGCGGCCGCAGGCCGTCCGTGGCCGCATCGCGCACCCAGAAGTGGCTGCGGTGGGCGTTTTCCTCGCTGATCGCGATCAGGCACTGCACGACGAGCGCGTCGGCGCGGTCGGTGGCGATCATCCCCGGCACGAGGTGGACACCCTCGAGCACCATCGACCACCCCTCGGTCAGCGAGCGGTCGATCGCTGCATCGACGCCGACCAGCACGTTGCGCGTCTGGTCGAGGAAGCCGAGCAGGGCCGCATCCCCTGCGAGATCCTCGTCGGCATGGCTGAGCGCGAGCTCTGCTTCGAAGCTCGAGTAGTGCACGGACGGCATGAACTCGCGCGAGAAGAACGCGCGCATCGTCTGGCGGATGAAGTCGGTCGAGGTGACCCGCGTGATCCCGAGCCGGTGCGCTGCCTCCGTCGCCAGGGTCGACTTGCCGGTGCCGGTGGCGCCGCCGACGAGGAGGACGACGGGAAGCTCGAGGTGCTGGAGGGCCTGCAGCCGTCTCAGGCGGCGCATCGTCCGGCCGGCCTGCGGATCGCCGAGCACCTCGGCTGCGATTTCGGCGAGGCGATCCAGGTCGAGCTCGAGGGCGCGCCGTTCGGTCATGTCGGCATCGGCCCGGCGGGCGAGCTCGTACGCCTTCGTCGGCGTCAGGCCGGTCGCCGTCAGCGCGCGCGCCATCAGCCCCTTCGACCAGGGCGGCCCCTCGTCGCCGCCGAGCGGAAGCGGCGCCAGGTAGCGGCGCTCGCTCAAACGCTGACCACGGCGGCCGCAATCGCCTCGTCCGCCAACCGCTCGAGCTCGAGATCGAGATCCGGCTCGCCGTCGAGCGGCACGACGTCATTGCCGGCGAGGACGACGTGGAGCCCACGTCGCTCCGCCTCCTCGGCGACGACGTCGATCGCGGCCGCCTTGACCTCGACGACGAGCACCTCCGCATCGAGGCTTGCAAGCTCGGCAACGAGCGCTGCGCGATCGCCGAGCTGCCCGGAGACGTGCACGACCTCGGCGCCGTAGACCGCCGCGAGATGCGCCCCGATCCGGGCGTGCTGGGACTTCGGCGCGGTGCCGAAGAACGCGATCCGACGCCCGTGCAGATCCTCGAGCGGACGTGGGCGGAGCACAGCGCGCACGACGGGCACGCCGGGCCGGGTCAGCGTCGCCAGCTCGGCCGCAAGGGCCGCATGGTCGACCTCGTCCTCGGCCGTGGCAACGACGACAAGATCGGCAAGCAGCGCTCGATAGGGGTTGAGGTAGCCGGTGGCGACCGCAGGATCCTGATGGGCGCCGACGACCAGGATCCGCCGATCGGCCGCGATCGGTGGGATCGCGGCGCCGCTGCCGTCGAGCACGAGCAGGTCGGGGTCGAGCTCCTCGGCGAGGTGGACGCCCGCGAGCACGTTGGAGGTTCCGACCGCACCCGCAAGACCCCCGCCGCAACGGCGACAGCCGACGGTCACGAGCCCGGTCAGGGCCGCCGTTTCGAGGTGGTCGGACGCGGCGTGGCGGCCGGCGCGCGAGCGCGCAAGCAGATCCGCGACGCCAGGGCGCATCGCGACGAGCTCGGGCGTCGGTGGCCCGCCCCTCCCCATCGCCACGACGACGACCTCACGCTTGCGCGCGAGCACCCCGGCCACGTGGGCGGTGACCGCTGTCTTGCCGACGCGCTTGCCGGTGCCGATCACCGCCACGGACGGCGTGCGGATCGGCTCGAAGCGCGGAGGGTCGAGCCGGAAGTCGGCGCCCTCGTAAGGCACTCCGAGCGCGAGGGCGCGAGCAGCAAGCCGGAAGCGCGCCGGCGGCCCGAGGACAGGTTCGTCGGAGAGGTCGAGCACGACGTCGGGCGCGTACACGGCGATCGCCGCGTCGAGCGAAGCGGCGAGCGGCACGCCGTAGTCCTCGCCGCCGCGGAGCTTCTCGGTTCCTCCGACGAGCACCGCTGCGACGATCTCGTAGGGCAGCTCGGCGAGCGCGTCGCGGACCACGGGGGCGTAGTGCTCCCCGTCGACCACGGCGACGGCCCTCACGAGCGCGACTTCACCTCGGACTCGATCCGGCCGGTGTATTTCTCGTACTCGAAGGTGTCGGTCGAGAACTGGATGATGCGCTCCTGGCCGTGGAACGGATGACGACGCCAGATATCGACGTGGCTGCCGGTGACTTCGATCACGTTGTAACAGGGTCGCGTGTTCCCGCGCAACCGCAGCGACGAGACGGTGCCCGTGTTGACCACGAACAGGTTCTCGAGCCGCCAGGCGTATGGCACGTGCTTGTGACCCGAGAGGACGAGCTGGACTCCGGAACGCTGCAGGCACTCGATCACATCGCCCGCGTCGTAGACGACGTTGCGTTCCCTCCCCGTACCCGGAACGGGCAGCAGGTGGTGGTGGAGCACGAAGATCCGCAGGTCAGCCGGTTCAGCCGCGAATTCCTCCTCGATCCACCGGTACCGGCCACGACCGATCTGGCCGTGGTCGAGATCGGGCTCTGTCGAATCGACCGCCACGATGGCGACGCCCTTCTTTCGGAGCACGGAGTTTCGCTCGCCGAACATCTCCTCGAAGTGCACGTACCCGACGTTGCGCGAGTCGTGATTGCCCGGGATCACGACGAGCGCCTCACACTCGATCTTGTCGACGTACTGGCGCGCCACCTGGTACTCGTGCTTGAAGCCCAGAGTTGTCAGGTCGCCCGAGCAAACGACGATGTCGGGCTTCAGCTCGTTGATCTCCGCAATCGCCCGCTCGAGCAAGCCCGGCTCGAAGTACGGCCCTCCGCAGTGCAGGTCGGAGAGGTGCGCGATCCGGACGTTCGGGCCTACAGCGGTCTCCATGCAGCCAGTCTACGACGCCGTCGGCGCGCAGTCGAGACGCGGAGCCACAAACCGGGGGCTGTCCGAGCGCGGGAGTACCGTTCCCGAGGTGCAGCCGGAATCCCACCGGTTTCAGGCCTATCGCGGCAAGGAGACACCGCGGTTCGCCAACCGGATCGAGTTGGAGTGCGCCAGGATCCTCGACTGGTACGCGATCCCGTGGGAGTACGAGCCAACGTCGTTCGTTCTCGAGCGCGACGGCGAGGGCCGGATCACGCGGGCCTTCACGCCCGACTTTTACCTGCCCGAGCAGAAGCTCTACATCGAGGTCACGGTGATGAAGCAGTCCCTCGTGACCCGCAAGAACCGCAAGCTGCGGGAGCTGCGGGAGCAATACCCGGACGTCAACGTCAAGCTCTTCTACCGGCGCGACCTCGAGCGCCTGGCCCAGAGATACCGACTCAAGCTCGCCTCATAGGACACGACCCCGCCGGCGAGGTCTACCTCACCGCGTCGGAGATCGCTGCACGCGTCCGCGAGCTCGGGAACGCCATCGCCGCCGACTACGCCGGCCGCGAGCCCCTACTCGTGGCGCCGCTGAAGTCGAGCGCCGTCTTCCTCACCGACCTCTCCCGCGCGATCCCGCTGATGCACACGATCGACCTGATCGAGCTCGCGGGCTACGAGGACGGCGGCCGCGGAGGCGTCCGGCTGCTCAAGGACCTCGACGGCCCGATCGAGGGCCGCCACGTGATCCTCGTGACGGACGTGGTCGATACCGGCCTCACGCTCGCGTTTCTGACCCGCACCCTCGCCCAACGCGGCCCGGCCAGCATTGCCGTGGCGGCGCTGCTCGACCGTCCCTACCGCCGCCTCGTCGAGAGCCTCGAGCTCCGCTACGTCGGCTTCACCGTCCCGGACGAGCTCTTCGCCGGCTACGGCCTCGGCCTCGAGGAGCGCTGGCGTGCCCTGCCCGACCTGCACTACATACCGGCCGAGGCCTTGCCGGCTGCGGCGACGGACGCCGCGTAGGGCAGTTCGCTGCGCGAACTGCCTAGTGGAGAGGAGCGATGCTTGGGCGTGAGGACGCCGGCACAGGCGAGTGTCTGAGCGGTGCGGCGGCCGGGCTTTGGTCAGTTGATCGCGATCAACACGCAGCGGGTACGTCGATCTTGTCGACGAAACCACTTGCCTCACGCAAGGGGAGCGAGCGCTGTGACACCGGGAGGCCGCAGGTGCGACGCTGCCCGAAGTGACCGCCGGCACCTCGGCGGCCGCTACCGTCGACCGAGGATGAGCCCTCCCCTTCAGAATCCTGCGCTCGTACGCGCCCTCATCGAGCTTTACGACGGCGCCATCGACCGGCTTCTCGCGAGCGACGCGCGCGTCACCTCGGCCCGCCAGGGCAAGGCGATCATCGCCGGCGACGACGATGCCGAGGAGCTGGCCGACCGGATTCAGCGCGTTGCTGTCCTCGCCGTCCCCGTCGTCCGGACGATCATTCGGGGGGCGCGGTTTACCCGCGTGCCCTGGGTCCTCGTCGCATCCACCGTCGCGTCGACCACGCTGACGATCCGGGCGGGAATCCGGGAGGTACAGACGATCGCCTCGTTCCTCGCCTACCGTCTCGAGCGCGAGACCGGAGTGCCCGCCGACCCGGCGCTCGTCAAGAAGCTGACGTTCCAGCTCTATCTCTCCCCCCGCTCGGCGCCTGATCTGACCGGCGCTCACCTCCCCTTACTGCGACTCCTCCGTCGCTGGTTGTGGCGTGGCGCGATCGGCCGGGACACACGCAAGCAGGCGGGCAAGGCCCTCGACGCAGTGGAGCAACTCGACCTCGCGACCACGATGAGCCTCTGGCGTGGCACCGCCCGCTGACCCGTGTGCCCGACCTGCGAGGCGTCGTCCCTGCCCTGCCCGGCTAGACGATGCCACCCACTTGATCACGAGCCGCCGGGGCGTCGAGCGCCCGCAGCGCCTCCGCGGCCTCTCGTCGCAACGGCCCGACCGAGAGCCGGTAGTCCTCGTCGTTGACCCGCCCGGCGCGGTGGTCGGCCTCCAGCTCCTTCAACGCGGCGAGGGCCCGGTCGCGCTCCTCGGCGAGCGCCAACCGACGGCGGCGCTCGGGCGTCAGCTCGTCCAGCGAGTCGGTCTCGGGCGCAGGCTCACGCAGGAACGGGAACGCGACCAGCACGACACAGAGAGCGGCGAGCACCGCGCCGAGAGCGATCGCAACGGTCATCGACCGCGAACGGTGCTGCCGGCCTCGTCGTAGCGCGTGGCAAGGCGGCGCTGCTCGCGCGCGTCGGGCCAGAGCGCGATCACCGAGCCGAAGAGGAAGACGATGCCGGCGAGCCAGATCAGGTTGACGAGCGGTTTGACGAAGATCCTGAAGTAGACGCTGCCGTCGTCGTTGATCTGCTCCGGGATCACGAAGAGATCCTCGCCGGTCAGGTAGTTCGTGCGGATCCCCACCTCGGACGACACCTGCGGTGCCGGCCCCGCGATCTTGTACGAGTTCTTCCCGGCCTCGAGCGTGCCCAGGTCCTTGCCGTTGCGACTGACGAGGAGATGCGCCCGCACCTCGGCTGCATGCGGCGTGTTCGCCTCGCTCAACCGCTGGAACGTGACCCGGTAGCCGGACACGGCAAGCGACTGGCCCGGAGCGAGCTTGCCCTCGACGACGGAGTCGTATGAACTCGAGCCGGCGATGCCGATCGCGAGCAGCACGATCGCGACGTGCACGATGTATCCCCCGTAGCGACGCCGGTTGCGGCCGATCAACGAGGAGAACGCGATGGGCCACGACTCGTTCGAGAGCGCCCGCCGGGCGCGCGTCCCCCGAACGAACTCGAGCCCGATCGCCGCGAGCACGAACGCCGCGAAGGTGTAGGCGATCAAGCCGGGGATCGACGAGCCGGCGCCGAGCAGGAGCAGCACGAGCCCCGTCGCCACCGAGACCGCGAACGGCCAGAAGAACGTCCGCCCGAGCCCACGCAACGACGCACGCCGCCACGCGATCAGAGGCCCCACGCCCATCAGGAGCAGCAGCGGCAGCCCGAAGATACGCAGGAAGAAGTCGTAGTACGGACGGCCGACGACTACTGAGGTTCCCCGTACCGCCTCTGAGAGGATCGGCCACGCGACGCCCCAGAGAATTGTCAGGCAGAGCGCCACGAGCAGCAGGTTGTTGTAGAGGAAGACTGCCTCGCGCGAGACGAGCGACTCGAGCCGGGTCGTCGAGCGAAGGAGCGGTAGCCGCCAGACGATCAGCGTGGTCGCGAACGTCACCGCGACGACGATGAAGGCGAGGAACCAGGGGCCGATATCGCTCTGCGAGAAGGAGTGAATCGAGTTGACGACGCCCGAGCGCGTCAGGAACGTGCCGAAGATCGAGAGGCAGAAGGCGAGCGAGACGAGGACCACATTCCACACCTTCAGCATCCCGCGCTTCTCCTGAATCATCACCGAGTGGAGGAACGCCGTTGCTGCAAGGAACGGCATCAGAGCGGCGTTCTCGACCGGATCCCAGGCGTAGTAGCCGCCCCAGCCGACCTCGACGTAGGCCCAGTGCGCCCCGAGCAGCTGGCCGACCCCGAGACAGGTCCACGCAATGAGTGTCCAGCGCCGGGTGGCGACGATCCAGCGCTCGTCGGTGCGTCCCGCGAGCAGCGCGCCCATCGCGAACGCGAACGGCACGGCGAGCCCGACGTAGCCGAGATAGAGGAACGGCGGGTGCGCCATCATGTACGGGTTCTGCAGGCTCGGGTTGAGGCCGGCCCCGTCAGCGGGTGCTGCTTGCACCGCGAACGGACTCGCAACGAAGGTGAGCAGGAACGCGAAGCCGACGGCGATCCCACCGAGGACGGGCGTCACCCAGACGACGAGGTCGCGGGCGCGGGCCCGATTCACCCAGACCGCCAGCGCCGAATACCCCGTCAGGATCAGGAGCCACAGGAGCAACGAGCCCTCCTGCCCACCCCAGAACGCCGACAGCTTGTAGGCCCCGCCGAGCGTTCGGTTCGAGTGATCCGCGACGTAGGAGAGCGAGAAGTCGCTGCGGAGGAAGCCCGCTGCCAACACGCCCGCCGCGACGAGCGTGGAGCCGAACGCCGCGACGAGAGCGTTACGGGCCGAAAGTGCGAGCCGGCGTCGACGCCGCGACGCGGCGTACGCACCGACGGCGGTCGCATACAGGCACAGACCGAGGGTGACGACGAGCGCCGCCCGCCCGAGCTCTGCCATTAGTGCACTACCCTGAGGCCGGTTTGACGGCCGAGTACTTCGACGGGCACTTCGTCACCATCGAGTCGGGCTTGGCGACAAAGACGCCGTTGACGAGCGCGCCGTCGACGACGATGTCACGGCCGGACGCGAACAGGTCGGGCACGCTCCCCTTGTAGACGACCGCCACCTTCATCCCCTGCGGATCCTTGACGTCACGCAGCCGGAACCGGAGCCCGGATCCGTGCGCATCACCCGTCGGCTTTCCGACGACGCGACCAACCAGCGATACCGTCCCCGTTTGGCCCGCGAGTTGGCTCGGCTTCAGGGAAGGCGTGCCGCCGCCCGCGATCGAGGTGTAGAGGAGGAACACCGCGAGCACCGCCGCGATCGAGAGGGCGATGATGAGACGCGCAGGAGAGCGCTTCCTGGCCACTCAGAGAGGATACCCGTCGGGGAGCCGAGGATCGAGCTGGTACCGCCGCTCAGGCCGCACGAACGGACTGCTGGCGTCCGGGGATCTCGTAGCCGTGGTCGTGGCAGAGCGCGCCGGGCGAGTCCTCGGTGAAGGCGTCGCAGTACCCCTTGCCGTACGAGGCGCGCATGAACGCCGCCACGACCTCGAGGTTCCACTCGGTCACGTCGGCAGCCTCCCGCCAGAGGTCGGCCAGGCGGAGGTCGATGTCGAGCTCGAGGAGATCGATGCGAGTGGGCTGCTCCATGCCTGCAGCGTACGAGCCGCGTCGGACGGCATAGAGTTCCCGCAAATGGCGAGAATCCGCGTTGGCCTGCCGGGCATTCCGGCCCGCGACGACCCGCGCCGGGCCGTCGAGATCCTGCTCCAACGGGGCTATGACGCCTGCGAGATCGACTTCGAAGGCGGCTTCTGGATGGACTATCCCTGGGCCGAGGCGCTCGGCGACGCAGCGTGCGAGGCCAATGTGGCGCTGTCCGTCCACGCGCCGCTGTTCGGCTTCATGGGTCACCTCGAAGCGAGCGGCCGGAAGTTCTCCTCCGCGGTCGGGGCGCTCGACCGCAGCGCCGGAATCGCTGCGGTGTGCGGCGCCACAGTCGTCGTCTTCCACCCGGGCTTCCTGCTCGGCCGCCCCCGCGAGGACGCGATCGCCTCGGTCGTCGAACAGCTCGGAATGCTGCGTGACCGGCTGGAGGGGAAAGGGCGCGCGGTGCCGTTCGGGGTCGAGGTGATGGGCCGCGTGCGCGACCTCGGCTCGCTCGACGACGTCGTCGAGATCTCGCGCGCGACCGGCTGGGTACGGCCCGTGCTCGACTTCGCGCACATGCACGCGACGAGTGACGGCGCCTACCTCGAGGCGAGCCTGTTCGCCGAGGCGCTCGAGGCCGTGGACGACGTGCTCGACCCTGACGTGCCCTTTCACATCCACTTCTCCGACATCGCCTACGCGAACCGCAACGAGAAGCACCACCTGCCCTACGGCGAAGGGACGCTGCGAGCCGACCCGTTGCGGGAGGCGCTCGAGCGCTTCGAGCGCCCGGCGACCGTGATCTCGGAAGCGCCCGACGAGGCCTCGAGCCAGGCTATTCGCGCGATCCTCACGCGAGCCTGAGAGGTGAGGCCTCAGGCTTCCTTGATCACGGCGTACCAGACCCGCTCGGCGACCTCGGAGAGCTCGGTTCCGATTCGCGAGAAACGCCGGTAGAGCTCCCTCCGGGCATTGAGCTCGCGTAGGTCGTCGACGTCGAGTAACTCGGCCATGGCCTTGCGATAGACGTGCTCGATGTCGCGTTCCTTCTTGATCGCATCGTCCGCCGCAGCGGTGGCGTCAGCGCGGTGCGCCTGGAGATGCCCGACGGCGTCGTCGATCCGCACCACCCCGTCGCGCAGCAGCACGGCCATCTCGGCGACATGGACGTCCGGCGGGCATTGCATCACCTCCGACTCGCGCACCGCGTCCTTGGAGAGGTTGAGAATCCAGTCGACTCCGCGGCCGAGCGAGTAGATGTCCTCGGCGTCGTACGGCGTCGTGAAGGCCCGCACGAGCGCGAGCTGGAGCTCGCGCTTGCAAGCGTCGGCCTCGTGCTCGAGCAACCGCACGCGGTCGCCGGCTCCCTCGTCGCCGTGCGCCCATTCGACGAGCGCATCCATCCCCCGGATCGTGACCGCCAGCTGCACGCGCAGCATCCCGAGCACGTCGGGCGTGTCCGGCAGGAACCAGTGCTGCTTCGCCTTCATGCGATCTCCTTCCAGAGGTTGAACGCCACCGCTCCGATCAGCGCGGAGGCAGGCATTGTCGTCAGCCAGGCAACCCCCATCTCACGAACGATGGTCCAGCGCACGTGATGCCAGCGGCGCCGGCCGGCCCCCACGCCGACGATCGACGATGCGACGACGTGGGTCGTCGAGATCGGTGCTCCGATGAACGACGCGCCGAGGATGACAAGGGACGAGGTTGCCTGGCTCGAGAAGCCGTCGAGTGGACGGATGTGGTAGATCCTCTGCCCGATCGTCCTGACGATTTTCCAGCCGCCGAGCGCCGTGCCGAGCGTCAGCATCGCGGCCGACCCGACCGTCGCCCACGTCGGCACGGCAAACGAATCGATCTGTCCGTCCGCAAGCAGGAGCGCGGCGATCAGGCCGACGGCCTTCTGGGCGTCGTTCGATCCATGACTGAAGGCGAGTGCGGCAGCACCGGCCCACTGTGACCTGTTGACCGGGTTGCGCGCGCGCGAACTGGCCCGCCGGAGGCCTCGCTTGAGCAGCCGCAGGACGACGAACGCCCCCACCGCGCCGATCACGGGCGAGATCGCGAGAGCGACGACGGTTCCGATCACACCGACCGGGTGCCACCCGTCGAAGCCGCCCCAGTTGACGGCCGCTGGGCCGCCCTGCACGAACGCGGCGCCGACGAGACCCCCGACGAGCGCCTGCCCGGAGCTCGACGGCAGGCCACGCCACCAGGTAAGGAGGTTCCAGCTCGTCGCGCCGATCAACCCGGCTCCGATCACGGCCACGGTCTCTTTGGCAGGCACGTCGACGATTCCAGCGATCGTCGCGGCGACGGCGGAGCCGATCAGGATCGGGCCGAGCATGTTGAACACCGCCGCCAGGGCGATCGCCTGCGCCGGCGTCGCCGCCTTCGTCGCGACGAGCGTGGCGATCGCGTTCGAGGCGTCGTGGAAGCCGTTCGTCAGTGCGAAGGCGAACGCCAGGCCTACAGCAATTACGAGGCTCACGTCGATCCTTCAATCGTACGGGCTTGATGTGTATTGGGAGTGCGGCTGCGATAGCCTCGCTCTGTGACCCCGAGGCATGACCGCCCCGCCCGAATCACCCGCGCCCACTACGAGCAGGAGCTGCAACGCCTCCAGATCGAGCTCGCCCTGATGCTCGACTGGGTGCGAGAGACGGGCGCACGGGTCGCGGTCGTCTTCGAGGGTCGTGACGCAGCCGGCAAGGGCGGAGCAATCAAGCGCATTCAGGAGCGGCTCAACCCACGGTTCTGCCGGATCGCCGCCCTCCAGGCCCCCACCGAGCGCGAGCAGGGGCAGTGGTACTTCCAGCGCTACGTCGCCCACCTGCCGGCCCCGGGCGAGATCGTCCTCTTCGACCGCAGCTGGTACAACCGCGCCGGCGTCGAGAAGGTGTTGGGCTTCTGCACCCCTGACGAGCACCACCGCTTTCTCCGACAGTGCCCTCGCTTCGAGAACATGCTGATCGAGGACGGGATCATCCTGATCAAGTACTGGTTCTCGGTCAGCGACGAGGAGCAGGAGAAACGCTTCCGCGACCGCTTGAACGACCCGACCCGCCGCTGGAAGCTGAGCGGCATGGATATCGAGTCGCGCAAGCGCTACGTCGACTTCTCGCGGGCGAAGGACGAGATGTTCGTACACACCGACACCGACATCGCGCCCTGGTACGTGGTGGAGGCCGATGTGAAGCGCAACGCGCGGCTCAACTGCATCGCGCACCTGCTCTCGATGATCCCCTACGAGGTGCAGGATGCGCCGATCCCGGAGCTACCGCCGCGCCAGGCGGACGAGGGCTATGTCAGGCCGGATCGTTCCACGATGACCTACGTGCCTGACCATTCGGCGAGCCTGACCAAGCGCTGAGCGCGGCCGGGGCCCCGGGGCATCACGCCCACGGCGGCGCGCGACCTCCAATACGATGGAATGATGCTCGATCCGAAGGTCTTCAAGGCGTACGACATCCGAGGCCTCTACGGCTCCGAGCTCGATGAGGGGGGCGCATACGCGATCGGCCGCGCCTATGTCGAGCACTTCGAGCCGCGTTCGATCGCGGTCGGCCGGGATATGCGTCTTGCGGCGCCGATGATGGCCGCTGCGGTGATCGAGGGTGCGGCCGACGGAGGCGCCGACGTGCACGACCTCGGGATGGTGGGCACCGAGATGGTCTACTACGCGGTCGGCGAGCTCGGTCTGGACGGCGGCATCTGCGTCACCGCCTCGCACAACCCGAGGGAGTACACGGGGATGAAGGTTGTCCGCGCCGGCGCGCTGCCGGTCGGCGGCGACTCGGGGCTCGAGGACGTCCGCGCAGGCGCCCAGGCGGGCTTCGGGCCGGTGACCCGACGAGGCGCGATCACGCCGCTCGACGTCTGGCCCGGCTTCGTCGAGAAGGTGCTCTCCTTCATCGATCTCGACGCGCTCGTGCCGATGCGCATCGTCGTCGATGCTGCGAACGGAATGGCCGGAGCGATGCTGCCGCCGGTCCTGGAGCGGCTCCCGATGATCGAGGTCGTCCGCTGCCATTTCGACCCGGACGGGTCGTTCCCGAACCACGAGCCGAACCCGCTGCTCGAGGAGAACCGTGCCTTCATCGTCGCGAAGACCCGCGAGGAGGGTGCCGTCCTCGGCGTCGCCTACGACGGCGATGCCGACCGCTGCTTCTTCGTGGACGACACGGGAGAGTTCGTGCCGGGCGATTTCGTCACCGCGCTGCTCTCCGAGGTGATGCTGCGCAAGAGCCCCGGTGGCACCGTCCTCTACGACGTACGCGCCAGCTGGGCCGTGCCGCGCACGATCGAGGCGGCCGGCGGCATTGCGCTGATCAGCCAGGTCGGCCATGCATTCATCAAGCACCGGATGCGCAAGGAGCAGGCCGTCTTCGCGGGCGAGGTCTCCGCGCACTACTACTTCAGGGACTTCACCCAGGCGGACACGGGCGTCGTCCCGTTCCTCTTGATGCTCGAGCTGATCTCGATGCGCGGCGAGAAACTGTCGGAGGCCCTGCGGCCGTTCCGGGAGCAGTACTTCATCACCGGCGAAATCAACACGCCGGTCGCCGACGTTCCCTCGAAGTTGCGCGAGATCGAGGAGCGCTATGCCTCCGAGGGAGGGCGGGTGACGCATCTCGACGGCATCTCGGTCGACTTCGATACGTGGCACTTCAACGTGCGGCCGTCCAACACCGAGCCGCTCCTGCGCCTCAATCTCGAGGCGCTCTCCGAGCCCGAGATGGTCGTGCGTCGCGACGAGCTCGTCGCGCTCATCGAGGGCTGAGCCTTGGACGACCCCCTCGAGCTCGGGCAGGTCACCGACAGGCGCCATCCCTTCAAGTACTCGGCCCTCACCCGGGTCTGGTTCTCGGACACCGATGCGCAAGGCGTCGTGTACTACGGTCGCTATCTCCCCTACTTCGACCACGCGCGCACCGAGTACCACCGACATCTCGGCTCGGTCGGCGTCGAGGGAGCCGAGTTCGTGATGCGGGCTCTCAATGTCGAGTACCACGCGCCGGCCCGGTTCGACGAGCTCGTCGAGTGCTTCGTGCGCGTCAGCCGGATCGGACGGACGAGCATGACCTACCAGGTGGCGGCGGTGCGACTGCCCGACGACGAGCTGATGGTGACGGGAACACAGACGGTCGTGCTGATCGACCCCGTCGCGCGCCGGCCGCTCGCGATCCCGGAGAGCGCCCGCGCTGCGATCCGTGCCTTCGAGCACGAAGGGGTCGAGGAGTAGAGCTCCCTCGAACGAGGGATTGCATCCCCCATCGGGGTGAACACATATGAGAGATCAGGGGGAGGGGTCAGATCGCCGCGGCCGTCCGAGAGGGCGGCCGCGCGATCGGACCGCACTCGGTCGTCACAATCCCAGAAGTCGGACACCGCCTTGCTGGATCGCTCTTCTCCAGCGCGCAGGCGGGTCCCGGAGGCCCGCGGGCGGGCGCCTTCAGGATCACGCGAAGCGTGCAGAAAGCATGGCCCGGGTAGGGGGACAGAATCTGCGTTACGCTCTCCCACCGCAGATTCTGTCCCCCTACCCGGGCGTCACGCGATAGGCGTCAAAGACCGCTTCGAGGTGACGTAGGCCGGCTAGCAGCGTGCGCAGGTCGTCGACGTCGCCGAGCTCGGCCGTGTACCAGTTCTTGGCCATCCCGTCCTCGACGGTGCCGCCGTACGCGACGATGTTGGCGCCGTGCTCGGAGAAGGTGCGGCCCACGTCTTCGAGCAGGCGCGCCCGATCCCACGCCTCGACGGCGATCTGCACGCGGAAGCTCGTCTTTGCACTTCCCTCCCACTCCACCGGCGTGAACCGCTCCGGGTTCCGCATCAGCGCCTTGACGTTCGGGCAGTCGGCGCGGTGAATCGTGATCCCACGGCCGAGTGAGATGTAACCGCGGATCTCGTCGCCGGGTACCGGCGTACAGCACTTGGCGAGCCGAAGCAGAACGTCGTCAACGCCCTGGACGACGATCCCGAGGCTCTCGCCGGCGACGGTGGAGCGGGCCTTGGGCGCCTTCAGCGTCACGGCTGGCTCCTCGGCCACCTGATCGGTCTTCAGGCGCTGCAGCACCTTGTTGACGACCTGGCCGGTGCCGAGCTTGCCCGAGCCAACGGCGAGGTAGAAGTCCTCGGCTTTCTTGAAGCCGAGATCGCGGATCACCTGAGCCAGCACAGCCGAGCCCTGCAGTTTCCTGTACGGCAGATTCTGGGCCTTCAGCGCCTGGTCGAGCGCCTCCCGCCCCTTGGCTTCCGTCTCGCCCTTTGTCTCACGCTGGAACCACTGCCGGATCTTGTTGCGGGCGCGCGAGGAGGCGGCGAGTGACATCCAGTCGCGGGACGGCCCGCGGCCCGATTTGGAGGTGAGAATCTCGACGAAGTCGCCGTTCTTGACCTTGTAGTGCAGCGGCACGATGCGCCCGTTCACCTTGGCGCCGACGGTGCGGTGGCCGACATCGGTGTGGACGGCGTAGGCGAAGTCGATCGGGGTGGCACCAGCCGGGAGTGTCTTCACCTCGCCCTTCGGCGTGAAGACGTACACCTCGTCGTCGAAGAGGTCGGTGCGCAGGGTGCGCATGTACTCGGCGGCGTCGTGATCGTCGCCTTGCCAGTCCATCAGCGTCTTCACCCACGCGACCCACTCGTCGTCGCCCTTGCCGGCACGCCCGCGCTTGTAGAGCCAGTGGGCGGCAACGCCGAACTCGGCCTCCTCGTGCATCTCGCGCGTTCGCACCTGGATTTCGAGCGGCGTCCCGTTCGGTCCGATCACGGTCGTGTGGAGCGAGCGGTAGCGGTTCAGCTTCGGCATCGCGATGAAGTCCTTGAACCGGCCGGGCATCGGCTTCCAAAGGGCGTGGATGATCCCGAGCGCGGCATAGCAGTCACGGGTTCCCTCGTCCCCGCCCCGCTCGATCAGGACGCGCATCGCCGTCAGGTCGTAGATCTCGTTGAACTCGCGGCCCTTCTTGGCCATCTTGTCGTAGATCGAGTAGAAGTGCTTTGCGCGGCCGGAGATGTCGGCCGGGATGTCTGCCTTCGCGAGATCGGACTGGAGCTCTTCCGCCGCCAGCTCGACCTGGGCCTCGCGGTCGGCGCGGCGGTCGGCGACCATCGCCTTGATCTCGGCGTACTTGCGGGGGTGGAGAATCTGGAATGAGAGGTCCTCGAGCTCCCACTTGACGGCGTGGATGCCGAGGCGGTGGGCAAGCGGCGCGTAGACCTCGAGCGTCTCCTTCGCCTTCTGCACCTGCTTCTGCTTGCCGAGATACTCGATCGTGCGCATGTTGTGCAGCCGATCGGCGAGCTTGATCAGGATCACTCGCACGTCCTGGGCCATCGCCACGATCATCTTGCGGTAGTTCTCGGCCTCTGCCTGCTCGCGGCTCTGGAAGCTGATCCGGGTCAGCTTGGTGACACCCTCCACGAGCTGCGCGATCTCCTCGCTGAACGATGCCTGCAGCTCCGCGAGGTCGGCGTCGGTGTCCTCGATCACGTCGTGCAGGAGTGCGGCCGCGATCGTCTGCGCATCGAGGTGGAGTTGTGAGCAGATCAGCGCCACCCCGAGGGGATGGGTGATGAAGGGCTCGCCCGACCGGCGCACCTGCCCTCGATGTGCTCGCTCGGCCTCGTCGAACGCCCGCCGGATCAGCTCCTTGTCGACGCCAGGGTTATAGGCCTCGACGCTCGCGATCAACTCGCTGACGAGGTCGTCCTGGTGGCGCTCCGCGTCGACGACGGCCATGGTCTCAGTCTACTTGCGGTGTTTCGGGTTACACGGTGCCCGTTCGGGTGACAGGAACCGACCCGCAGATGCCGAAAAGACCTGGGCCATGACCGCGCTTCGTCGCTATCTCGAACGCCGCCGGGTGCTCCGGCTGCTTGCCGAGCTCGATCGCGCCGTGGCGCGGCCGCCGCGGAGCGGCCTCTCCGCCTCGCGCTGATTCCGGATTTCCTCAGGCCGCCTGGGGCAGCGTCAGAGGAGCGCCATGCGCCAGCAGCTCCCGGAAGCTCGGCGACTCGAGCAGCTGCCGCTTGCCGCCCGCCTCGTCGATCGCCAACTCGGCGAAGATCCGGCGGGCCTCGGGCGTCCACGCAGGCTCGCCCGCCCGCCACTGCCCCGCCAGCCACATCCGTAGCTCCTCGTAAGCCTCAGCCGTGTCGAAGACCCGTCGCACCACGAGTTGCGGCGAGACGGTTCCGTTCCAGAGGTTCTGCTTGAGCCGGAACGCAACGTCGAAGCGCGATTCCGAGCGAAGCCTGTCGAGCTGTCCGCCCTGGCCGAAGGCGATCGCGCTGCCGGCGTCGCGTCCCTGCTGGCGCAGGCGGAAGCGTAGGTGCTTGCCGTCGCCGACCGTGGAGGCCGCGACGGCTTCACACGAGGCAACGAGGAGCGTCACGTCCGGATTGCCGAAGCCGAACGGCGCCAGCTGCTCGAGCTCGCGGGCGAGCTCCAGGGTCAGCGCGGAAGCCGGAACGATCGCATCGATCTTCGTCACCGGCGACATGTCCTCCTCGACGAGCTCGGAGTCGGCATGCGCCGCGAAGGCCATGGCGAACGACTCGAGCCGGTCGGGGTGGATCGTCAGGCCGGCGGCCGCACGGTGGCCGCCGAACCGCTCCAGGTGGTCCGCGCACGCCGCCAGCCCTGCATGGAGATCGAAGCTGGGAACGGAGCGGCCCGATCCTTTCCAGTGCTCACCCTCGCCGGCGATCAGGACGACGGGTCGGCCGAAGCGCTCGACGAGCCGGGAGGCGACGATACCGATCACGCCCTCGTGCCAGCCCTCGCCCCAGACGACGTAGGCGCGCCGGTTGCGCCGCTCCGCAGGCCATCCCTCGACGACCGCCACCGCCTCGCGGAGGATCTTCTCCTCGACGGCCTGCCGGTCGCGGTTGAGATCCTCGAGCTGGTTCGCGAGCAGGTCGGCCTCGCGCGCGTCGTCGGTGAGCACGAGGTGGAGCGCCACGTCCGGCCGTCCCAGCCGTCCCGCTGCGTTGATCCGTGGTGCGAGCCTGAACGCGACGCCCGTTGCGTCGACGGTCGCCGCGTCGACGCCGGCCACCCGCATCAGCGCCCGCAAGCCGGGCTTCTGCGTACGGGAGAGTCCGCGCAGCCCGATCGTCGCAAGCGCGCGATTCTCGTCGACCAGAGGGACGACGTCGGCAATCGTGGCGAGCGCCACGAGATCGGCGTTACAGGTCACTGCCGGGTGATCGGGCCCGAGAAGCGCCTGGGCAAGTTTGGCCACGACGCCCGTGCCGCAGAGATCGGGAAACGGATAGGCGGAGGGCCGCGTGGCGACGATCGGACACGCCGGGAGCGCGGCTCCCGGCCGGTGGTGGTCGGTCACGATCATGTCCACGCCGAGCCCGCGTGCCAGCTCGACCTCGGCTGCCGCGGTGATGCCGCAGTCGACGGTGAGGATCAGCTTCACGCCGTCGGCGGCGAGTTGTTCGATTGTCGCGGCGGAGACGCCGTACCCCTCCTCGAAGCGGCTCGGAAGGTGCCAGCGCACGTCCGCGCCGAGCTCCTTCAGGACGAGAGTGGCGAGCGCGGTGGAGCAGATCCCGTCGACGTCGTAGTCGCCGTGCACGCAGATCGGCTCGCCGGCAGCGACAGCCGCACGCAGCCGCTCGACGGCGGCCGCCATGTCGCCGAGGAGCAGTGGGTCGTGGCTGATGCTTTCCGCATCGAGGAACTCGCGGGCCGCCTCGGGATCCCCGAGCCCACGGCGCGCGAGCACGGTCGCGACCGTCTCGGAGATGCCGAGCGAGGAGCTCAGCGCGCGCACCTCCGCGACGGAGACGGGCTCGACCTTCCAGCTTCCGACCATGGAGCCACGATAGGTCCCGGCCCGGACGGAGGCTAGTGCGGCGTCTCACAACGATTCACCGGAAAAGCATCGTTGTGAGACGCCGCACTACTACATCAAAAGGTAGTGGGGGCGTTCCGGCGGGCGTGCCGCTCGCGCCTGGACTGCCGGATCACCTTGACCCAGAGCATCACGAGGCCGATCTGCGCTCCCACCACGACAACCGCCACGGGCGCCAGGAACGCCATCTGCGTCACCGAGAACTTCGTGACGGCGGCACCGACGAGCCAGATCACGAGGACTGCCGCCGTGATGGGGATCGTGAGACGCCAGTTCACGAACTGAGGGTAGCTTTCTCCTCGTGCACCAGGGAGAGCTGAACTACGTCTCGGGGGACGACTACGTCCTCGAGTTCCTCGGCTACCGCTTCTCGTTCGGCGTCGTCGACTTTCGCGAGCGGGTCACCGCTGCGGCGGTCAAGCTCGAGCTCGTCGCCGACAACGACCTCGACGATGACGAGGTGCTCGACCTCGTCGAACTCACCGCCGACGGCCGCGTCGCCGACCCACGGAGCCCGCTCGGGCACTACGTAAAGCGCCACTGGGAGCGACTCTCGCTGAACGACGGCGAGTCTCTCGTCTACTGGCTGCGGAAGCTCGTGTTCCGCGGGGCGTACCTCGACCACCGGGTCAAGGAGGGCATGCTCGAGCTCAACTTCGACGAGACAGCCGGCGACTTCGGCTACTCGGAGCCCGAGGGCGGACGCGCGCTGCTCGAGCTCGCGCCGACGCCCAGCTGGCGCGAGCTCCAGTTCAGGCGTTAGCGCGGCCGACAGCCGCGCCAACGCGTTAGAAGAGGCTCCCATCCACGCGTACGGCTCCGACGTGCTTGCGACCGAGGTCGGTGATGATCCGGCCCCGCGGCGTCCTTTGCAGGAAGCCAAGTTGGAGCAGGAACGGCTCGTAGACGTCCTCGATCGTGTCGGTCTCCTCGCCGAGCGCGACGGCGAGGGTCGAGAGCCCGACAGGCCCACCGCCGAACTTCTCGGCGACGGCAGCGAGCAGCTCGCGGTCGATCCGCTCCAGGCCGACGCTGTCGACCTCGAGCAACTCGAGTGCCTCGCGTGCGATGTCGTTCGTGATCTTTCCGGCGTGCCGCACCTCGGCCACATCGCGAACGCGTCGGAGGATCCGGTTGGCGATGCGCGGCGTGCCGCGCGAGCGGCCCGCGATCTCCTCCGCGGCGTCGTTCTCGATCTCGACTCCGAGGATCCCCGCCGAGCGGCGCACGATCGTGCCGAGCTGGCCCGGCTCGTAGTAGCCGAGCCGGAAGGTCATGCCGAACCGGTCGCGCAGCGGCGTCGTCAGGAGGCCGGACCGCGTCGTCGCTCCGACGAGCGTGAACGGCGGCAGGTCGATCGTGAGCGTTCGCGCCGCCGCACCCTGGCCGAACACGATGTCGAGTCGGAAGTCTTCGAGAGCCGGATAGAGGATCTCCTCGGCGGCCCGATTGAGCCGGTGGATCTCGTCGATGAAGAGCACGTCGCGCGGCTCGATCGCGGTGAGGATCGCGGCGATGTCCTTCTTCTCGAGCGCGGGCCCGGCGACCGTGCGGAGCCCGACGCCGAGCTCCTCGCGCACGATCTGGGCCAGCGTCGTCTTGCCGAGGCCGGGTGGGCCGGCGAGCAGCACGTGGTCGAGCGCCTCGCCGCGCGCCTTGGCCGCGTCGAGGGCGATCCCGAGCTGCTCCTTGATCCGCTCCTGCCCGACGAAGTCGTCCAGCCGGCGTGGGCGCAGCGAGCGCTCGACCTCCTCGTCCTCGGGCTCGAGCAGGGCTGTCGTCATGCGGTCGCTCACGGGGAAAGCCTACGCTGCCCGCAACGCCAGCCGCACGCGCTCGGCGGGCGGCAGCTCGGGATCGATGCTTGCGAGCCGCTGCTCGGCCTCGAGCACCGTGTAGCCGAGCTCGACGAGCGCATCGCGCGCCACGAGCTCGCTCGAGCTGCCGGCCTCTCCATGAGTGACAATTGCATCAGCAATTGTGACTTTTTCCTTCAGCTCCAGGACGATCCTCTCCGCGGTCTTCTTGCCGATCCCGGGAATCGCCTGGAAGCGGGCGTGATCCTCGAGCACGATCGCGCGGCGAAGCTCGCTCGTGGGCGAGCCCGAGACGACGGCGAGCGCCACCTTCGGACCGATTCCGCTGACCGTGAGGAGCTGGATGAAGAGCTCACGCTCGGACGCGTCGGTGAAGCCGTACAACTGGAGCGCGTCTTCACGGACGTGAAGGAACGTCTCGACGACGATCTCGCCGCCGTCGTCGGCACGACGCATCACCCCGGGGGTGGCGGCGACGAGGTAGCCGACACCGTTCACGTCCAGCACGAGACCGTCGAGCCCTCGTCCGGCCGGCACGCCTCGCAGCCGGGAGATCATGATGCCAACCGGGCGAGCGGGGGGATCAGGGCGTGACAGATCGCGACGGCCAATGCGTCGGCCTCATGCGAGGTCGGCGGAATCTCATCGAGCGACAGCAGCATCTTGACCATCCGCTGCATCTGCCCCTTGTCGGCGTGCCCGTGCCCGCAGATCGACTGCTTGACACGCGACGGCGCGTACTCGCTGCACTCGACTCCGACGCTGGCGGCGGCCACCATGACGGCGCCGCGGGCCTGACCGACGGAGAGTGCGATGCGGGCGTCGGCTCCCACGTACGACTCCTCGATGGCGACGGCGTCCGGCCGGTGCGCCGCGATGAGCTCCTGCACCCCGTCGAAGATCACGCGAAGGCGCAGCTCCGGACGCTCGCGGGCGCTTGTCGTCCAGCACCCGGACGCGAGCGCCGTGACCCGCCCGCCGCCTTCGAGGACGATCCCGTAGCCGCACGCAGCCGTCCCAGGGTCGATGCCGAGAACCTTCACGGTAGAAGGGTAGGGAGCGACGCGGACGGCGCTGCGTCCACGAACGCGTAGGGCCCGGACCTGTCTCGCCCTCGCCCCGAGCGCGCGTCACACCGAGGGCGACACGGGTACCCCCTACAGCGCGACGGCCTCCAGCACGCTCTCCGGGATGTCGAAGTTCGCGTACACGTCTTGCACGTCGTCGTTGTCCTCGAGGCCCTCGATGAGCCGCACAACCTTCTTCGCCGTCGGCTCGTCCCCGATCTCGACCGTCACCTTCGGCACCATCGACAGCTCGGCCGACTCCACCGTGAACCCGGCGTCCTCCACCGCCTGGCGCACGGCCTGCAGCTGCTCGGGCGCGCTCGAGACCTGGAAGACGGACCCGTCCTCTTCCACGTCGTCGGCACCCGCGTCAGCCACGGCGAGAAAGAGCTCGTCCTCGTCCACGCCGGCGGCGGCCACGAGGACGATGCCGCGCCGCTCGAACTGCCACGCGACGGCGCCGGTAGCACCTAGGTTGCCCCCGTGCTTGGAGAACAGGTGTCGCACGTCGGCCGCGGTGCGGTTGCGGTTGTCGGTCAGCGCCTCGACGATCACCGCGACGCCCTCGGGCCCGTAGCCCTCGTAGACGACGGTCTCGAACATAGCACCGTCCGTACCCTCTCCCGCTCCCTTTGCAACTGCTCGATCGATGTTGTCCTTCGGCATCGAGTACGACCGAGCCTTTTCGATCGCATTCGCGAGGGAGATGTTGGTCACCGGATCGGAGCCGCCTTCCTTCGCTGCCACCATGATCGAGCGCGAGAGCTTGGAGAAGAGCTTGCCGCGCTTGGCGTCGGCGGCGCCCTTCTTGTGCTTGATCGTCGACCACTTGCTATGCCCTGACACCCTGCTCCTCCCGGACGATCTCAAGAAACCGTTCGTGCACCCGTACGTCGTCGGTCAGCTCCGGATGGAACGACGCGACGAGGATCCGCCCCTCGCGTGCGAGCACCGGGTGCCCGTCGATCTCGGCGAGGATAGCGACGCCAGGCCCCGCCTCGGCGACCCAGGGGGCCCGGATGAACACTCCCGGGAAGGGCTGCTCCTCGCCTTCGATCGTGACCGGGGCCTCGAAGCTCGCGACCTGGCGGCCGAACGCGTTGCGCTCGACGGCAAGGTCGATCAGCCCGAGCCGCTCCCGGTCGAGCACGATCATCCCTGCGCACGTTCCGAAGATCGGCCCTGGGAAGCCGCGGATCGCCTCATCCAGCCCGTAGAGCCCCATCAGCCGCACCATCGCGGTCGACTCCCCGCCCGGGATCACGAGCGCGTCGAGGCCCTCGAGCTGCTCCGGCAACCGCACCTCGGTCGCCTCGACGCCAAGCCGCCGCAGCATCGCGATGTGCTCCCGAAACGCTCCCTGCAGTGCGAGTACGCCGATCGTCATGCTAGGAGTGTGCCGACGACGGAGTGACGCGGGTGGGATCCCCCGAGCGGCGGATTGCGCTGTCCGTGCGGGTGGTTATGCTCATTGTGATGCGGGAGCGCCCTGGCCTCGGTGGTTCCGCACAGCGGGCGTTGACGCTCGCGGTGGTCATCGTGGCCGTCTGCGCAGCTATCGGTGCTGCCCAGGCTCCGGCCAGGGTTGCCTTGCAGACGACCGTCTGCGGCGTCGGGAACGGCTCGACCTGGACGCGGGCAGGAGCCAGCGGTCGCGACTGGCTCGTCACCGCTCTCGACGACAAGAACCAGTGCAAGTCCGCCCGACAGTGGCTGACGCAGCTGAGCGCGCGGATCACCGCGCGAACGGGTGCCGACACCCAGGCCTTCCGGATGCTCGGGTACGCGTGCGTGATGACGAAATCGCAGCTGCTCGCGGCATGCCGGACCGGAAACGGAGGCCCGGGCTCGGCCGGCGTCGCGGTCATCGGCGATCCGACGGGCAATCCGGCGGCGCGACCGTATACGAACGGCGCCACCTCGTTCCCTGCACTGCCGTCGGGCTCAGGCTCGGGCTCAGGGCCCGGAGCCGAGGCCGATGGAATTCCGGTCCCCGGGTCGGGAGCCGACTGCAACCTGCCCGTGTCGGGCACGGCTGCGCGCTGGTCGTTCCGCCTCCCTACCGGCACGCTCATGTCGGGGATCAAGTGGACGGTCGCGAGCTCCCCGGCCGGGAGCGAGGCGGGCTGCCGGGCGTTCCGCGACCTCTGGCCGGAGCTCGCTGCAGCCGCCGGATCCGCCACCGCCAACACCGACAGCTTCGAGGCGAAGAGCTGGATCAAGGGCTCGTGGTCCTGCGTCGCCTCACATGACGTGGCAGCTCCGGGCGGCGGCTCGTCCATCTCGAGTGTCCCGACTGCCAGCTGTGCCCGGATCGAGTTCCCCGGCGGCGGGGAGCATGGGATCCTCGAGCAGGTCACCGTCTACCCGCACGTGGAGTCGGCGACGACGCCGATCACGTCTGCCGAGACAACTGCCCTGATCCGGCGCATCATCGACCTCCGCGACGGGATCGCTCGATACGGAATCCACCTGGCAACGGTTCGTGCCCTGACCGCCGAGCGGTTGAGTGCTCCCCGGCCGGGCGGGCACCGCGCGGCCGGTACCCACCCGTTGAGCGACAACGCCGTCTTCGTGTGCGGATCGACGCCCTCGGAGCACGACCCCTCCTATCGGATCCTCGGCGCCGCCTGGACCCACGGGAGCGAGCACGGTTCGAACTGGCAGGTCGCCGTCGACAGCGGCTACCCGTGTCAGCTTGCCCGCGGGCTGTTCCTGCCCTTCCTCGCCGGCATCCTCAGCGGCGGATCGTCACCGCCGGCCGCCCAGCTAAACCGCTACGGGTGGCATTGCACGCTCCAGCGCGCGGCGCTGATCGGGGTCTGCCACCTCACGGCACGCGGCAATCCGCTCGCGGATGCTGTAGGCAAGCCAATTCCCACCAATGTCACGATCGGAATCAGGGCCGCCTACGTGACCGGCGCGACCCGAGAGACGCTGCCGAACGCCGTCCGTGCGGCGAGCTGAGGCCGACCGACTGGCTGACGGCGCTCGCGTCTTCGCCCCATCTAAAGCGTTTCGCGCAGCGAAACGCTTTACCAGCCGCGAACTTCGAGCCGCTCGCCCTCGGCAAGCGACGCGGACGAGATGCCGACCATCGGCTCGCCGAGCCCGGTCGAGACCTCGGCCAGGATCTTCGCGTCCTGGTAGTGCGTCGTCGCCTCGACGATCGCTTTCGCGCGCAGATCGGGATCTCCCGACTTGAAGATGCCGGAGCCGACGAAGACGCCCTCGGCACCGAGCTGCATGCAGAGTGACGCGTCGGCCGGGGTGGCGATGCCACCGGCGGTGAACGTGACGACCGGGAGCCGTCCGTTCTCGGCGACCCAGCGCACGAGCTCGTAAGGCGCCTGCAGATTCTTGGCCTCGGTGTAGAGCTCCTCGCTGCGCAGCGACTGGAGCCGGCGGATCCCGCCGAACACGGCGCGCAGGTGCGTGACCGCGTTGACGATGTCACCCGTGCCGGCCTCCCCCTTGGTGCGGATCATCGCTGCGCCCTCGGAGATGCGTCTCAGCGCCTCACCAAGGTTGGTCGCGCCGCAGACGAAGGGCACCGTGAAGCCCCACTTGTCGACATGGTGTTCGACATCGGCCGGGGTCAGCACCTCGGACTCGTCGATGTAGTCGACCTCGAGTGCCTCCAGGATCTGCGCCTCGGCGAAGTGGCCGATCCGGCACTTCGCCATCACCGGGATCGAGACGGCCTCCTGGATTTCGCGGATCATGCCGGGGTCGGACATGCGGGCGACGCCGCCGTCACGGCGGATGTCGGCCGGCACGCGCTCGAGCGCCATCACCGCGACCGCGCCGGCGTTCTCGGCGATCACGGCCTGCTCGGAGTTGACGACGTCCATAATGACGCCGCCCTTGAGCATCTCGGCCAGGCCGCTCTTGACGCGCATAGTGCCTGTTTCGGCCATACCGTAAGTGTAGCGAGGTGGTTCCTCCCGGGGACGGGAGGAACCACCTGATGGGACCGCGCTAGCTCGCGGTCGGCGGGGATTCCTCGCTCGGAGCCTCGGGTGTAGGGGGCGGCTCGGGTGTAGCGGGCGCCTCGGGTGCAGCAGGCGCCTCCGGCGCGGCGGGCGTCGCAGGCGCCGCCGGTGCGTCGTCACCCTTGTCGGTCGCGGCCTTCGCAGCAGCGGCCGCGCTTCCGGCTGCGGCCTTCATCGAGGTTCCCATCTCCGAGATCGACTCGCCCAACTGCTTCATGTTCACCCACGCACCGGCTGCGATGAAGATCGAGAGCAGCAGCCCGAGCCAGGCCCAGAACGTGCGGAACTCGTTGCTGACGAGAAACTTGAGGATCGTGAAGACGAGCAACCCGATCGCCAGCGCTGCCGTGACCATCGCCGGGGTCAGGCCGATCTCGATCTTCAGGTTGGCGAGGCGGAGCCCCTCCCAGACGAGAATCGCAAGGGCGAGCAGGCCGGCGAGAACGCCCCAACCGTGCCACATGCTGACGCCGACGGAGGCAATGTTCGCGAACTTGACCTCCTGCCAGTTGAAGATCGACACGATCAGGAAGGCGATCGTGCCGCCGAGCACCATCTTGGAGCCGTGTGTGAGCTTCGATATGTCCATTTTGCGAGCTTTTCCTTTCGAAAGGGGCGGACAGACACTCGCAATGATCGTTGCGATGTGAGACATATACAACTGGTCCGGTGCGACTCCTCTCCCCACAGGCGAGCAATCGCCTGCCCCCGAGGTTGCGCCGTCTGGGCGGAAGCTCGCTTTGCGGGCTTCCGCCCCCCTCTTGCCCGCAGATCAGAATCCCATAGCTGGGATTTCTGAGCGCGAAGATCCCTGAAGATGGGTAACACTCGCTTACCCCGTAGACGAGCCTCGTGGCGCAGCGGCTGGCGACCGACTTCGGTCGGGCGTCCGGGCCTGCTCTAGCGCTGAACCCTCGCCCCGGCGCCCTTCATGAGCGCTTCCACCTCGGCGAGGGTTGCCATCGACGTGTCGCCGGGGGTCGTCATCGCGAGGGCGCCGTGGACAACGCCGTAGGTGAGCGCTTCGGCCGCGGTCTTTCCCTCGAGGAGGCCATAGAAGAACCCCGACGCGAACGAGTCGCCGCCGCCGACGCGGTCGAGGATTTCGAGCGCCGCGTACGACGGGCCCACGTGGAAGCCCTCGGCCGTTCGGCAGACGGCGCTCCAGTCGTTCACCGTGGCGCTTCGCACCTGGCGCAACGTCGTCGCGACGGCCTTCAGATTCGGGAACTCCGCCATCACCTCGCCCTGCAACCGCCCGTACGCCTCGACGTCGAGCTCGCACAGGCTCTCGTCGATCCGGTCGCTCTCGAACCCGAGCGCGGCCGAGAAGTCCTCCTCGTTGCCGAGCAGCACGTCGACCTTCCCGACGAGCCGCCGGTTCACCTCCGCAGCTCGGGACGGCCCGCCGATCGACTTCCACAGCGACGGGCGATAGTTGAGGTCGTACGAGACGACCGTACCGTGACGGCACGCGGCCTCCATCGCCTCGAGCGCCACGTCGGCCGTCGTCTCCGAGAGCGCCGCGAAGATGCCTCCGCAGTGGAACCAGCGTGCGCCGTCGGTACCAAAGATCCGCTCCCAGTCCACGTCGCCGGGCCGCAGTTGCGAGACCGCGGTGTGACCCCGGTCCGAGACGCCGATGCCACCGCGCACACCGAAGCCACGCTCGGTGAAGTTGAGCCCGTTTCGTACCTCTCGCCCGACGCCGTCGTACGGGGCCCAGCCGAGGTGCGCTCGCTCGACGCCACCCTGGTAGATCAGGTCGTCGACGAGCCGGCCGACCGGGTTGTCCGCGAGCGCTGTAATGACGGCTGTGCGGAGGCCGAAGCAGCGCTTCAGCCCGCGCGCGACGTTGTACTCGCCGCCTCCCTCCCACGCCCGGAACGTCCTCGCCGTCGCGATCCGGTCCTCGCCGGGATCGAGCCGCAGCATCACTTCACCGAGAGCGACGAGATCCCAGCGGCACTCCTCGGCGTGACGCACGTCGACGACCGTCATCGCGCGCCCTCCACCGCCGCGCGCGCCAGCCGCTCGATCTCGTCGAAGCGGCCCTCGCGAACGAGCTCCGGCCGCACGAGCCAGCTGCCGCCACAGGCGATGACGGACGGCACGGCGAGGTAGTCGCCGAGGTTCGCGGCGTCGATGCCGCCGGTCGGAATAAAGCCGACGTCGGGGTAGGTGGCAGAAACGGCGCGCAGGAAACCGGCGCCGCCGACCTGCGCGGCCGGGAACACCTTAACGACGTGGTGCCCGAGCGAGCGAGCGTGCTCGATCTCGGAGGGTGTGGCGACGCCTGGGAAGAACGGCAGGCCGAGCTCGTCACAGGCGCGGACGACCTCGTCGCTCGTTCCGGGCGCGACCGCGAATTGCGCGCCCGCCTCGGCCGCGGTTCGAGCCTGCTCTGCCGACAGGATTGTGCCGGCGCCGACGAGTAGGCCGTCGACGCCTCGCGCGGCGCGGAGGGCCTCGGTGGCCGCCGGGTGCCGAAATGTGATCTCGATGCAGCCGATGCCGCCGGCCAGAAGCGCTCCACCAACTTCGGTTGCGGAGGCCGGGATCTCGATCGTCGCGACCGGTATGACCCGACACTCCCGCAGCCGTTCGACGATGTCCGCCTGGCGATCTCGTTCCACGTCGCAGATCAAACCACGTTCGAGCGTCCGACTCTCATCGGTGTAGCCCTGGTTGCCGATAGACGTCGAATGACAGCTCATGTCGACGATCGGCTGCTCGAGCGCTGGCAGGCAAGCCGCCGCCACCAGGATGAGGCGCGGCGCTTCCTCTCACGCCAGCGCTTCAATGACCCTCGCGATGAGCGGCGCGCCCTCGAGGAGGTCGTCGGTACGATCGCCGATCTCGAGCAGACCCTGCGGGCGCGCGCGGCCGCCCGTCGCTCGCCCGTGTCGCCGCCAGGCCCCCGCCCGGCCTGAGCCAACGCCGCCGCAAGCCGTTAGTCTCGACGACAGGCGGGCCCGTAGCTCAGCTGGTTAGAGCAGCCGACTCATAATCGGTAGGTCCCTGGTTCGAGTCCAGGCGGGCCCATGAAAGAAGACCCGGTGGCTTCGCGGCGGGAAGCCGCTTAGAAAGCGTGATACAGCGATTTCACCCGTTCGATGCTTTCGGTGTTGAGAGTGCCTTCCGGGCTGCTTGTGCCCGATTGTGCCCATTCAGCGCCTCTGACGAGCGCGTCAACGCGTGCGCCCGTGTCGCGGTCACGACTCATCATTTCCAGTAGACCTCGAGCGCGAGCGCACTGGAGGTGTGTCCCATTTGCCCCATCACGTATGCGGGGGATGCGCCCGCCTCGTACAGCAGCGATGCGAACGTCCGCCTGAGGCTGTGGTTCGCGAGACCGACAATTGGCGGCTTGCCTGCTTCTGCGAGCTTGGCGTTGGTCCGCTTGATCGCGCCGGCGAGAACGTTGCCGGACGCCGTCGTACGTGCAACCGCGAACTACCGCTCCGACACCGACGTCGTAGGCCGCTTCATTGACGAATGCTGCGAGCTCGCGTCGGAAGCAACAGTCACGGCGAGCGAGCTGTTCAGCCGGTATGGGTATTGGGCGCAAGCCAATGGCGAAGAGGCTTTGACGCAGAAGGCGCTTGCTTCGAGGTTGAAATCGAGACTTAATGAACCGCTCCGGGGGAACTTGCAGGCTGCATGAGACCTGGAGCGGTTCAATTCGAGGCGCTGTGTGGCTCATGCAAGTCAGGAGTGACAGGCACAACCTGCTCCGGAGTGACCACAGAACGGGGCGCCCGCCGCACATCGGGCCAGCGGGCGGATGATGCAGGCCCTCTTGCTGAGGCAGTGTCGCCGACCAGCTTTGAATCTGCTTTTAACCTGCGCGTTACCTTGTAGGGCTTACGGTCTGGTCGTGGACGAGCGGAGCTTCACCGAGCACGTCGGCACATGGAGGCACACCCACGATAGGCGCTCCACGACAAAGCTGCCAATCGCTCTCGCCGGCTTCGGCCTACTGCCTGCACCGTCCAACAGTCGCCTGCCAACACCGTATGCGAACACCGCCCGCGTGCATTCTCATGGTCTGCTCAGAAAGCGTGGTTAGGGTCGGGGCGCGTGAGAATGGAGCAGATGTCGACAGATCGTTCGGTGGCTGCCCGGGAGGGTGGTGGGCGTGTGCGTGACGGGCGCGCCCGTCCTCGCGCAACTCCCGCAACGCGGGCGGGTGGGGCGCCTGCGGGCGGCCGGGCTCCTGAATCGGAGCGTCAGGCGCACCGGAGGCGCAGGAGACGGCATGTCCGTCGGCGCCGCGCGGGTGTCGTTCTGCTCCTGCTGCTCGTTCCCGTGCTCTACTCCTACGTCAGCACGATGATTCGGCCCTCGAGCCTACCGCTCTCCGTCCGAAGCGTGGAGTGGGTCAGGGCGAACCATGGCGCCTGGCTGGTGAACGATGCCGAGCGCCTCTACTACAGCTGGAACGCCCCCTCGAAAGGGGGGCCGACGTTGCGGGCGCTGCCGCCGCTCGGCTCCACGACCGTCAACGCCCCGGCCCCAGCGCCGGCTCGGGCCGCTGTTCGCCGGGGTTACCGGCCTCGGCCGATCGTCCCGATCCTCCGTCCGCGTCTTCCGGGTGAGGGGATCTGGCAGTCGATGGGCCGGCCCGTCTCTGGGGCGCCGACGGTTCTCGTTACGACCTTCCGCTCGGAGCGTGAATACCCGCGGATCGTCGCCTATGTGGCCTGGTTCGATCACTCGCGCACCCGGCTCGGGCTCTATCCGGGCCGCTACGAGCCGCCGAACGCCTCGCCCCGGGGGCCGATGCAGGTCCCGTACGGTCAGCGTTGGCGCCTGCTCGCGAGCTTCAACAGCGGCTTCACCTACAGGGACAGCCATGGTGGCTTCTCGGTCAACGGCAGCACCGCAACCCCTCTGCGCGACGGTCAGGGAACGGTCGTCGCCTACCGAAACGGCAGGGTCGACGTGGTCGGCTGGAAGGGGGGCGCCCAACCCGGGAGGAAGGTCGTCCTGGCCCGCCAGAACCTGCCGCTGATCGTGGATCGGGGACGCCCGAATCCGTTGCTCTCGGACTCCTCGGCCTGGGGGAACACGCTCGGAAACGCTGTCCGGGTCTGGCGCTCCGGCGTCGGCGTCGACCGGCACGGCAACCTCGTCTACGTTGCTGCCAGCGATCAGACGGCCCCGACGCTCGCGGCGATCCTGATTCACGCCGGCGCAGTGCGGGCGATGGAGCTCGACATCAATGCGGAATGGCCGAGCCTGATTACCTACGGCCGAAACGGCGTCGGCCTTCCCGACAAGATCGTGCCCAATTCGCAGCAGTCCCCCCGCCGGTACCTGTCACCCGACGACCGTGACTTCTTTGCCGTCTACCTTCGGCTGGGGCGCGCCTCGCCAGGATCGGGATCGAAGTGACCGCCGCGACACCCGAGATCGCAGGTGTGATGACACGCGTGCCAGGAAGACCCGCCGTCGTCGTGCTGTCTGCTGCACGGCCGCGACAGTGGATCAAGAACCTGCTGCTCTTCGCGGGGCTCCTGTTCGCGGCACAGCTGAGCGACGGGACCCGCTGGCTGGAGGCGACGGTCGCTTTCTGCGCCTACTGCTTCGTGGCGAGCGCGGCGTATCTCTTCAACGACGTGCGAGACGTGGGTGAGGATCGCTCCCACCCTGTCAAGCGCTTCCGCCCCATCGCGGCCGGCATCCTCGCACCTCGCAATGCATTGGCGCTGGCTGTGGTGCTCGTGGCGGCGGGCCTGGGTCTCACCTCCTGGCTCGGCTGGCGGTCACTCTCATTCCTCATCGTGTTCGCTTTGCTCCAGCTGGCGTACACCCTGCGCCTCAAGCGAATCGCGTTCGTCGACATCGCCGTCATCGCGGTGTTCTTCGTGATCCGCTCCGCAGCCGGTGCGGCCGCCGTTCACGTTCGGATCTCTCCCTGGCTGCTCGCGTGCACCGGTCTGCTCGCGCTCTTCCTCGGCCTCGCCAAGCGCCGCGGCGAGCTCGTCCTCGCCGAGCGAGGGGCGACGGCGGGGCGATCCTCGCTGGGCGCCTACTCGCTCCCCCTCCTCGACAAGCTGTTGTGGGCCACCGCCGCCTCGGCGATCATCGCCTACACGATCTACACGCTCGTCGCGCATGACTCGAGGGAGATCGTGCTGACCGTGCCGCTGGTGGTCGCTGGCGTCGGCCGCTACCTCCATCTGATCCATCGGCACGATCTCGGTGAGGCGCCCGAGCACGTCCTGCTCTCGGATCGCCTGCTCCTGGCGACCGTGGCATTGTGGGTCGTCGCCGCCGCCATCATCATCGGCGGACAATGACCAGCGTGGCGAGGGCGTGGGCGGCCGCCACAGCGGCCGCGCTTCTCGCCCTGGCACCCACTCACGCAGGACGCGCTGACGGCGGCCCGCCGGTCGAAGGGCCGTTCGGCAAAGGGGCCGATGCCGTCTGGCTGATTCGCCCACGCACGCCGATCCGGAGCGTCGTCGTCTTCGGCCACGGCTGGAAGAGCCATGCCGCCGCGTCGACCGACGAGTGGGTGCAACAGTTCCGACCCTGGCTCGATCACCTCGTGGTAGGAGGAAGCGCCGTGGTCTTCCCCCGTTATCAGCTGGGCCAGGGAGACAGCGCAGGAACCGCTCGTCTCAATTCGTTCCGACACGCCCTCGAGATCGGCTTCGCACGCCTGGGCCGCCCCCGGGTGCCGGTGGTGGCAGCCGGCTACTCGTTCGGAGGCAGCCTCGTCTTCCACTACGCCGCCAACGCCAGAGCATGGGGTCTCCCCACCCCTGCCGCGGTCGACAGCGTCTTCCCAGCCGGGCCAATCCCCGGAGCGCCACTACCCCCGCTCCCGACCACCGTCCGCGTCCTGATCCAGGTCGGCGAGAACGACCCGGAGGCGGGATCCGGCGGAGCCGAAGCGTTCCGGGCCTGGCTCTCGCACCATCCCAGCCCCCGCGTCCACCTCGAAACCATCTACTCATCAGCCACGCTCTACGCCTCACACGCCGCCCCGAAGGCGAGCTCACGATCCGCTCAACGTGCCTTCTGGGACCCTCTCGACCGCCTGATCACGGCCGCCCGCCGGCACGGGCAGAACTCCGACTCGCCCGCTTCAGTCACGCGGCTCGGTTCGGGTCCAAACGAGGTCTGGGTAATGCGACCCCGCGGGCCCGCCCGCGGCGTCGTCGTCTTCGGCCACGGCTGGAGCACGCCGTTCCCGATCGGGTTCAAGGCTTGGATCACGCATCTCCGTAGCCGCGCGCAGATCGTCGTCTACCCTCGCTACCGCGTTGGCGCGGGCGATTCCACCACGGCGGCCTTGATCGCATTTCGCCGGGGCCTTGTGGCCGCGTTCAGGCACATCCGCCAGACGCAGCTGCCGATCGTCGCCGTGGGCAAGTCGTTTGGTGGCAGCGCTGTGTTCTACTACGCAGCCCAAGCACGGGCGTGGCGCGTACCGGCCCCGCGAGCCGTACTAAGCGTCTTCCCGGCCCTCCCCATCGGCGCGCTGCCGTCCGACCGGCCGCCGAGCAACACCAGCATCGACATCTTCGTCGGTGACGCCGACACAACCGCGGGAACCGCGGGAGCAGACGCCTTCTACCGCTGGCTGGACGACGGCACCGGACGCCGTGTTCGCTACACCCTCATTCGCTCCCGACCCGGGTTCGTCGCCGACCACGACTCGCCTCAGCGAACCGACACCCTCGCCCGAGCAATCTTCTGGCGGCCTCTCGATCACCTGATCGCTCGTGCCGCGACGAGCCGTCGATAGCCCACAAAACAAGCCTGCATCGCCAGGAGTGTTGCGTGGGCTCTTGGAACAGCCCGACCTGGTCACCTGACGGCAGGCAGGTCGCGTTTGCCGCCGACGCGAACGACCTCGCAGGCGGAACGTTCGTCGATGAACGCGAACGAAACTGGGGTTCGCCGGATCCTGGCATACCCAACAGCGATCAGTTGACAAACCGCTCCCGTTATAGCCGTCCGAAACCGTGCCCTTGGAGCGGTGGCCCTCAGACGCCGCCACCTCGATCGAGGGCTCAAATCCCTCGCTCTCCGCTGAACAGGCCGAAACCCGCTCGCGAGGCAGGTTTCGGCGCTCTCGGGACGATTTGCGCGGATCACCTGATGACCGCCTGAGACCGCTTGAGGCCGCCCCGGGAGACGTCCAACTGGCGCGCAACTGGCGCGCAGGGGGGCGCCTACGTCGAGAGAGAGCTCCAGTATCGCCGCTGATCCCGCCGCTGCGAACTACCGAACGGTCAGCCCGCTGTGGTGCATCCGTTCTGGGTATTGAGGCTCTGGCGGGATCGGACGAGGTGTAAGACCAGGCGGCCCTGCCGAGGTCAAGCGGTGAGGCCGCCAAC
>JBBQRN010000007.1:0-134221 GCA_038214705.1 Gaiellales bacterium | reverse complement strand
CCTAAGCGGGGGGATTGAAATCGACAGGCCTACAGCGGCGACCCGCTTCAGCCGGTCGCCGCTGGAGGCCTCTCGTACTCTGTAGACATGCTCACGCTCATCGCTCTCGTGGTTGCGGTGCTCTTCCTGTCGTCGCCGTGGAACGTGATCCTCGTGGCGACGGCGGCGCTGATCGACGTGGCCGAGACGGGAGCGTTCGTCTGGTGGTCACGCCGCCGGCGCCGGCTCGTCCCGGCAGCAGTCGGCGCCGAGACGATCGTGGGGCGCCGGGGCCGGGCTCTGACCCGCCTCGGAGGGGCCGACTGCCCTTCGGGCCAAGTCAGGGTCGAGGGCGAGATCTGGGCAGCGCGCGCAGCAGAGACGATCGATCCGGGCGCGGCGGTGACGGTGACGGCCGTTTGCGGCCTCGAGGTGGAAGTCGCATCGAGCCCGGACGCCTGAAGCGTGGTACAACGACCGGCCGTGGCCCCCCTGCGCCTGACTCTTGAATACGACGGTGGCGCCTTCCACGGGTGGGCCCGTCAGCCGGGCCAGCGAACCGTCGAGGGTGTCCTGCGCGAGGCGCTCGACGTGATCTACCCACACGGCTGGAGCGACCTCGCGGTCGCCGGCCGCACGGACACGGGCGTTCACGCGACGGGCCAGGTCGCAAGCGTCGTCGTCAACGGTGGAGCCCCCTCGGGGAGGGCGGCCGAGGCCCTCAACACCGCTCTGCCACCCGACGTAGCCGTGCTCGATGCGGCAGATGCGCCCGAGGGGTTCCATGCGCGATTCTCCGCCACGGCGCGCTCGTACCGGTACATCGTCCTCAATCGCGTCTCTCGCTCGGCGCTCGAGGCACGCCGGTCGCTGTGGTGGCCTCGCCCGGTCGACCTGGAGACGCTCAGGGGCGCAGCTGCCTTGCTCGCGGGCGAGCACGACTTCACCGCGTTCACGCCGGCCGAGTCGCAGCACGAGGTCTTCGTGCGAATCGTCCGCGAGGCCGCCTGGGAGGTTCGCGGCGATCACCTTCACTTCACCATCACGGCCGACTCGTTCCTCCGGCACATGGTCAGGACGCTCGTCGGCACGATGCTGCAGTCGAGCTCGGAGCGGATCGAGCGACTGCTCGAGGGCCGCCCGCGTTCCGAGGGCGGAGCGACCGCCCCGTCCTGGGGCCTCTACCTCGAGCACGTCGAGTACGTAGGCGTCTGAGCGGCGGGGGTCGCGTCGATACGATCGTCGCGTGCGCTACCCGATCGTCCTCTTCGACCTCGACGGCACCCTGATCGACTCGGGCCCGATCATCATGGCCTCGATGCGCCACGCGTCGGTCACCGTGCTCGGGCGCGAGCCCGACGAGGACGCCGTTCGCGCCGCGATCGGCGGGCCTGGTCTGATCGCCCAGATGCGCGAGCTCGACCCGGAGCGGGTGGACGAGCTCGTCGCCGTCTACCGCGCCCACAACGAGCCGCTCCACGCTACCCTCGAGACCTTCGACGGCATCCTCGAGCTGCTCCCCGAGCTCCGGCGCCGGGGGCACCGGCTCGGGATCGTGACGGCCAAGCGGGTGGCCACGGTCGAGCTCGCTCTCGACCGGTTCCCTGCCCTTCGCGACCTGACCGAGGTGATTGTCGGGGCCGAGGACACCGAGCGGCACAAGCCCGACCCTGATCCCGTCCTCGAGGCTCTGAGGCGGATCGGTGCGAGCCCCTCCGAGGCGACGTACGTCGGGGACTCTCCGTTTGACATCAAGGCCGGCAGGGCCGCCGGGGCCTACGCGATCGCGGTCGGCTGGGGCGGCATCCACCCGGACGACCGACTCCTTGCGGAGCAGCCCGACGCCCTCGTCCAGCACCCCGAGGAGATCCTCGAGCTTGTCTGACGCCGCTGTCGCTACGCGGGTCGAGGAGCTCCGGCGATTGATCGAGCACCACGCCTACCGGTATCACGTGCTGGACGACCCGGAGATCTCGGACGCCGGCTACGACGCTCTCTACGACGAATTGCAGGCACTCGAGGAGGTCCACCCGGACCTCGTCGTGCCGGACTCGCCGACACGGCGGGTCGGCGCCGCGCCGGCTGCAGGCTTCACCAAGGTCGAGCACCTGGCGCCGATGGGATCGCTCGAGAAGGTCACGACCCGCGAGGCCCTGGAAAAGTGGGAGGCCGACACCCGCAAGCGGCTTGGGAGCGACGAGTCCGTCGCGTACGTGATCGAGCCGAAGATCGACGGGTCAGCCATCTCGCTGATCTACGAGGACGGCACCCTCGTTCGGGCCGCGACCCGCGGGGACGGCTTCCGCGGCGAGGACGTCACCGCGAACGTACGGGCGATCCAGGCAGTTCCGCTGCGGATGGTCCTGGCAGAGGAGGAGCCGGCTCCCGCCCTGTTCGAAGTGCGCGGGGAGGTCTACTTCCCGCTCACCGGCTTTGCCCGCTTCAACGCGGCGCAGGCCGAGGCCGGGAAGAAGGTCGCGCCGAACCCCCGAAACGCCGCGGCCGGGTCTCTCCGTCAGCTCAACCCCGCGATCACCGCGGAGCGCCCACTCTCGCTGTGGGTCTACGGCGCAGGCGTCCACGAGGCGTCGACGCCGGGCACCCAGTTCGAGATGCTCCGCTGGCTGCGCGAGCGGGGCTTTCGAACGAATCCTCACTCCGAGCGCGTCGAGACCATCGCCGAGGTCGCGACCGCCTGTGAGGCATGGGAGGCGCGTCGCGCCGAGCTCGACTACGAGATCGACGGGATCGTGATCAAGGTCGATTCGTTTGCCCAGCAGGAACGGCTCGGCTCCCTCCACGAGCGTCCGCGCTGGGCCCGCGCCTTCAAGTGGGCGCCGTCGACAGCGGTGACGACGCTGAATCGGATTCACATCCGGGTCGGCCGGACAGGGAAGCTGAACCCGTGGGCCGAGCTCGAGCCGGTGGAGGTCGGGGGCGTGACCGTCTCCACGGCAACGCTGCACAACGAGGAGGACATCAACCGCAAGGACATCCGCGAAGGCGATCACGTGATCGTGCAGCGGGCGGGCGACGTGATCCCGCAGGTCGTCGGCCCGGCCGGGGAGCACGCGCCGGGAACGGCGCCTTTCCGGATGCCGGAGCGCTGCCCTCTCTGTGATGCTCCCGTCGAGAAGCCGGAGGGCGAGGTCAATCACCGGTGTCCCAACCGTGCGTGCCCCTCCCGCGGGCTCGAGACGCTGATCCACTGGGTCAGCGCCGCCATGGACATCGAGGGCGTCGGCGAGCAGTTCGTGCGCAAGCTGTGGGACGAGGGCCTGCTCCGCTCGATGCCCGACCTCTACCGGCTGCAGGCCGGCCAGCTGCTCGAGATCGAGGGATACGGAGAGATCTCGGCTGCGCGTGCAGTCACCGCGATCGAACGGTCGCGGGCCCAACCGTTCTCGCGCGTACTCTTCGGTCTCAACATGCCAAAGATCGGCTGGGTGCTGGCCCGCAACCTGGCCCGTCACTTCGGGAACGTCGACGCCCTGATGGCGGCGACGCAGGAAGAGCTCGAGGAGGCCGAGGGGATCGGCCCTGATCGGGCCGAGCTCGTCGCCGAGTGGTTCGCGGACGACGAGAACCGCGCCCTTGTCGAGGATCTGCGCTCACTCGGGTTGCAGTTCGAGGTCGGCGAGGCCGATCGGCCCGCGGAGGGGCCGTTGACCGGCCGGCAGTACGTGATCACCGGCACGCTCGAGGGGTTCAGCCGGGAGCAGGCGAAGGCGGCGTTGGAGGCCCTCGGGGCCAAGGTCTCCGACTCGGTCTCGAGGAGGACGACCGGCGTCGTCGTCGGCGAAAGCCCAGGCTCGAAGGCTGCCAAGGCCGAGAAAGCCGGCGTGCCGATCCTCGACGAGGCCGGCCTGCGAGCCCTCCTCGCCGAGAGCTAGAGCCTCTACCCCACGTAGGACGCGGCCAGCGTCGTGACGAACCGATCCTGGGCGTCGCGCGCGGCCCACGACGGAACAGGGTTGCCGTTCTCGAGCACGGCGAAAACGACCGAGGTGCCGATCAGCCCCGACAGCGTGCACGCCCTGTCGGTCGTGCCTGTCTTGCCGTGTACCCGTCCTCGCAGAGACGGCAGTCTCGTACTCAGGGTTCCATTTGCACCGGCGACCGCGAGCGACGCGACGAAATCCTCCCCGATCGCCGGGTCCGAGGCCCCCGCGCGGATGACGCCGACGATCGCCTCGGCGGTCAGCCGGTCGAGACGGGAGAGCCCTGAGCCGTCGACGATCCGGACGCCTCGCACCGGGATTCCCGCCTCACGCATGGCCCTTATCACGAGCCGGCCGCCGGCCGCCGAAGCCCCGACCTTGCCGTCCGTCGCAGCCAGCTGCTTGAGGAGCATCTCGGCGTAGAAGTTGTCGCTTTCGTGATTCATCCGATGGACGATCGTGGCCAGGGGCTCCGATGTGTCCGATGCGAGCGACACGTCCGTGTCAGAGGCGACGCCGAGTCCAGGTCGCCCCTGAACCGTCACACCACTGCGTGCGAGAGCCCGGCCGAGAGCGCGTGCGGCGAGTAACGGCGGGGAGAGTCTCGGCCAGCCCGCGGCGCGGTCGACCACGAGCGCCGAGAGCGGTGGAGCCTCTCCACCGACGAAGTACTGCTTCCAGCCGGGGGCCCCGCGCTTCGCGTCGTAGAACGACTCGTCGCCGCGCACCCGCCCCGTGACGGTCCTGATGCCACGGCCGCGGATCGTGGCGGCCAGCCGGTCGAGATCGGCGGTGGCCAGGGTGGGATCGCCGAAGCCCTTGAGCACGAGGTCTCCGTCCCAGCTCGGGCCCGCGCGCACACCTGACCCGTACAGCTCCGTGTGGAATCGGTAGGGCGCCCCGAGGATCGTCAGTGCGGCCCACGAGACAGGGATCTTCTCGTTCGACGCGGGCGCGAGCGGGAGCGCGGCATTGTGGCCGAACACGACCTCGCCGGTTTGCGCGTCGACGGCGAGAGCACCTGTCTGGCGGAGCGACAGCGAGGGGCCGGCGAGCGCCTTCGTCAGCGCGGGCGTGAGTGGGGAGGGTGCGGCCGCCGTTGCCGACGCGACGGCAAGACAGAGGGCGCCCATGACGAGCGTGATACCAGCGCGCGCTCCCATGCGGGTCAGCCGTAGACGGTGATCGTGACGGTGCGTCGCCCCCACGCAAGCGCCTGCGCCGTGGTTGGCATCCAGAGGTCGACGATGTTCCCCTTGATCGCCGTGCCGACGTCGGCAGCGACGGCGGGGCCGTAGCCGGGCACGAAGACGCGGGTCCCGAGCGGGATCACAGTCGGGTCGACCGCGATCACCCCGACGCCGACCGGTAGGCCGCTCGCGGTGTTTCCCGGCAGGTGGTACGCGACCGCGTCGACGACGAGCGTGCGCGTCCCGGCGGGTGCCGCCGGAGCGGCTGCGGCGGTGGTCTCGGGCGCGGTGGCGCTCGCCGTCGCCGTTGCCGCCGCGGTCGGCTGGGCGGCGGCCGCCGGAGCGCCGATCGCACCGGAGCGGCGCTCGGCTGCGCGGGCCGTTGCCTCGAGCGCCGACAGCCGCTCTGTCGTCAGTGAGAGGCGCGTTCGCACGGAAGCGAGTGTCTCGCTTCGGCGGGCGACCGCCGCGGCCAGGTGCCGGGCGCCGGCTGCCGCAAAGCTGCGCGCGCCTTCCAGTTCCGTGCGGCGTGAGGCGAGTCCCTGGCGGAGACGGTCGAGTTGGGCGGCGCGCCGCAGCGCCTCGGCTCCGAGGCGCTCGTTCTGGGCCGTTGCCCGGGAGAGGCCCTCGATCCCGGCGATCGCCTCGTCCAGCGACGTGGCACCGAGGATGACCGCGATCGGGTCGGGCTCTCCCTCGATGTAGAGGGCGCGCAGGAGCTGTGCCACGCGCTTGCGTGACTCCAGTAACGATCGCCTGACAATCTCGGTTCGTTTGCGCGTGAGCCGCTCGGCGACCGCAAGCTGCTCCGAGCGCCTGTCCAGAACGGCGAGCTCGGCCTGGGCCCGCCCGAGCGACGACTCTGCTGCGTAGAGGTCGAGCACGGCGGCGGCCTCGGTGGACCGCAGCGACTTCGTCTGCCCGCGGAGGTCGGGCGGAGAGCCCGCCCCGCCCGCCGACGGGGCCGAAGCGACGGCCACGAATCCTGCGGACAGGGCCGCCACGAGCAGCGGCCGCGATCGGATCAGCCCTCCCACGAGATGAGGAACGTAGCAAATATGGCCTGGTCAACGAGGCATAAAACAGCGATTTGCAGGTATTTTTATGGTTCTCCGGTTGCACCTTTCGTCCGACACTGCTAAACTCGACGTCTCGGACTGGTGCGTCCCCCCGTGGGTGTGCCTTTCGACGTTCGAACCGACTTATGACACGTTCGAGAACGCGACAGGCCCCGGCCATCCTCCTCGCCACAATGGCGCTTCTGGCGGCACTGTTGGCACTCGCCGCCACTGCGACCGCTGATCCGTCGATTCAGTCCAAGCGCGCCCAGGCGCAGGCGGTACTGGCCGAGATCGACAGGTCGAATATCGCGCTCGAGAAGACGATCGAGTCGTACAACGCGGCTACCGGCCAGCTGGCCGCGATCGATACCGATCTCGCCTCGAATACGCGTCACCTCGCCGTTGCGAAGAAGAGCCTCCAGACCGCGCAGACCAACATCGCCGCGCGGTTGCGGGCGCTCTACGTCAACGGCGACTCGGGTGGGACGGTCGAGATCCTGCTCGGCGCCGAGAATCTCGACGACCTCCTCGGGCGCCTCGACATGGTGCAGCGCGTTGGCAGCCAGGACACGAAGGTACTGCGCGCGGTGAAACAGTTCCGCACCGAGGTCAAGCAGCGACGGGCCCGGTTGCAGACCGCGCGCTCGAAACAGGCGAGTCTCGTCGCGCAGCGTGCGAGTCAGAAGCAGGCGATCCAGAGTGAGCTCGATCGGCAGCAGCGCATGCTCGCGGGGATCCAGGACGAGATCCAGCGGCTGAAGGCCGAAGAGGCGCGACGGCAGGCCATGCTCGCTGCGCAGGCCCGAGCCCGGCTCGCCGCAGCCCAGGGTGCGGCCAAGGCTCAGGCAGCGCAGGCAACTGCCAGCACGTTCACGCCGGCACTCGGCGCCTCCTCTACCGCCTCCGTCGATCCGACGGCGCTCGCCGACGCCGGCGTCCCGTCGCCGCCGCCGTCGCAGTACGGCGGGGTGGTCGGTCTCGCGATGCAGCAGCTCGGCAAGCCGTATGTGTGGGGTGCCGCCGGGCCGGACGTGTTCGACTGCTCCGGCCTCGTCATGTTCGTCTACGCCCAGGTCGGCGTCTCCTTGCCGCACAACGCCGCCGCGATGTACAGCTACGGAACGCCCGTCGGCTACAACGACCTCCAGCCGGGTGACCTGGTCTTCTTCAGCGGGCTCGGTCACATGGGCATCTACATCGGCGGCGGCCAGTTCATCCACGCCCCGCACACGGGCGACGTCGTCAAGATCTCGTTCTTGGCTGACCACGGCGGCTACGTCGGCGCCCGCCGCCTGTAGTGGCGAGGCCTGTCGCGCCCGGCCTGATCTCGCGCTACTGGCTGTAGAGCCCCTCGACCGCGTCCGCGAAGTGCGCGATCGCAACGCGGCGCTTGAGCTTCAGCGTCGGCGTGATCTCGCCGTCGTCGATCGTGAAGTCCCGCGGCAGGATCGCAAAGCGCTTGATCTGTTCGAAGCGCGACCGGCCGCCGTTGACGTCATCGACGATCGTCCGGACGAGGGCTATTACCTTCTCGTTCACGGCCAGGTCGGGTATTGCACCGGTCACTCCTGCCGCCCGCGCCCACTTGCCGATCTCGGCCGGGTCGAGCGTCAGTAGGGCGGCCACATACGGCTTGCGGTCACCGACGACGAGCGCCTGCGAGATGTATTTCGATCCCTTGAGGTCGTTCTCGATGTTCTGGGGCGCGATGTTCTTGCCGCCGGCGGTGACGATGATGTCCTTCTTGCGGTCGGTGATCTTCACGAAGCCGTCGGCGTCGATCTCGGCGATGTCGCCCGAGTGGAGCCAGCCGTCGGCGTCGAGCACCTCCGCCGTCGCCTCAGGGTCCTTGTAGTAGCCGGCAAACACGGTGTCGCTCCTGATCAGGAGTTCGCCGTCGTCGGCAATCCGGAGCTCGAAGCCCGGGAACGCCTGCCCGACCGTGCCGAACCGCCAGTGCTCGGGAGTGTTCGTCGTGGCGCCCGTCGTGCACTCTGTCAGGCCATAGGCCTCGTAGATGCGAATGCCGATCGCGTCGAAGAACTCGGCGATCTCCTGGGCAAGTGGCGCACCACCCGAGACCGGCGTTCGGAGCCTACCTCCGAGGCGACTGCGGATCTTCTTGAGCAGGAGCGCGTCTGCGACCCGCAGCTTCGCGCTGAGGAGGCCTCCAAGCGCCTGGCCCGCCCCTTCGCGCTTGCTCACCTCTCGACCGACGGACAACGACCAGTCGGCCAGCCGTCGCTTCACACCCGTTGTGTCGTCGATCGCGCTGATGATCGCGGCGTGAATCTTCTCGAACACGCGGGGCACGCTCGGCAGCACCGTCGGCCGGAGGGTCATCAGGGCGGCGGCCGTCTGCATCGGATCGGGGAGGAACGCCGTCGTGTACCCGACATAGGGGCCGGCAAGGTGCAGGGCGCGCCCGAAGTTGTGCGCCAATGGGAGGTAGAGAAGCGTCAGGTCGTTCTCGTGGACGTATCCGGGGAGGTGATCGATCACCGACACCATCGCGTAGTAGTTGCGATGGCGGATCATGCAGCCCTTCGGCGGGCCGGTCGTTCCGGACGTGTAGATGAAGGTGAACAGATCCTCCTCGTCGATCGCAGCGACTGCGACGTCGAGAGCCGAGGGGTGGGCCGTCTTGAAGGCGGCACCTTCGGCTTCGAGCGCGGGGAGGTCTTCGAAGGTGAGCACGTGCCGCAACCGCGGCAGTGTCCCTCTGACCTCGGCGACCTTCGCCTGCTGCGCCTCGTCTTCGCAGAGCACGCCGATCGACTCGGAATGGTCAAGCACGTAGGCGACGTCGCCCGGCGAGCTGTTCGCATACACCGGTGCTCCGACGGCGCCGACCTGGGCCAGGGCGAAGTCGAACAACGCCCACTCGAGAGTTGTCCCGGCGAGGGTGGCGAACGCGTCGCCCTTCTGCACGCCGCGGGCCAGTAGGCCGTTGGCAAGGTTCTCGACGCGCTCCGCCGCCTCTGCCCAGGAGACCTCGTGCCAGTGATCACCGTGCTGAACGAGGTAGGCCGCCCCGGGTCGATCCCGGGCGACGGCGTCGCGCCAGAGCCGGGCGATCGTTCGATCAGCAGCCACGTGGTGCAAATCTACTGCAGAAGCAGGCAGGAACGGCAAAATCGGGGCAGAATGAGGTCGGTCCCCGGATCGATCGAGGAATTCATGCGCACCAGCTGGAACGGATCATTGACGTTCGGTCTCGTAAGCATCCCCGTCGGGCTTGCTCCTGCGACCAAGCCTGCGGCGCGGCAGTCCGACGTCTCCTTCCGGCTGCTTCATCGGGAATGTCTGACGCCGATCAAGCAGAAGCGGTGGTGCCCCAAGCACGATCGCGAGCTCGCGCCCGACGAGATCGTCAAGGGCTGGGAGGCATCCAAGGGCCAGTTTGTGATCGTCGAGGAGGCCGAACTCGAGACGCTGGAGGGCCACGACGACTCCCGCTCGATCGAGATCTCGCAGTTCGTGCCCGTTGCCGAGGTCGACCCGATCTGGCGCGACCGCTCGTACTTCCTCGTGCCGGCGGCCACGCCAGCGCAGCGGCGGCCGTACCGGCTGCTGCTCGAGGCGATGCGCGAGACTGGCACCGGCGCGCTCGGTCGCTTCGTCCGCTCCGGGCGCGAGTCGCTCTGCCTCGTCCGAGCCCGAGGTGATGCGCTCGTGCTCGAGACGCTCTATCTCGCCGAGGACGTCTACTCGGACGCCGAGATCGCTGAGGCGCTCGGGGGGACCGAGGTCAAGAAGCCCGAGCTCGCTCTCGCCCACCAGATCATCGAGAGCCTCGACGGAGCCTTCGACCCGGCCGTCCTCACGAGCTCCTATCGGCGGGACCTCCGCGTGTTGCTCGAGGCGAAGCTCCAGGGCGAGGACCTGCCGCCCGCTGCGGAGGCGACGGAGGAGCGGGCGCCTGCGATCGACCTCCTGGAGGCTCTCAAGGCGAGCGTCGCCGCCGCGAAGGGCGCCGCACCGAAGGAGGCGAAGAAGCCTGGGTCGAAGTCGAGAAGACGCGTCTCACAGACGTAGGGGTGTCTCCCCGCTCTTTAGGGAGACACCCCGCTTTGCAAGAACCGTGGAGCGCTTGAAAGAACCGTGGAGCGCTTTGCAAGCACTGCGGAAGCCTAAGCGGTCTGAGCGACGGGGAGTCCTACGGCCTCGAGCTGAACCTGGAAGAGGTGCTTGTCGATCTTTCCGTGGTAGATCGGGATGCCCTCCTCGATGCAGAGCCTGATGATCGTCTCACGGTCGATGTCGAGCTCCTGTGAGAGCTCCTCGGGCGTCAGGTGATTGGCCATACGTCGCCTCCTTCGAGCATCAAAAAAGCCCGCCGGCGCAAGATGCGCAGTCGGGCTGAATCGACGCTCGGTTGTCACTGACGGGGGTCAACGGGCCCGCCTCCCGAAATGCATCATGATGCACGCAGGATACCCCCTCCACCTGATGGTCCGCAAATCGGGTGAGCCTCAGACGGGATTCTCGACCTCGAGGTAGCTCCACTCGAGGTCGAACGTCTTGGCGAGATGTGCCGCAAGCGCCTGGACGCCGAACCGCTCCGTCGCATGGTGGCCCGCAGCGATCAGGTGGATGCCCAGCTCGCGGGCAGTCGCGAGGCTCGGCTCCTCCGGCTCTCCCGTCAGCAACGCGTCGAACCCCTCGTGGGCGGCCAGGATCAGGTCGTAGCCACCGCCGCCCGTGGAGACGGCGAGCCGCTCGATGCGCTCGGGGCCGTGTGCGAACACCAGCGGCTCCCGGTCGGCGGCAACGGAGACACGCTCCCGGAGCTCGGCGATCGTGAGCCCGTCGAGGGCGCACGCGAGCCCGAAGCTCCCGAACGGCCCCTCGGCCTGCGCGCCGATCCGCTCGGCGAGCTGGGCCGCGTTGCCGAGCGTTGCGTGGGCGTCGAGCGCCAGGTGGTAGGCGAGCAGCGTCGCATTGGCATGAAAGAGAGCTTCGAGCCGGCCGCGCTGGCGGCGGTCGATCAGCAGCGGCTCGTTGCGCCAGAAGAGCCCGTGGTGGACGACGACCATGTTTGCCCCCGTCTCGGCGGCTCGCTCGAACAGCTCCCGCGAGGCAGAGACGCCGCAGAGCAGTAGCTCCACCTCGTCGCTGCCGACGACCTGGAGCCCCGGCGGCGCGAACTCCGGCCAGCGCTCGACGTCGAGCAGCGCGTTGGCGTACGTCACGATCTCGTCCCTGCCCGCCACGCGGACAGTCTAGTGCGGCCTGTGACGACGTTGCGCCTGTCTGCCCCTGGGAACGGAGGCGGTTGTGCTCGCTCCCGGTTGAGGCATGCGCCTCGCCCCTACACGTTCACCTCCTGCTCGCCGAGCCGGTACCCTGTGCTCGCTCGGGGTGTGGCGCAGCCTGGTAGCGCGCTCCGTTCGGGTCGGAGAGGTCCCCAGTTCGAATCTGGGCACCCCGATGAGCGCGGGGGAACCCCTGGTTCCCCCGCGAGTCCCCTCCTTCGCCGCTCGGCACGGGTCTAGCTGGACTGGCCTCCCGCCGGGCAAACCCGGCTTCAGCCGACAGCGGGCCGGTCGGACACCGGTTCGGTCGGACACCGGTTCGGTCGGACACTGGGTCGGCCGTCGTGCCCTGCGCCTATGCTCGCAGGGTGCTGCGGGCCGTGCTCTTCGACGTGGACTTCACGCTCTCGCGGCCCGGGCCCGAGCTCGGGCCGGAGGCGTACCGGCGCGTGGGGCTCGTGCATGGCCTCGACCTCGATCCGGAGCGCTACGAGTCGGCCCGGCTTGCCGCGATGGAGGATCTTCGCTCGCACCCGGAGCTCGTCCATGACGAGGAGATCTGGGTCACCTTCACCGAGGACATCGTCCGTGGCATGGGGGGCGACGCCGCGGGCGCTCGCGAATGCGCCGCGGACATGGTGCGCCGCTGGGAGATCCACGAGAACTTCCATCTCTACGACGACGCACTCCCCGTCCTTGCAACCCTGAGGGAGCACGGACTCCTGATCGGGCTGATCTCGAACGGGCAGCGCGACCTGGAGGAGTTCGCTGAGCACCACCGGCTCGACGTCGACGTTGCCGTCGGCTCGAAGAGTCACGGCCGCACGAAGCCCCACGCCTCGATCTTCGAGTGGGCGCTGAACGCCGTCGAGGTGGCACCGGCCGAGGCCGTGATGGTCGGCGACTCCTACGAGGACGACATCCACGGCGCGCGTGCGCTCGGGATCCGGGCGATCCTCGTCGATCGCGACGGCCGCTACCCGGAGGAGACCGAGCGCATCACCGACCTCCTCCAGCTCCCCGCGGCGCTCGGCCTTAGGATCAGCTGAGCTTGCAGAGCGTCTGAGATGGCCCCTATTGTGAGGCGGTCGTGACGAACCGTTCCATCGAGCAGCGCTCCAGACAGGCAGGGAGCGAGGAGAAGCGCCGCGTCATCATCGACGCGGCAGTACGGGTCTTTGCCCGCGACGGCTATCACACCTCCCGGGTGAGTGACATCGCCGAGGAGGCCGGGATCGCGCATGGCCTCCTCTACCACTACTTCTCGTCCAAGGAAGAGGTGCTCGCGACCCTCTTCCGCGAGAACTGGGGCGAGCTGCTCGGCCGGCTCGAGCGTGTCGAGCAGTCGGACGAGCCGGCCGACGAGAAGCTCCGCGGGATCGCAAAGATCCTGCTGCGCTCGTGGCGCAACGATCCCGATCTCGTGCGTGTGATGGTCCGTGAGGTAGCGCGCAGCTCGCATCTGCAGGAGCAGGTCAACGAAATCCGGGCCGGCTTCGCCACGATCCAGCGAGTGATCGAGCAAGGTCAGTCGGAGGGTGTGTTTCGACCCGACCTCGACCCCCGCCTTGCGAGCTGGGTTTTCTACGGTGGGCTCGAAGAGATCCTCACGGGCTGGGTCATGGGGCAGCTTCCCGACGGTGACAAGGAGGTCGCCCGTGCCGAGCGGACGATCATCGACGTCGTCTGCGGCGGTCTCGCTGCGCGCGGCGCCACCGTCTGAGGGCCCGTCGAGTGCGGCCACGATCGTCAAGCTCGGGGTTGGAGCATTCGGTCTCGCCTGGTCGCTGACAACGACTGCCGCCTACCTTCCGCCGGTGCTCGGGGAGTACACGGGCTCGACGTCGCTGATCGGCGCAGTGTTGGCCGCCGAGGGGCTGTTTGCGCTCACCCTGCCGCTCGTGATCGGCCCGTGGAGTGACACGTTCCACACCCCGCTCGGTCGGCGGCGGCCGTTCATGCTCGTCGCGATCGGGCCGATCGGCTTCTGCCTCGCGCTGATGGCCTTCATGCCGAACCTCTGGACGACGGCCCTGCTCGTCTTCGCATTCTTCTTCGCCTACTACGTCTACGAGCCGCCGTACCGTGGGCTCTATCCCGACCTGCTCCCCGACCAGGTCTACGGCCGCGCGCAGGGGGTGCAGCACCTCTTTCGCGGTATCGCGCTCGGCGGCGGGCTGATCGGCGGCGGCATCCTCTTTCACCTCTGGGAGCCGGCCCCGTTCCTGTTCGCGTCGGCCGTCGTCACCGGCGCGTGCCTGGTGCCCGTCCTCTTTCTCCGGGAGGACGGCGGTCACGGCCGCGTCTTCGAGGGCGTCACGACCTACGTCCGCCACAGCTGGCGCGTGCTCCGCGGCAATGCCGATATCGGCCGCTTCCTGCTCGCGAACGCCGCCTGGGAGGGAACGTTCGCCGGAGCGAGGACGTTCGTCGTCCTCTACATCACGGTCGGTCTCGGCGAGCCGCTGACGACGTCGACGTTCGTCCTGGCGGCGGTCGCCGGGGGCTACGTCGTCGCGGCGCTCGTCTCCGGGTCGATCGGGGACCGCTTCGGCCTCGCTCGGGTGATCGCGTGGTGCTCGGTCGTCTACGGCGTCGGACTCCTCGCCGGTGGTCTTGCCACGACGTGGCATGCCTGGTACCTGGTCCTGATCTTCGTCGTCGCGATCTTCGGTGGTGCGGTGATGACGCTCGCCTGGGGGCTCCTCTTCAAGCTGATGCCGCCCGACGATCGGGGTGCAATCGCCGGGCTCGCGACGACCACGAAGGGGCTCGGTCTCGTCGTCGGCACCCTGCTGGCGGGGATCCTGATCGACGTGACCAAGCCGTATCTCGGCTCGACGGACGGCTATCAGGTGCTTTGGCCCGTGCTGGGCATCCCGATCCTGCTCGCGATCCCGCTGGTTGCGAGCCTGATCGGGCCCGAGGCTGCCTCGCGGGAGCGTGAGCGGCCCGTCGTTGATATGCGCAGCTAAAGTGCGAAACTCACAGCTGGCTCCAATCCCGGCCTGCTCTACTGGGGTCAGATAACCCGAACATGGAGCCGTAGGGATGACCATAAGGGCAAAGCAGGGAATCGTGCTCGGAGCGCTCGTCGTCATGCTTGCGGTCGGCGTCGGGGTGGGCGCGGCGAGCGGCGGGCTCGGCAGCGCGAGCGACAAGCAGGCCTTCCTCGACAGCGCCGCAAAGCGGCTGAACGTTACGCCGGCACAGCTCGAGTCGGCTCTTCAGGGTGCCTATGCCGACCGTCTCGACGCCGCGGTCGCGGCGGGCCAGATCACGAAGGTGCAGGCCGACGAGATGAAGCACCACCTCGAAGACGGCGGGTTGCCGCTCTTCGGTGGCGGCCGTCCTCACGGCGACTTCGGGCATCACGGTAGGCCCGGTCTCGACGCCGCGGCAAGCTACCTCGGGTTGACCGACGCCGAGCTGCACACGCAGCTCGAGTCCGGAAAGACGCTCGCCGAGATCGCGAAGGCCCAGGGCAAGTTGGTGGACGGCCTCAAGAAGGCTCTCACCGACGCCGCCCAGGCGAAGCTCGACGCCGCCGTCAAGGGCGGCCGGCTGACCCAGGCGCAGGCCGACGACGTCGCGAGGCAGATGAGCGCTCATCTCGACGATCTCGTGAACGGCACTGGGAACCCCGCTGGGCGCGATCACGAGGGCGGAGAGGGCTGGAGGGGCGCGCCGCCGAGCGGCACGCAGCCCGGGGCGGGGGCGTTCGTCCCGACGGCGTCGGCCGGATCGGCCGCCTAGAGACTCGCGAACGGCTCGCCGCCGGGTAGGCGCTCGTCGCCTACCCAGCGGGGCCGGCCGGAGACGCCTGGAGCGCCTCCCGAAGCCGCATCAAGGCGCGCTCACGGTGGGCGTCCTGCAGCCGCACGACGCCCTCGGCATCGCCGGCCGCGACCGCGTCGATGATGGCGCGGTGGGCACGGTCGGCCTCGGCTGCCTCGCCGGGAAGCCCGTAGTAGAAGGCCCGGTAGGCCTCCGTCGAGTCCCAGAGGAGGTCGATCAGCCGGGCCGCCGGCCGGCTGCCGGCGAGCCCGTGCAGCCGAGCATGGAAGCGCCTGTTGGCGGCGAGTTGCCCAGCCACGTCACCTGCTTGCGCCGCGGCGGCGCACGCGGCAGCCGCGGTCTCGATTGCGCGAACGTCGTCGACGCCGGCGTTGCCGACCCCCCGGAGCAAAGCGTCCGTCTCGAGGAGCTTGCGTAGCCGGTAGACCTCTTCGAGTTCGCCGAGGTCGAGCTCGGTGACCGCGTAGCCGCGACGCGGTCGGTAGGTGACGAGGCCCTCGCCGGCGAGCGCACGCAGCGCCTCCCGGATCGGGATCGGACTGACCTGCGCGCGCTCCGCCCACGCGATCTGGTTGACGCGTTGCCCGGGGAGGAGCTCGCCGTCGAGGATCGCAGCCCGCAGCGTGGCGGCTGCTCGGTCGTGGGCGGTAGGGGAGCGAAGCGCTTGCACGATCGTCATGGGGCTACCGGAACGCGGGGGTACCGGTCAGCGCCCCACCGACGACGAGGGTATGGACCTCGTGGGTGCCCTCGTAGGTGAGCACGGACTCGAGATTGTTCATGTGTCGGATCACCGGGTACTCGAGCGTGATCCCGTTGCCGCCGAGGATCGTACGGGCGCTGCGGCAGACCTCGATCGCCCCCCTCACGTTGCCCATCTTGCCGAGGCTGACGTGCTCCGACCGCAACGTTCCCGCATCCTTCATGCGGCCGATGTGAAGTGCGACGAGCGAGGCGCGGTTGATCTCGAGCGCCATCTCGGCGAGCTTCTGCTGGGTGAGCTGGTAGGCGGAGATCGGCTTCTCGAACACGATCCGCTCCTTCGAATATGAGAGCGCCGACTCGAAGCATGCCCGCGCCGCGCCGACGGCACCGAAGACGATCCCGAACCGGGCCTCGTTCAGGCACGAGAGCGGCCCCTTCAGGGACGACGCGCCAGGCAGCATCGCTTCCGACGGCACGCGCACGTCTGCGAGGACGAGTTCCGACGTCACCGAGGCCCGGAGCGACATCTTCCTGTGGATCTCGGGCGCCGTGAAGCCGGGCGTGCCCTTCTCGACGATGAAGCCGCGAATCTCGCCGTCCTCGGTGCGGGCCCAGACAATCGCGATGTCGGCGATCGTCCCGTTCGTGATCCACATCTTGGCACCGTTGAGGATCCAGTCGGACCCGTTGCGCCGGGCGTGTGTGCGCATAGTGCCGGGGTCGGAGCCGGCGTCGGGCTCGGTCAGCCCGAAGCAGCCGATCACCTCGCCGGTGTGCATTGTCGGTAGCCAGCGCTCCTTCTGCTCCTCCGAGCCCCACTTCCAGATCGCGAACATCGCGAGCGAGCCCTGCACGGACACCACGCTTCGGATTCCCGAGTCACCTGCCTCGAGCTCGAGGCAGGTGAGGCCGTACGCCACCGCACTCGCGCCCGGGAGCCCGTAGCCTTCGAGATGCATCCCGAAGAGACCGAGCTTCGCGAGCTCTGCGATGACCTCGCGCGGCAGGATCCCGCGCTCGAACCATTCGCCGACCTCGGGCACGATCTGCTCGCGGACGAACTGCCGCACCGTGTCGCGGATCGCCTTCTCCTCCTCATCGAGCAGGGAATCGATTGCGAGGAAGTCGAGCGGATCGAGGGCGGGTTGTGCGGCGATCTTCACGGCCATGGGAGAACCTCCGAGAAAAGGGGAAGAAGTGGGGGAGAAGAAAATATATAGAAAACGTCCGGCCAGGCGTTCTGTCTACTGGGTAGTCTGAATCAATCGGGCATCGGCATTCAGTCCGCCTCGCTGTGACTCTCTTCTGCGGCACGTTTCTCCTCGGCGCCGCGGTCGTCGCAGCCGCCGCAGCACGCGGGAGCGTCGCCCCCGAGTTCTCGGATGTCGTCGTTCCGGCCCCGAGCCTCGGCGGCGAGCTCCGAGCCGCCGTCGTGCTGCCCCCCGACTACGCGACGTCGGGCAGGAGATACCCGGTCATCTACTTCCTTCACGGCCTTCCCGCGGCTCCGTTTGCCTATCGTGGGATCGGCTTCCTTCAACGCGCCCTCGTGCAGATCCCGCAGGAGGCGATTCTCGTCGCTCCGCAGGGCGCCCGCGACGGCGACGGAGACGGGGAGTACCTGAACTGGGGCCCCGGACGGAACTGGGAGACGGCGGTGGCGCACGACCTTCCGCGGTACGTCGACGCGCACTACCGCACGCTCGCCGATCGTCGTGCGCGCGCTCTCGTAGGGCTCTCGGCCGGCGGCTACGGCGCGATGCTCGTCGCGCTCCACCATCTCGCCGCCTTCGGGGTCGTCGAGTCGTGGAGCGGGTACTTCCACCCGACCGATCCGGACGGCACTCACGCCCTCGACCTCGGCTCTCCCGCGGCCAATAACCGGGCCAGTGCTCACTCGCTCGTCACCTGGCTTCAGGCGGATGAGCGGCGACGGCCGACCTTCCTGGCCTTCTATGTCGGCAGCAGCGACGCCCGGTTCCGTGCCGAGAACGAGCAGTTCGACGCAGAGCTACGTGCGACCGGGGTTCCCCATGTCTTCGCCGTCTATCGGGGAGGGCACGAGAGCGCCGTCTGGAGCAGGTATGCAGGCCAGTGGCTCGGCCTGGCGCTCCGGCATATGCGTCCCGCGGCCTGACGGGCGTTCAGGGCGCGAGCGCCCAGGTGAGCCCGGCGGTGAGCTGGAGTGCGTACTGCCCGCGATCGCTCGGCTCGAGCAACAGCGTGTGGGGTAGGCCGAGGCGCTGGAGCTCCCGCGCGAAGTCGATCGTCTGTTGTTCCTTGAACCAGTGACTGTGAGAGGGGCCGCTCGCGACGAAGAACCGCGTGCCCAGCCGTCGCAACGCTCCGGCCTTCGCCGCCACCAGGTGGGCAGGGTCGTTCGCAGTGAGCTCGCGGGACGACGCATGTTCGAACGGCCCGTCCTGCAGTGGGTGGAAATAGCCGCTCCATGATTCGATCGTCCCGAACAGGCGCGGCGAGCGGAGACCGATGTCCATCGCGCCGTAGCCACCGGCCGAGAGCCCTGCCAGCGTCCGTCCCGACCCCGAGGCGAGTGTGGGAAGGTGGCCGTCGATCCACGGGATGACATCGCCGACGAGGTACCGCTCCCACGGGCCGGCCCACTCGCCGTTGTAGTGGCGGGTCGACCCGGCAGCCGGAATCACTGCGATGAACGGCTTCGTCCACCCGGTCGTGATCAGCCGGTCGGCAAGCACCGGGAGGTCGAGCGCGCTGACGTACTCAGTCGGGTCGCCGGGCATGCCGTGAAGGAGGTAGACCACCGGGTAGCGAACGCTCGTCGTGAACCCCGGCGGCAGGTACAGGAAGCCTGGACGCAGAGGTTGCGGCCCGGTCGTCGCGGGGATGAAGCCGCGATACAGCTCGCCGCCGCTCGGTCCGACCGCCACGTACTCGAAGCCCGGGGCAAGAGAGCTCGCGCCGCTCGACGTCGCGAGCGCACATGCCGCCACGGTGCTGGCGACGGCCACGAGGGAGATCCGCATGAGATGCCGAGTGTAGAAGTCGCGAGGCGTCCCGCAGGGTCGTCGACCCGTGTTCTTACCTTGGCCAACCCTACGTTAACGTCGGCGGGCGTATACCTCGCTCGTGAGCTCCGGTGCTCTCGAGACGATGCCCAGGCGGCGCAGGCGCTCCGTGGGCCTCGGCGCGGCGCTGACCGGTGCCGCGGTCGTGCTCGCCGTCGGTGTCGTCGGCGTCTACCGGTACCTCGATAACTTCTGGGTCTACCGCGGGTTTCCGCCGCCGCGGGACCCCGCATTCGTCCACACTCGTGGCAGCGTCGAGCGCATCTACGTCTCGAGCGCGGCGCTCGGCGGTCGCCGCCAGCCGGTTGACGTTTACCTTCCGCCGGGGTACGGGATCTCTCCGCGGCGGCGCTATCCCGTGTTCTACCTCCTTCACGGGGTTCCCGGGCGCCCCGGCGCTTTCCTGCAGACCGTGCGAATGGGAGTCGTCGAGGACGTCCTCCTCGCCCGGCGCAAGATTACGCCGATGATCCTCGTGATGCCGTTCGGGTCGACCGGCTCCTTCACCGACAAGGAATGGGCGAACGGCATTCGTCCGCGCGAGGGCTGGGAAACATTCATGTCTCGCGACGTCGTCGCTGCCGTCGACCATCGCTACCGGACGATTCGCGCGGGTCGCGCCCGCGCGCTCGGCGGGCTCTCGGAAGGCGGATACGCCGCGCTCAACATCGGGCTGCACCATCCCGGTCGATTCCGCGTGCTCGAGAGTTGGTCGGGCTACCAGCGGGCCGACGACCTCCGCTCGATCTTCGGGCATCGGACCGCCCTGCTCCACTGGAATAGCCCCTCCTGGCTCGTCGGGAAGCGTGCCCACGCCCTGCGGCTACGTCACTCCTTCGTCTGGTTCTACACGGCGAGCGCCGACCCCCTTCGCGGGCAGAACGTCGCCTTCGCGGCGCAGCTGAAGCGGCTCGGCATCCCTAGCCGGTTCGCCGTCCTGCACGGCGGGCACGACTGGTCGCTCTGGCGCGACCAGGCAGCCAACGGGCTGCTCGCGGCCTCGAAGCACCTCGGAAGTCATCATGCGTAGGACAACGATCGCGGCGCCGATCGCCCTCACCGGTGCTTCGCTCGGAGCCGTGATTGGAGTGACCGGCTGGCTCTACATGATCGGGCCGCAGGCGGGGGTGCCAGGGCCACGGGTTGCGGACGTTCTCCCGCTCGACGAGCTCTCCCACCACTCGTCGGCCCCCCTGATCCTCTTCGTCGGCGCCTGGGCCGTCGCCGGAGGGCTGCTCGGGCTCGTCGGACGCATCCTGCGGATCGACCGGCTGACAGCAGGGCTCCTGCTCGCGCTGCTCGTCGGGCTGGTGCTCGATACCGGTAGCGCTGCCTCGATCGCGGTCGTGCGGCAGATCCCCGCGCAGCACGCCTTCGATCGCGCCTCAGGGCTGCCGGCGGTTTACCTCGCCGCTGCCGTGGCAGGCCTCGGAGGAGCGCTCCTCGGTCGCCCGCGCACCAGTGGCCGGCGGGCGGCGACCGTGCTCGCCGCGGCCGTTGCCGTCGTTGGGGCTCTCGATGTGGTGCGAGCGCTCCTTCCGGGCTCGCACACGATCATCGGCGGACTCGCCCCCGATGCCGTAAGCGCGATCGCCGCCGCGTTCGGCGTGCCGATCGGTGCTGCGCTGCTTCTCTCGGCACGCAGCCTCGCGCGCGGGCAGAGGGTCGCCTGGGTCGCGGCGACCTCGCTGCTCGTCGTCTCCATCGGGCTCCACGCGCTTCACCGGTTCAACGACGGAGGCGTGCTCGCCACCGTCGTTCTCCTCGGCCTCGTCGCGTCCCGGGGCGACTTTCGCAGCAGCCCGGACCCCACGGCGCCGCGGCGTGTGCTCGTTCGGCTCGTCGTCTCGATGCTCACCTTGCCGCTCTTCGGGCTGGCGGCGATCTGGATCAACCGGACGACCGCCGACCGCCCGTTCAGTGCCGGCTTCGCCCTCCACGAGACGCTCGTCAGCACGATCGGGTCTGGGACGGGGCACCTCGAGTCGCCCTTCGGGGACTGGTTCCCGCTCTCGGTGCTGATCCTCGCGGCCCTCGGGATTGCGTGGACACTGGCGGCGGCCGTCGCCCCCTGGCGCTACCAGCTAGAGCAGGTCAAGTCGGAGCGCACCACCGTCCGCTCCCTCGTCGCGACGTGGGGTGCCGACACGCTGGCGCCGTTCGCGCTTCGGGCCGACAAGTCGTATTTCCTCGCCGAGGACGAGAGTGCCTTCCTGGCCTACCGCGTCGTCGGCGGCGTCGCGATCGTTTCCGGAGACGCGATCGGAGCGCCCGACGCCGTCGAGCCCCTCCTGATCCGCTTCCTGTCGTTCGCGCAGCACCGCGGCTGGCGGGTAGCGGTGCTGGGTGCCGCGGAGCCGTCGCTCCCCCTCTACCGGCGGCTGGGCATGCACGCGGTCTACCACGGCGAAGAGGCGATCCTCGAGGTCGCGAGCTTCTCGCTCGACGGCCGCGCCATCCGCAAGGTGCGGCAGTCGGTACTACGCCTGGCGCGGGAGGGCTACACGGCGCAGGTGCTGCGGCCCGCACAGATCCCAACTCCGCTCCGCGACGAGCTGGAGAAGATCGCCGCGATGTGGCGGGCCGGCGAGCCGCAAAAGGGCTTCGTGATGGCGCTCGACGCGTTGTTCAGCGTCGACGACGACCACTCGGTCTTTGTGATCGGCCTCGGCCCGACGGGGCGCCCGGAGGGATTCATCCACTTCGTCTCCTCGCCTGCGGCGCCGGCGCTTTCGCTCTCGTCCATGCCTCGCCTGCGGTCGACCCCGAACGGCTTCAACGAGTGGTTGATCTGTGAGACGGTTGCGTGGGCGCGGGGCAACGATGTCGAGCGGATCTCACTCAACTTTGCGCCGTTCGCGGCGCTGCTCGCGGTCGGCGCCTCGCTCGAGCCTCTTCAGCGGGTGGAGCGCCGAGCGCTCCAGTCGCTGAAGGGCCAGTTCCAGCTCGACAATCTTTTGCGCTTCAACGAGAAATTCGGGCCTGGTTGGAGTCGACGCTACGTCGTCGTCGAGCGCAGACGGGACCTGCCACGGGTTAGCGTGGCGGCTCTCGCCGCGGAGTCGTACCTTCCGTTCCCGTTCTCGGCGCAGGTAGCGAAATGAGCCCAGCGGTCGGCCTGGGCCTCGTCCTGGCTCTCGGGTCGTCGGCGGCGATCAGCTGGGGGTACATCGCGCAACACCGGGCCGCCTCGTCGCTGCCACCACTGAGCCTGCGGCATCCGTTCCGCTCGCTGATCTCGCTCTTCTCGAACGTCCGCTGGGCGGCCGGCTTCTTCGCGGGGATCGGCGGCTGGGTGCTCTATGTCGTCGCGCTGGCACTCGCGCCGCTGTCACTCGTCCAGGCGGCCTCCGCCGGCGGCATCGGATTGCTCGCGATCCTCGTCCACCGTGGCCCCGGCGCGAGGCTCGGGAGACGCGAGTGGCGTGCCGTCGCGATCTCGATGGCGGGCCTCGTCCTGCTCGGCGTCTCGCTCGCGGGTGGGAGCAACTCCGGGCACGTCACGTCGTGGATTGCGGTGGCGGCGTGGATCGCCTGCTCGCTCGTCGTCGCAGCGGCCGCCTCCGGCCCCTGGTCGGCGAGGCTCGCCCGTGGCGCGGGCCTCGGGATCGCGGCCGGCGTCCTCTACGCGGCGGGTGACGTCGGCACGAAGGCGGCGGTGCACGGGCACGGCTACCTGATCTTCATCCCGATTGTCCTCGCGTGCCATGGTCTCGCCTTCGTCGCGCTCCAGTTCGGCTTCCAGCGCGGCGGAGCGCTCGCGACAGCCGGTGTCGCCTCGCTCCTGACGAACGCACTGCCGATCGGTGCGGGCGTGCTCCTCTTCCGCGAGTCGCTCCCGGGTGGCGTGTTCGGCGCCCTCCGCCTCGTTGCGTTCGGATGCGTCGTCGGCGGTGCTGCGTTTCTCGCTCGCCCGGACGGCGACCCGCCGGCTGCGGAGGATCAGGCCGCCGACGCGGAGATACGGCCGCCGCTGCGGGCGACCCTGAGTGAGATCCCGAAGCAGTCGCTCAGGGGCCCGTCGGCGAGCGTCTCGCCAGCCGGACCTGATGCGACAACGTGACCGTCGCGCAGCAGGAGCGCATGCGAAATGGATTTAGGAAGCTCCTCGAGGTGGTGAGTCGTGATCACGATCGCGAGATGTGGCTGGTCGCGGGCGACGTGATCGAGTGAGGAGAGCAGGATCTCTCGCCCTGGCAGGTCGAGGCCGGCTCCCGGCTCGTCGAGTAGAAGGAGCTGCGGTCGGGCGACGAGCGCCCGGGCGATCAGCGTTCGCTTCTTCTCGCCCTGCGAGCAGTCGCCGAAGCGCCGTTCGGCCAGTCGGCCGAGGCCGAACGTGCCGAGCAGCGTGTCGGCCCGATCGATGTCGAGCATGCCAAGGCGTCGCGGGAAGTAGCCGATCGTGCCGGTCGCTCCCGTCCTGACCACTTCTCGCACGTCGAGCATCGGCGCGAAGCGGTCTCCGTCCCGCGCGTCCACGAACCCGATCCGGCTGCGCAAGCGCGCAACGTCGGTGCGGCCCATCGTCTCACCGAGGATCTGGACGCTCCCGCTGCTCGGGAAATCGACTGCGGCGAGCAGCGTGATCAGGGTCGTCTTGCCGGCGCCGTTCGGGCCGAGCAGCGCCCACCGCTCGCCGCCGCGGACCGACCACGTGACGTCGTCGAGCAGGGCCTTCCGGGTCCCGCTCGCCGCATGCCATCGCCACACCCGCACCCCCGCGATCTCCACGGCGAGCGGGGGTTGACCGTCGGGCACGTTCCCCCGTACACTTATTGACTGACTAGTCAATCGAATTCGGCCGAATGAAGTGAGGAGTCATGACCACAGTCGAGAGAGGCGTGGCAGGCGGCGTGTCGTTCGCCCTCAGCGACGAGCAGCGCGAGCTGCGCGCGCTCGCGCGGGAGTTCGCGGAAAAGGAGATCAGGCCCCGCGCGGCCGCTTGTGACGAGCAACAGACGCATGCGGTCGACATCATCGCCAAAGCGCACGAGATCGGCCTGATGAACATGCACTTGCCGGAATGGCTCGGTGGCGCCGAGTTGTCGTGCTTCGACGGACTGCTCGTGGGGGAAGAGCTGAACTGGGGTTGCTCGGGGATCGGCACCTCGATCGGCGCGAACGGCCTCGCGGCCGGCCCGATCCTGATCGCCGGCACGCCGGAGCAGCAGAAGCAGTGGCTCGGCCCGCTGGTCGAGGCGCCAGTGCTCGGCTGCTTCGGCCTGACCGAGCCGGGCGCGGGATCCGATGTCTCGGGGATCCAGACGACGGCAGTGCGGCGCGGCAACGAGTACGTCGTCAACGGCTCGAAGATGTTCATCACGAATGCCGGCCCGGCGTCGTGGATGGTCTGCTTCGCCTCCACCGAGCCCGGCCAGGGGCACAAGGGCCTCTCGGCCTTCGTGGTGCCGATGGACGCGGAGGGGGTAACGATCGAAAAACATCTGGACAAAATGGGCCAGAGGGCTACGGATACCTCGGCCGTCGCCTTCCAGGACGTCGTCGTTCCGGAGGCGAACCGGCTCGGTGCCGAGGGCGAGGGCTTCAAGATCGCGATGCAGACGCTCGACTTCACGCGGCCGGGCACGGCGGTCGGCGGAGTCGGTGTCGCACAGGCTGCCTTCGAGCTGTCCGTCGAGTACACGAGGGAGCGCGTCCAGTTCGGGATGCCGGTGGCGATGAACCAGGGGGTCAGCTTCCTGGTCGCCGACATGGCGACCGAGATCGAGGCGGCCCGCCTGCTCTGCTGGCAGGCAGGCTGGATGATCGACGAGGGGTGGGGTCGCAAGGCGACCATGTACTCATCGTTCGCCAAGCGGTTTGCCGCCGACACGGCGATGAAGGTCACGACCGATGCGGTTCAGGTCTACGGCGGCTACGGGTACATGAAGGAGTACCCGGTCGAGAAGCTGATGCGGGATGCGAAGCTGTTCCAGATCTACGAGGGGACGTCGCAGATCCAGCGGCTCGTGATCGCCAAGGAGATCTACCTCCGCTAGCAGTCGTCCAGAAATTCACCGCAACGTGCCCACGAAGTCACGCGCCGCGCCCTTGCTCCGCTAGAGTCCGTGGTTCGGTGCACTCCGATACGACGATCTACCGCCCCCGCGTGCGCCAGAGCCGATCAGCCCGACGGATTGCGCTGCGCCGTGCCGTCTTCCTGACGGTGTTCCTCGCGCTGCTCGCGACCCTCGTGGGCCTCGCGTTCGCCGGTTCGCGGTCGAAGCTTGCGCCCGGCACCACGATCGCAGGAGTGGCAGTCGGCGGGCTTCCGCTGAGCGAGGCGACCCGCGTGCTGACCGGGCGCGCCGACGCGGTTGCGCGAACGCCGATCACCTTCGCGGCGGGCGACGAGACCTTTCCGCTCTCGGCCTCGCAGCTCGGCGTGGCTCCCGATTGGCAGAGCGCCGTCAGCGAGGCCGCTGATCATGGCGGTGGCTTCGGGCCGATCCGTGGCTTCAAGCACCTCAAGGCACGCTTCTTCGGGATTGATGTCGAGCCGCGGGTCGGGACCTACACGGCCGCTGTGAACTACGAGCTGGGGCTCATCGCCGCCGCAGTCGATCGCAGTGGGGTCGACGCGAAGCTCGTCGGCAAGGGGCTCGACGTGAAGATCGTCGATGGCAGGCCCGGGCGCAGGCTCGACCGCAAGGCGGCAGCCGCCGTCATCGCGAGCTCGCTCGCCGGGCTCGAGCGGGGCACGCCCGTGGCGCTCCCGTTTGCTACGACCCCTCTGCGGGTGAGCGGCGCTGATCTCGAGGCGGCTGCGGCAAAGGCCCGCACCGCCCTCTCGGCGCCCATCCGACTCATCTACGGCGAGACCCGGTGGCGCGTGCCGCGGTGGCGGATCGCACCGCTGCTCGAGCTCCCGGCGGGAGGCCGGGACGATGTCTCGATCGGGGGCCATGGAGCCGAGCGGTACCTCGAGCGCCTCTCTGCTGCCGTCTCCCACAAGCCTCAGGATGCCCAGTTCCAGGTCACAGCCAAAGGCACGATCGTGGTCAGGCCGTCGGTGCCCGGCCTGCAGCTGGACCTTGCGGCGACCGCCAAGGCGATCGCGGCGGCTGCCTTCTCAGCGAACCGGAGGACGGCGAAGCTCGTCGTCCGAGTCGCCGAGCCGCAGCGGAGCACCGAGATGGCGAAGGCGATGGGCATCACCGGCGTCGTCTCGTCGTACACCACCACCTACGGCGGCACGCCTGGCCGATTGAACAACGTCCAGGTCGTCGCGAACCTAATCGACGGCACTCTGATCAAGCCCGGCGGGACATTCTCGTTCAACGGCACGACGGGCGAGCGGACGGCCGCCAAGGGATTCCAGGAGGCCCCCGTGATCATCAACGGCGAGCTCAAGAACGGGCTCGGGGGCGGCATCTGCCAGGTCTCAACGACGGTATTCAACGCCGCCTTCGAGGGCGGCCTGCCGATCAACGCGCGCACCAACCATGCGCTCTACATCAGTCACTACCCGCTCGGCCGCGACGCCACCGTGAACTACCCGGACATCGATCTTCGCTTCTCGAACGACACGAGCTACTGGCTGTTGCTCCGGACGTTCGTCGGCTCGGGATCGTTGACGGTGAACCTCTACGGCACTCCCGTCGACCGGCGGGTCGAGAGTATTGCGGCGCCCCTCGTCGAGACCGGTCCAATCCCCGTCAAGGAGACCGACGATCCGGCGCTCAAGGTTGGCAAGAGAGTGACCGACGAGTTCGGCTCACCGCCGCGCGAGACGAGCGTGGAGCGCAAGGTCTACGACGCCGGCGGGAAGCTTCTTTACGATGACACGTGGCGGTCCGTTTACACGGGCGAGCCGTCCCTCGTCCGCGTCGGCACCAAGAAGCCGAAGCCGGCGGCACCCGCGAAGCCCGCGAAGGGTGAGAAGCCTGCCGCGGGAACCGGAGCCTTGGGGGCGACCGGTGCGAGCGGGACGAACCCGCCGTCTACGACGCCTGCTCAGCCGTAGCGATCGCCTCGGCGAACCAGTCCGGAACGCGGGTCGGCCGTCGCGTCACGGCATCGACGGTTGCGTGGAGCGTCTCGGCAGTCGCAACGAGCTCGCCGTCGCGCTCGATGCGGTATTCGTAGCGCAGCCGCGCGCCCCGCACGTCGAGGCAGCGAAGGTGAATCGTGAGCACGTCGTCGAACACGGCGGCGGCGGCGTAGTCGATCCGCACTCCGGTCGTCAGCGCCTCGAGCCCCTGTGCCTGAATCGATCGGTAGCCGCCGGCGTGATCCGCCCAGTACGCCACCCGGGCTACCTCGAGCCAGACGACGTACGAGGCGTGGTGGGCGATGCCCTGTGCGTCGGTCTCCGCAAAGCGGACGCGAACGTCGTAGAAGCTGCGGAACCCGTCAGGCACCGCGCAAGAATACGGGCTCCGGGGTTCCAGTCGCCCCTTCGTGATGGTATGACTGGGGTATGCCAGAGTCGACGAAGACCCCAAAGGACGAGCGCGACGTGATCGCGCGGCTCGCAGAGCGTGGCGAGCAGACGATGGCGCGGCTCACGGAGCTCCCGGGCGGTACCCGCGCGATGCAGGCGATGAACGATCTCCGTACCCGTGTCGACGAGCTCGGGAAGAAGGTGCGCGGCATCGACGAGCTCGAGCGGCGTGTTGTGAAGCTCGAGAAGGACCTCGCCACGCTTCGGCGCGCGCAGAAGACGAAGTCCACGCCCGACCGCTGAGCGTCAGGCGGCCGGCACCTTCAGCCGCAACGCCGCCGGCATGATCTCGAACCGGGCCGGCGTCGTACCGGGCTGTTCGCCGTCGAGCTCGACCGGCATCGGCTCGTCCGTCTCCACCGTGACGACGCGGCCGCGGAGCGCCTCCGCCTTGGCGTGGGGAAGGTGCGTACCGCGGTAGATCTTCGGCATCGTCAGCACCAGATCGCGCCTGGTCACGTCGCCGATCGTGACCACGTCGAAGAGACCGTCGTCGGGCTCCGCGTCGGGGCACATCTTCATGCCGCCGCCGAAGAACCGTGCGTTGGCGACGATCACGTCGAACATCCTGCCGCTGCGCACCTCGCCGTCGACCGTGATCCGCGTCTCGATCGCAGACCAGCCGGCGAAGACGGCAAACGTGGCCCAGAGGAACGACGCCTTCGCCCCGAGCGCCTTGGAGCTCTCGTTTGCTCGCTGGGCGATCGCGCCGCTCATGCCGGCGCTTGCCACGTTCGCGAACACCGCCGCCGCCTCGTGCCCGTCCCAGCTGCGATAGGTGAGCCGGCCGAGGTCGATCGTGCGTGTCCCTCCGCCGGCGGCGATTCGGGCCGCAGCCTCGACGTCGTTCGGAATCCCGAAGCTACGGACGAAGTCGCCACCCGTACCCCTGGGGATCACGGCGACGGCGGGCTTCCGCTCGAGGTCGGCGATCCCGTTCGCCACCTCACAGATCGAGCCGTCGCCCCCGACCACGACGAGCAGCTCCGCGCCCTGACCGGCCGCATCGCGTGCGAGCTCTTCGAGGTGGCCCCGGCGCTCGCTGAGCAACGCGTCGCCCTCGAGACCGGCGGCGGCGGCCCTGTGGGCGATCTCGGGCCACCTCCGCCCGGTCGACCCGTTCGCCGCGGCGGGATTGACGAGGAAGACTGTCCTCGTGGTGCCCACGGCGCTCAGGCCGTCACGGTGTGTAGTGCGAGCTCGGTCATCTCGTCGACGGCCTTCTTCATCTCCTCGTCGCTGATCCGGAGGAACTCGCCCTCGACGATCACGTCGCTGACGATCAGCATGCAGCCGGTCTGGATCTTCCGCAGCGCCCCGAGCGTGAACAGCACCGCGGCCTCCATCTCGATGGCCAGGATCCCGCGCTCCGACCAGCGAACCGCGAGTGTCGGGTCAGGCTGGTAGAAGACGTCGCTCGAGACGATCGGGCCGACGCGCACCGGTTTCCCCAGATGCTTGGCCTGGTGGACGGCTTCGTGGACGAGACCGAAGTCCGCGGTCGGGGCATGGGCCTCGCCGAGGACGTAGTGGGACGAGGTCGCGTCGGCTCCGGTGGCCGACAGGGCGATCACGAGGTCGCCCATCGTCATGTCGGCCTGGAGGCCGCCGCACGTGCCGACGCGCATGATCTTCTTGACGCCGAGCTGCACGAGCTCCTCGATCGCGATCGCGGCCGAAGGGCATCCCATCCCGCTCGCCTGGACGGAGACGGGCTTGCCGTTGAAGGTGCCGCTGAACCCGAGCATCCCGCGCTCGATGTTGCGCTGGACGGGGTCGTCGAAGAAGGTCTCGGCGATGTACTTCGCCCGGAGCGGGTCGCCGGGGAGGAGGCAGGCTTCGGCGTAGTCGCCGGGATTGGCGCGAATGTGAATTGGCATGCGCGGAAGCCTACGGGTTCGCAGGTGGCCGCGTCTCGTAAAGTGCTGCGATGCGATCTCGTCTGATCGAGCCGTCCACCGAGCAGATTGTTCGCTTCTGCGCGGCCGCTCCGATCGAGCGCGTCTTCCTCGAAGACGTCGCGCGGCGACGCCAGGGTCGGTTTGCCGCCGTCACCGACAGCGACCGCGAGGTGACCGCACTCTGCCACCTCGGCAGTAACCTCGTGCCCTCGGGGATCGGCTGCCAGGCGTTTGCCGACCTCGCCGCAAAGGCCGGCGCGCGGATGGTGATCGGCGAAGCCGGCGCTGTCACAGACCTCTGGGAGGCGGCCCGCAGGAAGCTCCCCCGGCCACGTATCGACCGACCCGGCCAGCCCGTCTACGCGATCACCGAGCCACCGAGGGCGGGGGGGACGGGGCTCCGGCCGGCCACGATCGCCGATCTCGACCTGCTCGTTCCGTCCTGTGCCGCGGCCCATCACGAAGAGCTCGGACTCGACCCCCTGCGCCGTGACCCGAGCGGCTTCCGCTGGCGGACGCGGGCCCAGATCGAGGAGGGCCGCTCGTGGCTCTGGGTCGAGGACGGGGTGATCCGGTTCAAGGCCGAGGCGTCGGCGTGGACGCCAACCGCGGTTCAACTCCAGCAGGTGTGGACCGACCCACCGGCCCGCCGGCAGGGTTTTGCCGGGCGCGCTCTCCGTGATCTGGCTCGTCTCCTGCTCGAGAGCACCCCGACGGTCTGCCTCTTCGTCCGCTCCGAGAACGCGCCGGCGATCAGGCTCTACGAGTCGATCGGGATGCAGTACGTGCTCGACTACCGCTCCGTGCTGCTGTGAGGCGCCTGATCCTCGCGCGACACGGCGAGGCCGCCTCCAACCTTGCCGGGATCGTGAGTGGGATCCCACCCGGCGAGGGGCTCTCGCCGGCCGGCCGCGAGCAGGCACGGGACCTCGGCAGAGGCCTCGCGCACGAGCAGATCGATGTCGGGATCTGCTCGCGGCTGCGGCGCGCCGAGGAGACGCTCTGGCTCGCGCGCGAGGAGCGGGAGCTGCCGCTCGCCGTCGAACCGCTGCTCGACGAGATCTTGTTCGGCTCCTTCGAGGGCGGACCGCTTGCCGCGTACCGCGCCTGGGCGCACGAGCACGACGCGCGTGCTCCTTGCCCGGGTGGCGGTGAGAGCCGGGCAGAGGCGGCGGTGCGCTTCGCCGGGGGGCTGGAGGCTCTGCTCGGGAGGCCCGAGCACACGGTGCTCGCCGTCTCGCATGCACTTCCGATCCGGTATGCGCTCGACGCGGCGGACGGCAGCTTCCCGGTCGCAAGCATCGCTCCCATCCCGCACGCGATCCCGTTCGTGCTCTCTCGCGATGCGGTCGCGACGGCCGCGGCGACCCTGCGCGCCTGGGCGGACGACCCACGTTTCGCCGATGCCCCTTTTGGTGGATGAGCCGCCGGCCATCGTTGCCGATGGCTACCCTGGAGTGACCGTGCGACGTTATCTGCCTGCCTTCGCAGCCGCCGTGATCGGCGCGCTGGCGCTGCTTGCAGCCGGCTGCGGCGGCTCCTCGGTCGCGATCCCTGAGCTGGCGAATTTCACGACGGCCGCACAGCAGAGCTCGACGAGCGAGACGGCGCAGTTCGTGATGACCCTCGAGATGTCGATCCCGGGCGTCGACAAGTCGATCTCGTTCGACGTCACGGGTGGGTTCGACACGCCAGCCCACCGCTCACAGCTCGAGGTCGACCTCTCGTCGTTCGCCGAGATCTTCAAGAGCCTCGGCTCGAGCCTGGGCGGGACGGTCAAGGGTGATCTTGGCCAGCCATCGGACTGGAAGCTCGACGTGATCCAGGACGGCGATACCGCCTACATCGACTTTCCGCTCCTGGCCAAGCAGCTTCCCGCGGGGAAGACCTGGATCAAGGGCGACGCCAAGCAGCTCTCGGGCGCCAACAGCGGCCAGCTCGGCCAGTTCGGCTCGTTCGCCGGCACCGACCCGCGCGACGTCTTCGCCTTCCTCAAGGCCGTCTCGGGCAAGATCGACGCTGTCGGAACCGACAAGATCCGTGGCGTCGAGACGAATCACTACCGCGCCGTGATCGACACGTCGAAGTTGGCGCAGCTCGTACCGGAGGCACAGCGCCAGAGCCTCGGTACCTTCGATCAGGCCGCCAGGCAGTCGGGCCTGACCGCGCTCCCGCTCGACATCTGGATCGACGCGGACCAGCGCGTGCGCAAGCTCTCGATCGACATCGACGTCAAGCAGCCGGGAACGGACAAGTCGGTCAAGGGCTCCCTCGTCGTCGAGCTCTACGACTACGGCAAGCCGCTGAAGCTCGACCTGCCGCCCGCGGATCAGGTCGTCGACGCCTCGACGCTGAAGCCCGGCTCGCTCAGCCCGTAGGGCGAGACGGGTCTCGCCCCTACCGCGGGGTTTCGGGTACCACCGGCGGATGCGTCACACTGCGGAGGTGCCGAACGAGCTCGCACTCAGGATCGAGACGTTCATCCGCGCGCACGACCTGATCGAGCCAGGCGGGGAGGTCACTTGCCTCGTCTCCGGCGGCGCCGACTCGTCCTGTCTCTGGCATGCACTCGGCGCGCTCGGCTACGCGGTCTCCGCTGTCCACGTCCACCACGGCGTCCGCGGCGCTGCCGCCGACGACGACGCCGAGCATTGCGCGAGCGCGCTGGGTGCGCGGGTCGTCGCGGTCGAGCCGGCCCCGACCGAGGCTGCGATGCGGGAGTTGCGCTACGCCGCCACCGAGGGCTTCGGCCTGCGGGCGACCGGGCATACGGCCTCGGATCAAATCGAGACGGTTCTCTACCGGCTCGTCTCGAGCGGCTCTACACGAGGGATCAAGGTGCGCCGCGAGGACGGGCTCGTGCGGCCGCTCCTCGGCGTCATGCGCGAAGAGACGGAGGCCTACTGCGCGGAGAACGGTCTCGCCGTCCGCACCGATGCCACCAACGCCGACACCGCCCGCGGCCTGATCCGCAACGAGATCCTGCCCCTCCTGCGGCGCCTCCACCTCGGGGTCGACGCGAATCTACTCGCCCTCGGGGAGGCTCGCCCCGGCCTGCCGCGGGCGCTCGAGGCGTCGCTCGTCGAGTTGCTCTCCTCGCGCGCCGGTTCGAAGGCGGCCGACCTCGGCGGTGGCATCCGGGCCGTGCGCGAATACGGGACGCTACGGCTCGTCGGAGCGGTCGAATGGGGGCCGTGGACGCTGGAGGCAGAACGGGCCGATCTCGCCGTTCGGGCCCGACGGCCGGGGGATCATCTGGCAGGGCGGCGCAAGAAGGTGCAGGATCTGCTCGTGGACGCGAAAGTGCCAAGAGCGGATCGAGCTGACTGGCCCGTAGTCGTCCGTGGCGACGAGGTCGTCGCCGTTCCCGGCATCGCCGTGGCGCCGGGGTGGGACGGCGTCGTCACGGCGCGGAGGCGGGGATGACCGAGGTCGACCACGGTGTCGACGAGATCCTGATCGACGAGGCCGCCGTCCGCGCGCGGGTCGCGGAGCTCGGCGCCGAGATCTCGGCCGACTACGACGGGCGTGACCTGCTGCTCGTCGGGGTGCTGAAGGGTGCGGTCTTCTTCATGGCCGACCTGATGCGCGAGCTGACGATCGCGTGCGAGATCGACTTCATGGCGATCTCGAGCTACGGCGCTGCGACCGACTCGTCGGGCGTCGTCCGGATCCTCAAGGATCTCGACATCAACATCGCCGGCCGCGATGTGCTCGTGGTCGAGGACATCATCGACTCGGGCCTGACCCTCTCCTACCTGATGCGCAACCTGCAGGCGCGCAAGCCCGTGTCGCTCCAGGTGTGCACGTTGTTGACCAAGCCGGAGCGGCGTGAGATCGACGTGCCGGTGCGATATGTCGGCTTCGAGATCCCGAACAAGTTCGTGATCGGGTACGGGCTCGACTTCGCGGAGCGGTACCGGAACCTGCCGTATATTGGCGTTCTGCACCCGGATCTGATCCCGGCCGAGCATTAGGGAACGATGAACTCGCGGCCTCGTCGGGCGCGTGAGCCGAACCCGCGCTGCTACCCTCAGCGGTACCTGTGAACCGATTTTTCCGCAGCGCGCTGTTCCCCCTCGTCGTCATCGTCGTGCTCGTGTACCTGGCGAGCCAGACGTTGATCCCGAAGCGCAACGGCGACACGAAGCTCACCTACTCGCAGCTGATCACCCAGACCAAGGCGGGGGCCGTCAGCGAGGTCAAGTTCAACCCGAACCGCCAGTCGATCAGCGCCACGCTCGACACCGGCGCGAAGGTGAAGGTCAGCTACCCGACGCCGCAATCGGCGACGGAGTTCCAGAATCTGCTCGAGAAGGAAAACGTCAAGTTCGACTCCAAGGGCACGGGAACCTCGACCTGGATGGCGCTCCTCACGGGGCTACTTCCGATCGTGCTCCTGATCGGCTTCTGGATCTTCCTCATGAATCAGATGCAGGGCGGCGGATCCAAGGTGATGAGCTTCGGCAAGAGTCGCGCCAAGCGCATGTCGCCCGATTCTCCGAAGGTCACCTACAAGGACGTCGCCGGCGCCGACGAGGCCGTCGAGGAGCTCCAGGAGATCAAGGAGTTCCTCGAGAACCCCAAGAAGTTCCAGGCGCTCGGCGCACGAATCCCGAAGGGCGTTCTCCTCTACGGCCCTCCCGGCACCGGCAAGACGCTGCTTGCACGCGCGACGGCCGGCGAGGCTGGCGTCCCGTTCTTCTCGATCTCGGGCTCCGACTTCGTCGAGATGTTCGTCGGCGTAGGTGCCTCCCGCGTGCGTGATCTCTTCGAGCAGGCCAAGCAGGCGAGCCCCTGCATCATCTTCATCGACGAGATCGACGCCGTCGGCCGCCACCGTGGCGCCGGCATGGGCGGCGGTCACGACGAGCGCGAGCAGACGCTGAACCAGCTCCTCGTCGAGATGGACGGGTTCGAGCAGAAAGACAACGTGATCCTGATCGCGGCCACGAACCGTCCCGACATCCTCGACCCGGCGCTCCTGCGGCCTGGCCGCTTCGACCGCCAGATCGTCGTCGACCGCCCCGACCGCAAGGGCCGCCGCGAGATTCTCGAGGTGCACTCCAAGGGCAAGCCGCTCGGCAAGGAGATCGACCTCGACGTCCTCGCTGCGCAGACGCCGGGCTTCACCGGAGCCGACCTCTCGAACGTGATCAACGAATCCGCGCTGCTCGCGGCGCGTAAGGGCGAGAAGACGATCGGCCAGATCGAGCTCGAGGAAGGGATCATGCGCGTCATCGCCGGTCCCGAGAAGAAGTCGCGCCTCTTCTCCGAGAAGGAGCGCAAGATCACGGCCTACCACGAGATGGGCCACGCGCTCGTCGGCTACTACCTCGAGGGCACCGACGATGTCCACAAGATCTCGATCGTCAGTCGGGGACAGGCGCTCGGCTACACGATCTCACTGCCGAGTGAGGATCGCTACCTGACCACGAAAGGTACGTTGATGGCCGTCATGGCGATGACCCTTGGGGGACGTGCTGCGGAGGAGCTCGTGTTCCACGAGGTCACGACCGGTGCTGCCAACGACCTCGAGAAGGTCACCCACTCGGCCAAGCAGATGATCATGCGCTTCGGGATGAGCGAGAAGCTCGGCCCGCGCGTCCTCGGCCGCGACCACGACATGCCCTTCCTCGGCCGCGATATGGGCTCCGCACCCGACTACTCCGAGGAGATCGCCCGCGAGATCGACGATGAGATCCGCCGCGTGATCGAAGAGGCACACGACACGGCGACGCGCGTGCTCCGCGAGCACATGGACGAGCTCCACAACCTCTCGCTCGTCCTGATCGAGCGCGAGACCGTCGACAAGGATCAGTTCGAGCGCCTGCTCGCGGGCGAGCCGGAGTCGTCGGTCTTCCCCGAGGAGGCCGCGCCCGTCGTCCCGCCGACGCCGGAAGAGGCGCCCGACAAGAAGCCGTCCCTGCGGCCCTCACCGCGGACGATCCCGGGAGCTGCGATGCAGCCGCCCGAAGGCGCCCCCGGCTGATTTCTCCCGCAAGGAAGACGGCGGGCTTCAGCCCGGTCGTCCGGGCTTCGCGACGCGCTACGCGTCGCCCTGCGTTGAACGGACGGTCGAGCGGACGGCGATGACGAGCAGGCCGACCGCGCCGAGGGCGGCTGCGACGCCGATCGCCTCCGCGGCGACCCCTCCCGTGTGAAGCCCGTCCGCGAGAGCGAGGAGTACGCCTCCGGCTCCGAGAGCGCCGAGTCCTGTCATCGCGATCCAGCCGACCCGTCTCGCCACCACGCCGGGCTCCGCGGGTGTCGAGCCACGGAGCTCCACCGAGAGGTACGACAGCTCACCGATCGTGATCAGCACGGCGCCGAAGACGACGGCGCGGCCGTCGAGCGGCGGGTTGTCGAGCACGAGCAGGACGACGTACGCGGCCGCGATCAGGCCGAGCGCGGCCGGGAGCGGCTCGGGTCGGCCGACTGCGAGCGCGAGCACGAGCGTCACCATGGCGACTGCGCCGAGCGCAACCACGGGCCAGCCGGCCTGGTGGCCTGCACCGCGTGTCAGCCAGGCGATGGCGCCGGCGGCCAGGGCGACGGCTGCCAGCCCGAGACCTAGCGCCGTGAGAGTCGTGCGCGACGACGGAATGCCCTCACCCCCTCGATCTCGGCCGCGAGTGGAGCGGCGTCGCTCCACCGTGCGACGGCCACGCCGGCAGCCTCGAAGCGAGCCCGCAGGGCGGCCCGCTGCAGCAGCCACAGGCGGTGAGCAAGTGCGTCGGTCCCGACTCCCGGTGCGACGAGGTCCTCCGGCGAGACCTCGACCACCGCGAGGTCGTACCCGCGGGCTCGAAGGTCGAGCAGCGCCAGCACGGACCGCTCGTCGAGCAGCGGCGTGACGGCGATCACGAGAGCGCGGGGCGGTAGCGTGCGGGCTGGGATCACGCTGACGTCCTTCCAGGCGTAGCTGAACTCGACACCTGTCTCGAGCAGCGCGTCGATCAGGCGGTAACGCTGGACGATCCCCGCGCCCGGCTCCAGCCAGCGGAGGATGCCGCCGAAGGTGACGAGACCGACGCGGTCGCGCCGCGCGAGATACCGACCGGCGAGCGTCGCTGCCGCTCGCACCGCCCGCTCCAGCGTTCCGTCGGACGCCTGCCCGTCGCGCGCTTCGGCGAAGCTGTCGAGGAAGAGCACCACGTCCGCGTTGCGGTCGGGGTGCCGTTCATTGACGATCAGCTGACCCCGCCGGGCACTTGCCCGCCAGTTGACCGAGCGCACCCGGTCGCCGGCTACGAAAGCGCGGGTGTCGGCGAACTCGAGCCCATCGGCCCTCAGCCTGGCAGCGAGGTCGCCGGAAGCGGGCTGCGTGTCGAGGGGCGCCACGAGCCGCTGCAGGAGCTCCGCGCGCGGGTAGACCCGGAGCCTGCGGGGACGAGGGATGCGGCTCTCCCAGACGAGCATCCCGATCCGCCCGCGGGCGCGGAGACGGATGTCGCCGATCGTGATCGACCCCCAACGAGTGCAACGCAGACCGAGCGTCAGGGTTCGCTCCTCGCCGGCGCCGAGGTGGACACCGGTTGGGTTGTCCCCGTCGACGAGCTCGAGCCCTCGCGGAACGACGAGGTGCACCTCGAGCAGATCGACAGCACTCTCGGCCCGGACGTCCAGGACAGCCTTGATCTCGTCACCTTCGACCGCTCGATCGTGGTCGACCGACAGCAATGCGTGGACGGCCGGCCTTCTCTCACCCAGCAAGCCGGCAGCGACGAGCAGGACGAACGGTGTCGCCACGATGACGAGCTCGGCTCTCCGCAGCGCGAGCGCGGCAAACAGCCCGAGCGCCGCCAGGCCGACGTAGGGAACGAGCCTCGGCGACGCGAACGGGGTCACGCGTCGGGGACGACGTCCTCGGCGGGAGGCGTCGGCACGATCGCGAGCGTCTCGCGGACGACGTCCTCGCCCGTGCGCCGTTGCACCCAGAGCTCCGGCTTGAGGACGAGCCGATGCGCGAGGGCAGCCACGGCCACGGCCTTGACGTCGTCGGGCGTGACGAAGTCGCGTCCCCCGAGTGCCGCGCGGCAGCGCGCGAGCTTGAGCACGGCGAGACTGCCGCGGGGGCTCGCTCCGACGGCCACGTTCGTGCTTTCGCGGGTTGCAGCGACGAGCGCGACGACGTACCTGCTCACCGATTCTTCGACGTGGACGGTCTCGACAGTAGCCTGCATCGCGAGCAGTGTCTCGCGGTCGATCACCTGGGCCAGCTCGACCTCGTCCTCCCGCCGCTCGATCCGGCGGGCGAGCATCTCCCACTCGTCGTCGGCGGACGGATAGCCGAAGCTCGTGCGGAGCAGGAAGCGGTCGAGCTGGGCCTCGGGCAACGGATAGGTGCCCTCGTACTCGATCGGGTTCTGGGTGGCGAGAACGAGGAACGGCCGCTCCAGCGGGCGCGTGACCCCGTCCGTCGTAACCTGCCGCTCCTGCATCGCTTCGAGCAGCGCAGCCTGCGTCTTCGGCGGAGCGCGGTTGATCTCGTCGGCGAGGAGTAGATGGGTGAAGATCGGGCCGGATCGGAACTCGAAGTCGCCGGTGCGCTGGTTCCAGATCGATGATCCCGTGACGTCCGCCGGCAAGAGGTCCGGGGTGAACTGAACGCGACTGAAGCCCAACCCGCTCGCTTCGGCGAACGAGCGTGCCGTCAGGGTCTTGGCCAGGCCGGGCACGTCCTCGAGCAGGACGTGCCCGTCGGCGAGCATGCCGAGCAGCACGAGCTCCAGCTGCTCCCGCTTGCCGACAACGGCGCGCTCGACTTCGTCGACGAGGCGGGCGGCGAGGTCGGCGAGGTCGCGGATCTCCATCAGACCTGCTCCAGGGCCGTGATCGCCCGCTCGAGCTGATCGAGGCCGATTCCGGCAGAGCGGTTGTCGGCCGCCGAAGCCGCCTCGGAATCGACGAGCTCCCACACGTCTTCGCCGACCGCCGCGCGCGCCCTGGTCGGGTCACGCTCGAGATCGATCCCGCGCTGCGAAGCGAGCAGGCCTGCGACCAGCTCCGTCAGCACAGGTCGCAGCCGGTAGCGTACGTCGAAGCCCGACGACCCGGCCATCGCCACCTCGCGCTCCAGACGGATGAGTGCTTCCGGCCTCGTGGCCGCTGCCGCCGGCCGCCGCAGGCTTGCCCGAAAGGGCGACGGTGCAGGTGGATAGACCGACCTCACGGCGCCCACGAAGGTGAGCAGGGCGAGAGCGAGGACGGCGAGAAGCCAGATCCGGAGCTCGAGGTCGAGCCGGCTCGGCGCGAGTGCCGCAGCGATCGCGAGAGCGATGGTCGGGAGCGCGAGCAGCTCTGTGACCCGCCACGCCTGTCGCATCACCCGGCCGCCCGTTCCACCCGCTCGGCCAGTGCGACCGCACGCTGATGCGCGGCCAGGGCCTCAGCTGCGCGGAGCTCCTCGCGCATCGTCTCGAGCGCGGTGATCGCGTCTTGTTTCATCTCGGGAGCGACATCGTGTGACGAGAACTTGGCCGTCGCGAAGAGCGCCGTCAAGCGAGAGGCGGTCCGGCGGCTGACGTCGAGGTCGGCGAAGATCCTGTGGAGGTACTCGTCGGGCGCCTCGGCCGGGTCGCGCGGGAGGCCGTACGAGGCCAGCGTGCGCTCCATGCGAGCGTAGGCCGCGATGACCGCCCGGCGCGGATCGGATTCGGCGCGGAGGTCGTCCAGCGTCTCGTCGAGGACATCGGCGAGTGCGGGGAGGAGCGAGGCGGGGGCCGGTGGCAGTCGTCGTCGGCGCGCGCGCGCGGAGAGATACCACGCGGCGAACGCCACAGCGAGGAGCGCGACCACGACGAGCACGGGGCCTATTGCGAACTCGGGCCTGTAGGCGGCCGCGTTGCGAGTGCCGCCGCTCACGGGATCCGGCGACACCGGACGCAGCCGGTTCGTGATGCTCTTGCGCAGGCCCTCGTCAGTGGAGACCCAGCGGAGTGCGCCTGCGACGAGGGCGATTCCGATGGCGAACACGAGCAGAGTTGCCCACGGGCTCCGTCGCCGCCGAGCGGCGGCCGCGGCGGCGAGGACGTCCCGTCGCACGAACAGGATGTATCCCCACAGGAAGATGCCGAGCACCATCATCACGGCGAAGAGGCTCACCGCGAGGTCGAGGAAGCGGGTCGAGGGACTGCGGCTCGTGGTCAAGCTCTGATGGCTCGTGCCGGTGGCAGCCACGGTGACCGCGGCGAGCAGGACGAGGAGGCCACCGAGCGCAAGCGACGCCCGTCGGCGAGTCCCTCTCACGCCGCTACCCTCCATCACCTGATGAGACGCCCCGCGCTCGCAGAGTGTTGGCCCCGTCCTTCTGTGATGGGGGTCGTGAACGTGACGCCTGACAGCTTCTCCGACGGCGGCGACAACTTCGACCCGCTCGTAGCGGCCCGGACGGCCCGGCGCCTGCTCGCCGAGGGGGCGGCGCTCGTCGACATCGGCGGTGAGTCGACGAGGCCCGGCGCTCCACCGGTGAGCGCCGACGAGGAGCTGCGACGAGTCCTGCCGGTGCTGGAGGATCTCATGGGGCTGCCGATGCCGGTCTCGATCGACACCTCGAAGGCCGAGGTCGCGAGACGCGCACTCGAGCACGGCGTGGCGATGGTCAACGACGTGACGGCGTTGCGTGCCGACGCGGAGCTGGCTGGCGTGATCGCCGATTCCGGCGCGTACGTCTGCCTGATGCACATGCAGGGCGAGCCTCGTACGATGCAGGCCGACCCGAGGTACGACGACGTCGTGGACGAGGTGGCGGCCTTCCTCGAGGACAGGCTCGCGTTCGCGGTCGCGGCGGGAATCTCGGCGGAGCATGTCTGTCTCGATCCGGGTGTCGGCTTCGGCAAGACGCCCGACCAGAACCTGGCGCTCATCCGTGGCCTCTCCCGGCTCTGCAGCATCGGTCCTCCCGTTCTCGTCGGCCTGTCGCGAAAGAGTACGCTCGCCCGCGTGCTCGGGGACGCGAACGGGCGCGTGGGGAGCGACGCGGCCTCGGTAGGCGCGGCGGTGGCGGCCTTTGATCGCGGCGCGACTCTGTTTCGCGCCCACGACGTCGTGAGCCACGTCGAGGCTCTCGCCGCGGCGGCGGCCGTCGAGCGGGGAGCCGTGCGGTGACGATCGAGCTTCACGGGATCCTGCTGCACGGCTATCACGGCGTGCTCGAGGCCGAGCGGCGCGACGGGCAACGGTTTCTCGTCGACGTCGAACTCGACCTGGAGGGGGAGCCGGGAGCGCAAAGCGACCTGATCGACGAGGCGGTCGACTATCGGAGCGTCGTCGATCTCGTGCGGGCGGTGTCCGACGGTGGGGCCTACCACCTGCTCGAGGCGTTCTCGGCGGCGCTCGCGGATGCGCTGCTCGCCGAGTTCCCTGTCACGGCCGTCCGCGTCCGGGTGCGCAAGCCCGACGTCGAGCTCGATCCTCCGGTGGAACACGCTTCCGTGTCGGTCGAGCGGCGGCGATCGTGAGTCGAGCCTACGTCGGGCTCGGATCGAACCTCGGCGACCGTAAGGTCACCCTCCACGACGCGTTGGAGCTGCTTGCGAAGAAGGACGGGATCGAGATCGTTGCCGTCTCGTCGTTCCGCGAGACCGACCCCGTCGGCTTCCTCGACCAGCCGCGCTTTCTCAACGGGGCTGCTGCAATCGAGACGACGTTGGCCCCGAACGAGCTTCTCGCGGCGCTGCTCGACGTCGAGCGGGAGCTCGGGCGCACGCGCGAGGGGCCGCGCTTCGGGCCGCGCACGGTCGATCTCGACGTGCTTCTGATCGACGGAGTCACGATGGACGAGCCGGGCCTGACGGTGCCCCATCCCCGCCTCCACGAGCGCGCCTTCGCCCTCGCTCCCCTGGTCGAGCTCGATCCGGCGCTCGAGGTCGCCGGGCACGGCACGGTGGCCGACCTGCTGAAGCGACTAGAATCGGCGTCATGAGCCACCTGGACGAGCTCGACGAGTTCGAGGCCAAGCTCGAGCTCGAGCTGAAGCGTGAGTACACCGCGGTCTTCGGCCTCTTCCGCTACTGCATCCTGACCCAGGACGCGACGTACCTTTGCAACAAGCTCGACCTGAAGGTCGTGCCGCAGGCGAGCTACCCGTTCTTCCACCTGCAGATGGAGGACGTCTGGGTCTGGGACAAGAACCGGCCGACCCGGATGATCCCGAGGGCCGAGGTCTACACCTCCGGCGACATGACGGTGGAGGAGCTTCGCGGCGAGGGCGATGAGCCCAAGCTGACAGCGGAGTCGCTCGCCGACCGGATCGGCGAGACGCTGCCGACCGACGACGACCCCATGTAATCCGACGATGCTGCTCGCAGTCGACGTCGGCAACACGCAAACCGTGCTCGGCCTCTACGAGGGCGAGCGCCTTGTTGATCACTGGCGGCTCGCGACCGAGCAGACCCGGACCGGTGACGAGCTCGGCGTCCTGCTCGGCGGGATGCTCGAGCTCGATGACGTCGACGGCATCTGCCTCTCGTCGACCGTGCCGAGCCTCGTCCGCGAGTGGGAGCGCGTCGCGGCCCGCTGGGCGCACGTGCCGGTCCTGGTCGTCGGCCCGGGGATCAAGAGCGGCATTCCGATCCGCTACGACGACCCGCGGGAGGTAGGGCCTGACCGAATTGTCAACTCGGTGGCCGCCAGAGAGCGCTACGGCGCCCCTGTGATCGTCGTCGACTTCGGCACCTCGACCAATTTCGACGTCGTCTCTCCCGAGGGCGAGTACGTCGGCGGCGTGTTGGCACCGGGAATCGAGACCTCGATGGAGGCACTGTTTGCCCGGGCGGCACGGCTCGTCAAGATCGACTACGTCGAGCCGCCGAGCGTGATCGGCAAGACGACCGTCGGCGGCCTCCAGTCCGGTGTCGTCTACGGCTTCGCCGGTCAGGTCGACGGCATCGTCGCGGCGATCAGGGGCGAGCTCGGGGTGGACGCGCGTGTGATCGCCACCGGTGGCCTCGCCGAGCTGGTTGCACCGCACTCGAAGACGATCGAGTCGGTCGACCACCACCTCACGCTCGACGGCCTCCGTCTCGTTTGGGACCTCAACGCGTGATCCTCGATCCGCGGACCCTCGTCGTTTTCGCACTCGCGGCCCTGGCGATCCTCGCGGTGCCCGGGCCTGCCGTCCTCTACATCGTGACGCGCAGCATCCACCAGGGGCGGGCCGCCGGCCTCGCCTCGGTACTCGGGATCCACGTCGGCACGCTCGTCCATCTCGCTGCGGCCACGATCGGGCTCTCGGCGATCCTCGTCTCCTCGGCGGCGGCCTTCACGGTCGTCAAGGGATTGGGCGCGCTCTACCTGATCGTGATCGGGATCCGTACCCTGCTCGGTCGTGGCGACCCCGACGCCACCGATCCGCAGCGGCCACCTCGGCGACGCCGCCGTGACTTCGCCGAGGGCGTCGTCGTGAACGTGCTCAACCCCAAGACGGCTCTGTTCTTTCTCGCCTTCCTGCCACAGTTCGTCGATCCGGCGCTTGGTCAGGTGTGGCTGCAGATTCTCGAGCTGGGTCTCACGTTCATGGTGCTCGGCCTCGTCACCGACTCGATGTGGGCGCTCGCTGCCGGGTCGGCGGGGGAGACGCTGCGCAAGAGCCGCCGCTGGGCGAACGTGCAGCGCTACGTCTCCGGCTCGGTCTTCGTCGGGCTCGGTGTGCTCACGGCGCTGACGAGCCCGCACCGCTCCGGCTAGGCCGACTCGAGCCGCAGCGAGAGCCGCGGCGGCATCGCGATCGCGGAGGCGTCGCGCGTGCGCTTGGCGTCATAAAGCGCGCCGTCGGCGCTGTCGAGCGCGGTGGCCGGGGGCACCGAGCCGTCGAGCAGGGTGCCGCCGACCGAGACGGTGACGGGAAGCGCTGTCGTCGAGGTGGCGATCGGGAGGTCTCGGACGAGATTGCGGATCCGCTCGCCGAACTGCTCGAGCTGGCGGCGGCCCTTCACGCCCGGAGCGAGCACCGTGATCTCCTCACCGCCCCAACGGGCGACGAGGTCGGAGGGACGCAGGCCATCCGTGAGCCTTCGCACGACCTCGATCAGGACCTCGTCACCGACGGAGTGCCCGAAGCGGTCGTTGACCTCCTTGAACTGGTCGAGGTCGATCATGAACAGTCCCGTCGGCTGCCCGCCCCGGACGACGCGTGCATGTTCGGCCACCATTGCCTCCTCGAACGCCCGCCGGTTCGGCGCGCCGGTAAGCTGGTCGCGTCGTGCGTTCGACCGCTCGGCTGCGAGAGCGGCCGCCGTGCTCTGCCGGCTCCGCTGGGCGAGCAGCAGGACTGCGAGGAGCGAGCCCATCGTCGCGACGACGAGCGGCGCGCTCCTGTCCGCCGCAATCAGCAGGGTCGAGAGGAGGGGGACGGTCAGGATCAGCTCGAGCAGGTCGACGCGCAGGCCCCGCGGCCAGAGCTCAGAGAGCATCGCCGGCTGGCGATCGACGATGATCAGGAAGCGGCCGACGGAGTTCACGAGCACAGCGACGACCATCGCCGCGGTCGCGACAACCGTCGGGCGGCTGTCGGCGAGGAGTACGACACCGATGGTCCCCGCCGCGAGCCCCTGGAGCGCGGCGATCCCACCCTCGGCAGCCTGCCGGCGCCAGACCGATTCGGGGCTGAAGAGCTGGGTTGCGATCCCCGCCGCGAAGCCGAGTTGCGGGCCGCCGAGCAGCGCGGCGAGCACGACGACGGGGGTCGAGGCGGTGTACCAGCTCCGGGGGCCGAGCTCGACGTCGATCTGCTCTGCGGCTGCCGCGGCCAACAGGAGCACGACTGCGACGAAGGGCGAGAGCCCGAGCACGAAGCCCGCGTGCGCGGTGTACAGGGTGAACGCCGCGGCTGCGAGGAGCGGGATCCCAATCGCGACCCGGGTTCCACGGGAGGGATCGGCAACGCCTGCGGCCGGTCGCAACCGGGCCCCGGGACGCCTCGCGCGGCTTGCCACAGGAGTGTCTTCCACGACACTCCATGCAACGGCATCTTCCCCCATCCGGGCGACCCCCGATCGGGTGAGGTGGTGTCGCTCAGCCGCCGCCGAAGGCCGAGATCGGCAGGGCCAGCGTGACCTCGCCACCCGACGGAAGCTCTGCCTCGAGCTGCTCGATCAGCGCGAGGGCGCCGGGGGCCGCTGCGATCAGCCGCCGCTCGACCTCCTCCGTGGAATCGAGCACCACGAGCTCCTGCTTGAACGGACGGGGAAAACGGCCGCGGCCGAGGTACCAGGCGTAGAACTTCTTCAGGAATCCCGAGGCGCGGCGCTCACCGAGCTCGCGCACCGTTTCCCTGATGAAGAGGACGAGCTCGGCCACGACCTCCTCGCGGCTCGGCTCCGTGTCATCGCCGTCCACGATCTCGCGCAGCGCCCACGGGTTGCCCTGGGCACCACGGCCGACCATCACCGCCGCTGCCCCGGTTGTGGCGAGGACGGCCTGGGCGCGGGCGCGTGAGGTGATGTCGCCGGAGGCGATCACGGGAACGTCGACGAGCTCGACGAGTTCTGCCGTCAGCGAGTGATCGGCCGTGCCCGTGTACATCTGCTGGGCGGAGCGCGGGTGAAGGGTCAGCACCGAGGCGCCCGCCTGCACGAGCTGCGGGCCTACCGTGAGGCAGTCCCGTGAGCCGTTGCGCAGGCCGCGCCGCATCTTCACCGACACGGGCAGGTCGACGGCACGGGCGACCGAGGAGACGATCCGGCAGGCGAGCACCGGATCGTCGAGCAGCGTCGCCCCCGCCCCCGTCTTCGTCACCTTGCGCACTGGACAGCCGAAGTTGATGTCCACGAGGTCGGCGCCGGCGGCCTCGACCATCCGGGCGGCGTCCGCCATCGTCTCCGGGTTGGAACCGAAGATCTGGATCGCGAGCGGGTGCTCGTCGGAGGCGACGCGGAGGTAGCCGAGGGTCTTCTCGTTGCGGTGCTCGATCCCGGCGCAGGAGACCATCTCCGAGCAGACGAGCCCGGCACCGAAGCGGCGCCCCTGGCGCCGGAAGGCCTGGACGCTGACGCCGGCCATCGGCGCGAGCACGAGCCGTGTCGGCACCTCCACCGAGTCGATCAGCCAGCTATCCCTGAGGTCGATCTCCATACGGACATGGTAGATGGATCCTGTTTGCGCGCCGGTGCGCCCGACAGCTACCCTTCACGACCGTCTGAGGCCCGCACGCCGGGCCGAAGCCCCTCTGAAGCCGCCTGGAGGCAATATCTTGAAGGAAGTGCTCCTTACCCCTGAGGGCTACGCGAACCTGATGCAGGAGCTCGAGCTCTTGCGGTCGGACGGACGCCGCGATGTTGCCGAGCGCATTCGCGTGGCGCGCGAGTTCGGCGAGATCGCTGAGAACGCGGAGTACGACGACGCCAAGAACGAGCAGGCGATGCTCGAGCACAAGATCGCGCAGCTCGAGGAGCGGCTGCTCAATGCGCGGGTGATCGACATCAAGAAGGTCGACACGAGCGTCGTCTCGGTCGGCTCGGTCGTGCGTCTCCGCGACGTCGACGCAAAGCAGACTGTCGAGTACCACATCGTCGGCTCCGCCGAGGCCAACCCGGCCGAGCACCGGCTCTCGAACGAGTCGCCGGTCGGCCGCGCCATCCTCGGCCACAAGAAGGGCGAGACGGTCGAGGTGCTGACGCCGCGCGGCTCGAAGATCAAGTTCAAGATCATGGAGATCAAAGCGGCCTGACGCGCCGATGTGTCCGGGGTAGGGGCGAGGCCTGCCTCGCCCTCGTGTGAGGAGACAATCCTCTGAAGAGACCCGAGACCCCACCCAAGCGCTTCCCTGACCGCGACGGGATCGCGGCCGTTCGAGCCGAGTGCGAGCCGCTCGAGAACGGACAGAGCGCGGAGACCGTGCGCCGGATCGCCGGCCGGGCGATGGCTCGCCGCGACATGGGCAAGCTCGTCTTCCTCGACGTGGTCGACCGCACTGGCCGGATCCAGGTGATCTGCGATGCCGCCGAGACGGGCGAGATCGACGTCCTGCTCGGCGACGTCGTCGGCATCACGGGCCGGTCGGCGCGCGCCCGCCGCGGCGAGCCGTCCGTGCTGGCCGGAACCGTCGAGGTGCTCTCCCGCAACACGCAGCCGCTCCCGGACACGTTCCACGGGCTCACCGACGTCGAGCTCCGCTATCGCAAGCGCTACCTCGACCTGCTCGTCAACGAGGAGACCCGCGAGACGTTCATGTTGCGGGCCCGGATCGTCACCGCCGTGCGCGTCTACCTCGACGGCGAGGGATTCGTCGAGGTCGAGACGCCCGTCCTGCAGCCGCGCTACGGCGGCGCCTTCGCGCGCCCGTTCGTCACGCATCACAACGAGCTCGAGCGCGACCTCTTCCTCCGCATCGCGACGGAGCTCTACCTCAAGCGCCTGATCGTCGGTGGCCTCGAGCGCGTCTACGAGATCGGCAAGGACTTTCGTAACGAGGGCGTCTCGTTCAAGCACAACCCGGAGTTCACGATGCTCGAGTGGTACGAGGCGTACGCCGACTACCGCGACACGATGACGCGGATCGAGACGCTCGTGGAGACGGTTGCACGTGAGGTGCTCGGGGGCACGACCGTCTCGTTCCGTGGGCACGAGATCGAGTTGAAGGCCCCGTGGGCCCGGATTCGGTTCGCCGAGGCGCTGGAGGCAAAGGGGCTCTGGAGCCGCGCCGAGGGGGAGCTGCGTGCGCGCCTGAACGAGCGTGGGGTGGACACGAACGCCGACCGCGACTGGACGCAGCTGATCGACCACGCCTTCAGCCACTTCGTCGAGCCGGAGCTGCTCCAGCCGACGATCGTCTACGACTACCCGGTCGAGCTCTCGCCCTTCGCCCGGGCCACCGACGACGACCCGCTGCTGACCGAGCGCTTCGAGTACTTCGCCGGGGGGATGGAGCTCGGCAACGCCTTCTCCGAGATCAACGACGCCGCGACCCAGCAGGAGCGCTTCGAGATGCAGGCCGGCCAGGCCGACGGCGAGCGCGGCGATCCCGACTATGTTGAGGCGCTCTCCTACGGCATGCCGCCGACAGGGGGGCTCGGCTTCGGGATCGACCGCTTCGTGATGCTGCTGACCGGCAGCGAGACGATCCGCGACGTCGTGCTGTTTCCCGCACTCCGGTAGCCCCATACCGGGCCCCGGGCGGTGACGACCCACCCGTGCGGTAGGATAGGTCTACCTTCGACTCGGGGCTTGCGGGCGTCGCTGGCTTCGGATCACACCCGAAAAGGAGGGTCGACGGTTGTTCGAACGATTCACCGAGCGGGCCCGCCAGGTTGTCGTCCTTGCACAGGATGAGGCGCGAGCCCTCAAGCACAACTACATCGGCACGGAGCACATCCTGCTCGGCCTGCTGCGCGAGGAGGAGGGCCTCGCCGCGCGGGTGCTCGAGTCGCTCGACATCACCGTCGAGGAGGTGCGTGCGCAGGTCGCCCGCATCGTCGGCCAGGGTGACGAGGTCACGACCGGCCAGATCCCGTTCACGCCGCGCGCGAAGAAGGTGCTCGAGCTCGCGCTGCGCGAGGCGCTCTCGCTCGGCCATAACTACATCGGCACCGAGCACATCCTGCTCGGGCTCGTGCGCGAGAACGAGGGCGTCGCCGCCCGGATTCTGCTCGACTTCGACGCCGACGCCGAGAAGATCCGCAACGAGATCATCCGCATGCTCTCCGGCCCCGGCCGCCGCCAGGCAGGCGCAGGCGCGGCCCCGGGCGGCGAGAAGACGAAGAACTCGAAGCTTCTCGACCAGTTCGGCCGCAACCTCACCAAGATGGCGACCGAGGGCAAGCTCGACCCCGTCGTCGGCCGCCAGACCGAGATCGAGCGCGTGATGCAGATCCTCTCACGCCGCCAGAAGAACAACCCCGTGCTGATCGGTGAGCCGGGCGTCGGCAAGACGGCCGTCGTCGAAGGGCTCGCCTCGCGCATCGCCTCCAACCAGGTGCCCGAGCTCCTGAAGAACAAGCAGATCTACACGCTCGACCTGGCGGCGCTCGTGGCCGGCTCGAAGTACCGCGGCGAGTTCGAGGAGCGCCTCAAGAAGGTGATGAAAGAGATCACCCAGCGAGGCGACATCATCCTCTTCATCGACGAGCTCCACAATCTCGTCGGCGCCGGCGCCGCCGAGGGTGCGATCGACGCCGCCTCGATCCTCAAGCCCGCGCTCGCCCGTGGTGAGCTGCAGACGATCGGAGCCACGACGCTCGACGAGTACCGCAAGTACCTCGAGCGCGACGCTGCTCTCGAGCGGCGCTTCCAGCAGGTCCGGGTGGAGGAGCCGTCGATCGACGACACGGTGCAGATCCTGCGTGGACTCCGCGATCGCTATGAGGCGCATCACCGCTGCAAGATCTCCGACGAGGCGTTGCGCGCCTCTGCGGTGCTCGCCGACCGCTACATCCAGGACAGGCACCTGCCGGACAAGGCGATCGACCTGATCGACGAGGCCGGCTCGCGCCTCCGCATCCGCACGATGTCCGCTCCGCCCCGCTACCGGGAGCTGGAGGAGGAGATCGAGAAGGTGCGCTCCGACAAGGAGAACGCGATCGAGTCCCAGGAGTTCGAGAAGGCCGCGGCGCTGCGCGACAAGGAGCGCAAGTTGAGCCAGAAGAAGAAGGAGCTCGAGGAGAGCTGGCGCAACGAGGCCGACGAGGAGCAGCCCGAGGTGGGCGAGGACGAGATCGCCGACATCGTCTCGATGTGGACGGGGATCCCTGTCTTCAAGCTCACCGAGGCCGAGTCGCAGAAGCTGATCCGGATGGAGGAGGAGCTCCACAAGCGCGTGATCGGCCAGGAGCCGGCGATCGTCGCCGTCTCCAAGGCGATCCGCCGCGCGCGGGCCGGGATCAAGGATCCCAAGCGCCCGACCGGCTCGTTCATCTTTCTCGGCCCCTCCGGCGTCGGCAAGACGGAGCTCGCCCGCACGCTGGCGGAGTTCCTGTTCGGTGACGAAGACGCGATGATCCAGGTCGATATGAGCGAGTACATGGAGAAGCACTCCGTGTCGCGGCTCGTTGGTTCGCCTCCCGGCTACGTCGGCTACGACGAGGGCGGCCAGCTCACCGAGGCTGTGCGCCGCAAGCCGTACTCGGTGCTCCTGCTCGACGAGATCGAGAAGGCTCACCCGGACGTCTTCAACATCCTGCTCCAGATCCTGGAGGACGGGAAGCTGACGGACGCCCAGGGGCGCAAGGTCGACTTCCGCAACACGATCGTGATCATGACGTCGAACATCGGCGCGGCCCAGATCTCCAAGAATCAGTCGCTCGGCTTCACGCTCGGCGACGAGCAGGGCCTGAGCTATGACGACATGAAGGGCCGCGTGATGGGCGAGCTGAAGAAGGTCTTCCGCCCGGAGTTGCTCAACCGGATCGACGAGATCATCGTCTTCCACAAGCTTGAGAAGAGCGAGATCCTGCAGATCGTCGACCTGATGATGAAGAGGCTTCGCGACCAGATGTCGATCCACGGTGCCACGATCGAGCTCACGGACGCGGCCAAGGAGCTGCTCGTCGAGCAGGGCTACGACCCGGCAATGGGTGCGCGGCCGCTGCGCCGCTCGATCCAGCGCCTGATCGAGGATCCGCTGGCCGACTTCGTGCTCGGCCGCGAGCTCAACGAGGGCGCGACGATCCTCGTCGACCGGCGCGAGGAGCTGACCGGGATCGAGGGCGAGTCGCTCGTCGAGATCACCGTGATCGAGGGCGAACCGAAGCCCGAGCCGGTGACGGTGCCGCCCGATGACGCGCCCGAGGCGAGCGTCGACGAGCCCGCCGAGAACGAGCTGAACTGAGCCGCGAGTCGAAGCGGACGACCTGCCTCAGCCGGTTGTCGGGCTCTAGGCTCGTCACATGACCACGTCGATCCGCCACGCCAACCCGTCCGACTACGGGCGGGTGATCCAGCACGTGAACGCCTGGTGGGGCGGCCGCGACATGGCGCCGATGCTGCCGAAGCTTTTCTTCCTCCACTTCGAGGGCACGAGCTTCGTCGCCGAGGACGAGGAGGGCAGGCTTGTCGCCTTTCTGATCGGATTCCTCTCCCAGACCGATCCGCAGGAGGCCTACATCCACTTCGTCGGCGTCGCTCCGGATCAGCGCGGGTCGGGTATCGGTCGGGAGCTGTACATGAGGTTCTTCGCCGTCGTCTCGGCGGAGGGGCGAACGAGAGTCCGGTGTGTCACCTCTCCGCTCAACGAGGGCTCGGTCGCGTTCCACGAGTCGCTCGGATTCTCGGCCGAGCGGGTCGCGGCGGACTACGACGGCCCCGGCGAGGACCGAGTGCTGTTCGTCAAGCCGCTCTGAATAGCGTTTTCTAAACAGACGACAGTCCGTCCGACCCCCTCCGTATCATGGTCATATGGCGAAGGTGGTCGTCCAACACGTCTGTAGCGAATGTGGCACCACGACGGGCCGTTGGCTCGGCAAGTGCCCAGGCTGTGGGGCATTCGGGTCGCTGGTCGAGGAGCTCAGCAGCCGTCCCTCGGCGGCGGGCGGCAACGGCCGGCCGGGCCGGGGACCGGCGGCGGTTCCGCGTGTGCTTCAGAAGCTTTCTGACGTGCGGGTCGAGGAGGCCGCGAGAATTTCGACCGGGGTCCCCGAGCTCGATCGCGTGCTCGGCGGAGGGCTCGTTCCGGCATCGCTCGTGCTCGTCGGCGGCGAGCCGGGTGTGGGCAAGTCGACCCTGCTGCTCTCGGCTCTCGGTCACGTCACCCGCTCGGGCCGCAGGGCGCTCCTCGTCACCGGAGAGGAGTCGGTGGCACAGGTCAAGCTTCGCGCCGAGCGCCTCGGCGGTGCGGAGGACGTCGAGATCCTGGCCGAGACCGAGCTCGAGACCGTCTGTGCCACGCTCGAGCGCGAGCGACCCGACGTGTGCGTGATCGACTCCGTGCAGACGCTGTACGCCGCCGAGTTGGGGTCGGCGCCGGGCTCGGTGGGACAGGTGCGTGAGGCGGCCGGGAGACTCCTGAGGGTCGCCAAGGAGGAGGGGATCGCGACGATCCTCGTCGGCCACGTCACGAAGGACGGCTCGGTCGCGGGCCCGCGCGTGCTCGAGCACCTCGTCGACTGCGTGCTCCAGTTCGAGGGTGATCGCTACCACGCGCACAGGATCCTGCGGGCGGTCAAGAACCGATTCGGCTCCACGAACGAGCTCGGCGTCTTCGAGATGACCGCAAAGGGCCTCGTCGGGGTACCCGACCCGTCCGAGCTGTTCGGGCGTACGCACCCGGGCGAGGTCGGCGCGGCTGTCGCCTGCGCTCTCGAGGGTACTCGTCCGATCCTGCTCGAGATACAGTCGCTCGTGTCTCGTTCCGACCTGGCGATGCCCCGCCGGGTGGCGACGGGTGTCGATCCCAAGCGGCTCGCGATGATCGTTGCCGTGCTCTCACGTCATGCAGGCGTCGCGCTTGGTTCCGCCGACGTTTTCGTCAACGTGGCGGGTGGAGTACGGATCGACGAGCCGGGAGCGGACCTGGCGATCGCGCTCGCTATTGCCTCAGCAGCGCGCGGTGTGCCCGTGCGGGACGGCGTCGCGGCCTTCGGTGAGATCGGGCTCACGGGTCGGTTGCGGCCAGCAGCACAGGCGGAGCGGCGACTCGAGGAGTGCACGAAGCTCGGTCTCAGGACCGTGATCGCGCCGGAGGGTACGGCTCGTCGCGGCGGGCCTCCGGTTACCCGGGCCGAGACGCTCCGCTCGGCGCTCGCCGCAGCGCTCGAAGGAACGAGCGGCGCCGCGCGGGAGGCCTCCGGGTGGGAGGCCGATCAGGTCGGCGACGCGCCGGCCGCCCGGCGCTCGGCCTCCGGGGTGGTGGTTGCGAGCCCGCAGTCCCAGGTGTAGCCGCTGGGTGCCGCCATGCCCTACGGTCGAGCGAGGTCTCTCCGAGTTTCCAATGCGAAGTGCTTGTGTGCGCCGACCCCAATGCTCACGGGGGTGGCAGACCGTCCAAATTGGACCTGAACCGGTCGCGGATCTCAGCTAGAATGATGTTCCCTCGCCGGCAGCCCCTAGCGCCGGCGGTTTTCGTGAAATGGGCGGACAACGGGAGGGTGGATTGTTCGACGTCGGCGACAATGTGGTGTATCCGCACCACGGGGCAGGCACGGTTGTGAGCAAGGATTCGCGCCTCGTTCTCGGACAGGAGCGCGAGTACCTGACCATCAAGATCCTGCACAACGACATGACCGTCAATGTTCCGACGGAGAACGCCGAGAAGGTCGGCCTCCGCTGGGTGATCGGGCTGGATGCGGTGGAGGTCGTCGTCAAGGCGCTCTCCGGCGAGTCGACCGAGATGCCGAAGAACTGGAACCGTCGCTTCAAGCACAACCGCGACAAGATGAAGACCGGTGACATCCTCGAGTTGGCCGAGGTCGTCCGCAACCTCGCGCTCCGGGATCACGAGAAGGGCCTCTCGACCGGCGAGAAGCAGATGTACGTCAAGGCGAAGAAGATCCTTGCCTCCGAGTTCATGTACGCAAAGGACATGACCGAGGACGAAGCTGCAGCGTGGCTCGATGAGGTGCTCGCCAACCCGGCCGGGAAGCGCAAGGTCAAGCCGAAGGCCAAGGTCGCCGCAGCGAGCGCGTGATCTCGCCGCTCGGTGCCGGGCCTGAACGTGCCCGGTGCCGGGTTGACGCGGATGGGGTCTGACGAAGAGCGTGGCACCGTAGCCGGCGACCGGAGCAGCGCGACCTGGGCGATCCTCGTCGCCGCGGGCTCCGGCGACCGGCTCGGCGCCGACCGTCCGAAGGCATTCGTTGCCCTCGGCGGGCGGGTGCTGCTGGCCGAGAGCCTCGAGCGGCTCGATGCGAGCGACTGGATCGACGCGGTGGTCGTCGCTGTCCCCGCGGAGTGGGAGGAGGCTGCGATCGTCCTCGCCGAGGAGCTCGTGGCCTCGAAGGTCGCCGCAGTCGTTGCCGGCGGAGCGACGCGGGGCGAGTCGGTCCGCGCTGCCCTGGCGGAGGTGCCCGACGACGCTCTCGTTGTCCTCGTCCACGACGCTGCCCGGCCGCTGGTCGACGACGCTGTGATCGAGCGCGTTCTCCGCCCGCTGTACGAAGGCGCCGACGGCGTCGTCCCCGGCCTGCCGCTCGCCGACACCGTGAAGCGCGTCGAGCGGGGCTTCGTCGTCGAGACCGTCGACCGCAGCTCCCTCGTGATCGTCCAGACGCCCCAGGCGTTCACCGCAGCCGCTCTGCGGGCCGCGTACGCCGACGGATCGCTCACTTCCGTGACGGACTGCGCATCGCTCGTCGAGGATCGTGGTGGTCGCATCCGCGTCGTCGAGGGCGACGTGCGCCTGCTGAAGATTACGACGGCCGCCGATCTCGCCCTGGTCGAGTCGTGGCTCTGAGGGCGGTCTTCTTCGACGTCGGCGAGACGCTGGTCGATGAGGAGCGGTGGTGGCGCGTGCTCGCGGAGCGGATGGGGGTTCAGCCACACGTGATCTGGGCCGCTCTCGGCGTCACGATCGAACGAGGGGAGGAGCACCACGCTCTCTGGGAACACCTCGGGCTCAAGCGGCCGACCGGCTGGTGGAACGAGCTCGCCTACGAGCGCGCCGATCTCTACCCTGATGCGCTCGATTGCCTCGAGCGCGTTCGCGCCACCGGGCTCCTCGTTGGGATCGTCGGGAACCAGACCGCCGCGCTGGAGCGCTGGGCGAGGGAGGCAGCGCTACCGGCCGACGTGGTCTCGTCATCTGACAGTCTCGGCGTGCGCAAGCCCGATCCGCGCTTCTTCGAGCAGGTCGTCAACCTCGCCGGTTGCGAGCCTGCCGAGATCGCGTACGTGGGCGACCGTGTCGACAACGACGTCCTGCCGGCGGCAGCGGCCGGGCTCGTCGCAGTTCACGTTCGCCGAGGGCCCTGGGGCAGGATCCAGCGAACGCCGGCGCAGGCCACGATTGGTATGGATGACCTCGCGTCGCTGCCCGAGGCGCTAGCCTCGCTCCTATGAGCTCTCTGCGGATCGGCCTCGGGGTCGACGCGCACGCGTTTGCCGACGGCATCCCGCTCGTCCTCGGGGGTGTCGTGATCGATCATCCGCGTGGACTTGCGGGCCATTCCGACGGCGATGTGATCGCACATGCCCTTACGGACGCCCTGCTGGGTGCTGCGGGCCTCGCCGACATCGGCGCTCTCTTTCCCTCCGACGACGAGCGCTACCGGGGAGCCGACTCGGTGGAGCTGCTCGCCGAGGCCTACCGGCAGGTGAGGGAGGTCGGCTACGAGCTCGTCAACGTCGACTGCGTGCTCGTCGGGCAGGAGCCGAGGATCGCGCCTCACCGTGACGAGATGTGCGAGACGCTGGCCACGGCGCTCGGGGTGGCGCGGGATCGCGTGGGCGTACGCGCCACGACCACCGACTTTCTCGGCTTCACCGGGCGTGGGCAAGGCCTCGCGGCCCAGGCGGTCGCGTTGCTCGAGTGGCTCCCCGCATAGGGCGCTCCCGACCCCCTTCGGCACGAAGCCGGTGCACAACCGGCACGGTCCCGTGACAGTTGCTCCGCTAGCGTTCCCAGAGGGGCCTCCACGCCCCCCCGGGGGAGGTTGGAGGTGACATGGAGGTCGGAACCCAGGTGCGCCGGGGCGAGCGCAGGTGCCCGGCCGTTCTCCTCGAGCCGAGCTACGCCGCCGGCAGGGTGAAGCTGACCCTGGCGCCGCCGCCGGGCCGGTTTTCGGCCCAGATCCGGCCGCCGTGGGCCTCGACGAGCCCCCGGGCGATCGCGAGGCCGAGTCCGGCGCCGCGCTGGGAGCGGGCCGGGTCGCTGCGCCAGAACCGTTCGAACATGCGCCGCTCCGCCTCCTCGCCGAGGCCCTCGCCCGTGTCCTCGACGATCACCCGGACGGAGTCGGCGTCGGGCTTCACGCGCACCGCGATCGTCCCGTCCGACGGCGTGTGGCGCAACGCGTTCGTGAGCAGGTTGAGCAGCACGCGTTCGACCTGGGCGGGAGCAAAGCGTGCCACGGCGGCCGAGTCGACGTCCGCGTCGAGCAAGACGTGGCGCTGTGCAGCCTCCGCCGCGACGCCGCGCAGGCACGACGAGACGACGCCGTCGAGCGCCGACGCCTGCAGCTCGACGGTGAGCGCGCCCGCGTCGATCCGGGCGAGCTCGAACAGGTCGTCGACGAGTAGCGTCAGCCCTCGTACCTGGTCGCCGAGCGCGGGGAGGTAGTCGGCCGGCTCCGCGAGCCCGTCCTCGAGCGCCTCCAGCATCGCCTGCATGTTCGCGAGCGGCGTCCGCAGGTCGTGGCTCGCCCAGGCGACGAGCTCGCGCCGCGCGTCGAAGAGCTGCTCCAGATTGGCCGCCATGTCGTTGAACGCGCCGGCCAGGTCGGCAACCTCGGCCGGGCCGGACTCAGGCGCGCGCACGCTCAGGTCGCCGTGTGAGAGCGCCACCGACGCGTCGCGGACGCGGTCGATCGACCCGGCGATCGAACTGGCGAGGAAGAAGCCGCCGATCATCGCCACCGTCGCCGACGCCGCCGAGACCGCGAGGATCTTCACGTCGTCGCCCATGTGGAACATCACCCAGCCGGACGTGAGCACCACCGCAAGGGGGAGACAGACCGCGAGCGCGGCGAGGCCTATCAGCTGCAGCCGCACGGTCGGCAGCGCCCGCAGCGCGAACGCGAGCACGAGCCCGACGGCGAGTGTCACGAGAGACACGGTGACTGCGCTCCAGAGCATCACTCAGGGCACCAGTCGGTAGCCGACGCCCCACACCGTCTGCAGGTGCTCGGGCGACGACGGATCGGTCTCGATCTTCTCGCGCAGCCGACGCACGTGGACGGTGACCGTGCCGGTGTCGAGCGCGGCCTCGTAACCCCAGACTCGGCTCATCAACTGATCCCGGCCGAACACGCGCCGTGGATTACCTGCGAGGAATGCCAGCAGGTCGAACTCCTTCGCCGTCAGGCGCAACTCCCGACCGGCCTTGCGCACTTCGCGTGTGCTGGTGTCGACATCGACATCACCGAAGGAGAACCGCCGGCCGACCTCGTCGGCTGGCCGGGCACGGCGCAGGACCGTGCGCACCCGTGCCGCAAGCTCGCGGGGCGAGAACGGCTTCGTCACGTAGTCATCGGCGCCGAGCTCCAGTCCGACGATGCGGTCGGCCTCCTCGCCGCGGGCGGTCAGCAGGATCACTGGCAGCTCGGAGCGGGAGCGGATCCAGCGGCATAGCTCGAGGCCGTCGGTACCCGGCAGCATCACGTCCAGCACGACGAGGTCGAGCGCGTGCTGCTCGACGACGGCGCGGGCAGCGTTACCGTCGCTCGCCTCGAGCGTCGTGTGCCCTTCGCGCTCGAGGTACCGAACGACGACCTCGCGCACGATCGGCTCGTCATCGACGACCAGGACGGTTGCCATCGTCCCATTGTGGCTGTAGCGCCTTACAGGAACGTGAAATCGCGCCCGGCGCCTCAGGGGAGCGCCACGGTGCCGTCCGCGTGGAGCACGACGAGGCCGTCGCTCGCGAGTGCGGCGATTGCCTCTCGATCGAGTTCGCCCGCCACTGAGGCTGCGGACGCGACAGCCCGCAGGGTCACCGCCCGCCGCTGTCGGAACGATCCCTCGAACCGGCTCTGCTTTCGGGAAGGCTCGTCGCGCGTTCCCCGCGACGGGCACTCCACCGCGAGCGGGCACGCCTCACAGCGGGGGATGCGCGCCAGGCAGATCATGGCGCCAAGATCCATCAGCGCCTGGCCGGCTGCTCCCGTGAAGCGATGCGCGGTGCGGCGCTCGACCCGGTCGACGTTCACGTCGCGGGGCAGCACGTCCTCGCCGAGCGCGAAGTTCCGCACAGCGGCCGCGGTGTACGGGCCGACACCGGGGAGCGTCGTCAGGTCGTCCGGCCAGCCGTCCCGGGCAACTGCCTGGGCAGCCCTATGAAGCGCGATCGCCCGCCGGTTGTAGCCAAGCCCCTGCCAGGCCCGGATCACGTCGGCCGCGGCGGCCTCGGCGAGAGCCTCAGCCGTCGGCCAGCGCTCCAGCCAGGCGACATAGCGCGGGATCACCCGGTCGACCTGGGTCTGCTGCAGCATCACCTCGGAGACGAGGATCGCGTACGGGTCGCGGGTCGCCCGCCAGGGCAGATCCCGCTTGTTCTTATCGTACCAGTACAGAAGCAGCTCCTCCACGCTCGCAAGCGTAGGCGAGCGGGCCGTGGCCACCGAACGGCTCTCGCTTTCAGACGGTCGTGATCGCGTCTTCCTCGCGGGCCTCCGCCGATCGGGTGGAAACAGGACTCCACTCAATCGACGCTCTCGGGAGACATCACATGAGCACAGCCCGCAGGTCCGTAAACGTTCTCGTCACCGCGATGTCGGGCGGGACGCCGAAGCCGAACATGATCTCCGGCACGCCCCTCGAGTCGGATCTGCCGCTCTTCGAGGACGGTGACACCGAGTTCGACATCTGGGAGGTCATGCCGGGATCGTTCCGTCGCGGAAGAACGGAGTCTGCGAGCAAATCAGCCCTCGAGTAGCCACGCGCGGATCTCGTCGCCGTGCTCGTCGAGGTCGGGCGGGCGGCGGCGCGTGACGGCGGGCGTGCGCGAGAGGTTCGCTGGGAACGTCACCGACTTCACGCCGTCGTGCTCGTCGACGACGTCGAGATCGAGCTCGGCGGCGTAGGCGAACGCGTCGGGCACGTTCTGGATCGGGCCGGCTGGGACGCCCACGGCCGAGAGACGCCGCCACCACGTGGCGCAGTCGGCGGCGGCGAGCTCGTGTTCGAGCCTCTCGCGCAGCGCGACGCGGTTCGTCACGCGGGCGGCGTTCGTTCGGTAGTCCGGCTCGGCGGCCAGGTTGGCGATCCCCAGCTCGGTGGCGAGCGCAGCGAACTGGCGGTCGTTGCCGACGCAGAGCATCAGCTCGCCGTCCGCGGCTCTGTACGTTCCGAACGGCTCGATGCTCGGGTGCGCGTTCCCCATCGCCACGGGCGCAACGGCGCCACCCAGCCATCCGGTCGCCTGGTTTGCGAGCCCGGCGAGCGTTGCGTGCAGCAGGTTCAGCGTGATCCGTTGCCCCTTCCCGCTTCGGTCGCGCTCGCGCAGAGCGGCGAGTACCGCGGTCGAGGCGTACAGGCCCGTCAGGACGTCGATCAGCGCTACGCCCGTCTTCGACGGCGCCCCGGGTGGCCCCGTGATGCTCATCAGCCCGCCGAGCGCCTGGGCGAGGGGGTCGTAGCCGGGTAGGGCCGCCCCGGCGCCTTCCCCGAAGCCGCTGATCTCGCAGTAGACGACACCGGCGTTCACGGCCGCGACTGCGTCGTAGCCGATTCCAAAGCGGTCGAGCGCACCCGGCCAGAAGTTCGAGACCACGACATCGACGCGCTCGCAGAGCCGCCGGGCGAGCGTGAGATCACCGGCGTCCTTGAGGTCGAGCGCGATCGAGCGCTTGTTGCGGTTGACGGACTGGTGGTAGGTCGCGCGGCCCGCCGCATCGACCGGTGGCTTCCACGCCCGCGTGTCGTCGCCTGCCGGTGACTCGACCTTGATCACGTCGGCGCCCAGGTCGCCGAGGGTCATGCCCGCGAGTGGCCCCGCAAGGACGCGCGACAGGTCGGCAACGAGGATCCCGTCCAGGGGAAGGCTCATCCGGCGCTCACCGTCGCGAGCCTAGACGAATCGCCGTGCGCGGATCGGCCCGTGTGGAGTCGCGATCGGAACCCGGCGACCGGCTGAAGCTGTCGGCACGCTTCCGGCGCACCCCACACCCGGCGATAGGCTCAGCCTGTCGTCCCAGTTTCTCGCCTCGGGCCACCGCGCCGGTGTGCGAGAGTTCTCCGCATGCTCCTCTACAACTCCGCCGTGTCGGGCAATTGCTACAAGGTTCGCCTCCTCGCGGCCCACCTCGGGATCCCGCTCGAGCTCCACGAGCTCAGCGTCGGCGACCGCTCCAACCGCGCCGAGGTGCTCGACGGCCTCAACCCAGCCCGGCGCGTGCCGACCATCGTCCTCGATGACGGCCGCCCTCTGGCCGAGTCGAACGCGATTCTCTGGTACCTCGGCGACGGGAGCCAGTACATCCCCGCGGACGCCTACGAGCGAGCGCAGGTGCTGCAGTGGCAGTTCTTCGAGCAGTATCAGCACGAGCCCTCGATCGCCGTCGTCCGCTTCCTGGTCGCCTTCTCGGGGCAGGCCGAGCAACACGCCGACCGGATCCGGGAGCAGACCGCGAACGGGTACGTCGCGCTCGACGTGATGGAGCGCCAACTCGCGGGGCACACTTTCCTCGTCGGCGAGCGCTACACGCTGGCGGACATCTCGCTCTACGCCTACACCCACGTGGCGCACGAGGGTGGCTTCGACCTCGGCGGCTACCCCGCGATCAACGCCTGGCTCGGCCGTGTCGCGGGCCAACGGGGGCACATCACGATCGAGAACTGAGCCGCCGCAGCGCCCACGAGGCGCGCGCCACCTCGTCGTCCGGGTCGACTACCAGGCCCGGAGAGCGCGCGGCCGGGACGTCTTCTTGGACTTGGCAGCTGGCGAAGATCCGGAGAAGGAATTGTCGCCGCCGTCGGTTTCAGGGCGTGTTGACCATCGCGGGCGCCGCGGCCTCGAAGTACTGGCGCAGGAGACCGTCGAGCTCGGCCGGCAGAGCCTGCTCGTCGAGCGCGGCCCGCATGTGCGAAAGCCAGCGCTCGCTTGCGGCATAGTCGATCGGGAAGCCGGCATGGCGCATGCGGAGGCGCGGGTGGCCGCGGTCGTCGGAGTACGTCGTCGGGCCGCCCCAGTACTGCTCCAGGAAGAGGCGCAGCCGCTCCGCGGCCGGGCCGAGGTCGTCGCCAGGGTACATCGGCCGAATCACGGGATCGGTCTCGACGCGGCGGTAGAAGGCGCCGACGAGCTGCTCGAAGAACACGTGCCCACCGAACGCCTCGAAGGCCGTGATCGTCTTCAGCTCGTTCTCGCTCACCCGGCCATTGTGCCCACGGGTCGGATACGGTCAGCGGATGATCATCCGCGTTCGTTTCGCTCCGAGCCCGACGGGCTCGCTGCATCTGGGGAACGCCCTCAGCGCGGTCGCCAATCGCGGCTTCGCCACCGACCACGACGGATCGCTCGTCCTGCGGGTCGACGACACCGATCCCGAGCGCAATGTGCCGGGCGGTGAGGAAGCGATCCTCGCCGACCTCGGCTGGCTGGGGGTGACCTGGGAGGAGGGGCCGGTGCGGCAGAGCGAGCGCGGCGAGCTCTACGCCGAGGCGGTGAGTCGAGCGCTTGCAAACGGTGCCGTGCACGACGGCGACGGATCGGTTCGCCTTGCCGGTACGACTCTCGCGCGTGCCGATGGAACGGCCACCTACCAGCTCGCCACGGTCGCCGACGATCTCGCGCTCGGCATCACCCACATCGTCAGGGGGTCGGACCACCGGCCGAACGAGGCCGTTCAGCAAGGGATCGCCCGTGCCCTCGGCGGCACCCTGCCCGAGGTGATCCATCACGGCCTCATGCTCGGCGAGGACGGGAAGAAGCTCTCCAAGCGGACCGAGCACTCCTCCGTGGCTGACCTGCGAGACGAGGGCATCCCGGCATCGGCCGCCCGCGCCTACCTCGACGAGCTGGGCCTCCCGCGTCACGACGTCCAGCTCGATCTCGCGCGGCTGCATCGGCTCGCGATCGACGCGATCGCGGCCCTTCCCGACGCCGAGTTGGCCGCCGCCGCCGACGCTCCGGTGGAGCTCGCGCGGGCGCTTCGCGGCGCCCGCACGCTCATCGAGGCGCGACAGATCGCGCGTCAGATCCTCGAGCCGGTCCCCGTCTCGCTCGGTGAGGAGGCGGCGCCGACTCTGGGGCGGTTCGCCGAGCTGCGTGGGCCGGCTGCAGACGTGCTCGACGAGGACTGCGCCCGCACGATCGTGCGCGAGCTGAAGGCGGTCGGCGGCAGCCTCAAGGCATTGCGACTGGCGCTCACCGGCGCCGAGCGCGGCCCGGAGCTGTGGACCGTGGTCGCGGCGATCCCGCGCGACGAGGCGCTTCGCCGGGCAGCCGCGGCTATAACACCACGGTGACCGTTCGTCTGTACGACACCGCGACGAGGTCGCTCGTCGGTCTTCCCGACGCGCCCGCCAAGGTGGGGATGTACGTCTGCGGCCCGACCGTCTACCAGCGGGCCCACATCGGGAATGCCGTGCCGTTCGTCATCTTCGCCTGGCTACGCAACTGGTTGCGTGAGCGCGGCTACGAGGTGACCTACGTCCACAACATCACCGACGTCAACGACAAGATCTACGAGGCGGCACCGGGGGCGAGCGCGCAGCGTGCGCGCGAGGCGACGCAGTGGTACCTCGGCGACACGGCCTCGTTCGGGCTCGAGATGCCCGACGAGCAGCCGCTCGCGACCGAGACGATCCCCGAGATCGTTGCCCTTGTCGAGGAGCTCGTCGAGGCGGGTCATGCCTACGAGGCGCGCGGCGACGTCTACTTCAGGGTCGCAAGCTTCGCGAGCTACGGCGCGCTGTCGGGCCAGCGCCCGGACCAGGTCGAGGACCAGGAGCCGAGCCCGCTGAAGGAAGACCCGCGCGACTTCGCACTCTGGAAGGCGACGAAGCCCGGCGAGGACACCTCGTGGGAGTCCCCCTGGGGTCCTGGCCGGCCCGGCTGGCACATCGAGTGCTCGGCGATGGCGGAGAAGACGCTCGGGCCCGAGTTCCTGATCCACGGCGGCGGGCTCGACCTCGTCTTCCCTCATCACGAGAACGAGCGCGCGCAGTCGCAGGCGGTGGGGCGACCGTTCGCGAAGATCTGGATGCACAACGGCTTGCTCCACTTCACCGGCGAGAAGATGTCGAAGTCGGTCGGCAACATCGCCACGATCCAGGAGGTCATCGCGGCGTGGGGGCCGGAGACTGCGCTCCTCTTCCTGATGACCGGGCACTGGCGCAAGCCGCTCGAGTTCTCGCGCGAGACGATGACAGCCGCGTCCGTTCAGGTCGAAAGCCTCCGCAATGCTCTCCGCGGTGAGACGAGGGCGGAGGGAGACTGGGATGCCCTCGTCGCCGTGCTCGATGACGACTTCAACACGCCGGCGGCCCTTGCAGTGTTCCACGGTTGGGCGCGTGAGGGCGCACTCGATGAGCTCCGCCGCGGCCTCGCGATCTTCGGGCTCGCAGGTCTGGGAGAGTCGGTCGAGGCGCCGGCGGACGTCAAAGCCCTCGCCGAGGCGCGTATCGCGTCGCGTGCATCTCGGGACTTCGCCGAGTCCGACCGCCTTCGGGGCGAGATTGCCGCCGCCGGCTGGGAGGTTCGCGACGTGCCGGACGGGTTCGAGCTCGTGCCGCTGTCGTGATCCGCGAGCTGGTCTACGGACGCAACGCCGTCCGTGAGGCCCTGCGTGGCCGGCGCGAGGTGCTCGAGCTCTGGGTGTCCGAGCCTGCCGCTGCAGGGCTCGACTGGCTCGGTGAGGGCCCGAGGGCCCAGGTCGTCAAGGAACGCGACCTCACCGAATCAGCCGGCAGCCCCGATCACCAGGGTGTCGTCGCGTGGGCTGCGCCGTACCCCTACGCCGATGCCTGGGAGCTGGCGGGGCGCGAGCAGCCGCGGCTCGCCTGCCTCGACCAGGTCACCGACCCCCGAAACCTGGGGGCGGTCGTGCGCTCCGCCGCTGGAGCAGGGGCAACCGGGGTGATCGTGCCGGCGCATGGCTCGGCGCAGGTGACGCCCGCCGTATGCCGCTCGTCGGCCGGTGCGGTCGAGCACCTGCCGGTGGCGGTCGTGCCGAACCTGGCGCGCTTTCTGGCCGAGATCAAGCGCAACGACCTCTGGTCGTACGCCGCCGCGGCCGACGCGCCGCGGACGATGTGGCAGACCGACCTCACGGGGGGTGTCGCACTCGTCTTCGGCGCCGAGGGCAAGGGCGTGCGGCCGCTCGTGCGGAAGACCTGCGACGCGACAATCTCGATTCCGCTCTCGCCGCCCGTCGAGTCACTCAACGTGAGCGTCGCCGCGGCGGTGCTGCTGTATGAGGCCCGCCGGCAGCGCTCCTGAGGCGCCTGGCGCCCGTACGCTACGGAGATGCCGGAGCCGACGCTCTACCTCTTCGACGGCTACAACCTGCTTCACGCGGGCGATCACGAGGATGCCCGCGACCTGATCGACGAGCTCGCGAGCTTCGTGGCGATGAACGGTGCGCGCGGGGTGGTCGTCTTCGACGGCGTGGGGGAGAATCAAGAGCTCGGCCCGCTTGCAGTGCGCTACGCGCCCGATGCCGATACCCTCCTCGAACGCCTCGCCGCCGAGCATCGCGACAGGGAGCGCGTCTGCGTCGTCTCGTCCGACGCAGCAATCCGCGGCACGAGCGGGCAGGAGGTTCGCAACGTGTCGTCCGCGACATTCCTGCGCGATCTGACGAGCCCCTCGCACTCCGAGGACGAGGCGTCGAGACTCCGGGACAGAGTCGACCCGGAGACACGGGCCAGGCTCGAGCGGCTGCGACGCGGGCTCTAGGGGCCTGTAGGGGCGAGACCTGTCTCGCCCTCGCCCTGCGCTCTCGCCCTGCGCCGCCTCCACCGGGGAACCCGGACGACCGACTGAAGTCGGTCGCCAGCCACAATGCCTGGGTACCCGAACACCTGTTCTAATCACAGTGCAAGATTTGCAAGGGGGTTGTAACGCGTGCAAGAAGGTGCTAGGTTCTCCCTCAAGTTCAGGGTGAGACTTCGGGTGAGGCCGAGGCTCACCGCCCCCGAAACAGCAGATACAGGGAGATCAGATGGCCGCCCGTACCGCCGTTGCACCGAAGACGCCACAGAAGCTTCAACGTGAGCTTGAGGATTTGCAGCTCGTCCTGAAGGCGCGCAATGGGAGCCAGGGAGCTCTCGATCAGCTGATGCGGCGCTACCACGGTTTCGTGCGGCTCAAGGCGAGCAGCTACTTCCTGGCCGGCGGCGACGCGGACGACCTGATCCAGGAGGGGCTGATCGGGCTCTACAAGGCGGTGCGGGACTTCCGGCACGACAAGGAGACGTCCTTCCGTTCCTTCGCCGAGCTCTGTGTCACGCGCCAGATCATCACGGCGATCAAGACCGCCACGCGGTTCAAGCATGCACCCCTGAACACCTATATCTCGTTCAGCCACACGCCGGCAGGTCACGAGAACGACGGAGACTGCACCCTCGGCGACGCGCTGCCGGGGCCGAACACGAACGACCCGTCGATCTGCGTGATCTCGACCGAGGAGCTGCAGAGCCTCGTCGGCTCGCTCACGACGACACTCTCTTCGCTCGAGTCGGACGCGCTCCGCCTCTACCTCGACGGGAAGTCGTACGACTCGATGGCGGTCGAACTCGACTGCGACACGAAGACGATCGACAACGCGCTCCAGCGCGTGAAGCGCAAGATCGTGCAGCATCAGGCGACACGCGCCGTGCCCGCCTAGAGAGCCTCGGCCTCGTCGCGGGCCTTCCCGGTGCCAGGCCCGATCGCCTCACAGCTTCTACGGCCGAACCGCCAGACGAACGAGAGGAGCCGCCCCTGGGGCGGCTCCTCGTCGATCTACTCGCACGCGCTCAGGTGAAGACGATCTCGCCGCCCGCTGCTTTCTCGTAGAACTCGCCGACCGTGATCACGCCGGTCACCTGCGGGACGAAGTCGTTCTCCGAGAGGCCGAACATGTCGACCGTCGCCTTGCAGCCGTAGATGCCGGCGCCCGAGTCGGCGATCATCTCGACGAACTCCGGGACGGGTGGGATGTCGAGCTTCTCGATCTTCCGCGCCATCATCTTCGTCGCCATCCAGGACATGCCGGGGAGGACGCCGATCAGGGTCGGCAGGTGCATGCCGGGATTCCCGACAGTGGCGACCTTGATCTTGCCCTGCCGCTTCTTGATGATCGCCTCGAGGCCGAAGAAGGTGAAGAAGACGTTGGCCTCCATGCCCTCCATCCGGGCGCCGTTCGCCATGATCAGCCCGGGGTAGACACCCTCGAGCGATCCCTTGGAGATCACGATCGAGACCTTCTCGATCGGCTTCGGGCGCTCCTCGACTGCAGGCGTGACCTGCTGCTCGAGGTCGTAATCCATGGTCGTGGTCATCGTTCCTCCTAGATGCAGCCGTGGGGCTTCGGGATGCCGCCGATCTTGGCGGCGAGCTTCGCCGGGCCCTTCGGGAAGAGCCCGTAGAGCTCCTTGATCTGGACACCGGACGCCTTGCCGAGGGTGCGGATCGAGGGCGCCTCGCCGCTTGCGAGGTAGGTCTCGCGCATGTAGCGCACGACCTGCCAGTGACGCGGCGTCAGCTCGGGGATGCCAGCCTCCTGCGCGATCTCGACGGCGATCTCCTCGTTCCATTGCTGCGGGTCGACGAGGAAGCCCTCGGCGTTCCGCTCGACTCCGGTCAGCTCGATGGTCGTCATGCGTGTTCTCCCTTCCACTCTACGCGTGTGTTTCGACGGGTTTCTTACCGCTCATCTGCATCTCGGGCGCAATGCCGGGCAGATCGCGCCCCGGTAGCAGCATATGCCAGTACATCCACTGGAACATCAGCTTCCCCAGGTGATTGAGGCGGGACTCCTGCAGCAGCGGCATCGGCCCGAAGGCAGTGGGGAAGCGGCCCGGCAGAGGCTCGGTCTCGTAGTTGAAGTCGATCAGCAGTGCCTTGCCGAAGCCGGTCTCGATGAAGCAGTTCGCGTGCCCGTCGTAGGAGTCGTCGAGTTTCTCGCCCGCAAGATAGCGGCGGATGTTCCCCGTCAGCAGCTCGCCCTCAAAGTGGGTCACCGACCCCGCCTTCGAGGTGGGGACGTTCGTGGCATCGCCGAGCGCGAAGACGTTCTCTCGCGCCAGGGACTGCAGCGTACGTTGATTCGTGGGCACGAATCCGAGCTCGTCGCCGAGACCCGGCGAGCGGCTGACGTACTCGGCCCCCGAGTGGACGGGGACGGTCACGAGCAGGTCGAAGGGGATCTCGCGGCCGTCGTAGGAGATGAGGCGCCCGCCCTTCCCGTCGACCTCACCCGCGGCGAACTCCACCTCGAGCCCGATCTGCTTCTCCTCGAGCAGGTAGGTGAGGTGCTTGGACGCGATTGGCTTCGTGAAGCAGCCGTCGAGCGGTGTGGCGAGGACGATCTCGGTGCGTTCGCGGATGCCTCGCTCGCGCAGGTGCCAGTCGGCGAGGAAGGCGAACTCGATCGGCGCTACGGGGCACTTGATCGGCATGTCGACGATGTTCACGACGAGCTTGCCGCCGTCGAACGAGCGCAGCGCCCCCGCGAGCGCGTCGGCGCCTTCGGGTGTGTAGAACGTGAAGGCGCTCTCCATCCAACCCGGCCCCGTGAGCCCCTCGGTCTCCTCGGGTGCCAGTCGTGTGCCGGTGGCCACGATCAGCACGTCGTAGGGAAGCACCGTGCCGTCAGTGAGTTGGACGCGCTCGTCGTCCAGCGCGACGTGGTCGATCTCGCTCTCGTGGAACGCGATGCCGCGGTGCAGCTGCCGGTGTCGTGGCCGGACGATCTCGTCGGTCATCGCGAGCCCGAAGGGAACGAAGAGGAGGCCCGGTTGATAGACATGCCGGTTGTCCCGGTCGACGACCGCGATCTCCACCTCACCCTGGTCGTAGGTCTTGCGCAGGCGGTTCGCCATCAGCGTGCCGCCAGTGCCGCCACCCAGGATCACGATCTTCTTCGCCATTGCGCTTCCTCCACGGTATCGATTTCGTGTTTCCAGTCTCCGCGCCCGGCGGCCGGTACGCATCCGGGAGGCGGCACAGGAGATCTCAGTAACAACTACGCACTGCTATACAAGTATAAAGTTGTGTATGATGAGACGAAACTCTTCTGGCGAAAGGATGTGGCATGGCAGGTGATGTGAAACGGGCCGGAGCGACGGCTTCGACGCTCCCGCACCCGCTCCCGGATGCGCTCGTCGAGCTCGTTGCGCGCCGCTTCCGCGTGATCGGCGAGCCGATGCGGATCAAGCTGCTCGACCGGCTCCGCGCCGGCGAGGCGACCGTGCAGGAGCTGACCGAAGCGGTTGGAGCCTCGCAACAGAACGTCTCGAAGCACCTTGGAGTGCTTCATGACGCTGTAATCGTTGCTCGCCGGAAGGAGGGGACCCAGGTCTACTACCGCGTCGTCGACGCAGGCGTGTTCGAGCTGTGCGAGACCGTGTGCGGCAGCGTGCAGAAGCAGGTGGCCGAGCTGAACGCGATCCTCGCAGGGGCTGGACGATGACCCCGGTGGGCCCTGTCGGTCGCCTCGGCGCCTGGACAGCTGACCACTTCCGAGCCGTCCTCGTTGCCTGGATCGTCGTCGCTATCGGCCTCGGCGTGCTCGCGCCGCGCGTGGAGACTGCCCTCTCCGGCGCAGGGTGGGAAGCCACCGGCTCGCAGTCGGTGCAGGCGCGTGATCTGATCGACAAGAACTTCGGCGGCCAGTCGAGCGCCGCCCTGATGGTCGTCGTCCACTCGCCGTCTGCGACGGTGGGCGACCCGGCGTTCCAGCAGACCGTTGACAAGGTGGCGGTGATCCTGCGCGATGAGCCGCGCGTCGCCTCGGTCGCACTTCCCCGCGCCGGCTTCTCGATCTCGCAGGACGGGCATACCGCCATCGTCAGCGCCGGCGCCAACGGCACCACCACCGCGATGGTCGCAGCCGCCGACGGTCTCAAGAGCGAGCTGAAGGCCGCTGGAGCGAACGGCATACAGGTTAGCCTCACCGGCGCCTCTGGCATGTGGTCCGACTTCAACGTGGCCAACCGGAATGCGATGATGAAGTCGGAACTGCTCTCGTGGCCGGTGACACTCGTGATCCTGTTGATCGCGTTCGGGTCGCTCGTCGCGGCTGGACTGCCGTTGATGCTGACGATCCTCGGGCTCGTCGCTTCTGCCGGAACGCTCTACCTCGGCACGAAGTTCTTCGACATCTCGATCTGGGCGATGAACTTCGCCCTCATGTTTGCGCTCGCGCTCGGGATCGACTACGCCCTGTTCGTCGTGCACCGCTTCCGCGGCGCATTCTTCGGCTCGAAGCTGTCGTCCCGCGAGGCGGTAGCGGTGACGATGGACACTGCGGGCAAGGCGGTGCTCTTCTCGGGCGCCACCGTCCTGATCTCACTGTCCGCCGTGATGCTCGTTCCGAGCCCGGCGTTCCGCTCGATGGCGCTCGGGATCATGGTCTCCGTCCTCTTCGTCCTGCTCGCGACGCTCACGCTGCTGCCGGCCGTGCTCGCAAAGCTCGGCCCGCGCGTCGACAGGCTGTCGCTCAAGTGGGTGCACTCGGGGGAGCACCGCTCGCCGGCGTTTGCGGCCTGGGCTGAGCGGCTCTGGCGTCATCCGCTGCTGTTCGGATCCGCGGCGCTCGCGATCCTCGTCGCCTTAGCGCTCCCGGTTGCCGGACTGAAGACGGGGATGCCGTCGATCAAGGTCGTACCGAAGAGCGATACCTCGCGTCAGGGCTACGAGCTCGTGCAGTCGGCCTTTGGTCAGGGAGCGCCCGGGGCGCTGCAGATCGTCGGCCCGGCGCTCGCGATGGAGCACACGACGGCGATCGTGAAGGCCGACGTGGGAATCGCGCGTGTGCTGCCCGCGCAGCGCGGGAGCGGCGGGCTCGTGCTTGTGCAGGCCGTTCCCGCCGCCGACCCGTCGAGCTCGGCAGTCGGCGCCACGATCGATCGCCTTCGGTCGACCCTCGCGGCAGGCGTGCTCGTCGGCGGCGCCACCGCCGAGAATCACGATCTCGAACAGGTGCTGTCCTCGAAGACGCCGCTCGTGATCGGCGTCGTGCTCGCGCTCGGCTTCGTGCTCCTCCTGCTCGCGCTCCAGGCGCCGGTGATCGCCGCCGTCGGGGTGGTCACGAACCTGCTGGCCGTCGGGGCTGCATTCGGCGTCGCGCGGCTGATCTTCCAGGACGGCCATGCTGCCGGCCTGCTCGGCTTCGAGCCGCAGGGGTTCGTCGACGCATGGGGCCCGGTCTTCTTCTTCGCGATGATCTTCGCGATCTCGATGGACTACACGGTGTTCCTGCTCTCGGCCGCCAAGGAGCACTACGATCGCTCCCACGACCCCAAGGACGCGATGGTCGGCGGTCTGGCGCACTCCGGGCGTGTCATCTTCGCGGCCGCCGCGGTGATGGTGGCCGTGTTCTTGACATTCGCGCTGTCTGGGCCGCTGCCACCGAAGGAGATGGGCGTGATCCTCGGCGTCGCAGTTCTCCTCGACGCATTGCTGATTCGCCTCGTGCTCGTCCCGGTCGCGCTCCGACTCCTCGGCACCTGGGCCTGGGGCCTGCCCCGCTGGCTCGATCGCGTCCTCCCCGACGTCACCTTCGGGCACTCCTGATGACCCTCACCGCGTCTGCTCACTCGATCTCCGGGTCGCTCCGGCAGGACATTCTCGTCGACGGCCGGCACCACGTGTTCACCGACGAGCCCGAGGCGGTCGGTGGCGACGGGAGTGCTCCGGCGCCGCACGAGTTGCTGCCGGCAGCGCTCGCGAGCTGCATCTCGACCGTGCTCGTGATGTACGCGCGTACGAAGGAGTGGGATCTCGGTGACGTCTCGGTCGACGTCGACTACGACCACCACGCGACGCCGCGGCGGTTCGACATCGCGATCACGCTGACCGGCGACCTGACGGAGGATCAGCGCGTGCGGCTCGAGAAGGTCGCAGCGACCTGCCCCGTGCGCCGGTCACTCGAAGCGGGTGTGGAGATCGTCGAGCAGGTGAATCTTCGCGGCGGCGAGTACGCCGCTCAGGCGTAGCGCAGCGCGGCGTACGTGAGCTTGCCCGTGCAGTAGACCTTCTCGACCCCGGTGAGCCGGATCAGCGGGTCCCGTGCCGTTGCGTGACGTACCGCTGGTTCGGCGAACGTCGACGCCACTGGAGGCCTCCTCTCTCGGCAGCGTGGAACCGGGCGTGGGCCCGCCTCTCCAGCTCAAGTTCCTCCTCGAGGAGCGGCTTGCGCGGGTGATCGAGATCGTGTCGCTCGTGGTCGCCGTCTGGATGATCGCTGACGGGCATCGTGGCCTCCTTCGGCTCTGGCGGACGGCCACACCAAACGAGACCGGCGAGCCGTTCCACCGTCACCCTCGCACGCGCGGCCCTCGGACGCATCCGGCTCGTCTCGGATCTGCACTGCATCGAACTACCGAGATCCGACTGTGCGAACTTAGTTCGAAGAGAACGACCGTGAGGCGCTCGATCTCGCCGTCGACGAGGTGCTCGACCGCTTTGGCTCGACGGCGATTAACAGAGGCGTTCTTGTCGGGCGCGATCCCGGGATCGCGATGCCGTTGCTGCCGGACTAGGCGCTATCGCGCGGCGACAAACTCCTCGTGAGCTCGGCGGACGCTCTCCCAGACGCGAGCACGCTCGTCTGACGGCAGGTCGCCGTAGGCGAGCCCGAAGCCGTCGATCACGAGTCCCCACCAGTCGCCGGCGGAGGCGATCTCCTCGCTCGTCGAGGCCGTCGCGGTGAGCGTCGAGTGCACACTGCCGCGCAGGCTCTCGATGCCGCTTTCAGTCCAGCGCTGAACGACGGCGACGCGGACGAAACCGGAGCTCGGAGACGTCGAGAGCTCCTCGTGCATCTTGCGGAACTGTTCGGTGGTCGCCGACGCCCGCGCGAAGTCGGCACCCGCGAACGACCCGCGCCGATCGTGCTCGAACCGCCACCCGTCCGGGTCGAAGCTCGAGGGGGCGAGTTCGTACGCGAACCCGTCCTGATCGTGGCTGCCGAAGACGAGCGGGAGTGGCTCGGCGGGGCCGTCGCCGAGGCCGGCATCGACAAGCCATTCGGTCCCCCCTGGGGTGCGGGCGGTGATCCCGAGGTGGTTCGCATTCGGCCCCGGCGCCACGACCACCGCGCCCCCCTCGACGCCGGAGACATGCCGGGTCGCATCGACTCCGAGCCATCGGAGCAACGTGAAGAGGGCGCCGTTCAGGTGGTAGCAATAGCCTCCTCGGCCGGCCAGGAGTCGATCGACGCACGAGAGCGGCTCGATCCCGGGAGGCCGGCCGCGATAGACGTCGATGTTCTCGTAGGGGATCCGTGTCACGTGCGCCCGCTGGAGGGCCGCGAGCATCGACACGTCGACGGCACCGGGCTCGACCTCGACGCCGAGCAGCTCGAGGTAAGCCAGCGCGCGGTCGTCCGGGAGAGTCGCAGCCACCAGGCGCAGAACGGTAGCGCCCGCACGCGCTCCAAGCTGCTGCCTCGCCTGGCGCGGGAAGGAAAGAAAAGCCGGAGAAGGGATTCGAACCCTTGGCCCCCGCTTTACAAGAGCGGTGCTCTGACCAGCTGAGCTACTCCGGCGCAGCCGACATCGTAGTTGCGGGCACCGAGCTGCGGCTTTCCGCCCTGGAGATCCGGGCAATGCCCGATGCCTCGATGCCGAGCGGGCGTCAAGGTGCGGAGTGAGAGAGTGAGGAGGCAACCATGACCCGAGTGCTGATCGCCCATGCCAGCAAGTACGGCTCCGTGGAGGAGGTGGCGCGGTTTGTCGGCGCCGTCCTGCGTGACGAAGGTGCAGGGACGACAGTCGCCAAGGCCCGTGAGGCGCCCGATCCGGCAGGGTTCGATCTTGTCGTCCTCGGCACGGGGCTCTACATGGGTCGCATGCACCGGGAGGCACGACGGTTCCTGGGCAAGCATCACGGCGAGCTCGCCGGGATCCCGTTCGCGGTCTTCGCGATGGGGCCGCTGAGCGCGGAGGAGGCCGAGAAGGAGAAGGTGCGGCCGCAGCTCGAGAAGGGGCTCGCGCGCTATCCCGAGGTCGCCCCGATCGTGACGGCGATCTTCGGGGGCGTGATCGATAACGCAAAGCTGTCGTTCCCGTTCAACCACATGCCGGAGGGTGACTACCGCGACTGGGACGAGATCCGGGGCTTCGCGCTCTCGCTTCCGGTCGAGGCAGCGGTTCCGGTCTAGAGACGGCGAGGGCCCCGGCGAGCGCCGGGGCCCTTCGTTCGCACCTGCCGCCTGCCTAGGCGGCCAGCCGGGCCGGCTCCGCGTCGATCACGGGCAGGTCGGCCGAGCGCTCGTGCTCGAGCCGCGGCAGCCACTCGAGCCACGCCGGCAGGTACCAGTTCGACTCGCCGAGCAGCTTCATCGTCGCGGGCAGGAGCACCGCTCGCACGATCGTGGCGTCGATCAGGACGGCGGCCGCGAGGCCGATGCCCATCTCCTTCATGTCGATGATCGGCATCAGCGCGAAGACGCCGAAGACGAAAACCATCACGACCGCTGCGCTCGTGACGACGCCGGCCGTGGAGCGGATGCCGTTCTCGACGGCCTCTTCGGTGCTCATGCCGCGGTCGTAGTACTCCTTGACCCGGCTCAGGATGAAGACGTGGTAGTCCATCGAGAGCCCGAACAGGATCACGAAGAGGAACATCGGCAGCCACGAGGCAATGCCGCCGTTGCGCTGGAAGTCGAGCACGTTCGCGCCCCAGCCCCACTGGAAGACCGCCACGATCAGGCCGTAGGCGGCGCCCACCGAGAGTAGGTTCATCAGGATCGCCTTGACCGGGATCACGAGCGACCGGAACGAGACGAGCAACAGCAGGAAGGCGAAGCTGAGTACGAAGAGGAAGACGAGCGGCGCCGAGGACTTCATGCTGTCGCTCCAGTCCTTCGACGAGGCTGTGTCTCCTGTGACCGCGTACTCGACGCCCACAACCTTCCCGACCGTGACCGGCAGGATCTCGTTGCGAAGCGTGTCGAGCGCCTCGTTCGAGGCCGTGTTGGTGCCGGAGCCGACGAGCGGGATCGCGACGCGGAGCACCTTCCCGTCGGCTGAGGCCTCGGAGTAGATGGGCTCCAGCGCCTTGCCGGATGAGAGGGCCTGCTGCTTCAGATCGGCGACCTCCGCCCGCAGACGTGGGTCCGCGGTGTCTCCCTTGATCGCGACGACGGCCGGAGTGGCGCCGCCGGGGAAGGCGTCTCGAACCTTGTCGAACGCCTGCACCGCCGGCAGCGACTTCGGCATGGCATCGAGTCCGGACTGGCTCGTGTGGAGGCTGAGTGCCGGGATTGCGAGGGCGACGAGGACGGCCGCAGCCGCGATCGCCGAGACAAGCGGGCGACGGAGGACGACACCGAGGATCGCCCCAAGGACACGACTCTGACCGTCGTCACGCTTGATCCGGCTGATGAACGGAACCTTTGCCTTGTCGACCCGGTCGCCGAGCCACGAGAGCATTGCCGGCAGCACGGTGAGCGAGCCGATCATCGCGACCGCGACGACCATCATCGTGCCGATCGCGAACGACATGAACGTCTTGTCGCCCGAGAAGAACATCCCGGCCATCGCGATCATCACGGTGAAACCGGAGATGAGCACCGCCCGGCCGGACGTCGCAGCGGCGGCCTCGAGAGCGGCGGACTCACTGCGACCTGCCCGTCGCTCGTCACGCTCGCGACGGATGTAGAACAGTGAGTAGTCGACGCCGACCGCGAGCCCGATCAGGAGAATGACCTCCGAGATCGACTGGTCCATCGGCACGATCTGACTCGGCAGCGCGACGAGCCCGATTGTTGCGAACACGGCCGTGAGGGCAAGGCCGAGCGGTATCAGCGCGCCTACCACGGAGCCGAACACGATCAGCAGGATCACGAGCGTGATCGGGATCGAGATCATCCCGGCGCGGGCGAGTTGCGATCCGAACAACTCGTCGAGCGCCTTACCCGTCGAGGACGAGCCGGCCTGGACCACGGTGAAGCCCGGGTTCGCCTTCTGCACCGCGGCCGTGCCGGCGACGATCGTGTCGATGTACGTCGTCGTCTCGTCGTACGAGCCCGTGGGGCTGAACTGGATCAGCACCGCGTGACCGTCTTCGGAGATCTGGCCCTCGTTGCCCTTCTGCAGCGGCGAGCGCAGCTTCGTCACCTTCGGGAAGGACTCGAGCTTCGTGATCGCCTGACCGACGACCGAGCGGAACGCCGGGTCGGTCGCCGTCCTCGACGGAGACTGCACCAGCACGTACTCCATCTGCTCGTCCAGCTTGAAGCCGGCGTCGCGGATGATGTGGTCGGCCTTGCGCGCCTCGCCGACGTTCGCGTCGTTCTTGTCGATCGTCTTCAGGCCGACGGCGCCGCCGATCGCGAACGAGGCGACGACGAACGCGAGCCAACCGAAGATTGCTGTCTTTCGGTGTTTCGCACTCCAACGACCCATCCGGGCCGCGACGTTGGTGCTCTGCTTCAAGGGTGACATTTCGCTTCTCCTGGAGAGTCGTTGTTTCGGTCTCCGGGAGCCTCGCACCGCGTCCTTCGCCTGGCAGTGCGGCAGTCAGGCGTCTTGGGGTGGGGTAAACCGCACCATTGGAAGGCAGAGAGCGTCAGTCGCGGACGAAGGCGAGCACGGCGAGCACGCGGCGATGGTCGTCGCCGCTGGCGGGCAGGTCGAGCTTGGTGAAGATGCTCGTCACGTGCTTCTCGACAGCGCGAGGCGTCACGAACATCCGCTCGGCGATCGCCTGGTTCGAGCGGCCCTCGGCCATCAGCTCGAGCACCCCACGCTCGCGCGGGGTGAGCGCTGCGAGCGGGTCGTCGCTGCGGCTGCGTCCGAGCAGCTGGGCCACGACGGCAGGGTCGAGGGCAGATCCGCCCTCGCCGACGCGACGCACCGCCGCCGCGAACTCCTCGAGATCGGCGACGCGGTCCTTGAGCAGGTAGCCCACGCCCTCGGCGCCGTCCTCGAGCAGCCCGACAACGTAGGCGGGCTCGACGCACTGCGACAGCACGAGTACGCCGGTGTCCGGATAACGGCTTCGGATCTCGCGGGCTGCCACGAGCCCCTCGTCGGTGTGCGTCGGTGGCATGCGGATGTCGACGATCGCGACGGCCGGCTTGTGGAGGGCGACATGGCGGGGCAACTCCTCCGCGTTGTCCGACTGGGCGACGACGTCGAATCCGGATTCGGCGAGCAGCCGCACGACACCCTCGCGAAGCAGGACGGAGTCCTCTGCGATCACGACCCTGAGCGAGTTGCCGAGCATCGCGATCGTGTTGCGCAGCGGCGGGAAGTCGCGCGGGAGGCCGTCCGCGAGGAGCTGGTGGATGTGCTCCGGCTCCGGGAGTCCGGCGAGGCGGTGGCTGCCGAGGTCGCGCACCGCGTAGCCGTCGGGGGCGCAGGCGCTCGCGGAGAGGAGGATCTGCCGACCGTGACCGGCGGAGCCGATCCGCGCCACCCGGTGGATGTCGATGCCGGTGTAGCCCTCCTCGGTCATGGGATCGGGCCGGCCCACTGCGCCGCCGAGGTGGCGGATCTCGAACGACAGGAGCGGAGAGGTCCCGTCCATCGCGGCCGCGGCAACGACCGCCGCACCCGCCTCCGCGTCGAAGTCCTCCTGCAGCCAACCGTTCCCGATCCCGGGGCTCGGCACGCGAGGATCCTGGTGCAGCTCCATCAGCGCGGTCGCCGGGACGATCCCGAACGTGTCGATGGTGGGCACTAGATCCGTGAGGGGGCGCAGGAGCTCCCGCCCGCTCGCCTCGTCCCCGAGGTAGGCGGCCTCGACGACAACCAGCTGCTTCCCGCGGATCGCCTCGGGCATCTCGGGGATCGGCGGGATCTGCAGCAACCGGCCCACCGACGTCACCTCCTCGGGCGCTGTGCGCGTCCACTCCGCCCAGGCGCCGAGCACCTCGGTCGCGCGCTCGATCGGCCAGATCAGCCAGCCGGCGAACGCCTCCGTGACCGGGTAGAGGGCGATCTCGACCGCCGTCACGACGCCGAAGCTGCCGCCTCCGCCCCGGAGCGCCCAGAACAGGTCACCGTTCTCCTCTGCGCTCGCGCGAACCAGCTCGCCCTCCGCTGTCACAACCTCCGCCGCGAGCACGCTCGAGGCGGAGAGACCGTGCTTGCGGGCCAGCCAGCCGATGCCGCCGCCGAGCGTGTAGCCGACGACGCCGACATCCCGGGCCGAGCCGTGCAGTCCGGTGAGGCCGCACTCGGTCGCCTGCTGGACGACGTCGAGCCAGAGCGGGACCGCCGCGACCCTCGCCGTCCGGGCGACGGGGTCGATCTCGACGCCCGTCAGGCGCGCCATGTTGAGCAGGAGGGAGCCGTCGAGGGAGCCTCGTGCGGCAGCGCCGTGGCCCGTGCCCTGAACCGCGATCTTCAACCCTGTCACACGTGCGTGTTCGTCGATCGCAATCACGTCGTCCACCGTCTCGGGCAGCGCCACGGCCGCGGGCTGCTGGTCAACGGCGAGGTTCCACGCCTGCCGGGCGGCGTCCCAGCCGGGTTCGTCGCGTAAAACATGGGTTCCTGCCGGGCTGCGGCCGAGGTGCGGGCGGGGGTTGCCAACATCTGCGTCATGGTGTTCTCCGTTTCTCTCTGGTCGTCGATCTCGATGACCCGAGGCTGCCGCACACGCGGTCACCGTTCGGTACGGCAGGCCGTACTCCGGCTGGTGTGCAGGCCGTCCGATTTCGAGGGCCCGACGTGTTGATTTCGGGAGGTGCGGCATACTCCCGAGATGACCACAACCGAGCAGTCAACGCACGCACGAATCCTCGCCGACCGCGCCCGCTACGTGAGCGCCGGCGTTTCGACCCCCCGCCTCGTCGTCTCCCATGCGGACGGCGCGCGGGTCACTGACGTCGACGGCCGCACCTTCCTCGACTTCGCCGGCGGCATCGGCTGCCAGAACACCGGTCACCGCTTTGCTCCCGTCGTCGAGGCGATCAAGGCTCAGGCCGACGACTACCTCCACCAGTGCTTCATGGTCGGAATCTACGAGCCCTACGTCGAGGTCTGCCGCCGCCTCGCCGAGCTCTCGCCCTGCCAGGGCACAGACCAGAAGTCGATCCTCGTCAACTCGGGCGCCGAGGCGGTCGAGAACGCCGTCAAGATCGCCCGCACGGCGACCGGCCGCCCGGCCGTGGTCGTGTTCGACAACGCCTTCCACGGGCGCACGCTGCTGACGATGACGATGACCGCGAAGGTGAAGCCCTACAAGGCCGGGTTCGGGCCGTTCGCGCCCGAGGTGTACCGGGCGCCCGTGCCGAACCTCTATCGCGGCATTACCACCGACGACGCGATCGAAGGGCTGAAGCAGCTCTTCAAGGCCGAGGTCGACCCGGCCACCGTCGCCTGCGCCGTGCTCGAGCCCGTCCAGGGCGAGGGCGGCTTCCTGCCGATGCCGGCTGACTATCTCCGGCGCCTCGCCGATCTGCTCCGTGAGCACGGGATCCTTTGGGTGGACGACGAGGTGCAGTCGGGCGTCGGCCGCACGGGGACGATGTGGGCCGTCGAGCACTACGACGACGCCGCGCCCGACCTGCTCGTCTCGGGCAAGTCGATCGGCGGCGGCCTTCCGCTCGCAGCCGTCACCGGACCGGCGTCGATCATGGACACCGTGCCCGCCGGTGGGCTCGGAGGCACGTTCGGCGGCAACCCGCTCAGCTGCGCCGCTGCCGTCGCCGTCCTCGATGCCGTCGCCGACCCGGAGTTTCTGGCGCACGCGGCCGAGCTCGGAGAGACGATGCGATCACGCCTGGAGCTGATCGCCGCGAAGCACGAGGCGATCGGCGAGGTTCGCGGCCTCGGGCCGATGCTCGCGTTCGAGTTCGCCGACCGCTCGCCCGACCAGGCGTCTGCAGTCGTGGCTGCCGCGTTCGAGCGCAACCTGCTCCTGCTCGCGTGCGGGATGTACGGCAACGTGATCCGCCTGCTCGCGCCGCTCACGATCGCCGCCGACGAGCTCGAGGAGGGCATGGCGCTGCTGGAGGAGTCGCTTGTTGCAGCTCTCTGAGCGAGTCGCGACCGCGGACGTTCGCGTCGTCGGGTTGCGCAAGATATACGGCAAGGTCGTCGCCGTGGACGGCATCGACCTCGAGATCGGGCTGGGTGAGTTCTTCACGATGCTCGGCCCATCGGGCTCGGGCAAGACGACGACGCTGCGCATGATCGCCGGCTTCGAACGGCCCGATGCCGGGACGATCGAGCTCGCCGGACGCGATGTCTCGTCGCTGCCGCCGTTCGACCGCAACGTCAACACGGTGTTCCAGGACTACGCCCTGTTCCCGCACATGACCGTGCAGCAGAACGTCGAGTACGGACTGCGGGTCAAGAAGGTGCCGAAGCGGGAGCGGCGACTGAAGGCGGCCGAGGCGCTGTCGATGGTGCGGCTCGAGGGCTACGGCGAGCGCAAGCCCGGCGAGCTCTCCGGCGGTCAGCGCCAGCGGGTGGCGCTCGCGCGGGCGATCGTCAACACGCCCCGCGCACTCCTGCTAGACGAGCCGCTCGGGGCACTCGACCTGAAGCTGCGCCAGGAGCTGCAGATCGAGCTGAAGCAGATCCAGCAGGAGCTCGGGATGACGTTCATCTACGTCACGCACGACCAGGAAGAGGCGCTGACGATGAGCGACCGGATCGCCGTCTTCAACCTGGGGAAGATCGAGCAGATCGGGACACCGGCAGAGATGTACGAACATCCGGCGACGCAATTCGTCGCAGGGTTTATCGGCACCTCGAACATCATCGAGCGGGACGGCCGTGCATTCACGGTGCGACCCGAGAAGATCCGTCTCTCGACGGACGAGACGGCCGACGGGGAGCCCGGGACTATCACGGCTGCCGTGTATCTGGGTCCGGTGACGAAGTTCGTCGTCTCACTCGACGGCGGCGGCGAGTTGACGGTTGTGCAGCAGAATCTCGAGACGTCCTCCGAGGACGTCCACGAGCTGGAGAGAAAGCGCGTCCGGCTCCGCTGGAGCCCGGACGTGGAATTCGTGATCGAGGAGGAGGGAAAGTGAAGCGCATTCGCTTCGGATATGTGGCGCTCGCGGCGCTCGTAACGGCTCTCGCCGTCCCGGCGGCAGGCGTCTCGAAGGGCTCGGGGCTACCGGCGTCGGTTGGGGCCGGCGAGGGCAAGCTGACGCTCATCGCCTGGGAGGGCTACACCGAGAAGCAGTGGGTGGCCCCGTTCGAGAAGGCGACCGGTTGCAAGGTGTCCGCGAAGTACGCCGGCAGCTCGAACGACATGTTCAACTTGATGACCTCCGGCGGTGGCGGCCAGTACGACATGGTCTCTGCCTCGGGCGATGCGAGTCTCCGGTTGATCTACGCCGGCGCCCTGGCAGAAGTGAACGTTGGCCTGATCCCGTCCTACAAGGACTTTTTCAAGGCATTCCAGGCGCCCGCAACGAATACGGTTGGCGGCAAGCACTACGGGGTGTCGGTGCAGTTCGGCCCGAACCTCCTGCTCTACAACACCGCCAAGGAGAAGAAGCCGACGAGCTGGGCAGCGCTGTACGACGTCAAGAACAAGGGCAAGATCACGATCCCGGACAACCCGATCCAGATCGCGGATGCGGCGTTGTACCTGTCGAAGACAAAGCCGGCTCTCGGAATCAAGGACCCCTACGAGCTGACGAAGACGCAGCTGGCCGCGGCTGTGGCGCTGCTCAAGCAACAGCGCCCGCTCGTGAAGAAGTACTGGGGCCTCGCGTCCGACCAGATCGACCTCTTCAAGAACGGTGGCTCGACACTCGGTGCCTCGTGGCCCTATCAGTACTCGCAGCTCCTTGCAGCGAAGGCCAAGGTCGGCACCGTGATCCCGAAGGAGGGCGTCACCGGCTGGCTCGATACGTGGATGCTGTCGTCGAAGGCGAAGCACCCGAACTGCGCCTACAAGTGGATGCAGTACATCTCCACTCCGAAGGCGCAGGCGCAGCAGGCGACCTACTACGGTGAGACGCCCGTCAACAAGAAGGCGTGCGCGATCATGGACACGATCACCAAGGGATCGTGCAAGCAGTTTTCCGCCAATGCACCGGAGAGCTATTACCGGTCGATCAAGTTCTGGAAGACGCCGATCGCCGACTGCGGCAACGGCCAGAAGAACTGCACCGACCTTAAGGCCTGGACAACGGCCTGGCAGCAAGTCAAGGGCTAGCCGGTTCATGGCCGTTGACGCGGCACGCGTGAAGGAGGGCTCCCCCCGCAGGGGAGCCCTCCGCTCGGTCTCCCGGTTCGCCTGGCGGCGCCCGGGAGTGAAGGCGTTCGGGCAGATCTCGGCTCCCGTCGCCGCGTTTCTCTTCGTCTACGTCGCCGCACTCGTCGCGCTCCTGATCCAGGGCTTTTGGACGACGGACTCCTTCACCGGGAAGATCATCCACTCGTGGACGCTGGACAACTTCCGCGTGATCGCGAATGCGCCGTACCCGACGATCATCGTCCGCACGCTGGTGATGGCGTCGGCCGTCACGATCACCTGCATGGTGCTGGCGTTCCCCTATGCGTACTTCATGGTCCGGATCGCCGGTCGGCGGCTGCGGATCGTGCTGCTCGTCGCAACAGTGCTGCCCCTCTGGGTCAGCTACCTCGTCCGCGTCTACTCGTGGCGCCTCATTCTCAATCCTGACGGTGCGCTCAACTGGGCATTGAACGTTCTCGGCCTGCCCGATCAGAACATCGCCTATACGAACACCGCGATGTGGGTCGTCTTCACCTACATCTGGTTTCCGTTCATGGTGCTACCGGTCTATGCCGCCCTCGAGCGCGTGCCGTACTCGTTGATCGAGGCCTCCGCCGATCTCGGAGGTCGTGGCTCGACGACGTTGCGCCGCGTGATCCTGCCGCTCGCCGTCCCCGGGCTTGCGGCGGGATCGATCTTCACGTTCTCGCTCACGCTCGGCGACTACATCGCGCCCTCGCTCGTCGGTGGGCCGGGGTCGTCGCTGATCGGGACCGTCGTCTACGAGAGTCTCGGCCTCGCGAACAACGCGCCCTTTGCGGCTGCGTTTGCGATGGTGCCGCTCGGGATCATGGCGGTCTACCTCGTCGTGATGAAGCGCCTGGGAGCGTTCGAGTCACTCTGATGGAGCGCACGGGCACCCGCATCGGTCTCTGGGTCTGGGCGACGCTCGTCGTCCTGTTCCTCTGGATCCCGCTCGTGATCATGGGCGTCTACGCGTTCAACTCGTCGAACATTCAGAGCTGGCCGATTCCGGGCTTCACGACGAAGTGGTTCTCCGATGCGTGGAACGACGTTGAGGTGCGGGACGCCCTCTGGCTGTCGCTGCGGGCAGGGCTCCTGGCGACTTCCGTAGCCCTCGTGCTCGGCTCGCTCGCCGCGTTCGGCCTCTCGCGGGCGCGCTTCTTCGGTCGCGACTCGATCTCGTTCCTCTTCATTCTCCCGATCGCCCTTCCGGGAATCATCACGGGACTCGCGCTCAACTCGTTCTTCGTGATCGGGGGCGTGAGCTTCTCGCTGTGGACGATCGTGATCGGGCACGCCACCTTCTGCGTAGTCGTCGTCTACAACAACGTGATCGCCCGCCTGCGCCGCACCTCAGGATCGTTCTTCGAGGCCTCGGCCGACCTCGGCGCGACGGGATTCCAGACGTTCCGCCTCGTCACTCTGCCCGTGATCGGCACCGCTCTTGTCGCCGGCGCCCTCCTCGCCTTCGCTCTCTCGTGGGACGAGATCGTGGTCACCTACTTCACCGCCGGCGCCCAGAACACCCTGCCGCTGCTGATCTTCGGGTTCATCCGGCAGGGCCAGAACCTGCCGATCGTGAACGCGATCGCGCTCGTCGTGATCGTGGTCAGCCTGATCCCCGTCGCCCTTGCGCAGCGGTTGACGAGCGGTCCCGGAGCGGGGCGGAGCTAGTCGCGCGGTCGCAGGAAGACGCCGGCGACGCGTTCCGCCCGCTGGAACCCGAGCGACTCGTAGAGCCCGAGCGCGTGATAGCCCGCATCGGCGACGATCACGAGGTGCTCGGCGCCGTACCGTTCGGCGGCAACCCGGGCGGCCTCGACGACGAGACGGGAGCAGATCCCGCGTCTGCGGTAGAGATCGGCCGTGTCGACGGCCTGGAAACGGCCGCGACCGCCGGTCACGACGATGCCGCAGCTGGCGGTCACCTCGCCGGTGGCCGGGTCGAGCGCCACGAACCAGGCGCCTCGCCCCTGGTCGAACTGCGCCCGGAAGCCGTTGGTCTGGGCCCCTCTGAACGCGCGGTAGGCGTGCTCCTCGTAGTGCGGCTCCCGGGTCGCCACTTGCAGCTCGACGATTCCGTCCCAGAGCGCATCGTCCACCCCCGGCGCCGGGTCGAGCGCCCGCACGAGCACCTCGCGGTTCTCGCGCGGATGCGGGAAAATCGCCGCCGGCGGTGCGGTGAGGCCCACGGTCACCTCGAGGTCGTAAGCACGCGCCACGAACTCCTCCCGTGCTGCTCCCACCTCCCCGTCGGTGCGATCCCAGGCAAATGTCTGATGGCGCACGCGCGGCTCGCCGGCGAACTCCTCGGCGAACAGGGCCTCCCAGCGGGGCGCATCCCCGGGGGCCGGAGCGTCATCGAAGATCAGCATGTTTCCCCAGTAGTGATCGGGATTGCCAGGATTGCGGACGACGAGATAGCCGTCACGCTGCTCCACGACGCGGTCGGGTGGAAGCACGTCGAGGTCGGTCGCGAGCGAGAGCGCCCTGGGGACAGGCGTCGTGTCGGTATCGAGTCGCATCCCACAAGGGTAGGCGCAGTCAGGCCTGTCTGAGAGGATCTCGACGTGATCACCGAGCACGTCGTTCTCGAGGTCGCTCCCGGTCGTGAGGCCGAGTTCGAGGCTGCCTTCGGCGCAGCCACTCCGATCATCTCCGCGAGCCCGGGCTTCGAGTCGCTCGAGCTGTTGCGCTGCCACGAGCAGCCGAACCGCTACCTCCTGCTGGTCAGGTGGCAGAGGCTGGAGGATCACACCGAGGGCTTTCGCGGCTCCGCGGTCTATGAGGAGTGGAAACGGCTGCTTCACCACTTTTATGACCCATTTCCGGCGGTCGAGCACTACCGTCTGGTCACTCGCGCCTGAGCGGTGCCGGAAGGCGGCAGCGGCGCTCGTCATCGCGGCCGTCGCGGCCGCGGCACTCGATACGGGCGTCTGGATCACGATCCGGGGCGACCGAGCGTTGGCGATCCACCAGCAGCATGTGCCCTAGAGGCGGTAGCGGCCGCTGGAGGGCGACACCGGTGTCGCCCGTACGGGGATCGGCCTGGGGCGGTGCCCACATCGTCGCCGCTCTAGGAGCGAGACCTGTCTCGACCTCTGCCGAAGGAGCGATACTCCTCGAGGCGATGACGTTCACCGCGGCCGATGCACACCACCTCGCGCGGGCGATCGCGCTGGCTCGTGATGCCCGCAATCACGGCAACCACCCCTTCGGCTCGCTCCTCGTCGACGGCGACGGCCGTGTCGTGCTCGAGGCGGCGAACTCGGTGCTCACCGAGCACGACTGCACGAACCACGCCGAGCTGAACCTCGTGCGCCTGGCGAGCCGTCGCATCGACGCGCCGGTGCTCGGCGGGCACACGCTCTACGCGAGCACCGAGCCGTGCGCGATGTGTGCCGGCGCGATCTACTGGTCAGGCATCGGACGCGTCGTGTACGGGCTGAGCGGAGCCGAGCTCGCGGGGATGGTCGAGGGCGGCGAGGAGCTGGAGCTGAAGCTTCCGTGTCGCGAGGTGTTCGCACGCGGCGGCCGCCCGATCGAGGTGAGCGGCCCGCATCTGGAGGCCGAAGCGCGCGCGGAGCACGAGGGCTTCTGGGGCTGACGCGAGAGTGGCGAGCGCTGACCCCGAGCTACGTGGAGACCGCGTCCTCTTGCGCGCGTGGCGCGACGACGATCTGGAGCCGTTCGCAGCGATGAACTGTGACCCGCGCGTGATGGAGCACTACCGGCGGCAGTTGACGCGGGCCGAGTCGGACGGGTTCGTGCACGATCGCGTTGAGCGGTCGTTCGCAGACTCGGGGTTCGGGCCGTGGGCCGTCGAGGTGCCTGACGTGGCACCGTTCATAGGCTACGTCGGCCTGATGGCACCGACGTTCGAGGCGCGATTTACGCCGTGCGTCGAGATCGGGTGGCGGCTCGCGTTCTCGTTTTGGGGCCATGGCTATGCCATCGAGGCCGCCCGCGCCGCGGTCGCCTTCGGCTTCGACGAGGTGGACCTGGAGGAGATCGTCTCCTTCACAGTGCCTGCAAATCTTCGCTCGATCGCGGTCATGGAGCGACTCGGCATGCGTTCCGACGGGACGTTCGAGCATCCTCGCTTTCAGACCGGCCATCGCCTGCGCACGCACGTTCTGTATCGGCTCGCCCGCCACTGATTTCTACGAAGAGGTCGCAGCTGTGCAACAGTTCACCGCGTGGACGCACCTGATCTCCACCTACGAGCTCTCACCTACGGATTGTTCGTCGAGCTCGGGCGGGCGCCCTCGGCGCAGGAGGTTGCAGTTGCGGGCGAGCTGAGCGAGGCCGAGGTCGTAAGCGGGTGGCTCCGGCTCCACGAGCAGCACGCGCTCGTTCTGAACCCCGGCACGGCCGAGGTCAGGATGGCAAATCCCTTTTCGGCAGTTCCGACGGCCTACCGCGTTCAGGCAGACGGCCGCTGGTGGTATGCGAACTGCGCCTGGGACGCGTTCGGGATCTGTGCCGCTCTGCATGCGGACGGCCGGATCGAGACCTCGTGCCCCGACTGTGGCGAACCGCTCGCCGTCGACGTGCGTGACGAGCACCCGGACGACGAGAGCCTCCTCTTCCACTGTCTCGTCCCTGCCGCCCACTGGTGGGACGACATCGTCTTCAGCTGAAGCGCGATGAATCTCTTCCGGTCGGAAGAGCACATCGAGCGCTGGCTTGGCGGCAGGGCTCCCGGAGCGACGATCAGCGTCGCAAAGCTCTCCGAACTGGCCCACGCCTGGTGGAGCGATCGTCTGCCGCCTGAGTGGCAGCCACGCACGCGTGAGTTGAATCAGGCGATTCTCGACCGGCTCGGCCTCACCGAGCCGTTCTGGCAGCTGCCGTAGTCGCTCGGAGCGCGTCGGTTCACGTCGATCCGAGCGCTCACCCTCGATCCCGCGGGCCATTCCGAAGTTCAATCCGGACGGCCTTTCCGGAGCAGAGCCGACGGTCACCCGTGCTCTGCCCCAAAGAGACCCAGATCGTCCAGCTCGGCGGGAGGCTACACCGAGCCGGCGACGCCCGTACCGATCGGGCAGGCGACACCGGTGCCGCCAATCCCGCAGTAGCCACGCGGGTTTCGTGCCAGGTACTGCTGGTGATAGGTCTCGGCGTAGTAGAAGTGGCCGGCCTCGGCGAGCTCGGTGGTGATCATCCCGTGGCCCGCCTGTGCGAGAGCCATCGAGTACCGCGCCTTGGAAGCAAGCGCTGCCTCCTGCTGGGCGTCGGTCGTCCAGTAGAGGGCCGAGCGGTACTGCGACCCGACGTCGTTCCCCTGCCGCATCCCCTGGGTGGGGTCGTGGCCCTCCCAGAACGTTCGCACGAGATCTTCGTAGGAGATCCGCTCGGGGTCGTAGGCGACGAGCACGGCTTCGGTGTGACCGGTACGGCCAGAGCACGTCTCCTCGTAGCTCGGGTTTGGTGTCGTGCCACCGGCGTACCCAACCGCGGTCGTGTAGACGCCGGGGAGCTGCCAGAAGAGCCGTTCGGCCCCCCAGAAGCACCCCATCCCGAAGATCGCTGTCTCGATCCCGTCGGGAAACGGCGGCTCAAGCGGGGTGCCGAGAACGACGTGCTCCTCGGTCACCATCATGGGGCCCGGGCGACCGGGGAGCGTGTCCTCCGGGGCGGGCATGGCTTGGGACTTACGTGTGAAGAGCATGCTTCTACGGTATCGGCAGCGGCTGTTTCGTTACAGCCGTTGCCCCCACCGCTCACCAGATGACGCGCGCGGGATCGTGATCGGTGATGCTTCGGTCGCGCGTGACGAGCTTCGACCCGAGAGCAGCAGCCGTCGCGTAGACGATCCGATCGACGGGGTCGCCCGGAAACGAGTCGGGGAGGCGCCCCGCCTCGATCGCGATCTCAGCCGTCAGTGGGTACGGCTCGACGCCGGGCACCGCCAGGGCAGCCCGCATCCAGGCGTTCACGCCTCGGTCGAGCCGGATCCGACGCCGACGCTCGAGAGTGGCTAGCTCGTAGCAACACACGGTCGGGACGACCACCCTTCCTGCCGTTCCAATCGCGCGAGCTGCGGGGCGGGACAGACTGCGGTTCTCATCTCGCCACCACAGGAAGGCATGCGTATCGATGACGATCACGGAAACTCGGGATCCCAATCGTCATGAAAGGGAGCGATGAGCTCCTCGTCGGTGACAAGGTAGGTAACACTCCCCTTCAGCGAGACGGGAGGGGCAATCGGGACGAGTCGGGCGACCGGCTTCCCATGCTTTGTCACCACGATCTCTTCGCCGCTCTCGGCGACTTCGTCGAGGAGCGCCAGGCACTGAGCCTTGAAGCGGCTGGCCGAGATTATTCGATCCATGAGACCAAGCGTAGCAACCATGTAGTCATCGTATTATGACCACGGTCATTGGACAATGGTCACTTTAGGGCATGTCTCCTGAAGCAGACGTGAGCGCGTGCTCGAGGTCGCCCCAGAGCACGTCCGGAGCCTCGAGTCCGACCGAGAGCCGGAGCAGGCCGGGCGGGACGCGATCGCCCTCCCAGCGGTAGCGGGATTCGAGCTTCGAATGGACGCCGCCGAGGCTCGTCGCGTTCCTGATCGTGCCGGTCGCTGTCTCGACCCGGCGGGCGGCTTCGCCGTCGGCGACGTCGAACGAGATCAGGAAGCCGAAGCCGGGATACCTCAGGGTCGTGACCGCCGGGTGCGACTCGAGCCGGTCGGCGAGCTGGCGGGCAGTCCCCTCCATGCGGTCGAGCCTCACCTCGAGCGTCTCGAGGCCCCGTTCGAGCAGCCAGGCCGTGTCGGCCGACGCGACGAGGCCGGTCAGGCTCCTCGTCAGATGGAGCCGCTCGAAGAGGTTTTCGTCGCTCACGGAGACGACTCCCGCGAGCAGGTCGTCGTGGCCCGCGAGCACCTTCGTGGCGCTGTGCAGCGAGACGTCACAGCCGCGCTCCAGGGGGCGGAGCCGGAGCGGCGAGGACACCGTGGCGTCGCAGACGACGGGTGCCGGATGGGCGGCGGCCGCCTCGAAGTCGGGCATCGTCAGCATCGGGTTCGAGGGTGCCTCGATCAGGATCAGGTCGACGCCGGCCGGCGGAGATTCCGTCTGGTCGAACTCGACGGTGTTGATTCCCCGCGGCCGCAGGTGATCGAGCAGCTTGCGGTGGCCGTAGTAGGCGCCGGCCGCGAGGGCGATCGTCCCGTCCGGGGGCAGCATCGTGAGCACGACCGCGGTGACCGCGGCCATTCCGGCGGGGAAGAGGAGTGAGCGTCCATCCTCGAGTTCGCCCATGATCTGCTCGACCGAGACGGCGTTCGGCTGCTCGTCCCGTGCGTACGCGAAAGGTCCGGGATCGCCCGCCGCGTCGTAGGGCCAGGCGGCGGAGCGGTCGAGAGGAGCGGCCACGAGACGACTCTAGCGTGCAGGCCCCGCGACGTAGACTCGCCGCATGACCGCACCCACATTCGTCACGGCAGAGGCCGTCGAGGCGTTTCGCCGCGACGGAGTGGTCTGCGTGCGCGGCGCGCTCGCTGCCGACGACGTCGCGCGCCTGGAGGAGGCGATCGAGCAGAATCTCGCCGCGCCGAGCAATCGGGTCCTCGTGGCTAGCCGCCCGGACGACCCGGGCCGGTTCTTCGAGGACTTCTGCAACTGGCAGCGGCTCCCCGGGATTGAGCGCCTGGCGCGATCGTCACCCGCGGCCGCGATCGCCGGCGAGCTGATGGGCGCCGAGCGTGTGCGCCTCTATCACGACCACGTCCTCGTGAAGGAGCCCGGCACAGAGCAGCGCACGCCGTGGCACCAGGATCAGCCGTACTACAACGTGGACGGAACGCAGACGTGCTCGGTGTGGCTCCCCGTCGATCCGGTCTCCCGGGCCTCGACGCTCGAGTTCGTGGCCGGCTCGCACCTCGGCCCCTGGCTGATGCCGCGGACGTTCATGGGCAACGAGGCCCGGTGGTTCCCCGAGGGGGCGCTTGCAGACCTGCCTGACATCGAGCGCGACCGCTCCGCCTACGAGATCGTCGGCTGGGAGCTCGAGCCCGGCGACGCGGTCTTCTTCAGCATGCTGACGCTGCACTGTGCCGGCGGGGTCGACGGCCCTCGGCGGCGGCGGGTGCTGTCGCTGCGTTTCCTCGGGGACGACGTGACGCATGCGCCGCGCGCCTGGAAGACCTCGCCGGACTTTCCCGGTCTCGCCTGCGATCTGGCACCCGGTGCTCCGATGACGCATCCGCTTTTTCCCGTGGTCTGGGAACGTTCCTCGTAGCGAGGTGGCCGAGACGAACGATCAACCGGGCGCGGCTGTCGACCTCTACTGGCTCCCGCTTGGCGCTGGGGGTCATTCCGTGCGTCTGAACGGGCGAGTCTTCGAGGCAGTGGCGGCGATTCTGCAAGGGCGGGAGCCGTGCGATCTCTATCACTCGGCGCTCGAGGTGCGTGTCCCCGAGGGCCGCTTCGTGATCGAGCAGGCACCGGCCTGGGACGGAAACGGTTCAGCACGCGGGGCGGTCGGCGAGGGGGTTGTCGGCAGCCGGCTGGCGGGGCGCCTCCGGTTCTTCCGCTACGAAGTCCGGTGCTGGCGCGAGGGAGTGATTCCCGACATCGTGGAAGCGGTCGAGAGTCCCCAGCGGCTGACAAGCGATCCGCAGCGTGCCCGGCGCGTGCTCGAGCTCGTCCCGCCCGCGCCGCGGGCCGTCTGGGGCCGCGACGAGTTGAAACTGGGTGAGATGTGGAACTCGAACTCGCTGATCGCCTGGGTCCTAGAGAGCAGTGGTCTCGACGCAGAGTCGCTTCGAGCACCTGTCGGCGGGCGCGCTCCGGGTTGGGGAGCCGGGATCGAGCTCGCTCGGCGGTCGCGGTGACGTCCGGAGCTTGCGGGCGGCGCGGTGGCCCTGTCGGAGCGATAGGCTCAGCGCGATGGCGACGAGTAGCTCCCGGATGACGCACGACACGACCGAGGCGAAGCTCCGCTGGCTCGAGGAGCTGAGCGCGGAGCACGCCTCGCCGATGGGTCAAGCGGCGGCCGACAAGCAGCACGCGCGCGGCAAGCTGCTCGCTCGCGAGCGGCTCGAGCGGCTGCTCGATTCGGGCTCGTTCGTCGAGCTCGACCGCTTCGTGCGCCACCGTGAGGTGGAGTTCGGGATGAGCGAGAGGCGCCCCCTCGGAGACGCCGTCGTGACGGGGTACGGCACCGTGCTCGGGCGGCCCGTCTGCGTCTTCTCGCAGGACTTCACCGTCTTCGGCGGGTCGCTGAGCGAGGTCTTCGCGGAGAAGATCTGCAAGGTCATGGACATGGCCGTCAGGGTCGGCTGCCCCGTCGTCGGGATCAACGACTCGGGAGGCGCGCGGATCCAGGAGGGCGTCGTCTCGCTGGCGGGCTACGCGGAGATCTTCTGGCGGAACGTGCAGGCGTCGGGCGTCGTGCCGCAGATCTCGCTCGTCCTTGGCCCCTGTGCCGGCGGCGCGGTGTATTCCCCGGCGATCACCGATTTCGTGCTGATGGCCGAAGGCACGTCGTACATGTTCATCACCGGCCCCGACGTCGTAAAGGCTGTCACCGGCGAGGAGGTCAGCCAGGAGGAGCTCGGCGGTGCCGCGGCGCATGCTTCGCGCTCGGGCGTCGCGCATCTCGTCGGCGCTGACGAAGACGCTGTGATCGAGGACGCGCGCTACCTGCTGTCGTTCCTGCCCCAGAACAACCTCGAGTCGGCGCCGTACGCGCCACCCGTCGACCCGGTCGACCGCGAGGCGCCGGAGCTCGACACGCTGGTACCGGACTCTCCCCACAAGCCGTACGACATCAAGCGCGTGGTCGGCGCCGTCGTCGACGACGGCGATTTCCTCGAACTGCAGGCCGACTACGCAAAGAACATCGTCTGCGGCTTCGCCAGGCTCGGCGGGCACGCCGTGGGGATCGTCGGCAACCAGCCCAACGCGCTCGCCGGCGTGCTCGACATCGACGCATCGGTCAAGGCGGCGCGGTTCGTGCGGACGTGCGACGCGTTCAACGTCCCGCTCGTCACGTTCGTCGACGTTCCCGGCTTCCTGCCGGGGACGTCGCAGGAGTGGGGTGGCATTATCCGGCACGGCGCCAAGCTGCTCTACGCCTTCGCCGAGGCGACCGTGCCCAAGCTGACCGTGATCACGCGCAAGGCCTATGGTGGCGCCTACGACGTGATGAGCTCGAAGCACATCCGCGCCGACGTCAACGTCGCATGGCCGACCGCCGAGGTGGCTGTGATGGGGCCGGACGGCGCCGTCAACATCGTCTTCCGCAACGAGCTCGCGGCCGCCGCCAACCCCGAGGTGAGGCGCGAGGAGCTGATCGCCGACTACAAAGAGCGGTTTGCCAATCCCTACTCGGCGGCCGAGCGCGGCTATGTGGACGACGTGATCGAACCGCGCCGGACGCGCCCGTACCTGATCAGGGCGCTCGAGATGCACCTCGGCAAACGCGAGCCGGCCCCGAAGCGCAAGCATGGCAACATCCCGCTCTAGTCGGGGTCGTGGGGGTCGCGCGCGCCTGCTTCATGCGTTATAACTAGGCAATGCCTAAGCAAGAATTCACAGCCTCCGAGGCCGCGCGTGCGCTTGGGATCAGCATCGACACGCTGCGACGCTGGGACCGCGATGGGCGGATCGAGGTCTCCCGCGACCGCGCGAACCGCCGCGTCGTTGCGGCGTCCGAGATCGAGCGGCTGCGCGCTGCTCGGGGGACGGGCGAGCTATCGGCACGGAACCGCTTCCGTGGCGTCGTGCGCTCGGTCGAGGTCGACGGACTGCTGGCGCGGGTCGAGATCGACGTCACGGAGCCGGCTCGCGTCGTGGCGATCATCACGCGGGAGTCGGCCGAGGAACTCGACCTCAAGGCGGGGATGAGCGCGGCGGGCGTGATCAAGTCGACGAGCGTGATGGTCGAGCTGTGAGGCGGGTCTTCCCGACTGTGCTGCTCGCCGCGACGATCGTCACCCTCGCGTTTCTCGTCGTCCCGATCGCCGCCATCTTCCTCCGGGTGCCGCCTGGCGACCTGGTCGAAGCGCTCGGCTCCCAGGTCGTTCGCGACGCGCTCGTCGTCACGCTCGAGACGACGCTCGTCGCGCAGTTGCTCATCGTCGGCTTCGGGACACCCACCGCCTACCTGCTCGCCACGCGGCGCTTCCGTGGCGAGAGCCTCGCGGTGACGCTCGTCGAGCTGCCGCTCGTGCTGCCGCCCGCCGTTGCGGGGATCGGCCTGCTCGCGACCTTCGGTCGGCTCGGACTGCTGGGCAGCTCCCTCTCTGCCCTCGGGATCCAGATCGCCTTTACGAAGATCGCCGTCGTTCTCGCTGTGACGTTCGTCGCCGGGCCGTTCTACGTACGAACGGCGGTGGCCGCATTCTCGGGCGTCGACCCCGCGCTGACGGACGCTGCCCGCACGCTCGGGGCCGGCCCCGCGCGCACCTTCTGGCGGGTCGCGCTGCCCCTCGCAGCCGGAGGGCTCGGCGCGGGGGCGGCTCTCTCGTTCGCGCGGGGGATCGGGGAGTTCGGGGCCACGATCATGTTTGCGGGGTCGCTCCAGGGGGTCACCCAGACGCTCTCCCTTGCCGTCTACGAGCAGTTCGACGTCTCCTTCGACACCGCGCTCGCGATCGGCGCGCTGCTCGTAGCCGTCAGCGCTGCAGCCCTCATCGCCGTCAAGCTGGTTCCCTCATGGCGTCGCTCGACGTCGCTCTTTCCCACAGCCTCCGCGACGCCCGCCTCGAGCTGACGCTCGAGGTCGGGGCCGAGACGGTCGCGCTCGTCGGCCCCTCCGGAGCCGGCAAGTCGAGCGTGCTGCGGGCGATCGCTGGCCTGCTCCGGCCGGAGTTCGGCCGGGTCACCGTGGGCGAGGAGGTGTGGCTCGACACTGCGGCGGGCGTCGACCTCGAACCGGAGCGCCGCTCGGTCGGGCTCGTCTTCCAGGAATACGCCCTCTTTCCGCACCTCTCGGTGCGGGCGAACGTCGCCTTCGGGGCGAGTGGCACTGGGGTGGTCGAGGAGGTGCTGGCGCGGCTCGAGATAGCGCACCTTGCCTCCGACCGGCCGGGGCGCCTCTCGGGCGGCGAGCGGCAGCGCGTGGCGCTCGCGCGGGCGCTCGCATGCGGGCCGCAGGTGCTCCTGCTGGACGAGCCGATGTCCGCGCTCGACGCACACACCCGCGACACCGTGCGCGGTGAGCTGCGCGACCTGCTCGCTCAACTGGGGCTGCCGACGATTCTCGTCACGCACGATTTCGAGGACGCGGCGGCGCTGGCCGACCGGGTCGGGGTGATCGTCGCGGGGCGACTGCTTCAGGTCGGAACCGCCTCCGAGCTCGTCGCGCGCCCGGCCGACCCGTTCGTCGCTCGCTTCACGGGCGCCACGCTGCTCCACGGGGTGGCCGAACCCGGTGAAGGCGGCCTCACACGCGTCGTGCTCGACTTCGGCGGGGTCGCCTGGACGACCGACCAGGGCAGCGGCCGGGTGGCAGTGGCGGTGCACCCATGGGAGGTCTCGGTCTCCCGTGCCGTTCCGGACGACTCGGCCGTCAACCACATCACGGCGCCGATTGGCTCGCTCGTGACGATCGGGAACAGGGTGCGGGTTCGCGTCGGTCCGCTGGCCGGCGAGATCACCACCGGCTCTGTCGAGCGGCTCGGGCTGAAGGAGGGCGACGTCGTCGTCGCGTCGTTCAAGGCGACCGCGGCGCGCCTGATACCCCTCGCGTAGCCTCCGTTGGATGGATGTTCGACTGATGCCCGATCCCGGCGACGACGCCACGACGCAGGCTGTCGTCGCGGCGCTCGCCCGCGAAGGAGTGGGCCACGACCCTGTGGCGGCGCGCTGCAAGGGCGCCTGGTGCCGGGCCGGCGCGATCGAGGCGGTTGACCCCCGTCGCGGGCGTGGTGGCTACATGCTGCCGGCCGCCTCTTGGCCTCCGGCGCGCAGCACGCTTGGCGCAACGCGCGCGTAATCCAACCCCGACACCCACGTCAGGATCACCGCGATGAGGAGCGTCCACCACGCGACGTCGCTGCGCCAGGCGCCGGCTGCCGCCATTCCGCCCACCGCAACAGCGACCGCTTGCGCCCACGTTTTCAGCTTGCCCAGATCACGGGCGGCGATCACGACGCCCTTCTCGATCGCCGCGAGGCGGAGGCCGGAGACGAGGAACTCGCGGGCGACGATCGCCGCCACCATCCACCCGGGCGCCACCCCTTCGGCGATCAGCATCACGAGTGCCGCCATCACGAGCACCTTGTCGGCGATCGGGTCGAGCAGCGATCCGAAGGCCGACGTCTGGTTCCAGCGTCGCGCCAGCCAGCCGTCGATCTGATCCGTAGCCATTGCAACGACGAACACGGCCGTCGCCCAGTAGGCATGGTTGGGAAAGTCCCAGGCGAACAGGACCACGACGATGGGTACCGCCAGGGCGCGTCCGAGCGTCAACCGATCGGGAAGCGTCATCGTTCGGGGAGAATACGCGGGACGCATGCCTTCCTTCACCAAAGTCCTCGTGGCGAACCGTGGCGAGATCGCCGTGAGGATCTTTCGAACCCTCCGCGAGCTCGGGATCGGCGCCGTCGCCGTGTACTCGGACGCGGACCGAGGGAGGGGGCACACGCGGCTCGCCGACGAGGCGTACAGGATCGGCCCGGGCCCGGCGGCAGAGAGCTACCTGCGCGGCGAACTCATCGTCGAGGCGGCTCTTCGGGCCGGTGCAGAGGCCATTCATCCCGGCTATGGGTTCCTGGCAGAGAACGCGGAATTCGCCCGCGGGGTGGAGGCGGCCGGCCTGACGTGGATCGGCCCACCTGCTGCCGCCATCGAGATGATGGGCTCGAAGACGCAGGCCCGGCAGGCGATGCGCGCCGCTGGTGTGCCGATCATCCCGGGCGGGACAGACCCGGTCGCGACGGTCGATGAGGTGCTCGCGCTCGGGGAGGAGATCGGCTATCCGCTGATCGTCAAGGCTGCCGCCGGGGGTGGAGGCAAGGGCATGGAGGTCGTGTCTGGCCCGGACGACGTCGAGAGCGCGCTTGCTGCAGCCAGGCGACAGGGCCTGAAGTACTTCGCCGATGACACGGTCTACGTCGAGAAGTACCTGGTCGACCCCCGCCACGTGGAGGCCCAGATTCTGGCTGATGCGCACGGGACGGTGTTGTTCCTCGGCGAACGCGACTGCACCATCCAACGCCGACACCAGAAGCTCGTCGAGGAGACACCGTCGCCCGCCGTCGACGACGCCATGCGAGCCCAGATCGGCGAGATCGCGGTCAATGCCGCTCGCGCCGCCGGATACCGCTCGGCAGGGACGATCGAGGGCCTCCTCACCGCCGATGGCGAGTACTTCTTCATGGAGATGAACACGCGCATCCAGGTCGAGCACACGGTGACGGAGCTCGTCACGGGCCTCGACCTCGTGCGGGAGCAGATTCTGGTCGCCCAGGGCGAGCCGCTGTCGCTGAGCCAGGACGTGGTCGTCCTGCGCGGGCACGCAATCGAGTGCCGGAGCAACGCGGCGGACGTGGCGCGCGGATTTCTGCCGGCCCCGGGGCTGATCACCGCGTACGAAGAGCCGGCGGGGCCGGGCGTACGCGTCGACAGCGGTGTTCGCGCCGGTGACGAGATCTCGGGCCTGTACGACCCGATGATCGCGAAGCTGATCGTCCATGACATCAACCGTGAGACTGCCCGTCGGCGCATGCTCCGCGCCCTCGCCGAATTCCGCATCGAGGGCCCGCCGACCCTGATCGGTTTCCATGCGGCGCTGCTGACCGAGCAGTGCTTCATCGACGGCGGCACGTGCGACGGCCTCGTGGAATCCGAAGCGCTTGCCCACCGCGCTGAGGAGATGACAGAAAAGTTGTCTTATAAGACAACTAGCGTAGTGAATCGGTCGGACGGAGTGCAAACGCGGGAACGCGTCGTCGCCGTCGAGGTTGACGGGCGCTTGTTCGACGTCCGCCTCCACACGACCGAGCCTCCCTGGGCGATGCTCGGACGGCAGCGGCGCGAGCGCGTCGCCTCGTCGGGAGGGGGCCGCTCGGGTGCGGTAGTCAGCCCGATGCAGGGAACCGTGCTTTCCGTGCTCGTCGAAAACGGTGCGTCCGTCAGCGCCGGTCAGGTGGTCTGCGTGATCGAGGCGATGAAGATGGAGAACGAGATCACGGCCCCCGTGGACGGGATCGTTGCCGAGCTCGGCGTCAATCCGGGCAGCAGCATTGCGAGCGGACAGCTCATCTGCATCGTCACGGCTGCCGGATGACCGGCGGCGACGAGGTCGGGGTGCTCGTACGCGGGCTGGTCGAGGATGCGGTGCTGACGGGTGCGACGCTGAGCCGCCCGCGGCGCAGCGATCCCTCCCGTCCCTCGCGCGTCGTCGTCTCGCCGGTGACGATCGGCGGCTCGCTGCGCTACCGCTTCACTGCCTTCTACGCCACGAGCTCGAACGACGAGAACCTTGCTCCGGCGGCGGCCACGGACAGGCTCACGCAGCTCCTCGCGGACGACTTCCGCCAGGGGCTGCTCCAGGCGGTGGACGCGGACTGGCAGATTCTCGTCTCGGCCAGGGAGGCGAAGATCCTGCGGCGGCCCCCGACGCGGCCCAGCACCGACCTGGCCCACGACCGCGTCAAGCGGAGACTGCTCCCCGAGGGAGTGCCCGTGCCGTTCCTCGTCGAGCTCGGCGTGATGACGCCCGCGGGCAAGGTGCGAGCGCAACGCTACGACAAGTTCCGCCAGGTCAATCGGTTCCTCGAGCTGGTGGACGACGTTCTGCCCTCGCTTCCGGCGGGGCCGCTGCGCGTCGTCGATTTCGGATCGGGGAAGTCGTACCTCACCTTCGCCCTGCACCACCTCCTCACGGTCGTCCACCGGCGCGCAGCCGAGATCGTGGGGCTCGACCTCAAGGCCGACGTCGTCGGTCATTGCGAGGATCTCGCGCGCCGGCTCGGAGCGGACGGGCTCCGGTTCGAGGTCGGCGACATCGCCACCTTCCCCGCGCTCGAGGGCACCGATCTCGTCGTCAGCCTCCACGCCTGCGACACCGCCACCGACGAGGCGCTCAACCGGGCGGTCAGGGCGGGTGCTCCGGTGATCCTCGCCGTCCCGTGCTGCCAGCACGAGCTCCTGCCCCAACTCGAGAACGAAGCGCTAGGCCCCCTGCTGCGGCACGGCACGCTGCGCGAGCGGTTTGCCGCCGAGGTCACGGACGCAGCGCGCGCTCAGCTGCTCGGTGCGGTCGGGTACGACGTCCAGGTCGTCGAGTTCGTCGAGCTCGAGCACACGCCGAAGAACGTGCTCCTCCGGGCTGTCGCCCGGCCCGGCCGCGATATGGCGAAGGCGCTCCGCGAGTACCGCGCGTTCGCGGCCGAGCTCGGGATCGACCCGGCTCTTGGGCGACTGCTCTCCGATCGGCTGCCGTCGTGAGCGCTGTTCCAACCTGCTCGGAAGCCTCGCTCGCGGCCGGCGTACCGCTCGCCGGCACCGCCACAACGGAAACAGACTGGCTCCTCGTCGAGGTCAGGGGTGCCTGGGGACGGGACGCGGTCTCGGACAGCGGACTGCCGACGGAGGTACGCGAGACCCTGGAGGCGATGCCGGAGAAGGTGATCCTGATCCGACGGCCGGACCGCCGAACGGGCGTGACCGTCGTCCATGCGGTCGCCGCCGAGGACGGCGGAACTGCACGCCGTCTGGAGCTCGCCTCGCTCGAGGAGCTACCCGACGTCGATCTGCTCGACGGCGATACCGTCGAAGGCCCGCTCGTGCTCGTCTGCGCCCACGGACGCCGCGACGCCTGTTGCGCCCGTCTCGGGGTGCCCTTGTTCGACGCGCTCTCGGCACACCTCGATCCTGGGTCGCTCTGGCAAGCGTCCCATCTCGGCGGCCACCGCTTCGCTCCCAATCTCGTCTCGCTCCCGCACGGCGTCCAACTAGGCCGGATCCCAACAGCGCGCGCTGCCGAGATCGCCGCACTGCTCGTCGCCGGCCGCATCCCCCTCGACCTCTATCGCGGCCGCACGATCTACCCACCCGCGGTGCAGGCCGCCGAGGTGGCGGTGCGTCTCGTCACCGGTTGCGACCGGATCGCCGACCTGTGTCTGCTCTCCCGGGAAGAGGATCTCGTGAGCTTCGCGACTCCGACGGGTGAGCTCGCAGTGCGTGTCGCGGAGAGGAGAGGCCCTGCCGTCCCCGCAAGCTGCGGCGTCGATCCGGAGCCGACCGTGACCTGGGTGGCGTTGTTAGAGTCGGCAGCATGAGCGGCGACGAACGTGTCCTTCTGATCACCGGTGCCTCGTCGGGGATCGGCGCCGCAAGCGCCAGGACCCTGGCCGCCGACGGCTGGCGGCTCGTGCTTGCTGCCCGCTCGATCGATCGGCTGAACGAGCTCGCCTCCGAGCTCGGCGGGCCCGACCGGGCGGTCGCCGTCGAGTGCGACGTGACCGAATGGGCCGACCAGCAGGCGGCCGTCACGGTTGCACTCGAGCACTACGGTCGTCTCGACGCCGCGTGGGCGAACGCCGGGTTCGGGGCCGTGCGGGGCTTCCAGGCAGAGACGGTCGAGCACTGGCGGGAAATGGTCCTGACGAACGTCTACGGTGCCGCGCTCACTATCCGCGCCGCGCTGCCCGCTCTCAAGGAGGCGCGCGGCCACCTGCTCCTGACCGGGTCGATCGCGGGGCGCCGTGCCCTCCCCGGGTCTCTCTACTCCGCGACCAAGCACGCCGTGCACGCGATGGCCGAGGCGGCCCGGCTCGAGCTCGACGGCACGGGCATCCGGGTCACCGTGATCGCGCCCGGCGCGGTCGACACGCCGTTCTTCGAGAAGGTGCCGCTCGAGGCGCCTCTTCTGCCCGACGACGTCGCGCGCGCGGTGCTGTTCGCGCTTTCGCAGCCTCAGCACGTCGACGTGAACGAGATCGTCGTCCGGCCGACTGCGCAGCCGAACTAGAGCGTGCGCTGATAGGAGCGGAAGCTCGCGGCCGAGAAGGCGGTCGCGAGCACGGCGAAGACGGCGAGGAGCCCGATGAACAGGCCAATCTCGCTCCAGTCGGTGCCCGGAAGCGCCTCGCCGCGCGCCGCCCGCACCGCCCATTCCACGGGGTTCAGGAGCGACACGCTCTGCATCCACCCCGGGATCAGGGCCCGAGCGATCAGGAGGGAGGAGAAGAAGAGCAGCGGCAACCCGACGAACTGCGCGACCGCGATCATCGTCGCCTCCTGCCGCGTGCGCAGAGCCACGCTGTTGGAGAGAGCGGCAAAGCCCGCCGCGATCAGAAACGCGACGCACAGGATCACGACCCAGCCCATCGGGCCGCCGTTTCTGGCGCCGAGCGCGAGGCCGCAGACGAGGATCAGCATTGCCTGGAACGTCGCGATGATCGACGACTGGAGGATTCTGCCGAGGACGATTGCCCAGCGGCTCGTAGGTGTGGCGAGGAACCGCTCGAGGACGCCGCGGTCGAGGTCCTCGATCATCCCCATCCCCGCCCACGAGCCGGAGAAGAAGGCGGTCATTACGGCGACGCCCGGGGTCAGGTAGTCGACGTACGAGGTCGTCTCGAAACCGGGGAGATCGGTGACGCGACGGAACAGCTGGCTGTAGAGGAGGAGCCAGAACAGCGGCTGCACGATCATCACGACGATCCAGATCGGCTGGCGCAAGAGGTTCCGGATGACCCTCGCGCAAAGGTAGACGGTGTCGGTGACGATCTTCACGCGCGCTCGCCGTCGTCCGCGCGAAAGTCCCGACCGGTGTGGTGGAGGTAGACGTCGTCGAGCGAGGGCCGTGAGACGGTCACCGCGTGGACGCCCGCGCCGGCTGCATCGAGAGCTCCGAGGATGACGGGAACGGACTCGGCCCCACGATCGACGCGCAGGTGCAGCCGCCGGCCGTCCGGCTTGACGTCGTGGACGCCGTCGATGGCGCGCGCAACCTCGGACGCTCGGGCGGTGTCGTAGCCGTCGAGCTCGACGGTGACGGTGTCGCCGCGAAGCTCCCGCTTGAGTTCCTCCGGCGAGCCCTCGACCACCACCTGGCCTCGTGACACGATCGCAACGCGACGCGCGAGCCGGTCGGCCTCCTCGAGGTAGTGCGTGGTCAGCAGGATCGTCAGGCGCTCCGCGGCTGCGAGCCGCTCGAGCTCTTCCCACATTGCCGTCCGTGCCTCCGGATCCAGCCCCGTCGTCGGCTCGTCGAGAAACAGCACCTGCGGCCGGTGGACGAGCCCCATGGCCACGTCGAGCCGGCGCTTCATCCCGCCGGAGTAGGTCCTGACCTGTGCTTGCGCCTTGTCGGTCAGTCCGAAGGTATCGAGCAGGGCGGCTGCCCGCTGCTCGAGATCGGAGCCGCCCATGCCCTGGAGGCGGCCCTGGAGAAGCAGGTTCTCGCGACCCGTCGCCTCTCGGTCGACGCCCGACGCCTGCGGGACGTAGCCGATCGCACGACGGACGGCAGCCGGGTCGGAGGCGATGTCGTGGCCGACCACGGTCGCGCTGCCTTTGTCCGCCCGCGTCAGGGTCGCCAGGATCCGGACAGTCGTCGACTTGCCTGCTCCGTTCGGCCCGAGCAGGCCGAAGACCTCACCCTCGGGAACCGAGAACCGAATGCCGTCGAGGGCACGGACGTCTTTCGCGTAGGTCTTCTCCAATCCCTCGACGACGATCGCATTCACCGTGCGAGCGTACCGCGGCGGGTGCTCTTCGCTAGTCGGTTGGCGCCGGCTCGGGCGCGCCGGACCCGAGGGGGTGCTTTGGCAGGTCCCTCGTGAACCACAGGCATGCCAGGGCAAGGAGCGCAGCGGCGAGCAGCGCCTTCTTCAGGGCAGCGACCTGGGCATCTCCGTAGTCCGCCGTCACGGCTTCCGCCTCGGCCGGGCTGACGCCCGCGTCGGTCAGGATGGTGTACGCCTGGTCAGTCGTGACGATGTCGATTCCCTCCTCCGTCGCTGCCGTGATCTGCGCGACCGTCGCCGGTGCCAGAGCGGGGTTCTCCTCGATCCGGGTCGTGAAGCCGGTGAGAAGGCCCGCGAGTAGCACCGACCCGATCAGCGCCGTGCCGAGCGACGCGCCGAGGTTTTGCGCCGTTCCCTGGAGGCCACCGGCCTCGTTCGTCTTGTCGGGCGGTGCCGACGACATGATCACGTTGCCGAGCTGCGACATCAGCAGCCCCGCCCCGGCTCCGAACAGCGTGAGCGCAACGGAGAAGCTACGCTCGTTCAACTCGACGTCGATGGTGCTGGCGAGCACGAGCGCGGCGAGCGCCATCGCAACGAGGCCCGCCTGCACGACCGGCCTTGGAGAAAACCTGGCCGCGAGCTTCGGCCCTGCGAGCGCCGCGAGCAGCATCGAGAGCGACAGCGGAACGAGCTTCTTGCCGGTCTCGAACGCGTCGAGGCCGAGCACGACCTGGAGGTAGACAGGGAGGACGAAGAAGATCCCCATCACCACGAGCTGCTGCCCGAGGAGCGACGACAGCCCAGCCCGCACGTGCTTGATCCGAAGCAGCGAGCGGTGGAGGAGGATGTCGAGGCCGAGGCGCTCGCGGCGATCCTCCCAGGAGAAGAATCCCCACAGCAGCGCGAGCCCACCGAGGATCAGGAACGGCACGACGGAGAATCCGAGGGGAGTGATCTCGTGCCCTGCGATCGTGAGTGCGCCCTTCGGCAGGAGCCAGCCCCACGTGCTGCTCTTGAGCACCCCGAGGACGATGAGGCCGAGCCCGAGCGCCGACAGGGCCGCGCCGACGAGGTCGAGCTTCGGCGGGCTCTCGATCCGGTCCTCCGATGTCATCTGCTTCCGCACCACCAGGATCAGAACCACGATCACGACCTCGCCGACGAAGACGTAACGCCAGGTGAAGGTCGTGGTCACCCAGCCGCCGATCAGCGGTCCCAGGGCGATCGCCACGCCGGCGGTGGCGCCGATTACGCTGTAGGCGATCGCGCGCTGCTTCCCCTCGTAGTTCGCGGCCACGAGCGCGGCGATGGCGGGAATCACGAGAACCGCGCCGAGCCCCTCGACGAGCGACCAGCCGAAGAGGAGGACGGGCAGGTTCGGGCTGAGCGCGGTCGTCAGCGAGCCGAGCCCGTAGACGGCGAGCCCGACGGCGAATGCGCGGTCGCGTCCCCAGATGTCCCCGAGCTTCGCGCCGACGAGCATGAACGCCGCCATCACGAGCGTGTACATCGTGATCGCGAGCTGCACACCCGAGATCGTCGTGTCGAGATCCGCGGCGATCTGCGAGATCGCGACATTCATAACGCTCGAGTCCAGCACCATCACGAACTGGGCGGAGGCGAGGATGATCAGGGGGAGCCAGCGGCGCACGCGGCGACTCTACGCGATCGAGCGGGCTCCTTAGGTCAGGCCGGCGTGCTCGGCGTCTGCTCCAGCTGGTGGGCGTGGTCCGTGAACCAGATCACGTCTGCCCCGGTTCCCGTTCCCGGTGGCGGCTTGCCGACGCTCGTAAAGGCGCCGAACGAGAGGCGCACCCAGAGCCCGCCTGCAAGAGCACCGGGCGCGCCGATCGTGCCGCGCCAGGTCGAGCCGGGAGCGAGGACGGGTGGCAGTGCCGGACGGTTAGAGGTCGCTTCGCGAATCCCGGGGAGGTCGCCGCTCCGGCTCCTCCGTTCCAGGTCGTCGATGCTGCCGTTCGGGAACAACATCACGCCGAAGACGAGGCCGGCATTGCCTCGCGATCCACCGACTTCCCAGCCGACGTCAGAGCGGTTCTCGACCGAAATCTCCGCCGTCCAGCCGGTCGCGGTAACGGTGAACGACGAGACGCCGAAGACGAGCGCCGGCTGCTCGGCGGGGAAGGGCTCCCGCCAGTCGAGTCGCGCCGATTGCGGCGGTGCCTGAACGCCCACCGGCACGGGCTTACCGGCCGCCCCGCACCCCGTCACCGCGACGGCGAGCACGAGCAGGGAGGCACGGCGCATCGTTCGGATGTGCCTGGAGTGGGGCAGGTAGGCTCGGAGCCGCATGGACCTGTATGAGTACCAGGGCAAGGAGCTCTTCCGGCAGGCCGGGATTCCCGTCTCGGAGGGGAGACTGGCGCTGACCCCGCAGGAGGCGCGGGCGGCAGCGGAGAAGATCGGTGGCCCGGTGGTCGTCAAGGCGCAGGTGCTGACCGGCGGGCGCGGCAAGGCGGGAGGTGTCAAGCTCGCGACGACTCCAGACGAGGCCGAGGCGCGGGCCGCCGACATTCTCGGCCTTGACATCAAGGGCCACATCGTCCGTCGCCTCTGGGTCGAGGCTGCGTCCGACATCGCGAAGGAGTATTACCTCTCGCTGACATTCGACCGCGGCGTCAAGAAGCCCCTGTTCATGTTCACGACGCAGGGAGGCGTCGAGATCGAGCAGGTCGCGGAGGAGAGTCCCGACGCGCTCGTGCGACTCCACGTCGACCCCCTCGAGGGCTTCCAGCCGTGGCAGGCGCGACGGCTCGTATACGGCGCCGGCGTCGCCGATCCCTCCGAGCAGAAGCAGATCGCGAAGATCATCGGCCAGCTCTACGACGCGTTCGTCCGCTTCGACGCGATGCTCTGTGAGGTCAACCCGCTGATCGTCACCCCGGACGGGATCGTCAAGGCGCTCGATGCGAAGTTCACGGTGGACGACAACGCGCTCTACCGCCATCCGGCTATAGCCGAGATGCGCGACGAGGACGCGGCCGACCCGCTCGAGGCGATGGCGCGGGAGAAGCATGTCACCTACGTGAAGCTCGACGGCGAGGTCGGCGTGTGCGGCAACGGCGCCGGGCTGACTATGTCGACGGTCGACGTCGTCACGTTCGCCGGTGGCCGACCGGCCAACTTCTGCGACCTCGGCGGGGGCGGCGATGCGCAGGGCGTCGTCGACGCCCTCTCGGTGATCACGGCCGATCCCCAGGTGAAGGCGATCTTCTTCAACATCTTCGGCGGCATCACCCGCTGCGACGAGGTGGCGCGCGGGATCCTGCAGGCGCTCGCCGAGATGGGGCTCGAGCTTCCGATGGTCGTCCGTCTCGACGGAACGAACGCCGAGGAAGGCCGCCGGATCCTCTCCGAGGCGGCGTCCTCGAACCTGCGTGTGTCGCCGACGATGCTCGAGGCGGCAAAGCTCGCGGTGGAGCTGGCGGCATGACCGAGGTCTGGAGCGAACGGGCCGAGCAGTACCGCCGAAGTGACGCGCACCGGGCTGGACCCGATCTCGACCTGATCGTCGAGTGGGCGCACGGGGCCAAAACGGCACTCGACGTGGCAACCGGCGGGGGTCACGTAGCCCGCCGGCTGCGCGAAGCCGGGATCGAGGTCGTCAGCTGCGACCCGGCGCCGGGCATGAAGCCGGATGTCGTCTGCCGCGCCGAGGATCTGCCCTTCGCCGACTCGAGCTTCGACGTGGTCGTCACCCGCGTCGCTGCGCATCACTACGACGACGTCGAGCGAGCGGTCGCCGAGATGGCCCGCGTCGCCGCCGCGACGGTGCTGATCGTCGACAACGCCTTCATGGGTGACGAGGTCGAGGAGGCCGAGAAGCTTCGTGACCCCTCACACGTGCGCAACTACACCGAGGCGGAGTGGCGCGGCTTCGCGGAGGCGGCTGGGCTCGTGGTCGAGGACGTGCGCCACTTCGACTACCCGATCGAGCTCCAGCCCTGGTTCGACCGCTGCGGCTGCGAGGGCGAGTACGCCGAGCGGGCTCGCGCTCTCCTCGGCGCGCGCATCGACGGCGACTTCGTGACCCTCGACCGGATCGCGCTCAAGGCGGTGCTCAGGTAGTGGCCATCATCGTCGACGACGACACGCGGCTCGTCGTCCAGGGCCTGACGGGCTCCGAGGGCCGCTTCCACGGGCTTCGCAACCGCGCCTACGGCACGAATCTCATCGCCGGCGTGACGCCGGGCAAGGGCGGCCAGGACGTCGAGGGCGTTCCCGTCTTCCACACCGTCTCCGAGGCCGTCGCCGAGCAGGGCGCGAACACGGCCATGATCTTCGTGCCCGCGCCGTTCGCAGCGGACGCGATCTACGAGTCGATCGATGCGGGAATCGCCACCGTGATCTGCATCACCGAAGGCGTGCCGGCCCACGACATGCTCCGGATCCACACCTACGCCCATGACCGTGGCGTGACGCTGATCGGCCCGAACTGCCCCGGCGCCCTCTCTCCCGGCAAGGCGAACGTCGGGATCATCCCGGCCGAGATCTTCACCGCCGGCAACATCGGCCTCGTCTCGCGCTCGGGCACGCTCACCTACCAGATCGGGCACGAGCTGACCCGGATGGGGCTTGGCAACTCGACGATCGTCGGCATCGGCGGCGACCCCGTCGTGGGATCGTCGTTCGTCGACATCCTGGCGGAGTTCCAGGCCGACCCCGAGACGGAGTTCGTCGTCATGGTGGGCGAGATCGGCGGCGACGAGGAAGAGAAGGCAGCGGCCTTCATCGAGGCCGAGTTGACGAAGCCTGTCGTCGCGTACATCGCCGGCTTCACGGCCCCTCCCGGCAAGACGATGGGCCACGCGGGAGCGATCATCTCGGGCTCGGCGGGCACGGCACAGGCGAAGAAGGAGGCGCTCGAGGCGAAGGGGATCCGCGTCGGGACGACACCGACCGAGACAGCGGAGCTCGTCGCCGCTATCGCTCGCCGCTAGGCCCACCGTGCGACTCCGGCGCTGGCTCTTCGACCGTGGGGACAACCTCGCCGGCGGTATCTACGGCACGATTCTCGTGACCTCCGTGGTCGCTGCCACCGACCGGTCCGAGAACATCTGGCAGTCGTTCGGGATCGTCGAGGTGACAATGGTCGTCTTCTGGCTCGCGCACGTCTACTCCGACACGCTCGCCCACAGCATCGACGCACGAGAGGCGTTCACGTTTCGGCGCGTGCGGCGGATCGCCGGCAGGCAATGGCCGCTGTTGCAGGCCGCCGTCGTGCCTTCGCTGGCGCTGCTCGCAGGAGGGCTTGGCCTGATTCCCGTCAGGGCCGCCTACTGGATCGCGGTCGGCTTCGGCGTGATCACGCTCATCTGGTGGGGGCTCCTCTTCTCCCGCAAGGAGGGGCTCTCGCGTGGCGCGACGCTCGCCATCGTGATCATCAACGGGTCCTTCGGTCTCTGCATCGTGGCCCTGAAGGAGTTCGTCAGCCACTAGTACGTCGGCGTCGCACTGGGCGACACAGGTGTCGCCCCGACAGCTTGACCTTCCTTTGGTACAACCCGTCTACCGTCCAGTCGAGGTGGAGTCACGTGCTCGGGTTCAGCGTCACCTTGCTCGCGCTCGCGATCGCGCTGCCGGTCTTCGTCCGGATGGTTGGCGGCCGCTGGGTGGGGTGGAGTTGATCTACCCTCCCAGGCGATGCGCGTCTTTCTGACCGGAGCGACCGGGTTCATCGGCGGGCGGCTTGCCGCCGCCCTCCGGGCTAGAGGCGACGACGTCTGCGCGCTCGTGCGCTCACCCGACAAGGCTGCAGACCTCCGCGCGCTCGGTTGCGAGCTCGTTGCGGGCGACCTGGACGCCGTTACTCCCGAGATGCTCGACGGCTGCGACGGCGCGATCCACAGCGCAGCGATCTACCGCGTCGGTGTGACCGCGACCGAGGCCGCCGAGATGCGTGGGGTGAACGTCGGAGGTACGGAGCGAGTGCTCGACGCGGCGATCGCGGCCGGGGTGCGGCGGATCGTGGTCGTCTCGACCGTCAACGATTTCGGCGATACCAAGGGCGTCGTCGTCGACGAAAGCTACGTGCGGCCTGCGAACTCGTTCGTCTCGGCCTACGACGAGACGAAATGGGCCTCACACGAGGCGGCGACGAGTCGGATCGCGGCGGGTGCGCCGATCGTGATCGGGATGCCAGGCCTCGTCTACGGCCCGGGCGACACATCTCAGATGGGGAGCCAGGTCAGCTCGGCGATGAAGGGCAAGCTTCCCTTCATCAGCTTCCCGACCCTCGGCGTCAACGCCGTCTACGTGGATGACGTCGTCGCAGGTCTCGTGCTCCTGCTCGATCGGGGGCGGCTCGGCGAGGCGTACGTGCTCGGCGGCGAGATCACCCGTGCGCGCGACCTGATCACCGCCGCGGCGCACGCTGCCGGCAAGAAGCCGCCCCGGGTGGCTCTCCCGACCTGGATGATCAGGCTGGTCTCGCCTCTCGGCGGCACCCGGCTGGGTACCGCTTTCGAATTGCCCGCGAACGTCGGCGAGATGATCAGAGCAACGGACGGTGTCACCTACTTTGCGACCGACGCGAAAGCTCGAACGGAGCTCGCCTACGCGCCGAGGGGGCTCGCCACGGGTATGGCTGACACGTTCCGGGCGATGATCGGCTGACCTCGGCCGGGGTCAGCCGGTACAGTTCCGGCGTGCCTCTTGGTCTCGGCATCTGGGAGATCCTGATCCTCGTTGGGGTGCTCGTCCTCCTGTTCGGCGCCAAGGGCGCTCCCGCTATGGCCCGCAAGCTCGGCACGAGTGTTCGTGAGGTCAAGGATGCCGTGACGGAGATGCACCCGGGGTCGCTCCTCGACTCGCCCGACACGAAGCCCAAGCCGGCTGCGACACCGCCGCGCGAGATCGAGGCGACGCCCGCGACGCCGGTCACACCCGCGGCGCCCGCGGCCTCGGTGGCACCAGACGAGCCCTCGCAGAGCTGATGGAGGTCGTCTCGTACGAGACGCTGGAGCCGTTCACGACCAAGGACGGTTCGACAATCCGCGAGTTCATCCACTCCCCGGCCCAGTCGCTCGCAGAGGCGACTCTCGAGCCCGGCCAGTCGACGGTGCGCCACTTCCACGCGCTCAGCGAGGAGATCTACCTGCTCACGAGCGGTGGCGGCACGATGGAGCTCGACGGCGTCAGCCGGGACGTGGGGGAGGGCGACGCGATCCTGATCCCGCCCGGCGCCTGGCACGAGCTGGTCGCCGGCCCCGAGGGCGTGCGCCTGCTCTGCTGCTGCGTGCCGCCCTACAGCCACGACGACACGTACTTCTGAGGCGGCGCGATGAGGAACGGCGTATCGCGCCGCCTCGGAAGTCATGCTTGTTGCCACGCTTCGCGTGGATCCTGAAGAGGCCCGCCCACGAGCCAGAAAACCTCAGGAATCCGTGGTCGACGCCCTCCCTCATGGGGGAGGGGTCACGAGGAACCGTAGGTTCCCGGCTTCAGGATCCACGCGTAGCGCGGCAGCGAACATTCGTCTCAGGATGCTGCGATACGCTTTCCATCGCAGCATCCTGAGACGGTCTTAGATCTTGCGGCGGGCCCGCGTAGGGCCCCACTTGGAACCGCGCTTGCGGCCCGAGTAGACGAGCTTCGGGGCGGCGACCTTCATGCCGGTCTCCTCCCACTTCTCGTGGTGCCCGTTGAGGCGGGCGACGCGGCTCACTTCGGCCTGCTGGTCGGGGAGCACGAGCGTGACGCCCGTTCCCGAGCGGCCGGCTCGGCCGGTGCGGCCGACGCGATGCGTGTAGGCCTTCTCGTCCTCGGGCGGGTCGAAGTTGATCACGTGCGTGATGTCGGAGAGGTCGAGCCCGCGGGCCGCGACGTCGGTCGCGATCAGCGTCGTCACCTTGCCGGCCTCGAAGTGGGCGAGCGCCTTCTCGCGCGCCGCCTGCGTCTTGTCGCCGTGCATCGCGACCGCGCGCACCTGGTGCCGCTCGAGCCGCTGTGCGAGCCGGTCGGCGCCGCGCTTGGTGCGGACGAAGACGAGGGCCAGGCCGCGCTCCTCCTGGAGCAGCTCGACCAGCTTCTCGACCTTGTTCTCCGGTGTGACCGAGACGAACTGGTGGTCGATCTCGCCGGGCTCGTGTTCGCTCGGCAGCTCGGCCTCGATCCGGACCGGCTGGTTCGTGTAGGCGCGGGCGAGCTCTCCGACGGCCCCATCGAGCGTCGCCGAGAAGAACATGGTCTGGCGCTCGTCCGAGACGCGGCGCAGGATCTTGTCGACCTGGGGCTTGAAGCCCATGTCGAGCATCCGATCGGCCTCGTCGAGCACGAGGATCTTCACGGCGTCGAGGTTGACCATGCGCCGGTCCATCAAGTCCTGCAGCCGGCCCGGCGTGGCGACGAGCACGTGTGCCCTCTTGGCCTTCGCGGCCTGGGCAGGGATTGGCACGCCGCCGTAGACGGACGCGACCTCGAGCCCACGCACCTTGCCGAGGTCTGCGATCACCTCGGTCACCTGAACCGCGAGCTCGCGGGTCGGGACGAGGATCAGCGCCGCAGGCTTGCCGTCGCCGGGCGCGGCGCGCTCGACGATCGGGATCGCGAACGCGAGCGTCTTGCCCGAGCCGGTCGGGGCTTTTGCGAGCACGTCATGGCCAGCAAGCGCTGCCGGGATCGCGCGAGTCTGGATCTGAAACGGTGAATGGATGCCTTGGGCAGTGAGCACGCGGACAACGTCCGCGCTCAGCCCGATCGAGGCAAAGGTTGAATCTGGCATAGATTTTTTCGACTCCTTGGATTGTGTTCGAGACCACCTACCCTCGAACCATCTCTCCGACGAATCGTCGGAGCCTAGAGTCGAAAGAAGCTGATCTCCCGGGGCGGCACTGCGCCGTTCCCTGTGGGCAACTGTAGCAGCAGGTTCTCTCTTCGCCGCCCGGGCCGGTTCCCATCCTGCCAAGCCGGCCGTGCCGGGTAGGCTCAGAGCATGGCTGCGATCTCTTTTGCCCGCGGCGCCCCGGCGCCCGAGTGTCTCGACCAGGCGCTGATCGCTCGCTGCGCCCGGGCCGCGCTGGAGCGCGACGGGACGACGATCCTCTCCTACGGCGCGGGCGGCGGCTACGGGCCCCTGCGAGAGGTGCTCGCGGAGCGTCACGGCGTCGAGCCGGGCCGCGTCTTTCTCACGACCGGTGGCCTGCAGGGGTTCGTCTTCTACGTCGCGGCGCAGCTTGCGCTGCGGCCGGGTCGCGTGCTCGTCGAAGGCCCGACGTACGATCGACCGCTGAAGATCCTCGCTCGCGAGGGAGCAGAGGTCGTCTCGCTGGCGATGGACGAGGAGGGCCTCGATCTCGACGCGCTCGAAGTCGAGCTCGCGCGAGGCGGGGAGATCTCGTTTCTCTACACGATCCCGACCTTCCAGAATCCCTCCGGCCGCACGATCGGGCTGGAGCGCCGCCGCAGGCTCGTCGAGATCGCGGCCGTGGCCAACCTCCCGATCCTCGAGGACGACCCGTACGGCCGCGTCCGCTACGGCGGCGAGCCGCTGCCGTCGATCCACGAGCTCGAGGCCGGCGAGCGGGTCACGTTCACCTCGTCGTTCTCGAAGACGGTCGCCCCGGGCCTGCGGATCGGCTACTTCGTCGTCCCGACCTCGATGGTCACCGACTATGACGACCGCGCCGTCTCCACCTACATCTCGCCGAGCCTTTTGCCGCAGGCGATCGTGCACGAGCTGATCGCGAGCGGCGCCTTCGAGCCCAATCTCGACCGCGTCCGCGGCCTCCTCAAGGGACGCAAGGACGCGATGCTGGCTGCGCTCGCCGCCGAGATGCCGGCCGGCACCAGCTGGAGCACGCCGGAGGGCGGCTACTTCCTCTGGGTCGACTTCGCCGGCGACGTCGATGCGGCGGAGCTCCTCACGCGCGCCACGGCGGCAGGCGTCACCTTCGTCCGAGGGACGGACTTCTTCCCGGGCGCCGCTGCCGGGCAGTCGTCGGCGCGCCTCGCCTTCAGCTACGAGACGCCCGAGCGGATCGCCGAGGGCGTAGCGATTCTCGCCTCCCTCCTGTAGGGGAGAGGTTCACGTCTCCCTCCGGTCTCTCCCATCGGCTTTGCGGCCGAGGGCGAGACAGGTCTCGCCCCTACAGGTTCTTGTCTCGCCGCTTGCGGCGGTCGCGCAGGTCGTCGAAGAGCCAGCCGACCAGGAAGCCCAGCCCGACGGCGAGCAGGAGCACGACGAACAGGGGTGCCCTGGTGGTGACGAAGAGGAGGTTCACCGTCACGTGGCGGCTGTTCGCGATCACGACGACGACGACGTAGAGGACGGTCACGCCGAGGATGATTCGCCGAGCCGTCCAGGGGCTCTTCTTCGGGCTCGACGGCGGGGTGGGGAGCGTCGACACGCCCGTAGATTAGGTGGCCTGAGCGTGGACGAGCGGAGTCGTCGGCCGGATCACGAGTCGTGGCTGACGGGGAGGTGCGAGCCGTCCGGCGGCCGTCGCGGCGCGAAACGTGGGGCACGGGGTCTCGCCGGGAATGGCACAGAGGCCCTCCCGGCGAAAGTAGCAATTAGTGCAGGATGATTTAGTTGTCATGCGAATGTTGTTCCATGAAACAAGGTCGTCTCTTTCGGGCAAGGCGTGATTCTTGCGGCAGCATGAAGGAGTGGCAAGGGGGTGGAGAAGAAAACGCTCGCAAAGAGCGGCTGTTGCCCACACCGGCAAAAGCCAGCAGAAATGCTAGTTCGCGGCGGCCGTCCGCAAAGCTGACAACGCCTGTTGAAAACTCGTGACGGGGATGATGCGAAGGTTCCCTGCATAGCGGCGTGCCTCCGCTGCGTTTTCCCCAGCGGGCACGAGGAAGACGTCGGCGCCGGCGCGTCTTGCACCATAGGTCTTCTGCTTGACGCCGCCGATCGGACCGACCGTCCCGTCGATCCCGATCTCGCCGGTCGCCACCACCTTCAAGCCCCGGTCGACGTTCGTGCCGAGCTCCTGGAGCACGTCGAGGGCAAACGGGAGGCCGGCAGAGGGCCCGCCGACATCGCCAAGGTTGATCTTGACCTTGAGCGGCAGCTTGATGTCGGCCTCCTGGGCGACGCGGATCCCGATGATCGCGCGGCCGGGGTGATCGGGCGACTCGACCGTTCGCACCGTCAGCTTCTCGACCTTGCCGCCGCGACGGACGACCAGGACGACGCTGGAACCGGGTCGCACGTCGACGAAGGTCCGCCGCAGCTGCTCCGGCGTGGCAATCCGCGTCGTGCCGACCCCGACGATCACGTCTCCCGAGTCGAGATTCGCGGCCGCCGGCGCATCGCTCGCGACGGCTTCGACGAGGGCTCCTCTGGGGATCGCCTTGACGTCGAAACCGGCCTCCCGGAGAGCCACGGCGGCAGCCACCTTCTCGGATCGCGCCATCTCGCGGAGCCCATCCTCATGCCGGGCTTCGAACGACGACCCCTTCGGCACGACCTGTTCGCTCGACACGAGGCTGGCGCCTTCGGGCCGGACGAAGGACAGCAATCGCTCCGCCCAGGTCGCCTTGCGCACCGAGACGTCAACGTAGTAGAGCGCCCCCGTCGGCCGTGGGGAAGGCTTCTCACCCTCGACCGTGACCTTGCTCGCGACGGGAGTCGCCGTGTTCGGAACGTAGAGATAGTCGTGCGACGGCGTCACCCAGGCAATCGTCGCGACCGCGACGACCGCAATCAGAGCGCCCCACAGGAGCAGTGAGGCCCGCTGGCGGGACACCTACGAAAGCCCGTTCAGGAGCCCGCCGTCGACCGGCAGAACGGCACCGGTGACATACGCGGCCTGCTCCGAGGCGAGGAAGCAGACGGCCGCCGCGATCTCGGAGGGTGACCCGACCCGGCGGGCGGGGATCGTCGCGAGGACCTCGGGGGGCGGCCCGTCCGGCCCGTAGAGGGCCTGGAGGCGCTCGGTGTCGATCCGACCCGGGGCGATCGTGTTCACCGTGATGCCGTCGGGGCCGAGCTCCCGGGCGAGTGTCTTGAGCCAACCCACGACGCCCGGCCGGACGGCGTTCGAGAGGGCGAGGTTGACGATCGGCTCCTTCACCGAGGTCGACTCGATAGCGACCACGCGGCCGCGGCCGCTCGCCCGAAGGTGATCCAGGCAGAGCCCGACGAGCCGCACGTGGGGGATCAGGAGGAGCTCCACGGCCTCGGTGACGCTGGCGGCCGTGACGGCCACGGCAGGGCCTGGTGGAGGCCCGCCACCGTTCAGGACGAGAATGTCGATACCGTCGTGTGCCTCGACGGCAGCTGCCACGAGCCGCTCGAGGTCGGCCTCGGCTGTGAGGTTGCCGGCGACAGCGAGCGCCCCGATCCGTGCCGCCTCCCGCTCGACCACGTCGGCGCGGCGCGCGAACATCGTGACCTTTGCCCCTTCGGCTACGAGCGCCTCCGAGATCGCAAGGCCCATGCCCTGCGAGGCTCCGAGGACGATCGCGCTTCGGCCGTTGAGTCCGAGATCCATTCGGCCGCCAAGGGTAGCCGGTGCATCTGTTCAGGAACGGCTAAGCCTGGATCAGCGATGGGGTGTCTCCCCTGCTCTCTCGGAAGACACCCCATCGCCGTTCTACGTCGTGTGATGGTTACGCGTGCGTCAACACCGAGACGACGTCGCGCACGGCCGCCTCGGAGACCTTCAGCATCTTCTTCTCTGCGGGCGTGAGCCGGAGCTTCACGACCTCCTCGGCACCACCCGCACCGAGTCGAACGGGGACGCCCATGTACAGGCCGTCGATCCCGTACTCGCCCTCGAGGTAGGCCGTCGCGGGGAGGACGCGCTTCTCGTCCAGGATGATCGCGTCGACCATCTGGGCAGCGGCCGCCCCGGGCGCGTACCAGGCCGAGGTGCCGAGCAGCTTCACGAGCTCACCACCGCCGACCTTTGTCCGCTCGACCATCTTCGTGATCTTCGAGCGCGTGACGAGCTGGTCGAGCGGGATCCCGCCGACCGTCGTCGCCGAGACGATCGGCACCATCTGGTCGCCGTGGCCGCCGAGCACCATGGCTGTGACCTCCTTGACCGAGAGGCCCGTCTCCTGCGCGATGAAGCACTCGAACCGGGACGTGTCGAGGATGCCGGCCATCCCGACGACGCGCTCGCGCGGGAAGCCCGACACGGCGCGGGCCACGTGGCACATCGCGTCGAGCGGGTTCGAGACGATCACGAGGACGGCCTTCTTCGACCGCTTCGCGACCTCGCGCGTGACCTCGGCGACGATCGCTTCGTTGGTCTTGACGAGGTCGTCGCGGCTCATCCCGGGCTTGCGCGGCAGGCCGGCCGTGATCACGATCACGTCCGAGCCGGCCGTCGCGGCGTATCCGGAGGCATCGACGCCGACGACCGTCGGCTCGTAGCCGAGCACGGAGCCCGCCTGGTTGATATCGAGCGCCTTGCCGGCCGCGAAGTTCGGCTTCACGTCCACGAGCACGACATCGGCGTAGTCTCGTCGGGCAACCTCCTGCGCGCAGGTGGCGCCCACGTTTCCGGCACCGACGACGGTGACCTTCCTTCTTCCGTTCACGGGGATTCCTTTCCGGCGCGCGACAGGGCCGCTGCCAGCTTCTCGAGAGTCGCAACGCCACCCATCTGATGCAGCGTGACTTCGAGCATAGTGGCACGGGAGAGAAGGTCGGCTCAGGTAGCGTCTTCCTCGACCCGTCCGCCTGCAGCGAGGAGCGAGATGAGCGACTTCAAGCCGGGTCTCGAGGGCATCGTCGCGTTCGAGACCGAGATCGCCGAGCCGGATCGAGACGGTGGCGCGTTGCGCTACCGCGGCGTCGACATCGAGGATCTCGTCGGCATCGTGCCGTTCGAGCAGGTCTGGGGCCTGCTCGTCGACGAGCGCCCGGAGCCGGGCCTGCAGCCCTCCGAGCCCTACCTTGCGCGCGACCTGACCGGGAACGCTCCCGCGGATCTCCAGGCGGTCACCGCCCACCTCGCGGGCGAGTGGAGCCTCGGCAAGCTGATCGATATCTCCGACGAGCAGGCCCATGCAGACCTTGCCCGGCTCTCGGCCACCATGATCTCGATCGTGGCCCAGTCGGCGAGGATCGCCCACGGCGACACGACGTCGGTCGATCCGGCACTCGTCGCGAGCGGTTCGACTGCCGCCACTCGCTTTCTGCTCGAGTGGCGGGGTGAGGCCGACCCGAAGCAGGTACAGGCGATCGACACCTACTGGATCTGCACCGCAGAGCACGGTCTCAACGCCTCCACTTTCACTGCGCGCGTCGTCGCCTCGACCGGAGCTGACTCTGCCGCCTCACTCGCCTCGGCCGTTGGTGCGCTTTCGGGCCCGCTCCACGGCGGCGCCCCTGCCCGCGTCCTCCCGATGCTCGACGCAGCTGCCGCTGCGGGCTCGATCGAGAGCTACGTCCGCGATCTGCTCGACTCGGGGGATCGGCTGATGGGATTCGGCCATCGGGTCTACCGGGCGGAGGATCCCCGTGCCCGTCTTCTTCGTGGCACCGCGATGGATCTCGGCTCGCCGAGGTTCGAAGTCGCGGTGGAACTGGAGCGGGTCGCCCTGGCGGAGCTCCATGCCCGCAAGCCCGATCGCGTGTTAGCCACGAACGTCGAGTACTGGTCGGCGGTCGTGCTCGATGTGGCCGACGTCCCGCCGGAGCTCGCGCCCGCCATGTTCGCCTGCTCGCGCACGGCCGGCTGGTCGGCTCACATCCTCGAGCAGAAGCGCCTCGGCCGTCTCGTCAGGCCGTCCGCGGTGTACGTCGGGCCCGGCCCGCGACCACTGCCGGGGGGCTGATGGATCTCTCACAGGCAGCCACCTTGGCCGACGAGTACGCGCAGAAGGGGCTCGAGCGAGAGCTCGCCAACCTGCGCGGCGAGTGGGGCGACGAGATCGAGGCAGCCGTCCGTCAACCCGACTACCGCGTCCGCGCTCTCGCCTACCGCTCGATCGCGCAGTTCCGCTTTCGCCAGAAGCTCGAACTGCTGCGGCGAGGGTTCGAGGACGACAGCCCCGCCGTTCGTGGCTCGGCCCTGATCTCGCTCGAAGGGCTCTCGCGTTCCCACCCGGGTGACGTCAACAGCTACCGGTCGATGCTGCACGAGCTTGCTGCGCGTGACCCCAATGTGGCCGTGCGGCGGCTCGCGATCGTCTGCTTCAAGAACGGCACCCCGGCACGCGAGACGATCGTGATCCTGGACGGAATCGCAAGCGACGACGAGACCGACGCCGAGGTGCGCAAGACGGCCCGCTCGGTCTCGCTCCTGCTCGTGAAGAAGTCAAACAAGAAGTAAAAAACATGAAATAGAATTCTGTTATATTCGAGACGTGTCGCCTCTCGAGCTCGCGCAGGGGAATCTCCTCTCACCCGTCGTCCTCGCGTTTCTCTTCGGCGTGCTCGCGGCGTGGCTCCGGACCGACCTCGAGGTGCCCCAAGGGCTCATGGACGCCGCGTCTCTCTACCTCCTGCTCGCGATCGGGCTGCGGGGAGGAGTCGAGCTCGCTTCGACCACGGCCTCCGACTTCTGGCTTCCTGCCCTGGTCACGCTTCTTCTCGGGATCAGCATCCCGTTCGTGGCGTTCGCTGTCGCCCGCAGGTCGCTGCGGTTCGGCAACGACGACGCCGGCTCGCTCGCGGCCCACTACGGCTCCGTCTCGGTCGTCACCTTCACTGCGGCGATCACCCTCTTCGAGGCACGTGCCGTCCCGGTCGAAGGGTTCCTGAGGACGCTGATCGCGATGCTCGAGGTTCCGGGCATCATCGTCGGCCTGGCGCTCGCGCGGGCCGGCTCGCGCGAGCATCTCGGACCCGCCCTGCGCCAAACCCTGACCGGCAAGAGCGTCATGCTCCTTCTGGGCGGCCTCGCGATCGGAGCTCTTTCCGGCGAGGCACGGTTCGAGCGGGCGACGCCGGTCTTCGTTGATGCCTTCTACGGCGTCCTCGTACTCTTCCTGCTCGGGCTCGGCGTCTCCGTCGGTCGTCGGCTGGGGGATGTGAGGGAAGGTGGCCCGCGCCTCGCTGCGTTCGCGGTCGTCGCGCCACTCGCGCTGGGCTCCGTCGGGACGGTGCTCGGCGCCGCGGCGGGACTCTCGACGGGGGGCGCAGCCTGTCTGGGCGTGATGGCGGCAAGCGCCTCCTATATCGCCGCGCCAGCGGCCGTGCGTGTCGCCCTCCCCGACGCGAGCCCGTCTCGCTCACTCGTGCCGGCCCTCTGCATTACGTTCCCGTTCAACCTGGTGGTCGGGATCCCGCTCTTCTACGCGCTCGCGCGGTGGATCACGTAGCCTCGGCGACGATGGCCGCTCCACAAGTTGGCTTGATCATGGGCTCCCGTTCCGACTGGGAGACGATGCAGCACGCTGCCGCGATGCTGGACGAGCTCGGGATCGCCTACGAGCAGCGCGTCGTCTCGGCCCACCGCACCCCGGATCTCCTCTTCGAGTACGCCGAGTCGGCCGAAGGGCGCGGCCTCCAGGTGCTGATCGCGGGAGCTGGCGGAGCGGCTCACCTCCCCGGCATGGCAGCGGCGAAGACGGCGCTGCCGGTGCTCGGCGTGCCTGTCGAGACAAAGACGCTGAAGGGGATGGACTCGCTGCTCTCGATCGTGCAGATGCCCGCCGGGGTGCCGGTCGGCACCCTCGCGATCGGCCGCGGCGGTGCGATCAACGCGGCTCTCCTCGCGGCGGCGATCCTGGCCCGCGCTGATGAGGGCATTCGCGCGCGGCTTGCGGTGTTCCGAGCCGCGCAGACGCAGTCGGTGCTCGACGCGCCCGATCCGGCTGCATGACCCTCGTCGCCTGTGTCGGCGGCGGCCAGCTCGGTCGCATGCTCGGCCTCGCCGGGATCCCGCTCGGGCTCCGGTTTCGGTTCCTCGACCCGGCGCCCGATGCGCCGGCAGCCGAGGTCGGCGAGCTCGTCGTCGGAGCCTACGACGACCCGGGCGCCCTGGCGCGCCTTGCCGACGGCGCGGCGGTCGTCACCTACGAGTTCGAGAACGTTCCCGTCCAGGCGGCGCGGTCCGTCGGAGCTCTCCCGTCGCCGCTTGCCCTCGAGCTCGGCCAGGACAGGCTCGTCGAGAAGCAGCTCTTCCAGCGCCTCGGGATCCCGACCGCACGTTTCGGCAGTACCGCCGAGACCGGGCTGCCAGCGCTCGTCAAGTCGAGAAGGCTCGGCTACGACGGCAAGGGCCAGCGGCGGCTCGAGCACGACGAACCGATCGATTCGGGAGAGCTGGCCGAAGAGATCGTGCCGTTCGACCGGGAGCTTTCGGTGGTCGCGGTTCGAGGGCGCGACGGCGACACCCGGTTCTGGCCGCTCGCCGAGAACGAGCATCGTGGCGGGATCCTCCGCGTCTCGCGGGCGCCCGCCCCCGAAGCGCCACAGCTCGCGGCGGAGGATCTCGCGCTCCGCCTCTTCGATGAGCTCGACTACGTCGGCGTGCTCGCGTTGGAGCTCTTCGACGTGGGTGGCAACCTGCTTGCCAACGAGTTCGCGCCACGGGTGCACAACACGGGCCACTGGACGATCGACGGTGCCGTGACGAGCCAGTTCGAGAACCACCTGCGGGCGATCCTCGGGCTCCCTCTCGGCTCGACGGCCGCGGTCGGCGAGGCCGTGATGCTGAACCTGATCGGCGGCGCGCCGGCCTCGGAGCAGCTGCTTCGGCTCCCCGGTGCCCACCTTCACCTGTACGGCAAGGAGCCCCGACCGGGCCGCAAGCTCGGGCACGTCACGCTCGTCGCCGCGACGGCCGAGACGGTCGCTGCGGCGCGCGCGCTCGTCGATGCGGCGGCCGACGGCTAGGAGGCTGTGTCGTCCTGCCGCGGCGCGGGCTGGCGTGCATGCGGATGGGCCGAGAAGTAGCTCTCACGCCGGCGGCGATCGGAGACGTGTGTGTAGAGCTCGGTCGTCGAAAGATCGGCGTGGCCGAGCATCTCTTGCACCGAGCGGAGATCGGCACCTCCCTCGAGCAGGTGCGTAGCGAATGAGTGGCGTAGAAGATGGGGATGAACGCGCTCGGGCTCGAGCCCGGCCTTCTCGGCGAGCTTTCGCAGGATCATGAACGCTCCGGCCCGAGTCAGTGCGCCACCGCGGGCGTTGAGGAACAGGTCGGGCCGGTAGCGGCGGTCGAGGTGCGGCCGGCCGAGCGCCAGGTAGCGTCGGACGGCCTCGGCGGCGGGACGGCCGAGCGGCACGAGCCGCTCCTTGTCGCCCTTGCCAATCACGCGGACGATGCGCGCGTCGATGTCGACCGAGGTGCGCGCGAGCCCGACGGTCTCCGAGACGCGAAGACCGGCTCCGTACATCAGCTCGACGAGCGCCCTGTCGCGCATCGAGCGTGGCGTCGTACCGTTGGCCGCCTCGATCAGGCGCTCCGATTCGCCCGGCGAGAGCGTTCGCGGCAGCTTGCGCGTCCGCTTCGGCGTCGCCACCTCTGCGGCGGGGTTGTCGGCGCGGAGGCCGAGGAGCTGCTGGTGCCGGTAGTACGAGCGGACGGCCGCGATCCGGCGCGCGATCGTGGACGAGGCGAGGCCGGCAGCGCGCATTTCGGCAACCCAGCCATCGAGGTCGGCCGACGTTGCACCGCAGAGCGGGGCGTCGATGGACAGCGCCGCGGCCGCGAGGTCGCGCCGGTAGGCGTCCACGGTCCGCGGCGAGCGCTGCGCGGCGAGCTGGAGGAGGTAGCGCTCGACGTCGGGGTCGGGCGCCGTCGCAGCGGGTGGGGTCGGTACGGTCGTCATGCGGCTGGACCCGATTCGGCGTGCTCTCTGGCCCTCCTGCGTTACGACCGGGGATGACTCGAGTCGTACACCCGCCGTAGCCGGCGAGCGTCGACGTGGCTGTAGACCTGCGTCGTCGAGAGTGAGGCGTGGCCGAGCAGCTCCTGAATCGTACGCAGGTCAGCTCCGCCCTCCAGAAGGTGCGTCGCGTAGGCATGGCGCAGGCGGTGCGGGTTGCGCATCAACCGTCGGAGGGACGACGTGTCGAGCGGGCGGCCTCGGACGGAGAGGAACAGGGTGTCGGACGCCCCGCGCGTGAGCAACGGCCGGCCGGCGCGGAGGTAGACGGCGACCTTCCAGGCCGCCCGCTCGCCGAGCGGTACGACTCGCTCCCGCGCCCCCTTGCCGAGCACGTGGACGCTCTCCTGCTCGAAATCGACGTCGCCGAGCCGCAGCCCGACCACCTCCGCGCTGCGCAACCCGCAGGAGTACGCAAGTTCGAGGATCGCCTCGTTGCGGAGGTCGAGCGGCGCGTCACCGGCGGCCCCCGCGACCAGGGCCTCGACGTCGGCGAGCTTCGGTGCGTCGGGCAGGCGACGCCGGCGGCGTGGCGGCAGCGCGATCTCGGGGACGTGCGCGGCGCCCAGGGTGAAGCGCATGAACGAGCGAACCGCGGCCAGGCGGCGCGCGATCGTTGCCGGCGCGAGGTTGCGACGTCCCCTGCCCAACTCGGTGGTGTATGCCGCCAGAGTCGAAACGTCCACCTGCTCGAGCACAAGGCCACCCCGCACCAGCCAGCCGCCGAAATCGGCAAGATCGGCCGCGTAGGCACGCCGGGTAGACTCGGACAGGCCCGGGCTGCCGAGGAATTGCTCAATCGAGTCGTTCAAGTCCACCCGGCCGGATTCGCCCCAACGCCGCACCTGCCTGCCTGATGCGATCTTCGCTCTTCTTCGCCGTGCTTCTCGTCGCCCTGGCGCTGGGGGCGCTGTTCGTCGTCGCGCGCTCCCGGACGAAGCCTCTGGAGCCGGTTCGTGGCACCGTCACGCTCCTCGGAGACTCGCTCAACGTCGGCGTCGAGCGTTACCTGCCGAAGACCCTGCCCGGCTGGAGAGTCGTTGCCGACGACATCGTCGGGCGCTCGACACCCGAGGGGATCGCCGAGCTTCGGGCGGGCCGCCCGCCGCTCTCGTCGCACGTCGTCGTCAGCCTGGGCACGAACGATTCTCCGACTGCCGTCGACTCGTTCCGGGCGAACGTGGCCCGCGTGTTGCAGCTGATCGGCCCCAATCGATGTGTCGCCTGGGCCACGATCTGGCGGGATGGTGCCTCGAGCGACGCCTTCAACGACGTGCTGCGCGTGGCGGCCCGTACGAACCGTCGGCTTCGAATCGTCGAATGGGCAAAGATGGTCGAGTCGAACCCCGACCTGCTCGCCCCCGACGGGCTGCACGGCAGCGAGCGGGGCTACCTCGAGCGGGCGCAGGCCGTTACCGATGCCACGGTCGGCTGTACCCCTGCCCAGACGGTGAGTTCGCGATGACGCGCCTCGCCGCCCTCGCGAGCGGGGCGGAGGCGCGCCTGCACAACGAGGGTGCCCCGCTCGCCGCGATCTTCGTCAACGGCGGCTCAGCGCGGGCTGTAGCCGGCTCCTGGAGCGCCACGAGCGAGCTGCTGACCCGGGAGCTTGGGCCGCGCTTCCCGGATATCACCTTCGCCGAGGTGCGCTACCGGGTCAAGACGTGGAACGAACTCGACAGCTGCATGGCCGACGCGCGAGCCGCCCTCGACCTCGTCGCTAGCCCGTCGCTGCTCGTCGGCTTCTCGATGGGGGGCGCGGTCTCGATCGGAGTGGCGGCGCATCCGCAAGTCGACTCCGTGCTCGGCCTTGCTCCCTGGATCCCCGAGCGCCTCCCTCTCGACGGCCTCGCCGGCAAGCGATTCGACGTGCTGCACGGCTCGTGGGATCGATATCTGCCGGGGATTCCGGGAGTGAGCGCTGCAAGCTCGAGGCGCGGGTTCGACCGGGTGCAGTCGATCGCGGCGGGCGGCTCGTACACGCTGATCCCCCGCGGGCTGCACGGGGCCGCGCTCCGCCGAGGCTCCGGCGCGCTGCTTCCCCTCCCGCGTTCGAAGGTGTGGGTCACCCGGGTTGGCGAGCGCCTCGGGGCGTTTCAGGAGGCGAGCCGCCGCCGCGAGCGTTGACCCGGCGTCGGGAGCCTCACGTCCCAGGCGAGACCGAGCTTCTCGAGGCTGCGAATCGTGATCCAGGCGATGTCGAGCTGGAACCGGTCGAGGCCGTGTCGGGCCGAGGCGGGGAAGGCGTGGTGGTTGTTGTGCCAGCCCTCGCCGAAGGTCAACGCGGCGACCATCCAGTTGTTCCGGCTCTCGTCGCGCGAGCGATACGCCCGGCGACCGAACATGTGGCAGATCGAGTTGACCGAGAACGTTGCGTGCTGGTAGGCGAAGATCCGGATCAGGCCGCCCCAGACGAGTACCTCGAGGCCCAGCTTCCAGCTCGCGCCCCCGACCGCGTAGCCGACGGCGAACGGCACCGCGAAGGTGAGCACGACCCAGAGGAAGTACATCCTGTCGATTCGTCGGATCAGATGGTCGTCGTAGAGATCCTTCCCGTAGTGGTCGCCCCGTTCCATTCCCTTGAGGTGGAAGAGCCACCCGAGGTGCGCATGGCAGAAGCCCTTCAGCGCTCCCCAGGCGGTGGGAGCAAATCCGGCATGGGGCGAGTGCGGGTCGCCCTCCCGATCGGAGAGCGCGTGATGCTTGCGATGGTCTGTGACCCACTGCGTGACCGGCCCCTGGATCGTCATCGAGCCGAGGATCGCGAAGGTCGCTCGCACGGTCTTCGTCGTCTCGAAGCTCCGGTGGGTGAAGAGGCGGTGGAAACCGACCGTGGTGCCGAGGCCGGTGAGCACGTAGAGCACGAGGAACACGGCGACGTCGATCCACGAGAGGGCAATCCCCCAGAGCCCGATCGCGGCGGCGACGATCCCGAGCGGCGGGATCACGATCGCAAGCATCGTGACGACCTGGCTGGCGCGCGTCGTGTGCTCGCGAACGGTCGCGATCGAGACGTCGCCCGCGGTGAGTTCGACTGCCTCAGACATGATCTGTCATCCAATGTGCGCTTCGCGATCGAATCAGCACTGAGATGAAGATAGCGATCATCGGTACCGGCATCGCCGGCCTTGGCGCGGCGTACGCGCTCGGACGGCTGCACGAGGTGGAGCTGTTCGAGGTGAACGGGTACCCGGGCGGGCACGCGAACACGGTCACGCACGAGTCGCTCGCCCTCGATACGGGGTTCCTCGTTCACAACGAGAAGAATTATCCGAGCCTGACACGGCTCTTTCGCGAGCTAGACGTCGCGACGCAGCCGTCCGAGATGTCGTTCTCGATGTCGTGCGGCTGTGGCCTGGAATGGTCGAGCCGGCGACCGTGGCGGGCCGGGCCGGGATTGCTGCGCGAGATCCTGCGGTTCCTCCGGACCGCCGGCGACGCCGACACCGGCGGAAAGTCGTTCGATCGCTTCCTCACCGACGAGGGCTACTCGGAGTCGTTTCGCTGGCACTACCTGGTGCCGATGACCGCGGCGCTGTGGTCGACGGCACCGGGGGAAGCGCTCGCATTCCCCGCCTCCGCCGGGATCGACTTCTTTCGCAACCATGGGATGCTCGGACTCCGGCGGGAGCGCTGGCGCACGGTTACGGGAGGGAGCCGCACCTACGTTCAGGCGCTGCTCGACCGGATCGGGGTGCCGGTTCACCTCGCCACGGCGGCGCGGTCGCTCCGAAGGACGGAGGCGGGTGTCGAGGTGCGAACGAGGGACGGTTCCGTCCGGAGCTTCGACGGCGTCGTCGTGGCGACGAGCGCCCCCCGTGCCCTGGCGCTGCTCGAGGACGCAGCGGCCGACGAGCGCGAGCTTCTCTCCCCTTTCGCCACAACGAGCAACGGGACCGTCCTCCACACCGATTCCCGTCTATTGCCCCACCGTGAGTCCGACCGCTCGTCCTGGAACTACCAGTCTCCCGGGTGCGGGATTTTCGCGGGGTTGCCGACGCTGACGTACTCGCTGAACCGCCTGCAGAAGCTCGGTCCCGGGATCCAGTACTGCGTCACGCTCAACCGCACGGAGGAGATCGAGAGTGCGAAGGTACTCGCCGTCATCGATTACGAGCATCCGCAGATGACCTTCGCGAGCCTCGCCGCGACCGAGGGGGCCCGCACGCGCCGCGTCGTACGGCACACCGCCTTTGCCGGTGCCTGGCAGGGCAACGGGTTTCACGAGGACGGGCTCGCGTCCGGCCTGCGGGCCGCCGCCGCCTTCGGGGTGGCGTGGTGAGGAGCGCGCTCTACGTCGGAACGGTGATGCACGCCCGCCGCTCACCGCACGACCATGTCTTCCGGTACCCCGTCTACATGGCCTATCTCGACCTGGCCGAGTTGCCGGCCCTCGATCGGCGGCTGCCATTGTTCGGATGGAACCGGCGGGCCGTCACGAGTTTCCACGACGCCGACCACGTCGACATCCGCCTGCTGCTCGCCGAGCACGCGATCGACCTCGGCCCGGACGGCTCGATCCAGGTGTTGACGAACCTCCGCGTGCTCGGCTACGTCTTCAACCCGGTCTCGTTCTGGTGGTGTCGGCACGGAGACGGCTCGCTCGCGTGCATCGTCGCGGAGGTGAACAACACGTTCGGTGAGACGTACCCGTATGTCTTGCTGCCCTCCTCCGGTGCCGAAGCGGGTGGGCGCACGGTGTTCGCAACCAACAAGCAACTGCACGTCTCGCCCTTCATGCCAATGGACCAGTCCTACACGTGGTGGTTCTCCGAGCCGGGAGAGCGCCTCGGCATTCGAATGGACGTCCACGAGGAGGGCAGCCGGGACTTCCACGCGACGCTGAACGCGCGGAGGATGCCGCTCACCGGGCGCTCGCTGCGGTCGGTGCTCGTCCGTTACCCGCTGATGCCGGCCCGCGTGTTGGGACGGATCCACTGGCAGGCGGCCCGCCTCTGGCTCAAGCGCACTCGCTTCTATCGCAAGCCTCCCTTCGTTCCCGGCAAGGGCTCGGTGCGGCCGTGAGGATCGCGGCAGACGTCGCCCGGCGCCTCGCGTTTCGCGCTCTTTCGGCGCTCGAGGGGGGGGAGGTCGTCCTTCGCTATCCCGACGGGCTCGGTCGCCGCTTCGGAGACGGCCAGGGGCCGTCGATCGCCATCGAGATCCGCCGGCCGGATGCCTTCTGGCGCAAGCTCGGCACGCGCACCAGAGTGGGCTTCGGCGAGTCGTACGTCGACGGCGATTGGGACTGCGACGACCTGGTCGGGCTCTTCTCTCTCGTCGGCCGCAATCTCGAGACGAGAGCGGAGCACCCCACCCTGAAGCGGCTCTACCGGCTTCAGGAGCTCCGGCCCGACGGCCGGCCTCGCCAAACCGTGACCGCCGCGAGGGACAACATCTTGGCGCACTACGACCTCGGGAACGATCTGTTCTCACTCATGCTCGACCCGACGATGGCCTACTCGTGCGCGTACTGGGAGCGGCCCGACATGACGCTCGAGGAGGCGCAGCGGGCAAAGATCAGGCACATCTGCGAGAAGGTCCGCCTCGGTCCCGGCGATCACGTGCTCGAGATCGGCTGCGGCTGGGGCGGCTTCGCGATCCAGGCGGCGACCGAGTACGGCTGCCGCGTCACGGGGCTGACGCTCTCGCCGAGCCAGGCCAAGCTGGCGCGCGAGCGGGTCGGCGCAGCAGGCCTCGACGATCGCATCGAGATCCGCGAGCAGGACTACCGGCTGACCGAGGGGCGCTTCACGCAGATCGTCTCGATCGAGATGTTCGAGGCAATCGGGCTCGCCGAATACGAGAACTACTTCTCTGCGATCGACCGGCTGCTCACGCCGGGTGGGCTCGCGTGCGTCCAGACGATCGGCGTGCCGGACTGGCGCTTCGAGCGCTACCGCCGTCGCGCTGACTGGATCCAGCAGACGATCTTCCCCGGATCGCTCCTGCCCTCGCTCGAGGCGATCGCGAAGGCCGTGGCCTCGACGCGGCTGCAGGTCTACGGCGTCGAGGAGATCGGCTACGGCTACGCGCGGACGCTGCGCGAGTGGAGCGAAAACGTCGACCGCAACGAGGCGAGGCTCCGGGAGCTCGGCTACGACGACCGCTTCCTCCGGATCTGGCGCTTCTACCTCGCCTACTGCGAGGCAGGCTTTGCGATCCGCTCGCTCCGCGACATGCAGATCGTGCTCACCCACTCGGCTAACGACATGCTGCCCGAGTTCCCTTCGGTTCGTCCGGGCTATTGAGCTACGAGGCCTATCGGCGAACGCTGACGCCGGTCGTGGGGGCCGTCTACCGGCTGGAGGTGCGCGGCCAAGAGCAGGTGCCGGAGAGCGGCGGGTTCGTCGTCGCGGGCAACCATGCTTCGATGCTCGACCCGTTCGTGCTCGCGGCAGCGATCCCGCGTTCGATCCGCTTTCTTGCGAAGTCAGAGCTGTGGAGCGTGCCGTTGCTGCCATCGTGGCTTCGCAGCGTCGAGGCGATCTCGGTCGAACGAGGAGGGAGCGACGTGGCGGCGATTCGCGCCGCGATCGACGCCCTCGAGAACGGCGAAGTGGTCGGCATCTTCCCCGAGGGTGGCGTCATGCGCGAGGGCCCCTGGCTGCGCGGCGCTGCGCGAATGGCGCTCGCCGCGGGCGTGCCGCTGCTGCCCGTGCGCCTGCTCGGCACGCGGAGCGCGCTCGGCGGCGGCCGGTTCGGCTTCCCCCGGCTGGTGGCGCTGATCGGCGAGCCGATCCCCGTCGAACGCGAGGAGCCGACGGGCGAGTTGGCCCGGGCGCTGACCGACCACCTGCAGGCCGCCGTCGAGGCGCTCGGCACCTGACTCGCTGCCGGCCGACGCAGCCCCCACCTCGACAGGCACTCTAGGCAGGTGCCTGGACGCCGCTTCGGCCCCGATGCTCCTACCGAGCCGCCGCAGCGGCCGGCTGACCCGGCCGTGCGCAAGGCCAACCTGCGCCGTGTCTTCCCGCTCTTCCAGGCGTACCGTCGCACGCTCGTCGTCGTCCTCACCCTGATCGTTTTCTCGGCGATCCTCGGCGTGATTCCGTCGTTCCTACTGCGCGGTGTCCTGGACACGGCGATCCCCGACAACAACGTGCGGCTCCTGACCGCTCTCGTCGCCGGGATGATCCTGATCCCAATCGTCACCGGCGCGATCGGCGTCTATCAGACACTCCTCTCGAACACGGTCGGCCAGGCGGTCATGCACGACCTCCGCACCTCGGTCTACAAGCACCTCCAGCGTCTCTCGCTCGCGTTCTTCACGCGGACCCGCACGGGCGACATCCAGAGCCGGATCGCGAACGACATCGGCGGGATCGACACGGTCGTCACCTCGACCGCCACATCGGTGCTCTCGAACGTGACGACGGTGATCGCGACGGTGGTCGCCATGGTCCTGCTCGACTGGCGTCTTGCGATCTTCGCCCTGATTCTGCTGCCCATCTTTGTCTGGCTGACCAAGCGCGTCGGCGACCAGCGCAAGAAGGTGACAGCCGAACGGCAGGTGTCGCTCGCCGACGTCTCTTCGATCGTGCAGGAGTCGCTCTCTGTCTCCGGGATCCTGCTGGGCAAGACGATGGGCCGCTCGGGCGACCTTGCGGAGCGCTTCTCCGACGAGTCGCGCCGCCTCGCCGACCTCGAGGTGCGAAGCCGGATGACGGGCCGCTGGATGATGGCAGCGATCCAGATGACGTTCGCGGTGATGCCGGCCCTCGTCTTCTGGTTCGCCGGCTGGACCCAGGCCAACGGCGCGGCCGTCGTCTCGACGGGAACGCTCGTCGCTTTCACCACTCTTCAGACGCGGCTCTTCTTCCCGATCGGCGGCCTGCTCGGAGTCCAGCTCGAGGTGCAGAGCTCGCTCGCCCTCTTCGACCGGATCTTCGACTATCTCGACCAGCCGATCGACATCGTCCCCGGGACGCGCGAGCTCGACAGCCCGAAGGGTGACGTCTCGTTCGACCGGGTCTGCTTCCGCTACGACGACGACGCATGGACGCTGAAGGACGTCTCCTTCACCGTCCCCGCAGGAACGAAGACCGCGCTCGTCGGCGAGACCGGGTCGGGCAAGACGACCTGTGGGTACCTCGTGGCCCGATTGTACGACGCCACCCAGGGCACCGTCTCGATCGACGGGATCGACGTGCGCGAGTTGACCTTCGAGTCGCTTGCAGCCGCGGTGGGCGTCGTCTCGCAGGAGACGTACCTCTTTCACGCGACCGTGCGCGAGAACCTCCGCTTCGCGAAGCCGGAGGCGACCGACGCGGAGGTCGAGGAGGCGGCCCGCGCCGCCCAGATCCATGATCTGATCGCATCGCTACCGGACGGCTCCGACTCCGTCGTCGGGGAGCGCGGCTACCGCTTCTCGGGCGGAGAGCGGCAGCGGATGGCGATTGCCCGAACGGTTCTCCGCAATCCCCCGATTCTCGTGCTCGACGAGGCGACCTCGGCGCTCGACACTCAGACGGAACGGCTCGTGCAGGAGGCGCTGGAGCGACTTGCCGAGGGACGCACCACGATCGCGATCGCGCATCGGCTGTCGACTGTCCGCGACGCCGATCAGATAGTCGTTCTCGACCGAGGCCAGGTTGCGGAGACGGGGACGCACGACGAGTTGCTCGACGCCGGTGGACGCTATGCGCTCCTGGTCGCACGGGACGCCGACGTCGAGCCTGACGCCCAGAGTGCGGTTGCCGGCCTTGCCTGATCCGGTGGCCGTGCAGGAACACGGCATGGCACCGTCGCCGTACGTACGATATCCGCGCTGCGCGGAGCCGCCGGCCCGCTGCGCCGCCACCTTCCCCGCCGACCTCACCAGGAGATGTCACCGATGACGACGACCCCTCTGTCTGACACTCAGGTCGCAAGCCACGGCATCGACGCACCGGGGGCCGTCGTCTGGCACCCCACGACGGCGATGTTGTACACCGACGCACTGAAGCGTGGCTTTGGAGTGCTTGCGCATGGTGGGCCGCTGGTGGTCGATACCGGGCGTTTCACCGGCCGTTCGCCCCGGGACAAGTTCATCGTCGACGAGGACGGCTCACGCGATCGGATCTGGTGGGGCGAGGTCAACAACCGTCTGTCGGAGGATCACTTCGACGGCCTCCGGGCAAAGGTCTGTCTCCACCTCGGCACGCTCGATCCGCTGTACGTCGTGGATGCGTTCGCCGGGGCGGACCCGGTGCATCGGATCGGCGTGCGCGTGATCACCGGGAATCCCTACCACGCCCTCTTCGCCAAGACGATGTTCATCACCCCCGCGCCCGAGGAGGCGACCTCGTTCCGGCCCGATGTCGTCGTCCTCCACACGCCCGGCGTCGAGGCCGAACCGGACGAGGACGGGACGCGCACGGGCACGTTCGTGGCGTTGCACCCGACCCGCGGTGAGGTGCTGATCGGCGGCACGTTCTATGCAGGTGAGATCAAGAAGTCGATCTTCACGTTGATGAACGATCGCCTGCCGCTCGAGGGCGTGATGCCGATGCACTGCTCGGCGAACGTCGGTGAGGATGGGCGGGTCGCCGTTTTCTTCGGCCTCTCGGGAACCGGCAAGACCACGCTGTCGGCCGACTCGACCCGGTCGTTGATCGGCGACGACGAGCACGGCTGGGGCTCGAACGGCATCTTCAACATCGAGGGTGGCTGCTACGCAAAGGTGATCCACCTCTCGGCCGAGGCCGAGCCCGAGATCTTCGCGACGACGAGGACGTTCGGCACCGTGCTCGAGAACGTGGCCGTCGACGACCACGGCGTGATCGACCTCGACGACGAATCCAGAACCGAGAACACGCGCGCCGCCTACAAGCTCGAGCGCATTTCGAATGCGCTTCCGACCAAGCTGGCCGGCCACCCGACCTCGGTCGTGATGTTGACGGCCGATGCCTTCGGGATCCTGCCGCCGATCGCGCGACTGACGCGCGACCAGGCGCTCTACTACTTCCTCTCAGGCTTCACCGCCAAGCTCGCCGGGACGGAGATCGGCGTCCAGGAGCCGCAGCCGACCTTCTCGACCTGCTTCGGGGCGCCGTTCCTGCCGCAGCCACCGGCTGTCTACGCGGACATGCTGGGCGAGAAGCTCGACGCTCACGGCTCGACCGTCTGGCTCGTCAACACCGGCTGGACGGGGGGGCCGTATGGCGTCGGGCATCGGATGCCGATCCAGGCAACGCGCCGGCTGCTGCACGCGGCCCTGTCGGGCGAGCTCGACGAGGTCGCCTATCGCACCGACGACACGTTCGGGTTCGAGGTGCCGACGGTCGTGCCGGGTGTCGAGGGCTCGCTGCTCGATCCGAGGTCGACGTGGAGCGACCCGGATGCGTACGGCGCCAAGGCGCTCGAGCTCGCATCCCTGTTCACGCAGAACTTCGAGAAGCGGTTCGCGGCCGAGGCGGATGCGCGCGTCGCGGCAGGAGGACCTCGAGCGTGAAGCGGATGAGCCTTCGGGCGATCTCGGGTACGGCCGTGCTGGCCCTCTGCGGCGCAGTCGTCGCCTCGGTCGGCGCTTCGACGACCGCCGGCCCACCCGCTGCCTTGCTCCACGCGTCGCCCGGCGCAGCCCAGGCCGCGCAGGCGTCCGCTCGCCTAAACGCGGCGGGACGAGGAACGAGCGTGGCGCGACGGACGACTGCGGCTGCCGGTTGCCACGGGACCTCGGCGGTTGTGTGCTCGAAGGTGATCGTGCCGATCGACCGCGCCGGTGCCCTGCCCGGCACGATCGCTCTCCGCGTCGAGACCCTGCCCGCGGTCGGCCCCGAGCGCGGCGTCATGTTCCTGCTCGCCGGCGGCCCCGGTCAGGGGTCGGCGCACTCCTTCGAGCTCTCCTCACCCGACTCCGTCCTGCTCTACCGGTTCCTCTTCCCCGGCTACAGGCTCGTCGCCTTCGACAACCGGGGCACCGGCGACTCCGGTCTGCTCCGGTGCGCGCCGCTTCAGGCCAACACCGGCTTTGGCGGCGAGGACGCACTGGGCGAGTCGTGCGCAGGGCAGATCGGGCCTGCCCGCGACTTCTACAGCACGCACGACCACGCCGAGGACATCGAGGCGGTACGGGTGGCGATCGGCGCCGACAGGATCGGCCTCTGGGGGACGTCGTACGGTACGAAGCTCGCGTTGGCCTACGCGTTGGCGTACCCGACTCATGTGGAGCGGCTGCTGCTCGACTCGGTCCTGCCGACCGACCTGCCCGATCCCTACCAGGCGAACGTTCTGCGCGACATGCCGAAGGCGCTCCGGGACTACTGCGCGGGTGGGGTCTGCAGGGGAGCGACCTCCAACTATGCAGGCGACGTGGTGGCGCTCGCGAACCGGCTCGCAGCGAAGCCCGCTCGGGGCACCGTGTTGCTCCCGAGCGGCAAGCGCGTCAGCGACCGCGTGGGCGGAATCGAGCTCGTATCGATCGTGGTCGACTCCGACCTCAGCCCGGGCCTCGCGGCGCAACTTCCGGCCGCGGTGCACGCCGCCCGGATCGGCGACCCACAGCCGCTGCTTCGGCTTCATCGCCTCGACGCGATCAGTAACCTCGAGCCGGCGAACAGCCTCAGCTCCGCGCTCTTCGCGGCGACGGTGTGTGCGGACGGGCCGTTCCCCTGGCCGCCCGGCGGCGCGCTCCCCGAGCGCCCAGCACAGCTCGAGAATGCGGTCGCATCGTTGCCCGCCGGCACGCTCGGGCCCTTCGGCAGCTGGGCGATCGATCTCGGGAACGCGAACCTCTGCCTGCGCTGGCCGAACCCGGCCGTCCCGACCCCCCCGCTCGGCAGTGGGCCGCTCCCCGACGTCCCCGTGCTCGCCCTCAGCGGCGCCTACGACATGCGGACGCCGACGTCGAGCGCCGTAGAGGTCGCCGCGCTCTTTCCTCAGGGCAAGGTGCTGGTGGTGCCGACCGTCGGTCACAGCGTGGCCGGCGCCGATCCGTCGTTCTGCGCGCCGCTCGTTGTGAGGGACTGGATCATGGGCAAGGTGGTCAAGGCTCGGTGCGATCGACCGAAGTTCCTGGTCAATCCGATCGGGGCGTATCCGAGGAGTAACCGCCCGCCGCCCCGGCAGCTCGACCCGGGCGCCACGCTCACGCTCGTCAGGAAGACGGTCGCCGAGGCAAGCGCGATGTGGCTGATGGCGTTCGACGGCTCGTCGTTCTCGGTCACGGGCCTGACCAGCGGGAAGATCGTCGGCAAAGAGCGGTCGGGCTTCCGCCTCATCCGTTACGGCATCGCGCCCGGCGTCGAGGTCAGCGGCGAGCTCCGTCGCGTCGGCTCGGGTCTCCCGCTCGGCTTCGAGGGCGCCCTTCGCGTTGGCGGTACGAGTGCGGCGAAGGGTCTCGTCGGGCTTCGGCGTGGGAAGCTCGCCGGGACGCTCGGCGGAAAGCTCGTCGGGTAGAAGCCGTTACGAGATCGGCACCCGGAACGCCCGCGTCACGCGAGCGCCGTTCTTCGCGACCGAGACCGTGCCCCGGATCGCCTCGCCCCGCGCCGTCTTCGGAATCGACCAGACGCAGACGGCGATCCCGTTCGTGAGCCTGCTGGCGGTAGCTTGCAGGCTAGTGCCTCCAAGGCGCGCTGCGCACGTCACGCGAGCCTGCTCGACGAGGCCGCCCGTGTCGCTCTCGGTGGCGGCGAGACCGACCGAGAACGACCGGCCTGCGCGAGCGGGCTGAGGACTGACGACCTCGTCGATGGCGCGCAACGTGAGAGTCGTGCGAACGTCGTAGGCGTAGAACCCCTTGCCCCGGTCAGGCGCCAGGTCACGGCGCGTGTTCGTCGCGTCGAGCTGGCCCTTCGCGTCGAGCGCGGGACCCGAGAGCGCGACGAGGCGGAAGTTGAAGCTCCTGGTCTTGCCGATCTCCGCCGCGGCCACCTTGATCGTCGCCCCTGTCCGCCCGTACGCGGACGACAGCGACTGTTGCGACGGAGGTGCGACGTAGTCGGAGCCGTTCCATTTGAACAACGCCGCATCGCCCGGGACGATCTGGATCGCATAGTCGGCTCCGCCCGTCTGGGCGTCACCGGTCTTTGTCGAGCGGTCGGTGTCGAGGAACATCAACACGAGCCTCTGGTCGGTCGGCGCCCGCCGGTTGGAGATCGCGATCTTGAACCTGATCAGCCCTGTGTCGTCGTTCGAGACGGCGATCGACGTGATGTCCGGCGCGCGCGGATCCTCGCCGATCGAGTCGCGGAAGACCTTCGAGTTCGCAGCAGCCCGGCTCGCGTTTCCGAGTGCGACTGCGGGGAGTGAGACGGCGGCCGCGACGAGAACGATCCCGGCGAGTGAGAAAGCGATCGTCGTGCGCGTCATCCCTGGTTCATTCCTTCCCGTCGTAGCTCGTCCTCTCGAAACCCGACTGTACCGCCTGTCGGCCCTGCGGCGAAGGGCCGTTGCCAGGAGCGCACTGGGGTGGTGTGGTCAGGCCTCGACCCGAATGCGCAAGGATCGCACCACGGCCTCGATCACCGCTCTCCGGCGACCAGACCGGTGCCATCGGGTAGTTTCAGTAGCGATGGATCCTTCTTATGACGTCCTCGTCGTCGGCGCCGGGTGCGCCGGCATGCGTGCAGCCATCGAGGCCCACGATCGCGGGGCGAGGGTCGCCGTTATCTCGAAGCTCCACCCGACGCGCAGCCACTCCGGCGCTGCCGAGGGAGGCATCAACGCCGCGCTCGGGAACAAGGCCGAGGACAGTCCCGAGAAGCACGCCTTCGACACCGTCAAGGGCTCCGACTACCTCGGTGACCAGGACGCGATCGAGATCTTCACGGCCGAGGCGCCGGGCGACATCTACCAGCTCGAGCACTGGGGTGCGGTGTTCTCACGCAACAGCGATGGCCGGCTCGACCAGCGCCCGTTCGGGGCAGCGGGCTCGCCCCGCACGGTCTACGCCGCCGACATCACCGGTCATGTCCTGATCCAGGTGCTCTACGAGCAGCTCCAGAAGCGGATGGCCGAGGGGATGGTCGTCTACGAGGAGTTCTTCGCCTTCCGGCTCGTGATCGAGGACGGCCGCTGCACGGGGGTCATCTCCTGGGACCTGATGAACGGCGGGGTCAAGCTGATCACGGGCAAGTCGGTGATCCTCGCCACGGGCGGCGTCGGCCGGCTCTATCGCGCGACCACGAACGCCTACGCTTGCACCGGCGACGGCATGTCGATGGCGCTGCACGAGGGCCTGCCGCTCAAGGACATCGAGTTCATGCAGTTCCACCCGACGACGATGTACCCGAGTGGGATCCTGATCACCGAGGGCTGCCGGGGCGAGGGCGGCTACCTGATCAACAAGGAGGGTGAGCGCTTCATGCAGCGCTATGCCCCGAACGCGCTCGAGCTCGCCTCACGCGACGTCGTTTCCCGCTCGGAGACGACCGAGATCGAGGCCGGCCGGGGCGTCAACGGATCGGTGTATCTCGACCTTCGCCACCTCGGGCCGGAGAAGATCCTCACCAAGCTTCCGGGCTCGCGCGAGCTTGCGATGACCTACGCCGGTGTCGACCCGATCTACGCCCCGATCCCGGTTCGGCCGGGCGCCCACTACCACATGGGTGGCGTCGAGACCGACAACTGGGGCCTGACCGAGGTCGAGGGCCTCTACGCGGCCGGCGAGGTCGCGTGCGTGTCCGTCCACGGCGCGAACCGGCTTGGCGGCAACTCATTGATGGAGACGATCACCTTTGGCCGGCGCTCCGGCCAGGCGGCCGCCGAGTACGCCCTCGGCGCGCCCGCGACGGGCGGCGGCGGTGAGGCAGCGCGCGCTGACGCCGAAACGTGGGTCAAGTCGCTGCTCTCGAACACCGCCGGCGAGCGCCCCTGGGCGATCCGCGACGAGCTCGGGCAGTCGATGCTCGACAACTTCGGTGTCTTCCGCCGGGCCGAGAAGATGGAGGCACAGGTCGGCGTGATCCACGCCCTCCGTGAGCGCTACGACCGTGGCGTCGTGATCGAGGACAAGGGCGATGTGTTCAACAGCGACCTGACCCAGGCGATCGAGCTGGGCTATCTGCTCGACGTCGCGGCCTGCATGCTCCAGGCGGGGATGGCGCGCACGGAGAGCCGCGGTGCGCACTCACGACCGTACGACTTCCCGGAGCGCGACGACGCGAACTTCCTCAAGCACTCGATCTCGCGCTGGAGCGGTGACGGGCCGGATCTCTCCTACCGTGAGGTCCGGATGACGCAATGGGAGCCGATGGAGAGGACGTACTAGTGGCGATGCAGGTCGGGCTCAAGATCTGGCGGTACGACTCGAAGACCGGCGACCGCGCGCTGCGCGAGTACGAAGTCGACGCGCCCGAGGAGGCGACGCTGCTCGACTGCCTCGACCTCGTCAAGGACAAGCACGACGGCTCGCTCGCCTACCGCAAGAGCTGCCGGATGATGATCTGCGGCTCCTGTGGGATGCGGATGGACGGCGGCGCCGTGCTCGCCTGCAAGGTGCGCATGTACGACGTCGTCAAGGAGGGCCGGGTGCCAGTGATCTCGGCGATGGGCAACCTGCCGATCGTTAAGGACCTCGTCGTCGACATGGATCCGTTCTGGCAGAAGATGCGCGCCGTCGATCCGTACCTGAAGCCGCGGCTCGACCAGGCGCAGGAGCGCGAGAACGTCATCTCGGCGC
>JBBQRN010000006.1:0-137860 GCA_038214705.1 Gaiellales bacterium | reverse complement strand
CCCGCTGGCAACGGACCAGGTCGTGAGCGCCTCGTTTGCCTCAGCACTCCACGGTGCCCCACCGACGATCACGAGCGGCCGGTTGGCATCGCCGACGAGAGACCAAGCGGCCTCGACGTCGGCCTCGGCCGCGTGAACACGCGTGATCGCGTACTGCGCGGCGTCGGCCGCGCTCGACTCGTCGATCAGCATGTCCTCGGGAAGCGCAAGCACGACGGGCCCTGGCCTTCCCGCTGTCGCGACGTGGAAGGCGCGCGAAAGAAATTCGGGGATCCGGTCGGCGCTATCGATCTGCGCAACCCACTTCGCCATCGGCCCGAACATCTGCCGGTAGTCGATCTCCTGGAACGCCTCGCGCTCCATCATCCCGCGGCCGACCTGGCCGATCAGGAGGATCAGCGGCGTCGAGTCCTGATATGCGGTGTGGATCCCACCGGCTGCGTGCGTGGCGCCGGGGCCGCGCGTGACCATGCAGATCCCGGGGCGGCCCGTCAGCTTGCCGTAGGCGTCCGCCATGTTCGCGGCGCCGACCTCGTGCCGGCACGAGACGAACCGGACCGGCGCGTCGTGCAGGGCATCGAGCACCGCCAGGTAACTCTCTCCCGGCACGCCGAACGCCACGTCCACGCCGTGGACGACGAGCTGGTCGACGAGGAGCTTTCCGCCGGCCCTCATCGCAGGTGCAGGGGGTGCTCGAGGTAGACGGTGGCTTTCTGGAGTTTCGGGAGGTAGTCGTCGGCCGGATCGACGTACGAGATCGTGCGCTTCCCGGCCCACTCGGCGGGCAGCAACAGCACGCGCACGAACGCCGTCTTCGCGTGCTGCGACGCCTCCGCGAGCACCGGATCCGGGCCCGATTCGAACCAGGCGCCGCCCGGTCCGTAGGTGGCCGATTGGCCCTCGGTGTGAATCTCGAGGCTGCCGTGCAGCAGGTAGCGGATCCCCGGTCCGGGGTGGGTGTGCCGGTAGGCGATTCCGCCGGGCGGGAAGTCCACCCGGTCGCAGCGCACGATCCACTTGGCGAAGGGGTCGAGCTGCACCCGCCGCGAGAGGAGTGCGTCCTCTGCCTCCTCCGGGGTGTCGTCGAGCTGCCAGACGAGCGCGTGCCCTTCGACATGCGCCTCGCCGAAGCACGCGGCGTCGTTCGCTACGTCGTAGACGACGCGGTCACCGCCGGCCGTCACGGCACCCGTCTCGAACTCGTAGAGGGAGAGCCTCACGCGGCCGACTCTATCGTGCCGCCGAACGCACGCTACGGCCCTTTCGGCCAACTTGTCGTCGGCTCGACGGGGCTCCACACTGCCGGGAACACTGACCGAGATCGCGAAGGGTTCGACTTGAGTGGTTATACTAGAAGTATGAAAACAGCCGTATCGCTCCCAGACGACCTGTTTCAGCGGGCCGATGCCCTCGCGCGCAGAACCGGGATCTCACGCAGCCGCGTGTTCCAGGACGCGTTGACCGAATACCTGGCGCAACGTGAGCCGAGCGTGGTGACTGGCGCGCTCAACGACATCGCGGACCGCGTGGACACCGAACCCGACCCGTGGCTTGCGGCCGCCGGCAGACGCGCCCTCGAGCGAGGCGAGTGGTAGGAACAGCTTGGTCGTGACCCAGGGAGACGTCGTCTGGGCGGCGCTCGCCGATCCGACAAGCTCCGGGCCGGGATTCCGGCGCCCGGTCGTCGTCGTTTCGTGCGACGCGTTCAACGCCAGCCGCATTCGCACGGTCGTCGTCGTGCCACTGACGAGCAACCTCCACTGGGCGGGCGCACCGGGAAACGTCGCACTCGCTACCGAAGCCACAGGGCTGCCGAAGGACTCCGTCGCGAACGTCTTGCAGATCGTCACGGTCGATCGCACGCTTCTGTCCGACCGCGCCGGCCATCTCGGGTCTTCGGAGGTCACACTGATCCTCGCCGGCATCGACCTCGTGCTCGGCCGCGAACGATGAAGTCCCGTCAGGCGACGCCTAGTGGAAATACTGCCCGCCGTCGATGACGATCGTCTGGCCCGTGACGAACGACGACCCCGCGCTCGCAAAGTAGACCACCGCGCCGACGACGTCCTCCGGCACCTGGTCGCGCTGGATCGTGCGCGCGGCCACCGAAACGTCGCGCAGCTTCTCGACGACCTCGGGATGCGCCTCGACGCCCGCCGACATCGTGAAGCCGGGGGCGACACAGTTGACGAGCACGCCGTCCTTGCCGAGCTCCTTCGCGAGAGCCCGGGTGAAGGCGACGATCGCGCCCTTGCTCGTGACGTAGTGCAGCAGGAACGGCACGCCGCGGAAGGGCGTGCCGGACGAGATGTTGACGATGCGGCCGCCACCGCTCTCGCGCATCACGGGCACGACGGCGCGGCAGGTGAGGAACATCGAGGCAACGTTGACGTCCATCACCTGGCGCCACTCATCGAGTGGGATCTCCGTGAAGGGACGCATCTCGAGCGACGCGTACAGCCCGGCGTTGTTGACGAGGATGTCGATCGTGCCGCACCGCGCGACCGTCTCGTCGACGAGCGCCTGGACGGCTGTCTCGTCGGCGACGTCGGCGGTGAGCCCGACGCCGTCCGGGAACGCCGCAGCGGCCTCGTCGGCGCCGCGCAGGTCGGCGACGACGATCCGGGCTCCCTCGGCAGCGAGACCGTGGGCGATCGCGTTGCCGATCCCCTGCGTCGCGCCGGTGACGATCGCGACCTTGCCGTCGAGCTGGCCCATGCGAGGTCCCACTACTGGATTAGCGAGAACGGGGTCGGAGTGAGGATGCGGTTGTGCTGGGTGTGGATCAGCGGAGTCAGCCGGGCGAGGAAGGCCTTCCAGTCGTCCCGTGCCTGAAGCGCAGCCCGCCGCTCCTCGCGCTCTGCGAAGCTGTCGTACCGCCATATGCTGGTGTACATGGAGAGTGCGCCGATGTCCGTCGTGAAGGCGCCGACGAAACCGCCGAGCACCTCGATCTGGATCGCGATGCCCTCCTCCTGATACAGCCGCACGAGCTCGGGCAGTTTTCCCGTGTAGACGTGATAGTCGCGCTGCTCGATGATCACCATGATCTAGATCGCCTCCCCGATGCCGCCCATCGCGAGGTACTTGAGCTCGACCCAGTCGTCGACGCCGTAGCTCGATCCTTCGCGTCCGATACCCGATTCTTTCATGCCGCCGAAAGGTGCCACCTCGGTGGAGATGAAGCCGGTGTTGATCCCGACGATCCCGTATTCGAGGCCTTCGGCGACGCGCCAGGTGCGCTCGAGGTCGCGGGTGTAGAAGTAGGCAGAGAGGCCGTAGGGGGTGTCGTTTGCGATCGCGACCGCTTCGGCGTCGGTCGTGAAGCGGTTGATCCCCGCGACCGGACCGAATGTCTCCTCGCAGCTCATCGCCATCTCCATCGTCACGCCCGTCAGCACCGAAGGCTGGAAGAACTGACCCTCGATCCGGCTGCCGCCCAGGCGCAGCTCTGCGCCGCGCGTGAGCGCGTCGGCGACGTGTCGCTCGACCTTGGCGACGGCGGGCTCGTCGATCAGCGGCCCGACCTGAGCGCCTTCGCTGAAGCCGTCTGCGACCTTCAGCGCAGCCGCCGCGTCGGTGAACGCGGCCACGAAGTCGTCGTAGATCCCGTCCTGGACGAGGAATCTGTTGGCCGAGATGCACGTCTGGCCCGAGTTGCGGAACTTGCACATGATCGCGCCGGCCACCGCACCCTCGAGATCGGCGTCGTCGAAGACGATGAACGGTGCGTTGCCGCCGAGCTCGAGCGAGACCTTCTTCACCTGGCCCGCGCACTGCGCCATCAGGAGCTTACCGACCTCGGTCGAGCCGGTGAAGCCGAGCTTGCGGACGATCGGGTTCGACGTCATCTCGCCGCCGATTGCCGGTGCGTCGGCGGCATCGCCGGTGACGACAGAGAACACGCCCGGCGGCACCCCCGCCTCCTCCGCCAGAGCGGCGATCGCGAGTGCCGTCAACGGCGTCTGCTCGGCCGGCTTCAAGACCATCGTGCAGCCGACAGCAAGCGCTGGCGCAGACTTGCGCGTCGGCATCGCGGCCGGGAAGTTCCACGGCGTGATCCCCGCCGTCACCCCGATCGCCTCTCGCAACACGACGATCCGCCTATCTCCCAGCGGCTGGGGAATCACTCGCCCGTCGAGCCGCTTCGCCTCCTCCGCAAACCACTCGTAGAACGACGCGGCGTACCCGATCTCGGCCTTCGCCTCGAAGAGCGGCTTGCCCTGCTCACGCACGAGCAGCGCCGCCAGATCGTCCGAGCGCTCCAGCATCAGATCGGCCAGCCGCCGCAGGATCCTCGCCCTGTCCTTCGCGGTGCGATGCTTCCAGGCCGGCAGCGCCCGCTGCGCCGCCTCGATCGCCCTCCGCGTCTCGGCTGCCCCAAGACGAGGAATCTCCGCGATCACAACACCGGACGCCGGATCAACGACCGGGAACGTCTCACCCGAATCCGCCTCCACCCAGGCGCCGTCCACATAGGCACGGTCACGGAGAAGATCTGCTGCCAGTGCAGTCACGCGCCTGACGATAGCCGTTCGGGATCGGCCGGCTTCCGGGTGGGTGCGCTTCGATGAGATACTGCAGCCCATGACTGCTCAGTTCGTCCGATTCGACGATGTCGCCGCATTTTCCCTGGTCGAAGGCGTAGAGGGCCGCCCCCTCTTCGGCGAGGGCGCGATGGTCAACCTGATCGAGTTCAGCCCCGGCTCCACGGTGCCGGAGCACAGCCACCCACACGAGCAGCTCGGCATCGTGCTGCGTGGGATGCAGGCCCTCGTGATCGACGGGGTCGCCCACGAGCTCGGGCCGATGGAGGGCTACGTGCTCCCGGGGCATGTCGAGCACTCCGCCTACTGCGGGCCGGACGGGGCGACGGTGATCGACATCTTCTGTCCCGTGCGAGAGGACTATCGGGAGCGATGGGAAGGCTCTTCGGCCGACGCCGGGTAGTCGAGGCGGCTTCGGCCGACCCCGTCTGAACGGTTCCCGAGCGGTTCAGATGCACGCGCGACGTCGTCGAGGCGGCCGCTGCGGCGGACCGGCGTCGCCAAGACACCAGCCTGGCACGCCGTCATGCTCGGCGCGCTCAAGGTCGGGGTGGTCTCGGTCCCTGGCTCGGAGCTGCTCCGTCCGAAGGATCTGGGGTTCCGGATAAAAAAAGCAGGCCCTCCCGAGGAGGGCCAGGCACAGTAGGGCGATGAGCCAGACGATCGAGGCGCCGGTCGAGGTGCGGCTGCCGGACGGGGACGAGCGGCATGACCACGACCGTCCGTGGGTTGTAATCGTGTGGAACGACCCGATCAACCTGATGAGCTACGTCACGTTCGTCCTCCGCAAGCTGTTCGGCTACTCGAAGGAAGAGGCAACGCAGCTGATGCTGCAGGTGCACAACGACGGCAAGGCAGTAGTCTCCTCCGGCGAGAAGGAGAAGGCCGAGTTCGACGTCGCGCGCCTCCACGCCCACGGGCTCTGGGCGACGCTGAGGCAGGACTGATGAACGGTCACCGCATCCAGCGCGACCGCAAGGGCGGGTACCGGCTGCGACTGCCGCGCGAGGAGAGGGAGCTGCTCGCCTCCCTCCCGCGGCAGATGCGCGAGCTGCTGCGCACGGAGGACCCGAGCCTGCGTCGCCTCTTCCCCATCGCCTACACCGACGACGCGGCAGCCGACGACGAGTACCGGCGCCTGATGCGCGACGAGTTGCTGGAAGGAAAGCTTGCAGCGCTCCGGGTGGTCGAGGAGACCGCCTACGCGGAGCACCTCGAGCCGGAGGATCTGGAGGCGTGGCTCGGCGCACTCGAGAGCATCCGCCTCTACCTCGGCACGGAGCTGGATGTGACGCAGGAGACATTCGCCCACGAGCTCGACCCCGACGACCAGAGCACACCCGCCCTGGCGCTCTACAGCTACCTGAGCTTCCTGCAGGAGCAGGCGGTCGAGGCTCTCTCCGCCGGACTGCCGTAGAGCGGAGCGGTTGCCACGGCGACCGCGGCCCCTACGGCTCGACGAGAACGCGGCCCGCCGGCAGCTCGAGGCTCGCCTGCACCGCGTCATCGATCCGGTCGAGCGGGAACACTTCGCCGAGCAGCGGCGCCAGCTCGAGCCTCCCGGCTGCGACGTACTCGAGCAGGATCGGCAGCGCCACGGCCGGGTCCTCCGAGCCGTACATCGTCCCGGTGAGGAACTTCTCCCGGCGCAGGAACTCGCCGGGGTCGAGGTCGAGCCGCAGGCCGGTCGGCGGCAGGCCCACCATCACGGTCGTGCCGCCGCTGCGGGTGAAGCGCAGCGCGGTGGCGCTCGTCTCGGGGAAGCCGACCGCGTCGAAGCCGTAGTCGGCTCCCTCCGGGGCGATCCCGGCGAGTGCCTCTTTGAGATCATCTGGCGCCACCGCGTGGGTCGCGCCGAGTGCGAGCGCCTGCTCACGCCGTGAGGCCACCGGGTCGACGACGACGATCGCCTCGCACCCGGCGATCCGCGCACCCTGGACGACGAATTGCCCCACCCCGCCCGCTCCGATCACCAGCGCGACCCCACCGGGCGTCGCACGAGCGGCAAACAGCACCGCCCCGACACCCGTCAGTGCCGCACAGCCGAGCAGCGCCGCCTCCCGCAGGGGCACCGCCCCGTTCGTCGGCAGGGCGACCCTCTCCGAGACGACGACCCGCTCGGCCCAGGCGCCGGTTGCCGTCCCGCGGTACACGGTGGCGCCGTCGAGCGACATCCCCGTCGTCCCATCCACGAGCGTCCCGTTGCCGATCGCGCGATGCAGCGGCACGCAGGCGGCGGGGCGGTGACGCGCGCAGTCGGCGCACTGGCCGCACGACGGCGCCCACGAGAGCACGACCTCGTCGCCGACCGCGACAGCGGTGACCGCCGAGCCGACGGCCTCGACGATTCCCGCACCCTCATGGCCGAGGATTATCGGCGTCGGCCGCTGCCACTCGCCCTTGACCTGGTGCAGATCTGTCCCACAGATGCCGGCCGCGGTGATGCGAACGACGACGTCGGTCGGGCCGGGCTCCTCCAGATCGATCTCGACGACCTCGAGGGGCTCGCCAACCGCCCGGAAGAGCCCGGCCCTCGTCTTCATCGCCTAGCCGATCGCCGCCTTGACCGCTGCGGCGCTCGTCGGCTGACACACGTTCTGGAGTGCGAAGTTGATCGCCGCCGCGTGCCAGTCGGCGTCAACCGTCGAGCAGCAGTCCTCGGGCACGATCATGCTGAACCCCATGTCCGCGCCGGTGCGGGCCGTGTGCTCGATGGACATGTTCGTCCAGGCGCCGGTGACGATCACGGTGTCGCAGCCGAGGCCGTCGAGAAGATTCTGCAGCCGCGTGCCCTGCCAGCCGCTCATGCGCATCTTCTCGACGACATGGTCGCCCGGCTTCGGCTCGAGGCCATCGACCGGGGCAGCGCCCCAGGTGCCGCGAACCAGAGCGTTCGCGTCCTTGACGCCGTTGAACAGCGGTGCGTTCAGCTTCAGCCCGGGCGCGCCTTCTTCGACGATATACCAGACGTAGATCACCGGAATGCCCTTCGCGCGGCACGCCTCGGCGAGCGAGGCAACGTTCGCAACGACGTTCTGCTCCTTCGCGTGGGCCGGAGCGCCCGACTCGGCGAAGGCGCCGCCTTCGATTATCACGTCGTTCTGCAGGTCCTGGATCACGAGCGCCGCGCGTACGGGATCGAGCGCGAGCTCGTCGACGAGCATCAGGTCAGTCATCGTATCCTCCTATCTCATGTACGGCTCACGCCGCGGGCCGACCTTCGTGCGAATCGTGTAGACCGACGACGACGAGGGGATGAAAAGGGTGTGCCAGTCGGGCCCACCCCATGTGTGGTTGCCCACGGCTTCCGGGACCTCGATCGTGCCGAGGTGCTCGCCGTCCGGCGAGATCACCCAGACGCCCTGCGGGCCTGTGACCCAGATATTGCCGAGCTCGTCGACCTTCATCCCGTCCGGGATGCCCTCCTCGATCACGCCTGTCCCGACGCCCTCGAAGAACATCCGTCCGTTCGCGAGCGTCCCGTCGGCGTTGACTTCGAAGACCTTGATGTGGGCCCGCGGCGTGTCGTTGATGTACATCAACGACTCGTCCGGTGAGAAGCAGAGCCCGTTCGGCATGTCGAACTCGTCCTGCGCCACCGCCAGGTCGAGCTCCTCCTGACCACCGCCGGGCGGAATCCGGAAGACGCCCTGCCAGCCGAGGTCGCGGGCACGCTCGATCCCGAAACCGGGGAAGCGTCCGTACCAGGGATCGGTGAAGTAGATCGTCCCGTCCGAGCGCACCGTGACGTCGTTCGGGCTGTTCAGGTACTTGCCCTGCCAGTGGAAGGCGAGCGTCTCGCGCACGCCGTCGGGGCGCTCGCGGACGAGCGAGCTCGTGACGTGCTCGCAGACGAGCAGGTTGAGGTCGTGGTCGAGCGTCATCCCGTTGCATTTGAACGAGGGGTTTCGAACCTCGGTGACCGTCCCGTCGAGCGTCACCTTGCGACGGATGTCCCCCGGCATGTCGGAGAAATAGAGCACCTGCTCGGTCGGGTGCCAGATCGGCCCCTCCGTGAACGTGAAGCCCGTCGCGAGCTGCTCGACGCCCGAGCCCTCCTCGACGAGGTCGTAGATCGCGCTCGACTTCGCGTCGATACCCGGCACAGCGGTCTCCTTTCGTGACTCGATGCTGTCAGGCCGACGCTAACACGACATCGATTCTTTCGCGCTGTACGCTCCCTCGCATGAGCACTCCGGCGGACACCGTCGTCTTCATCCCCGCCTGGAACGAGGAGCAGAACCTCCCCGCCGTCCTCGCCGAGCTCGCTGCCACCCTGCCTGACGCCGCCGTGCTCGTGATCGACGACGGCTCGACGGACGCGACCACCGCCGTGGCACGCGGCGCCGGCGCGATCGTCGTCTCGTTCGGCGAGAACCGGGGCCTGCGGGCGGGGATCGCTGCGGGCTACCGCGAGGCGGCGGAGCGCGGATACGCGTTCTGTGGCCGGGTCGACGCGGACGGCCAGCATCCGGTGGCAGAGCTCGCACGGCTGCTCGACCTCGTTCGCTCGGGGGCCTGCGACGTCGCGGTCGGATCCCGGTTTGCCTCCGGCGAGGGCTACGACGAGAAGCGCTACGTCCCCTCGGCGAGCCGCCGCTTCGGGATCGGCCTGCTGCAGAAGGCGATGCAAGTGCGGCTCGGCCGGGAGTTTCACGACCCGACGAGCGGGATGGCAGCGGTCAATGCCGCCGCGATGTGCGTCATGGCCGAGCCGTACGTGAGCGGCGCGCCGGAGGTGGAGGCGCTGCTGCGGCTGAAGGCCCAGGGGCTGCGGGTGGAAGAAGTGGCCGTGGAGATGCGGGAGCGGGCAAGTGGCGAGTCGAAGCTGCAGGGGAAGAAGGCCGTCAAGCTCGTGCTCACGGTGGTCGGCACGCTGATCTTCTTCCGCTTGCTGCACCGTCGCCGCTCGTGAACGACAGCGCCAGGCGCGTCATCGTCGTGCTCGGCTACTCGGACGGTGGGAGCGACGAGCTCCATCCCATCGCGGCCGCCCGGCTCGCACGGGCGGCAGAGGTCGCGACAGAGGACGACGTCGTCGTCCTTTCCGGCTGGGCTCGCGTCCCGGGGACACGGTCGGAGGCGGAGTTGATGGCTGCTGCGTGGGTTGGTGCCGCCCGGGAGGTCGTCGCCGATCCTGACGCGCGGACGACGGTCGGCAACGCTGCCAATGCGCTCGACGACATCCGCCGGGTCGGTGCGCGGGAAGTGGTCGTCGTCACGTCGCACTGGCATGCACCCCGGGCGGCTGCGGCTCTCCGGCTGCTAACACAACGGCGGCACGTCCGAGTGCGGACTGCCTACCCGCCCGAGCCGCGCAACCTGCGTGCGGCGTTGCGCGAACTCCCGTTGTGGCTGCTGCTGCCGGCGCAACTGTGGCACGCGCGTGCGCTTACGCCACCTCGACATGGATGCGGTTCTTCGAGTCGCGCAGCGGCCCGCCGCCGCGGCCGGCGCGGACGGCCAGGATCTCGGCCATGATCGCGAGCGCCGTCTCCTCCTGGGTGTCGGCGCCGATGTCGAGGCCGCACGGGCCCATGATCCGCGCCAGCTGCTCCTCCGGCACGCCCGCCTCGAGCAGGCGACCCCGCCGCCGCTCGGTCGTTCGCCGCGACCCGAGCGCGCCGACGTAGAACGCCTCGCTCTCGAGCGCAGCCTTCAGGGCGGGCTCGTCGAACTTGTCGTCGTGGGTGAGCACGACGACGGCGGTCTGGTGATCGGGCGCGAGCTCCGCGACGGCGTCCTCGGGCCACTTCTGGATCAGGACATCGGCCGAAGGCATCCGCTCGGGCGTCAGGAACATGGCGCGCGCATCGCCGACGATCGCGGTCCAGCCGAGCAGCTTGGCGGCGCGACACAGCGATTCCGCGGTGTCGACGGCGCCGTAGACGAACAGACGCGGCGGCGGTCCGTACCACTCGGCGAAGACCTTCGACTCGTCGGACAGCGATAGGAGCTTGTTTCGTCCGCGCCGCATGAGCTCGTCGAACTGACCGGTCGCCTCCTCTGGCACACCGCCGCCGAGGCGCTCGCCCGTCTCGAGCACGAGCTCCTTGCCGCCGATTCCCTCGCCCTCGACGACGGTGAACAGCACGCCCCGCTTGCCCGAGTCACGGAGCTCCGAGAGCCGGTGCAGCAGGCTCACTCGACGGCCTCGACGAAGACGTCGATCTCGCCGCCGCAGGGAAGGCCGACACTCCAGGCCATGTCGTCCGTGATCCCGTAGCTCAGCATCTTCGCCTCACCCGTCCTCATCACGTCCATCGCGTTCTCGTACACGTCGCTCTCGACGCAGCCGCCCGAGACGGAGCCGCACATCTTCCCCGACTCCGAGATCGCGAGGCTCGTGCCCACGGGTCGTGGTGCCGAGCGGCGGGTCGCGACGACCGTGGCAATGACGACCTTCTCGCCCGCCTCGCGCCAGAGTTCGACCTCGTCCAGGATCTCCTTCATGCTGCATGCCTCCTCTCGATACCGGCGAGTACGACTGCCAGCTCTTCCAGACTTCTCAGATTATGGCCGGAGAGGAACCGGTCGACGTACGGCAGCGCCGCGCGCATGCCTCCGGCGAGCGGCTGGTACTCCGGATTTCCCTTCAGTGGGTTGACCCAGACGACCGCGTACGCGGCGCGGGCGAGCCGTGCCATCTCGCGTCCAACGAGCTCCGGATCCTGGCGCTCCCAGCCGTCCGAGACGATCACGACAACGGCGCCACGTGAGAGCGCCCGCTTGCCGTAGAGGTCGTTGAACTCCTTCAGGGAGGCGCCGATCCGGGTGCCGCTGCCCCAGTCGGTGACCGCCTCGGTGCACTTCTCGAGCGCGGACTCCGGATCTCGGGTGCCGAGCTCGGACGTCAGCCGGGACAGCCTCGTCCCGAAGGCGAAAGCCTCGACGCCGGGCCCTGATCCGACGGCGGCGTGGAGGAAGAGCACGAGCGCCCGTGCGTAGGCGTCCATCGACCCGGAGACGTCGCAGAAGACGACGAGCTTTCGCGCCACCTGCTTGCGGGCGCGATACGGCCGGTCGACCGGGTCGCCGCCCGTCCGCAGCGACTGCCGGATCAGGCGTCGCATGTCGAGCCGGTCTCCACGCGGATCCGCCCGGCGGCGGCGCGAGGCGCGCAGGGGGCGATGCTCGGCGATCGCCGCGATCAGCCGCTTGACGCGGCGATACTCGTCCGGCGTCATCTCGGAAAAGTCCTTCTCGCGCAGCAGCTCGTGCCCCGACGCGCCGAGCTCGAGCGGATCGCCCTGCTCGTCGTCCTGCTCGCCGCCGGACGTGTCGGAGAGCGACTCCCCCACCTTCTCCTGCGCCGCGTTGCTCTGCACGGTACGCACGGGCGGCAACACCGGCGCGCGCAGGAACCACGCGTTGAACGCGCGGTCGAACAAGTCGAGCTCGTCGTGGCGCGAGACGAGCGTCTGGCGCAGCGCGAAGTAGACGTCCTCCTGCCGCGTCAGATCGACGGCGGCGATCCCGCGCAGCGCGTCGGCGACCCGGCCCGGTCCGACCTCGAGTCCGACCTCGCGCAGGACGCGGCCGAACGTGACGACGTGGCGGACGACGGCGTCGGCCATGCCGAGCTACCGCGCCGCTGTCGTGCGCGCGGTATCGACGAGCCGGGCCAGCGTCTCGTCGCGCACCGTCTCGATGTCCTCGCGGTACTTGAGAACCGACCCGAGCGTCTGCTCTACGACCTCGGCGTCGATCTCCTGGCGGCCGAGCGCGTTGAGGGCCATCGCCCAGTCGATCGTCTCCGCCACCCCCGGCGGCTTGGCCAGATCGAGCCCGCGCAACTCCCGGACGAAAGCTGCCGCCTGCGAGGCAAGACCTTCGGAGATGCCGGGGATCCGGATCTTGACGATCTCGATCTCACGATCGATCGACGGGTGGCCGATCCAGTGGAAGAGGGCGCGGCGCTTGAGCGCGTCGTGGAGCTCGCGCGTCCGGTTGGAGGTGAGGATCACGGCGGGCTTGCGCCGGGCGCGGATCGTGCCGAGCTCGGGGATCGTGATCTGGAAGTCCGAGAGCACCTCGAGCAGGAACGCCTCGAACTCCTCGTCGGCGCGGTCGATCTCGTCGATCAGGAGCACAACGGGCTCGTCGGTGTCGATCGCCTCGAGCAGCGGTCGGCGGATCAGGAACTCCGGGCCGAACAGCTCCTCCTCCGAAACCGTGCCCTCCTGCGCCGCGCGGATGTGCAGCAGCTGGCGCGGGTAGTTCCACTCGTACACCGCGTGTGCGACGTCGAGCCCCTCGTAGCACTGGAGGCGGATCAGGCGGGAGCCCGTCGTGGCCGCGAGCGCCTTGGCAGCCTCGGTCTTGCCGACGCCGGCCTCGCCCTCGAGCAGCAGCGGCTTCTCGAGCGCCAGCGCGAGGAAGAGCGCCGTCGAGAGGCCACGGTCGGGCAGGTAGTCGGCCGACCGGAGTCCGTCCTCGAGCTCGTCGATCGTGCGAAAGGCGCTCACCCCGTGAGGGTAGTCGAGACGCCCCGGGTCGCGTTGCCCTTCGAGCCGGTCAGGCCGCGTCTTCGAGCAGTTCCGCCGCCTGGCCGACCGACCGCTCGAGGAAGCCGAATCCCGCCAGCGTCTCGAGGCACGCCACCGGATCGACGTGCTCGTCCAGGCTACCCTCGACGATCCTGAGTGCGACGAAGGTGAGGGGGTCGAACGGGATCCCTGCCTCCGCGAGGATGCGGCCGAGCCGGAGGGCATCGAGCGCCAGCTCGTGCTCGGCCTCGGTCAGTGAGTGACGCAGCTTGATCTCGCGCTCCTGACGCAATCGCAGCGCGGGATCGGCGGCACACTCCTCGTCATTGAACTCCGTCAGCATGGTCATCTCATTGAGACGCCGAATCCGGGCAGGAGTCAGTGAGCCAGGACGACGCGCACGTGCCTGGACGAGATCGCTCGGCGCATTGCGCCCGCGTTGACAAAGCCCGCCACCCGGAATAGCGTCCTCGACCAACCGACCGGTCGAATACCGAGAGGAGCCCGTCCATGGCCTACGAGATCAAGATGCTCGACCTGATCGACATCGAGCTCGAGTCGAGCTTCCTCGTGCTCGCCCGCAACATGGGGATCCGGACGCGAGTCAAGACGTGGGGCTACCTGATTCTCGGTCCTGACACCGATCCGATCCTCGTCGATACGGGCGCGAGCCACCCGGAAATCATGGAGACGCTCGGGATGACCGGCATCGTGACCAAGGAAATGACCTTGCGCCGCCAGCTGAAAAAGTACGGGGTCAAAATCAATGAGATTCGCTGGATCCTGCACACACACCACCACATCGACCACGCGGGGCAGGACAATCAGTTCTCAATGGGTCAAACCGTGGTCACCAACCGCAAGGAACTCGAGTACTCGGTCTCGGGGATCCAGGGTGGGCAATACCCGGCCGAGTACGTGAAGCACCACATCGATCGCCTTCACAAGCCCGGCGCTCTGCGGCTCCTCGACCTCGAGCTCTCCGGTCCCGACGAGATCGCGCCCGGCATCGTCTGCGAGGCAGCCGGCGGCCACACGGAAGGCTCGATGAACATTCTCGTCGAGACGGCCGAAGGTACCGCCTGCATCTGCGGCGACGTGGTCTATGACATCCAGAACCAGGTGATCGACCCGATCTTCCAGGTCCTCGACTACGAGCCGCAATCGACCGGAAACCAGGGTACGTCCAAGCGCCAGGAGCGGGCGGCGATCAAACGAGCGCTCAACAGTGGCACGTTCCTCCTCCCGATTCACGACTATCCCGCGCGCATCGAGCACGGGCGGGTCGTCTCGCGACTCGTGGGCGACTCCATACCCGGGCCCGAGCTCCCGGTCGAGCACGAAACGGTCGGCGAGACGCGGAAGATGGGCCTCGGCCGTGAAGAGTTCCGTCTGCCGCCTGCGCCGTAGCCCCGATCCGGATCGAATAGGCTCTCGCAGGTGACGAGCGTCGGCCACCTGGAAGCGCCGGGCGACTCCTCGGGCGAGGGTCCCGCGGGGTCGATCACCTACCTCGAGGCGATCAGGTCGGCGCTGTTCGATGCGATGCGCGAGGACGACCGCGTGTTTCTGCTCGGCGAGGACATCGGCGCCTTCGGCGGTGCCTTCGGGGTTACGGCCGGTCTGCTCGACGAGTTCGGCGAGGCGCGGGTGATCGACACGCCAATCGCCGAGGAGGGATTCGTCGGAGCCGCGATCGGAGCCGCCTGGGTGGGGGAGCGGCCGGTGGTGGAGCTGCAATTTGCCGACTTCATCACCTGCCCGTTCGACCAGATCGTCACGCTCGCGGCCAAGACGCACTGGCGCTCGGGCCAGCAGATTCCGATCACGATCCGCTGCCCGACCGGCGGCGGCGTCCGCGGTGGGCCGTTCCACGCAGGATCGCCCGAGGGCTGGTTTGTGGGCACGGCGGGATTGAAGGTGGTCTGTCCGGGGACGGTCGAGGACGCCTACGGGCTGCTGCGGGCCGCGATCGACGATCCCGACCCGGTGCTCTTCTTCGAGCACAAGCGGCTCTACCGGTCGCTGCGGGGCGCTGCTCCGGCCGTGGGGTCGAGGACGCCGATCGGTCCGGCCCGGGTCGCCCGCGAGGGTTGCGACGCGACGGTCGTGACCTACGGTTCGGGCGTCACGACCGCGCTCGCGGCAGCCGAACAGCTCGATGCCGACGTCGAGGTCGTCGACCTCCGCACGGTCTGGCCGCTCGACGAGGAGACCGTCCTGAGCTCGATCGAGAAGACCTCGCGTGTGCTCGTGTTGCAGGAGGCCGCCCGTTCGATCGGCGCGGCAGGGCTGATTCTCTCGTTGATCGCCCGCCGCTCCTTCGAGCACCTCGACGCCCCGCCCGCGTTGCTCGCACCGCCCGACACGCCGGTCCCGTTCGCACCCGAGCTCGAGGACTCCTACATGCCCTCGGTCGAGACCACGATCGCGGCCGTGGAGCGGCTGCTCGCGTACTGATGCCAATCGAGCCCTGCGCCGAGACACCGTCAATCGCGCCGGCCGAGCGGCTGGCGCTCTTCCGGCTCGTGCTGCTGCAGCGTATCTTCGAGGACCGCGTGCTGGCGCTCTACCGCCAGGGCCGGGTGCCTGGCTCGGTCTACACCGGGCGCGGCCAGGAGGCGGTCGCAGCGGGCGCCGGGCTCGCGCTCGGGCCCGACGACGTCGTCGCTCCGCTCAATCGCGAGCTTGCCACCCACTTCGCGCGCGGGGCGACCACGGCCGACGTGTTTCGCAACTTCTTCGGCAAGGCGACGAGCCCGACGTTCGGACGCGACGGCAACATGCACTTCGGCCAACCCGAACATGGCGTCTTCCCGCTCGTCTCGATGCTCGGCGACCTCGTGCCGGTCGTCGCCGGTGCGGCGCTCGCGTTCAAGCGGCGCGGCGAGCGCCGCGTCGCGATGACGTTCCTCGGGGAGGGAGCCTTCTCGGTCGGCGACACCCACGAAGGGCTCAACCTGGCCGCCGTCTGGCAGGTTCCTGCCGTGTTCGTGATCCAGTCCAACAGGTTCTCGTACTCGACGCCCGTCAACCGCCAGATGGTCAACACCAACATCGCGCAGCGGATCTACGGCGGCTGGTCGATCCCCGCCGAGCGCGTCGACGGCACCGACGCGCTCGCCGTGCTCGACACGGTGCGAGCAGCCGTCGAACGCGCTCGCAACGGCAACGGGCCCCAGGCCGTCGAGGCTCTCTCGGTTCGCATGCACGGCCACGCAGCCCACGACGACGCCCGCTACATGCCTGCGGGCATGCGCGAGGAGTTCGCGGAGCGCTTCGACCCGATCGAGCGCCTTGCCGCCCGTCTCGCCCTCGACGGTCACGGCGCCGAGGCGATCGCAGGGGTACGTGAGGCAGCCGCCGACGAGGTCGCCGACGGCCTCGCCGAGGCCGAGCAGGCTCCTGCCGCCGATCCCGCCACGATCGAGCACGGCGTCTACGCCGCCCCGCCGTTCCCGGACACCTAGGCCGGTAGCAGGCCCCGTAACACGAGGTCGATCAGCGCCGTGCGCGACCGTTGCGGATCCCAGTCGTGCGCGCGCCGCAGGTGCCGGTAGGTGCGGTCGACGGCGTTCACGACGACCGTTGCCGTCTCCTCGATCTCGACGGGGCGAATCGAGCCGTCGGCGATCCCATCGGCGAGGATGCGCTCGATCGGGTCGATGTAGCCCTCGCGCGAGCGCACCTCGTCGCCCGACTCGTGAAAGAACCGCCGGTCGGCCTCCTCGTCGAGTGCGGCCAGGAACGAAAGGTGATCCTCGGTCACCTCGCAGACCGCCACGAGCATCGCCTCGAAGCGCTCGGCGCCCGTGCCGCGGCCCGTCACGGCCGGCCAGAGGGCGGCTCGGAAGGCATCCTCGTAGTCGCGCGCGAGCAGAGCGAAGATCTCGTCGCGGCCGAGGCCGCGCCGGTGCAGGGTCATCCGCGAGACGCCGGCCTCCTCGGCGATCCGCACGAGCGTCGCCGACTGCCAGCCGCCCGAGGCGATCGCCCGCCGGGCTCCCTCGACGACCCGCTCCTCTGTGGTTTCGGCCGTTGCCATCGCGGTGAGACAATAGCGTTGCGAAAACGGTACGACAATGTCACACTGCCACCACATCCCGTAGGGTCGGGTCAGCACCCGAGCCGACCGAGTCGAAGGAGGACGCACCATGCCGATGATCGAGGTCAAGCTCTACGACCGGCGAGTCACCGAGGAGTCCGTGCCGAAGATGATCGAGGCGCTCACGAAAGCACTGGCCGAGTCGAGTGGCGCGTCACCCGAGCACATCCAGGTCGTGATCCAGGGCGTCGACCCCAGGCACTGGGGCATCGCCGGCAAGCAGCAGTCGTAACCCCGAGCGAGAGGATGACAATGGCGCCCGAAGTACTCATCCCGTCGTCACCGGCCGAGGCAGCGTCGCTCTTCGGCGACGGGACCGGGACGACTGTGATCGGCGGCGGAACCGTCGTCGTACCCGATCTGACCTCCGGCCGGATCGACCCCGGCCGCGTGCTACTCCTGTCGCGCGCGGGCCTCGACGGGTTCACCGTCGACGGCGACACGATCACGCTCGGAGCGACGACGACGGTTCAGTCCCTGCTCGGGCTCGCAGACCAGGTCGCCGCGCTCGCAGCCTGTGCGGCCAACCTCGCCGACAACGAGATCCGAGGCCAGGCCACAGTCGCCGGCAACCTCTGCGTCGGAGCCGGCTACGAGGCCCCGCGGGGCGACCTCCAGGGCTGTCTACTCGCTCTCGACGCCCGCGTTCGCTCGACGGGGCCCGGCGGTGAGACCACGGAGCCGCTCGAGGACTTTCTCGCCCACCGGCACGATCGGCTCGCGCTCGACGTCAGCTTCGAGCGTCCTGCCGCATCGACCTTCGCCTCGCTCGCCTACCCGCACACGCACGAGTACACCGTGCTGGCGGTGACCGCAGCACGGTCGGGTGACGGGATCATTCGACTGGCTGCCACCGGTCTCGCCGGCCCCGGGGCCCGCCTCCGTTCGGCGGAGGCCCTCGCCGGCGACATCGAGGCGGCCGCGGCAGCAGCACCGGGCGACGTGACGTTTGCCGACGACGCCCTCGCTTCTGCCTGGTACCGATCGCAGGTCTTGCCTGTGCTCGTGCGCCGCGTCCTCTCCGAACTCGAGGAGTCCGCATGAACCTCACGGTCAACGGGGTCGCCACCTCGGTCGAGAGTGCTCCCCTCACAAGCCTGCTCGACGTGCTCCGCGAGGAGCTCGGGATCACGAGCCCCAAGGCGGGCTGCGAGCAGGGCGGCTGCGGTGCCTGCACCGTCCTCGTCGACGGCGAGGCCCGCCGGTCGTGCCTCACGCCCGTCGCTGCGGTCGACGGCGCCGCGATCACCACCGTGGAAGGCCTCGGGTCGCCCGAGCACCTGGCACCGATCCAGCAGGCGTTCACCCACCATTACGCAGCGCAGTGCGGGTTCTGTACGTCGGGGATGATGATGGCGGCGCAGGCCTACCTCGACGACGGCGGCAACGACGACCACGAGGCGATCCAGGATGCCCTCGGTGGCCACGTCTGCCGCTGCACGGGCTACGTCAAGATCATCGACGCGGTGGCCGCCGCGGCGCGCGGCGAGTCGTTCGACCTCTCCGTCACCGCTGCCGGCACCTCGATGACCAACCTCGGAGGTGTGTCATGAAAGCGGTCGGCGCCCGCGTACCCCGCTACGACGGGGTCGCCCACGTCACGGGGCACACCATGTTCGTCGACGACCTCAAGATCCCCGGCGCACTCTGGGCGAAGGCGTTTCGCTCGCCCGTGCACAACGCCGGCATGTCGAACCTCGACACGAGCAAGGCAGAGGCGATGCCAGGCGTTCACGTGATCACCTGGAACGACGTCCCGCTACTCGAGTATGGGCACCTCTCGGCACTCGGCATCCCGGCCGACGAGCCGCTGCTCGCGAAGGACGAGGTGCGCTACCTCGGCCAGCCGATTGCGATCGTGGCGGCACCGAGCGAGGAGGCGGCGATGGCGGCCGTCGCGGCGATCACGGCGGACTTCGACGAGCGTCCTGCGCTCTTCGACGTCCGCAAGGCCTTCGACGCCGACGCCCCGCAGATCCACGCCGAGGGCAACTGGTATCGGCACTTCGAGGACGAGATGGACAGACGCCAGATCCGCAAGGGCAACATCGACGAGGCATTCGACAAGGCCGACCTGATCGTGCAGGGCGTCTACCGGCCGGCCGCGATCGAGCATGCGCCGATCGAGACCCAGGTCTGCCAGGTCGTTCCCGAGGCGAACGGGCGGCTCACGATCTACTCGTGCACGCAGGCCCTCTACTTCTCGATGGGCGTCGTCGCCGCACACCTGCAGCTGCCGCTCAACAAGCTGAAGGTCGTCGGCGGCACCGTCGGCGGCGGCTTCGGCGGCAAGGTCGATACCGCCACCGAGACCCTGTGCGCCCTGCTGGCACAGAAGTCGGGCAAGCCGGTGCGGTGGCGTTGGACGCGCGAGGAGGAGTTCCTGTGCTCGTCGACCCGTGCCCCGTGGCACATGGAGATCGCGGACGCCGTCACGAAGGACGGCTGGATCCTCGGCCGCAAGATGCTGACCCTGCACGACTCGGGGGCGTACGCGCGGTTCTCGCCGTACGGCCTGACGAAGCACAGCTTTCATCACACCGGCGCGTACTCGATCCCGAACCTCGAGTTCGACGGGTACGTCGTCTACACGAACCGCACGCCGACCACCGCGATGCGCGGCTTCGGTGTCACGTCGGTCTCGTTCGCGACCGAGACGCACATGAGCCGGATCGCGCTGGAGCTCGGGATCGACCCGTACGAGCTGCGACTGAAGAACGCGAACCGGGTCGGCGACACCTCGCCGAACCAGATCGCCTACACCGACCCCTCGACGGTGCCGACGATCCTCGCGATCGCCGACGCTGTCGGGCACGACCTGACGCCGGAGTACAAGGCGATGACGCCCGGCCCGCGCTCCGGCGCTCTCCTGCCGGAGCACCTCGTTGGCCAACTCGGAAACCCGGAGGATCACTAGCCATGGCAGTCAAGACGGGCCGCGGCTTCGCGGCGATCGAGTACCCAACGGGAATGAACCAGAACGGCGACCCGTCGCAGGCGTGGATCAAGGTCAAGCCCGACGGGCGGATCGACGTCTTCGCCGGCACGTCCGACATCGGCAACGGCTCCAAGACGATCCAGTCGCAGATCGTCGCCGAGACGATCGGCGTTCCCTACGAGTGGATCACCTATGACAACTCGAACACCGACTCGTCCCCCGTCTGCACGGGCACGTTCGCCTCGCGGGCGACGTTCGTGGCGGGCAAGGCGGCCGAGAAGGCGGCGGAGAACGTCCGGCAGAAGATCCTCGAGATCGCAGGCAAGGAGCTCGAGATCGACCCGGCCGACCTCGAGATCATCGACGGCGAGGTGATCGCCAAGGGCGCACCCCAGAAGAAGATCAGCGTTCCCGACGTTGCCGCGGCAGCGACGTGGACCTACGGCGAGCTGATCACCGGCACCGGTGCGCAGTTGAAGCCGTTCGCGACGATCGTCGAGCCTGCGACGGGCAAGGTCGACCTTCCGCCCCACTCCGCGATCTCGTACGCCTCGTGCTCAGCGGAGGTCGAGGTCGACGACGAGACGGGCGTCGTCACGGTGAAGCGGCTGTGGCAGTGCTACGACGTCGGCAAGTCGATCAACCCGACGCTCGTCGAGGGACAGATCGAGGGCGGCGCTGTGCAGGGCCTCGGGCTCGGCGTCCTCGAGAACTGTTACCCCTACTACCCGTCGGTCGAGCACCGCGGCTCCTCGTTCGGGTCATATCTCGCCCCGGGCATGGAGGACCTGCCGCAGATCGACACGATCATCATCGAGAACCCCTCCGCCGACGGCCCGTACGGCGCCAAGGGGATCGGCGAGATGGCGAACAACGCCCAGCCGCCGGCGATCGCGAGCGCCGTCTTCGACGCGGTCGGCGTGTGGGTGACCGAGCTCCCGATCACACCCGAGAGGGTACTGCGGGCGCTGCAGGCGAAGGCCGAACCGGCGCGGGACGGCAAGACGGTCGTCTTCGACGCGGCGCTCTCCGTGAACACCGTCAGCACCGGCATCACGTTCGGCGCCGCCGCCTGATGGCGGAATCGCCCTTCCGCACGTTCAACGGCGTGGAGCCCTTCCCCATCTTCCCGGGGGTTGGGCTCCACCCGATTGCCGGCGACCAGGTCTTCCTCGGACGTGTCACCTACGAGCCCGGGACGACCGTGAAGCGCCACAGTCATGAGCACACCGAGCAGGCGATGCTGGTGCTCGAAGGGTCTCTGACGATGACGATCGGGGACGAATCCCGGCCCATGGGCCCGGGCGACGTGTGTGTCGTCAACCGGGGTGTCGAGCACGAGCTCGTCTCCGAGGACGGCGTCACCTTCATCGAGGCGCTTGCCCCGGTGCCGCTCGATCACATCGGAGACCCCGAGCGCGACCTCGTGCTCGGCGACCTGAACGGCTCGCTCCACGTCGAGCAGTAGGGGCGAGACCTGTCTCGCCCGCCGAAGCTCGCGCTCGTCACGGGGGCCAGCCGCGGAATCGGCGCTGCAACGGCTGAGCGACTAGTGACCGGAGCCGTGATCCCGGTTGACGGCGGCTACCTTGCCCGCTGAGCGAGGGCAAGATCTGCCACAATCCTGACCAGATGGTCAGGGAGACAGACGTCGCCGTCGTCGGTGCCGGGCTCGCGGGCCTCGTTGCCGCGACCGAGCTCGTCGCCGCGGGGCGCGAGGTCGTCGTGCTCGAGGCGCGCGACCGCGTCGGCGGCCGCCTGCTGAACATCGAGATCGGCGGTGAGCCGAACGAGCTCGGCGGCCAGTGGATCGCGCCATACCAGAGCGAGATGCACGCCCTGCTTGCCGAGCTCGGGATCGAGAGCTTCCACGCCTACCGCGAGGGCGACAGCCTGTACATCGACGCCGAAGGTGTCGTGCATCGCTATGGCGAGGGCGAGGAACCGCTCCCCGAGGTCTCGGCGCTCGCCTACGAAGCGGCCGTCGCGAAGCTCGATGCCCTGGTCGAGGAGCTCGATCCCGAGGCCCCGTGGGAGCACCCGCGGGCGGCGGAGCTCGACGCGACCACCTTCGAGCAGTGGCTCGCGGCCGAACTGGACGACACGCTCGCCCGAGACCTCCTGCGCGCGTTCATGGCCGGCGGCTATATGACGAAGCCGGCCGACACGTTCTCGTTGCTGAGCGCGCTCGCGACCGTCGCCGGCGCCGGCAGCGTCGCGAACCTGTTCGAGCCCGATCTCTGCCTCAACTCGCGGATCGTCGGCGGCTCCCAGCTGATCCCGCTGCGGCTGGCCGAGCGGCTCGGCGACCGAATCGTTCTCGACGCCCCCGTGCAGTCGCTCGCCTGGTCGGAGGCCGGGGTCGAACTCACTGCCGGAGTGCAGCGAGTCACGGCTCGGGCGGCGATCGTGGCAGTACCGCCGAACGTCGCCGGGTTCATCCGCTTCGAGCCGTCGTTGCCCGCCTGGCGGATGCGCCTCCACCAGGCGCTGACCCAGGGCGACGTGATCAAGGTGCTCGCCGTCTACGACGAGCCGTTCTGGCGGACCGAGGGGCTTTCCGGCGAGGGGTTCGCCCCGTACCAACTCGTCCGCGAGGTCTACGACAACACGCCACCGGCGGGGCGGCCCGGCGTCCTCTGCAGCTTCCTGGCGGGCGAGAAGGCACAGGCCGCCGAGCGAATGGGCCCGGACGAGCGTCGGCGACTGCTGGTCGAGGGCTTCGGCCGCTTCTTCGGGCCGAAGGCACTCGAGCCGACCGAGGTGATAGAGCGCGACTGGTCGCAGGAGGAGTGGACGCGCGGCGCCTATGCGGCGACGTTCGGGATCGGCGGGCTGTCGCGCTTCGGGCCCGACCTGACCCGCCCCGTCGGCCCGATCCAGTGGGCCTGCACCGATCTCGCGGGCGTGGGCCACATGCACATGGAGGGCGCGATCCGCTCGGGCAAGGCTGCGGCCCAGGCCGTCGTCGCGCGAGGCTGACGTTCGTCTAGCGTGACGGCCGTGCTCGCGACGGAGAACCTCTGGCGCGCCTGGTCGTTCGAGCCGCTCGTGCTCGGCGGCGGCATCGTCGCGATCGCTTTCTTCCTCCACGGCTGGCGGAGACTGCACCGCCGGCGGGCCGACCTGGCACCGTGGACGCGCATCCCTCTCTTTGTCGCCGGCGTCGCCGTGACGGTGCTAGCGATCGTCTCCCCGATCGACGCGATCGGGGAGACGTACCTGCAGAGCGTGCACATGCTGCAACACGTCCTGGTCGCCGACCTCGGCATTGCGCTCACACTCGTGGCCGTTCGCGGGCCGCTGACCGTCTTCTTCCTGCCGCGTGACCTGCTCGTGCCTCTCGCCCGGATCCGCTGGCTCCGCCGCCTGCTGAGCTTCCTCCTCCGGCCCGGGGTCTCCTACGGCTTCTGGGTGCTCGTGCTCGTGAGCTGGCACATCCCGCGCCTCTACGAGGCGGCCCTGCACCACCGCCCCGTGCACGACCTGATGCATCTCAGCTTCGTCGTCGGCGGCCTTCTCGTCTGGACCCAGATAGTCGACCCCTCGCGCCACGGCCGGCTCACGGTCGGCGAGCGACTCGGCTATACGGCTCTTGTCTTCTGGACGGGGCAGATCATGGCGTACGTGATCCTCTTCGACACGAGGCCGCTCTTCTCGACCTACGTCCACCAACCCGTGCGGCTGCTCGGGATCTCGCCGCTCACCGACCAGAAGCTCGCCGGCGTCGTGATGATGGTGGAGCAGCTGCTCACGGTCGGGATCGCGTTCGTGCTGCTGCTGCGCGCGACCCAACGGAGCCGGGCAGAGGCCGCCGCTCTCCCGTCGGGCGGCCCGGCATGAACTCGCCGTGGTCGTGGACGTTCGAGCCCGTCTTCGTCGTGCTCGGCGGCCTCGCGCTCTGGGGCTATCTGCGCGCGGCCCGTACCGATCCGCCCGGACCCAAGAGGGCAGCTGCATTCGGCGGGGGCGTGCTGCTGATCGTCCTCTCGCTCAACTCGCCGCTCGAGACGATCGCGGTCCACTATCTGCTGCTCTTCCACCTATTGCAGAACGTGATCATCTCCGACTGGGCGCCGCCGCTGCTGCTCCTCGGCCTCACCGCGGGAATGCGCGAGGCGATTGCGCGGCGAGGCGGGAGTCCCTTTGCGTTCGTCACGCGTCCGGCCGTCGCGCTGCCGGTCTGGCTCGTCGGCTGGTACACGGTTCACCTTGCGGGCGTCTACGACCAGGCGCTGCGACAGCCGCTGCTGCTCGACGTCGAGCACCTGTTCATGATCGGGATCGGACTGCTCTTCTGGTGGCCCGTCCTCTGCGACGTACCGCGGTCGGTCCCAACGGTCGGCCGGATCGCTTACGTGTTCGGGGCCTTCGTCGGCTCCGTCTTCCTCGGTCTCGCCCTCACCTTCGCGCCGTCGTTGTACGGCTATTACGACAGCCTGCCGGAGCGACTCTGGGGCATCTCGGCCGCGAAGGACCAGAACCTCGGCGGCATCCTGATGACGAGCGAGCAGGCGCTGGTCTTCTTCGTGATGATCGCTTGGCTGCTCGTGCGCCTCTTCCACGAGGAGGACGAGGCCGAGCAGGCCCTGCAGGAGCGCCAGCGACTCGAGGGCCTACTGGACCGCTAACGGCGCTAGCAACTCGAGGTCGAGCGGCGGCGCACCCTTGACGACTGCACGGGTCTCCCGCGCGTGGAGGAGCGTCGTCCGCACGATCAGCTTTGCCCGCGCGAAGTTGTCGAGCTCGGTGGGAACGGGGCCGACGCGGTTGCCGAGCGCATACCCCGCCGCGTTTCGCCCCATCGCCCGATAACTCTCGAGCGAGTAGAGCGGTGACATCCCGAACAGCTCAAGGTTGTCGAGCGGCTGGAGGTCGGCGCGATGGATCACTGCTGTCCCCTTCGACTGGATCCCGAGCGCGATGCCCGAGCCGGAGAGGCGGGCGCCGTCGTGTGCGATGAAGGCCACGTCCGCGACCCGGCGAACGCGCACGATCCGTGGCGTCGCGCCCGCCTCGCGCGCGCCGTCGCACAGGGCGGCGAGTACCTCGGCGTGACCGAGCCCGTTGATCGTCTCGCGAATCGGGCCGGCGAACGCAGGGCCGACGGCGATCACGACCTCGTTCGGGTCCGAGCCGGTGCGAGACTCGCCGAGCACCGCCACGACCTCCGATTTTGCGCTGTCGCCGGTGCCGAGCCTGGCAGCGTCGATCACGTGCGGTAACGCCTGCAACGCCTCCCAGCGGGCACCCTCCAGCCGGTAGCCGCTCCCGGGGCCTGAGTAGACGTTCGGGTCGTTGACGGCGGAGTGCACGACGCCGTCCGCGTCGATCACGGCCGACGTCTGCAGGTAGTCGGCCGAGACGCGCTGCCGCTGCATGTCGACGACGCCGCGGGCGACATCGTCGAAGCCACCCCGGTCGAGTGCGAGAGCGACGTCGAGGCCGGAGACCTTCCGCTCGAGCGCCTCGTCTGCGGCGGCGACGTCGGCGGCGCGGTCGCGATCGGGCATGTCCGCCGCGTCGTAGCCGCTCGTCGCCGCCTCGACCTCGGCGTCGCTTACGGGCGGCAGCCCTAACTCCACGAAGACGGCCTGGATCGCACGCGCCGCACGTGAGCGCACGCGCGTCACCTCGTCCTCGGCGACCGGCTCGATCCCCCCGTCGACCTGCCAGTCGCGCTGGATCGTCAACCACTCGTCGATGTCGTCCGCGTCGTAGTTGCCCCCGCCGAAGGTGTTGTCGTGACGCGGCATCACGGAGTACCCCGACGTGACGAAGTCGGTACCGGGAAGGAACTGCCCCATCAGTTTCGCCGTCTTGCGAATCTCCGAGTGCGATGCGATCGCGTCGTTGCCGGATGCCACCTCGAGGTCGAGCCAGGCCGCGATCACGTTCTCGGCCAGGATCGCGCGCGTTCCGCCCGGGAGCGAGAGCACCAGCGCGACGCACGAGATCGAGCCGTTCTGAACGCCCTGCGAACCTGCTGCACGTACGACCGAGATGCAGCGGGCCTCGAGGTAGAGCATGGACATTCCCTGAGCGTGGCCCATCAGCGCCTCTGAACCGGTGCCCGAGGTGAAGCGCACCTTGACACCGCGGGATGCGTAGGCGGCGCCGAGGAACGACTTCGACCAGGGCGTGTCGTCGCCGTCCACGAAGACCGCCTCGGTGCCGTAGACCGACAGCGTCTCGGCATAGGTGACGAGACCGTTGATCGCGAGCTCGAGGTTGCGGCGCTCCTCGACCGCGCACTGGGTCATGACGCCGTGGCGCCCGGTCTGCGAGCCGACCAGGAGCGCGATCGCGTTGAGCGGCGCGTAGCGGGCGACGCCGACGGTCGTCTCCAGCTCGGCGAACCCGCGCGCCGCCGCCTCGGCGGCGTCCGCCGCGAGCAGGGCGGGGCTCTCCTTCAGGTTCGTTACGTGCGCCTGGTTTGCGGGTGCGCGTCGCGCGCGGAGCTTCTTAAGGGCGAACATCAGCTCAACGGGATCGAGCAGCCCCGCGACGCGTGCGAGCTTGGCCGGGGTGAGCCCTCGCGCGAGCCGAACCGCCTCGGCCCGTGGGACGTCGACGTCGACGAGCCGGTGGGCGACCTCGAGGTCCGACAGCGCCATTGCCTCCGCCGCGATGTCGAGATCGAGCCCGTGCGTGACGAGGAAGCGGTCGATGACGTCGAAGTCCGCAACGGCCCGCCCGTCCATCGAGACGACGACGCCATCCTCGACGACGAGCTCCGGCTCCGGATCGTTCGGGCCGTTCGCAGCGACGAGCCCGAGCTCGGGCAGCGGCGTGATCAGCAACTCCCGGCGCAGCTCTCGGGCGGCGCGCGAGGCGAAGCGGCCAGAGGGCTCAGGCATGGAGCATCCCTCGGGCGTGGTAGGCGACCGCGGCCTCCCGGACGAACGTCGCCGTCAGCGGAGCCGTCCACCCGTCGAGCCGGACGGCCCAGGCCTCGAGCTCCGCCGCCGTCGAGCGCCCCGGGCGAAGCGCCGTGTAGATCTCGAGCAACTGGTCGTCCGGCACGCGCGCGAGCTCGGCCGCCCGCTCGAGGTTGTCGGCGAGCGGCGCCCGGCCGGCCGCGCGGGCGACCTCGGCCTGCCGGTGCAACGTGGCCGGCGTCGCCCGAACGTCCGAGGCCACGAGCACTCCATCTCGCGCCGCCTCCAACGTGATCTCGTCCAACCCGAGCCCCGCCGGTGTCTCGACGAGGTCCGGCCGCCGCGATCCGAGGGGGTAGTCGACAGTGGGATTGAAACGCATCGGCGAAACTTTATAGGCTTGGCCTCATGAAAAACGATCATCGATTTTCCGACAGGGTCGCGTTCGTCACAGGAGCGGCGAGCGGGATCGGGGCGGCGACCGCCTCACGCCTCCTCGCCGAGGGTGCCCGGGTAGCGACATTCGACCTCGCGCCCGCCGGCCTGGAGGGCGTGCTCTCGCTCACGGGTGATGTCGCGAGCGCGGCAGACGTGAACGAGGCGGTCACGACGGCGACGGCGGAGCTCGGCCCGATCGACGTGCTCGTGTGCTCAGCGGGCGTGCCCGGGGCCTCGCTCCGAACGCAGGACGTGCGTGACGAGGAGTGGAAGCGGGTGATGGCGATCAACGCGGACGGTGTGTTCTGGTGCAACCGCGCCGTTGCGCCGGGAATGGCCGACCGCGGCTACGGACGGATCGTCAACGTCGCCTCGATCGCCGGCAAGGAGGGCAACCCGATGGCAGCGGCGTACTCAGCCTCGAAGGCGGCGGTGATCGGGCTGACAAAGGCCGTCGGCAAGGACTTCGCCGGCAGCGGTGTCCTCGTCAACTGCATCGCGCCGGCAGTGATCGAGACGCCGATCCTCGAAGGCCTCTCCCAGCAGCACGTCGACTACATGATCGAGCGGATTCCGATGGGCCGGATGGGCAAGGCCGACGAGGTTGCCGCCCTGATCTGCTGGCTCGCGAGCGAGGAATGCTCGTTCTCGACGGGGGCGACGTACGACATCTCCGGCGGTCGCGCCACCTTCTGATGCGGACGATCCGCTTCCGCACAGCCGAAGGGATCCTGGAGACGGCGGCCGTGGCGCCCGGCGCCGAGATCGCGGACGCATTGCCGGCGGGAGCAACGCTGGCGCGCCCGCTCGACCCGCCCGAGGTGTGGTGCGCAGGCGTGACCTACGAGCGCAGTCGCGATGCGCGCATCGAGGAGTCGGGGAGCGACGTCTACGCGCTCGTCTACGACGCCGACCGCCCAGAGCTGTTCCTCAAGGACGCGGACTGCAGGCGGACGGTCGGCCCCGGCGAGCCGATCGCGATCCGCTCTGATGCCATCTGGAACGTGCCTGAGCCGGAGATCGGGGTCGTGCTCGGCGACGACCTCTCGATCGCAGGCTACACGATCGGCAACGACGTTTCGTCGCGAGACATCGAGGGGGCGAACCCGCTGTATCTCCCCCAGGCCAAGGTCTTTGCCGCCGCCTGCGCCCTCGGGCCGGCGGTCTACGTGCCGGAGGACTGGGACGCACCGCTCGAGCTGCGGCTGACGATCACGGGGCCCGGCGGCGCCGAGGAGTTCGACGGAACGACCTCGACTGTGCGGATGCGACGTTCCTTCGCCGATCTCGTCGAGTGGTTGATCCGCGACAACCCGGTCCCGCCGGGTAGCGTGCTGCTGACCGGCACGGGCCTCGTGCCGCCCGACGACTTCACTCTCCTTCCCGGGCACGTGGTCTCGATCCACGTTCCCGAGATCGGCACCCTGACGAATCCCGTGGTGCTCGCCGCTGACCTTCTCGAAAGGAGCCACCGATGACCGAGACCCTGTCCGCGACGGCCGCCCGGAACTTCGTCGGCGGCGAGTGGGTCGCGAGCGCATCCGGAGAGACGTACGAGAAGCACAATCCGTGGCGCCCCTCCGAGGTCACCGGTGTCTTCGCCGCATCGACCGCGAACGATGCGCAGGCTGCCGTGGCTGCTGCGCAGGACGCCTTCCCAGCCTGGGCCGCCCTGCCCGCCGCCGCACGCGCGGCCTTCTTCTTCAAGGCGGCCGACGCTATCGAGGCACGCGTGGAGCAGATCGCGCAGGACATGACGGCCGAGATGGGCAAGCCGTTGCGCGAGGCGCGCATGGAGTCCGCCCGTGCCGCGGCGATCCTCCGCTACTCGGCGGGCGAGGCGTACCGGCCCGCGGGTGAGGTATTCGAGCCGTCGGTCGCCAACCAGACGCTCTACACACGGCGCCGGCCGCTCGGCGTCGTCGGCCTGATCACACCCTGGAATTTCCCGGTCGCAATCCCCGTCTGGAAGCTGGCCCCGGCCCTGATCTACGGCAACACGGTCGTGCTCAAGCTCGGGTACGAGGCCCCCCGCACCGGTCTCCACATCGCCGAGTGCTTCGCCGAGGCCGGGCTTCCGGCCGGCGTGCTCAACGTGCTGACGGGGGCAGGCTCGAAGGTCGGCGCCGAGCTCGTCTCGAGCCCCGGTGTGCGCGCGCTCTCCTTCACCGGCTCGGTCGCCGTCGGCCGTGCCGTACGCAACGAGGCAACCGAACGGAACTGCCGCGTCCAGCTCGAGCTCGGCGGCCACAACCCGTTCATCGTGATGGCCGACGCAGAGCTCGATCGCGCCGCCGAGGCCGCCTTTGCCGGTGCGTTCTGGTCTGCGGGGCAGAAGTGCACCGCGACCCGCCGGATCCTCGTCCATGACGACGTCTACGACGAGTTTCGCGAGAAGTTCCTGGCCCGTGTCGCAGGCGGCAAGGTCGGCGACCCGAGCGACCCTGCCACGGAGGTTGGCCCGGTCGTCGCGCAGGGGCCGTTCGAGGAGATCATGGCCGCGATCGAGCGAGGGAAGGCCGAGGGCGGCACGATCGCCGGCGGCGGCGTCCGCGCCGACGACGACGGCTACCTGATCGCCCCGACCGTCTTCGAGAACGTCGCCGACGACGCGTGCCTCTCCTGCGAGGAGGTCTTCGGGCCGGTCACGTCTCTCTACCGCTTCTCGTCGCTCGACGAGGCGCTCGACCGGGCGAACGCCGTCGAGTTCGGCCTCTCCGCGGCGATCTTCACGCGCGACCTGCACGCCACCCAGCGCTTCGCGAACGAGCTGCAAGCGGGGATCCTCCACGTCAACTCGCAGACGGCGGGCGCCGACGTGCACGTTCCCTTCGGCGGCCTCAAGGGCTCCGGCTGGGGGCCGCACGAGCAGGGGCGCGCGGCGATGGAGTTCTACACCGAGACGGTCACCGTCTACCAGGATGCACCGCTTGGCTGAGCGCGTCCTCGTCACCGGGCTGCTCGGGTGCCTCGGCGCCTGGGTCGCCCGCTGCGTGCTCGACGACGGTGACGCCGTGGTCGGCTACGACCTGGGCGACGACCGCAGCCGTCTCGAGCTCGTGCTCGGCGCCGACGCCAACCTGGTCGAGCTCGTCAAGGGCGACATCACCGATCTCGCCGGGGTCGAGCGAGTGCTCGACGAGCACGAGATCACGCGGGTCGTCCATCTCGCGGCGCTCCAGGTCCCGTTCGTCCGTGCTAACCCACCGCTCGGGATGCACGTCAACGTGGCCGGCACGGTGAACGTGTTCGACGCCGTCTCGCGCCGGCTCGACCGGATTCCCACCGTCGCCTACGCCAGCTCGGCGGCCGTCTACAACCCGGCCGACCCCACCCCCGCTCCGGAGTCGGGCGGCACGAGCCCGGGCACGCTCTACGGCGTCTCGAAGCTTGCCGACGAGGGGATCGCGCGGGTCTACCGCGCCGAGTCCGGCGTGCCGTCGATCGGCCTGCGCCCGTACGTCGTCTATGGCCCCGGTCGCGACCAGGGGATGACATCGGGCCCGACGGCCGCGATACTCGCGGCCCTGCGCGGCGAACCGTTCCACATCGGCTTCTCGGGCGACGCGCAGTACGACTACGCGCCCGATATCGCGTGGGCGACGGTCACGGCGGCTCACACGACGACCGGCACGACGGGGGTCTACAACACGCCGGGCCCACTGGCGGACGTCGCCGACGTTGTCGCAGAGATCCAGGCCTGCATCCCCGGAGCCGAGATCACCTGGGGTGGCAACCGCCTCCCGTTCCCGGCCGAGCTCGAGGCAGTCGGGTTCGACCGCGACGTCGGCCCCTTCCCGCGCACCTCGCTCGCCGACGGCGTGGCGGCGACGATCGCGCATTTCCGTCGCAACTCCTCGCCGGCGGTCGATCCCGCAGACCTTCGCGCAGACATCGACTCAGTGCTCGACGAATCTCTCCGACCAGCGCCCGAAGAGAGTGGTTGACAGCAGTAGTAGGAATTCCTACTATAGAAGTATGACACAGAGCGCCGTGGTCTCCGAAAAGGGTCAGGTGACGATCCCGAAGCCGCTGCGCGATCGGCTCGGGATCCGGCCAGGACAGCTGCTCGACTTCAGCGAGGAGAACGGACGGCTCGTCGCCAGGAAAAGCGCCGGTGACAGTGCTGCAGAGGTCTTCGGAATCCTCACGCTCAACCGGTCCACGAACGAGGTGATGGACGACCTCCGCGGCGCAATCGACGGATGATCACGGCGGTGGACACGAACGTGCTGATCGATATCTTCGCGGCCGATTCGACCTTCGGCCGCGGTTCTCTCGCGGCCGTCTCGCAATGCACGCTCGAGGGCAGGCTGATCGCGACCGACATCGTGTGGGCGGAGCTCGCTGCCGTCTTCCCCGACGCCGAAGACGCCGCCGCAGCCCTTGATGTGCTCGGGGTCGACTTCAGCCCGGTCGACAGATCATCGGCCGAGGCAGCCGGCGGCGCCTGGCGTACCTACCGCGCCGGCGGCGGCAGCCGCACTAGGCTCGTCGCAGACTTTCTGATCGGTGCACATGCATTCCACCAGGCGGACCGGTTGCTGACCCGCGATCGTGGCTTCTACCGCACCTATTTTGCCGGTCTCGAGATCGTCGATCCGACGCGTTAGCCCGTTGAGCTCGAGCAGGCCCGGTTCGACTCCTGCTGGTCGTGCGCCGCCGGACCCGGAACCGCCGAGCGTCAGGCCGGCGACGGGTGGCGGCGGGTGAGGGCCAGCAGCACGAAGAACTGAGCCGCAAGAAAGGCTGCAGCGAGCCAGAGCACCGAGTTGAACGACCCCGTTGCATCGCGCACCGCTCCGAGGAGGAACGGCGACGCGGCCGAGATCGTGTAGCCGAGGCCAAGCATCATCGCGACGAGCGCGCCGACTCTCCTCGGCGTTCGCTCGAAGTCGAGCGGCAGCGTCATCACGAGGGAGAAGAGGCCGCCCTGGGCGATGCCGGCCAGCAGGGCTCCCAGATACGCGATGGCCGGCGCGGCCGCCAGGATCACCGCACCCGTGACGAAGCACACGCTCAGCCCGAGCAGGAACGGCGTCCGCCGGCCGGTCCGGTCGGAGAGGAACGGGATCAGGAACGACGCCGGGATCGCGGTCAGGTTCATCATCGCGAGCAGCAACCCGGCGCTTCCGTCGCTCCAGCCGTGCTCGGTATATGCGTCCGGCAGCCATGCGTTGAGCCCGTAGTAGGCCGAGCCCATCAGCGCGAAGATCGCCACGAGCAGCCAGGCCGAACCGCTGCCCCACGGGAGCTTGATCCCGTAGCCGCCACCGACGGGCGTATGCGGCTCGTCTCCCCACATGAGCACGACCCAGGCGAGCAGGGAGAGCAACGCCACGCAGGAGATCGCGATCAGAGCGCCACGCCACCCGCCGAGCCAGCCCGCGAGTGGAACGGCGAGTGCGGCGGCACTGGTAGAGCCGATCTGGATCCCGGTCGTGTAGACGCCCGTACCCGTGGCCGGCCGGTCCTCGAAGTGCTCCTTGACCGAGATCGGGGCGAGCGCATTGCCCAGCCCCATCCCGACTCCGACGGGCCACGTGAGGATCACGACAAGCCAAGCGGAGGGCATCGTCGCGCGAAGGATCCCGAAGACGCCGATCAGGGCCAATCCGACCGTCATCGCCCGCCGGGTGCCGATCCGCGTCGCGAGGTATGCGGCGACCGGGGCGAAGAGACCCATGCAGAGGACGGGAATCGTCCCGAGCAGCCCAACCACCGCGTGGGAGGTGCCGAACGCATCCTGGATCGACGGGATCAGAGGCCCGACACCGACGATCTGCGGCCTCAGCGTGAGGGCCGCGAGGAAGAGCGCGACGAGCGTTGCGGTGGAGCGGTTCTTCACGTTCAGGAGAGCGGAATCAGAACGCGACGCTCCCGCGACGCAAGCCGCGGTAGGGCCTCGCCGAGCACGAGCTCCTGGAAGTGGACGCTCGCGGCATGCGCGTCGAGCGCCGCCTGGTCGGCGTACCGCTCGAAGAGGAAGAAGCTGCACGGGTCATCCGGGTCGCGGTGCACGTCGTACTGGAGACAGCCCGGCTCGGCACGCGAGAGCGGCTGGAGCTGCTGCAAGATGTCCGCCACCGCGTCGGCCTCGCCCTCCGCCGCAACCCAGGTGACAGCGAGGACGATCGTCACGAGAGCGCCGTCTTCTTGAGGTGGCTGCGCATCAGCCGGGCCGACACCTCGACGTGCTTGCGTGCCTCGCGGCCGGCCGCGGCTGCGTTCTGAGCCCGGATCGCATCGATCAGCTTCACATGCCGCTCGGCCGCCAGGCTCGGCTCCATGTACGTGCCGTAGAGCGAGATCGTGATCCGGCTCTCGACCCCGAGCGACTTCCAGCACTGCTCGAGCACCGAGTTGCCGGCCGCCTCGACGATCAGCCGGTGAAAGGCGATGTCGTGCACGACGAGCTGGTTCGTGTCGTCCCGGCGTACCGCGGCCTTCATCGCGTCGAACTCCACCTCGAGCCGCGAGACGTCGCCGGCGAGCTGCACCGTGGCGAGCCGGGCGGCCAGCTCCTCCAGCACCGCCCGCACTGGATACACCTCGACCATCTCCTCCTCGTCGAACACCCGCACCCGCGAGCCGCGGAACGGCTCCGACTCGACCAGCCGGAGAAGCTCGAGATCGCGAAGCGCCTCTCGCACGGGAGCCTGACTCGTGCCGAGCTCCTGCGCGATCCGGGTCTCGACGAGGCGCGCACCCGGCTCGAGCTCACCGCTGACGATCCGCTGCAGGAGCACGTCCTTGACCTGCTCTCGGAGGACGGTGCGAGAGATCACCGCCATCTCGCCTCAGCCGGCGACGACGGGGTTGGTGATCTCGCCCACCCCGTCGATCATGATCGTCACCGTGTCTCCCGGCTCGAGCAGCCGCTTCGGGTTCCGGAAGACGCCGACGCCGGCAGGGGTGCCGGTGAGGATCAGGTCGCCGGCCTCGAGCGTCGAGGTACGCGAGGCATAGCTGATGATTTCGTCGATCCCGAAGATCAGGTTCGCGGTGGTCGAATCCTGCAAGGTCTCGCCCGAGACGATCGCGCGGATCCTGAGGTTGTGCGGGTCAGGCACGTCCGCCGCCGGCACGAGCGGCCCGACGGGGCAGAACGTGTCGGGCGACTTGCCACGGGTCCACTGGCCGTCGGCGAACTGAAGGTCGCGGGCTGAGACGTCGTTCGCGACGAGGTAGCCGCGGACAGCCTCGAACGCGTTCTCTTTCGAGACGTTCTTGACGGTCGTCCCGATCACGACGCCGAGCTCGGCCTCGTAGTCGCACTGCTCGACGATGGACGGGATCACGATCGGGTCGCCGGGGCCGATCAGGGAGGTCGTGTACTTGGCGAAGAAGAGCGGAGCCTTGGGGAGATCGACACCCTGCTCCTCGGCATGGTCCTTGTAGTTGAGGCCGACGCAGACGATCTTTCCGGGACGTTCGATAGGCAACATGGGACCGATCCTACGCGACCAGGACGCTCAGCGCCTCCGGAACGCGCGATAATCGATGATCGAAGTGCCGTCGGTTTTCGGCTGAGTAGACTCGTGAGCATGCCGCTCTCCCCCGCTGTCCTGGCCGAGCTCGCAGCCGTCGTCGGCGATGGCAATCTGATCACGGAGCCCGAGCAGCTGCGCACCTACGACTGCGACGGCCTCACAGGCTGGCGCGCCACCCCGGCGGCGGTCGCCCTGGCGGGCTCCACCGCGGACGTCCAGGGTCTCGTGCGGATCTGCGCGCGCGAGGGAATCCCGTTCGTCGCCCGCGGCGCCGGCACCGGCCTCTCGGGCGGCGCCCTGCCGGTGGCAGACGGCATCGTCATCTCGCTCGCGCGGATGAACCGGATCCTCGAGGTCGATCTCGCTTCGCAGCGGGTCGTCGTCGAGCCGGGGGTCACGAACCTCGACGTGACAAAGGCGGTGGCGGCGGACGGCTTCTTCTACGCGCCCGACCCCTCGAGCCAGCAGGTCTGCACGATCGGCGGCAACGTGGCCGAGAACTCGGGGGGCGCCCACTGTCTCAAGAACGGCTTCACCGTGAATCACGTCACCGGTCTCACCGTCGTGCTGCCCGACGCCGAGCTCGTCGAGCTCGGCGGCAAGGCGCTCGACCCCGAAGGCCCAGACCTGCTCGGCGTCTTCATCGGCTCGGAGGGGACTCTCGGGATCGCCACGGAGATCACGCTGCGGATCCTCCGCAAGCCCGAGACGGTGACCACGCAACTCGCCGCGTTCTCCTCGATCGACGCGGCGGGCGAGGCCGTTTCGGCGATCATCTCGGCGGGGATCCTGCCGGCCGCGATCGAGATGATGGACAGCTTCACGATCGTCGCCGCCGAGCAGGCCTACCACCCGGGCTATCCCGATGGCGCAGAGGCGCTCCTGCTCGTCGAGCTCGACGGGATAGCCGTGCAGGTCGAGGAGGACACGGCGGCAGTCGACCGGATCTGCCGCTCGTGCGGTGCCTTCGAGGTGCGCGTGGCCCGCGACGACGCCGAGCGCGCGATGCTCTGGCTCGGCCGCAAGGGCGCGTTCCCGGCGATGGGCCGGATCTCGCCCGACTACTACGTGCAGGACGGGGTCGTGCCGCGCACGAAACTGCCCCAGGTGCTGCACCGGATCGGCGAGCTCTCCCGCGAGCACGGCCTGCGGGTGGGGAACGTGTTCCACGCGGGCGACGGCAACCTGCACCCGCTCGTGCTCTACGACGCCGCGAAGGGAGAGACCGAGGCAGCGAAGGAGCTCGCCGAGGCAATTCTCGGCGCGTGCCTCGACGCCGGTGGCTCGCTCACCGGCGAGCACGGCGTCGGCGTCGACAAGGCGTGCTCGATGCCGAAGATGTTCTCGGAGCGCGACCTCGAGGCGTTCGAACGGCTGCGGCGCGCGTTCGACCCGGGCGGGATCGCAAACCCCGGCAAGGTGATCCCGACGCCCCGGCTCTGCGGCGAGGTGCCCGGCCCCTACCGGCGTCATCCCCTGGAGCTGATCGGCCTTGCCGAGCGTTTCTAGCCTCGACGAGGCGGCAACCGTGCTGCGCGCGGCGACGGCCGCGGACCGCACGGTGCAGATCGGGACCGACCTCGACGCGGCCGGGATGACCCGGGTGCTCGAGCACGAGGCGGGCGACCTCACCTGCACCGTCGAGGCGGGCATCCGCCTCTCCGCGCTCGCCGCCCGCCTCGCGGCCGCCAGCCAGCGCCTCTCGCTCGACCCGCCCGGCGACCCGACCATCGGCGCGTGCCTCGCCCGCAACCTCTCCGGCCCGCTCCGTCACCGCTTCGGAGCGCCGCGCGATCTCGTGCTCGGCGTCACGCTCGTGCTCGCCGACGGCACGATCGTCAACGCCGGCGGCAAGGTCGTGAAGAACGTGGCCGGCTACGACCTCGGCAAGCTCGTCTGCGGCTCGTGCGGGAGGCTCGCCTTCATCGGCCGCGTCAGCCTTCGGCTCCATCCGCTGCCGGCGGCTGCCGCCACGGTCGTCGTCGAGACGGCCGACCCCGCCTCCGTGGCTTCGATACTGCTCCAGTCGCAGCTCGTGCCGAGCGCGCTCGACGTGCTCCATCCGGGCCGCGTCGCGGTGCTCTTCGAGGGTGGAGCCGCTGCCGTCGCGGCGCAGGTCGAGGCAGCGATGGCTCTGGTCGGCGGCGCCGAGGTCGGCCCGGAGGTCTGGGACGAGTCGCGCGCCCGGCAGGCCGAAGCACACGGGCGCTCCTCGTTCGCTCCGGGCGACCTCCGTGCTTTCCTCGCAGGCGAACCCGAAGCGCTGATCCGTCCGGCCGCGGGGATCGCCTTCCTGCCGGCGCCCGTCCTCGGCGAGACGCCGCTGCCCGTCCTGAAGCTGCAGGAGCGCGTGCGCTCGCGGTTCGACCCGGGGGGCGTGCTGGCTTGAGCGCCGACCCCGACGTCCTCCGCTCGTTGACGAGCGACTGCGTCCATTGCGGCTTCTGCCTGCCGACGTGCCCCACCTACCTGCTCTGGAGCGAGGAGATGGACTCGCCGCGTGGCCGGATCCAGCTGATGGAGGCCAACCTCGACGGGACGATCTCCCTGAACCGGACCGTGATCGGCCACTTCGACAAGTGCCTCGGCTGCATGGCCTGCGTCACCGCCTGCCCTTCCGGCGTCCAGTACGAGAAGCTGATCGAGGCGACCCGCGAGACGATCGAGACCGAGACGAACAGGCCGCTCGGCGACCGCTTCGTTCGCGGCGCCCTGTTCAAGCTCCTCCCGTATCCGCGTCGGATGGGGGCGGCGCTGCGGTTCGCGCCTCTCGGCCGGGCGTTGCCGCTGCCCGGCCGGCTCGGGGCGATGACCGAGATCGCGCCGCCGTGGCGCTCGACCGAGCGGCCGGAAAAAAGTACGCCCGCGCGTGGCGAGACGCGCGGACGTGTGGGGATTCTTACCGGATGTGTCCAGTCCGTGGTGTTCGGGTCGGTCAACGCCGCCACCGCGAGGGTGCTGGCCGCGGACGGCTACGGGGTCGTGGCGCCGCCGCAGGGCTGCTGTGGCGCTCTTTCGCTGCACGCCGGTCGAGGCGACGAAGGACGAGCATTCGCGCGTGGGATCATCGAGGCATTCGACGGCGTCGAGACGGTGATCGTCAACACCTCGGGCTGCGGCTCGCACCTGAAGGAGCTCGGGCACGTGCTCGGTGACGACCCCGCCTGGGCCGAGCGCGCGGCGGAGTTCTCGACGCGGGTGCGTGACCTCGGGGAGTTCCTCGGAGGTGTCGAGCCGCGTGCCGCTCGGCACCCCCTGAACCTTAAGGTCGCGATGCAGGACTCGTGCCACCTGCGCCACGCCCAGCACCTGCCGCTCTCGTCGGCCGTCTCGCTCGCGCGGATCCCCGGGCTGACCGTGGTCGAGCCGGCCGAGCAGGACATCTGCTGCGGCAGCGCCGGCATCTACAACGTGACGCAGGCCGTCGCCGCCCGGCAGCTCGGCGAACGCAAGGCCGCTCACGTCCTTGCGACCGGCGCACAGGCCTACGTGAGCGCGAACCCGGGCTGTCTCGTCCAGGTCGCGACGGCGCTGCGCCGCGCCGGCCGCGCCATGCCCTCGCTCCACCCGATCGAGATCGTCGACGCGTCGGTCAGAAACCTCGGCGCGGCGGGCCTGTTGCGCGGTGCACGCCGCTGAGCAGGGAACGCCGACTCTCCTCAGTCGTGGATCAAGCCTCGACCGGTACGGCTGCCGGCTGCAGGTCATCGAGCCGGTCGACACCGGCGAGCGCCGGGAAAAAACGCGTCCAGCCCACGGCGATCGCCACCGTGGCGACACCGCCGATCACGACCGCCGGCACGGCGCCGACGAGCGCAGCGGCGAGCCCCGACTCGAACGCACCGAGCTCGTTCGAGGCGCTGATGAACACCATCTCGACCGCGTTCACGCGGCCGCGCAGCTCATCCGGGGTGACGAGCGGCAGGATCGTCTGGCGCAGCACGACGCTGACCATGTCCAGGGCTCCGCCCGCCACGAGCGCGAGGAGCGAGAGCCACATCACCTGTGAGAGGCCGAATGCGATGATCGTGAAGCCGTAGAGCGCGACGACGGCGAGCAGCTTCCGTCCCGCGTGGCGCCGCACCGGCCAACGCGTAAGCACGATCGCCGAGCACAGCGCGCCCACCGCCGGGGCGGCGCGTAGCACCCCGAGACCGGCCGGCCCCACCTCGAGGATGTCCTTCGCGAAGACGGGCAGCAGCGCAACCGCCCCGCCGAAGAGGACCGCGAACAGGTCGAGTGAGATTGCACCGAGGAGAACCGGCGTCCGGCGCACGAGCCTCACGCCCCCGAGCACGCTCGCCAGATCCGGTGAGGAGCCGCCAGCAGGGTCGCGCCCCGCGTGCAGGAATGCGATCCCCCCGAGCGAGACGACGGAGAGCGTCGCGGCAATCGTGTAGACGAGCTCCGAATGGAGGGCGAAGAGGAGTCCGCCGAGCGCCGGGCCGACGATCACGGATGCCTGGAAGACGACCGACCGCATCGCCAGAGACCGCACGAGGATCGCGCGGGGCACAAGGGACGGCGTCAGCGCACGCGAGGCGGGCGAGCCCAGCGCGGCGGCCACCCCGGTCCCGAAAGCGAGCAGGAAGAAGGGCCACGTCTGCGCGGCCCCGGCCCGGGTGACGAGGAGCAGGCCGACCATGATCACCGTCTCGAGCGCGATCGAGATCGCGAGCAGAGTGCGCCGCGGGAACCGGTCGGCGAGATGCCCGGCGGGGAGTGCGAGCAGCGGTAGCGGGATGAACATCGAGAGCCCCACGAGCCCGAGGTCGAGCGGGTTGCTCCGCACCGCGTAGACCTGCCAGCCGATCGCGACGAACGACATCTCGATCGCGAGCCCCGTCGCGAGCATGATGCCCAGGAAGAGGACGAAATCACGATGCCGGAGCGGCGAGTCGCCCGGCGCCGCGGTGGCCCCGATGCGGTCTACGCCGCCTCGCCTTCCTCATCGACCGGCTCGGGCGTCGGCAGGAACTCGACCTCGAGCCGCTGGATCCTCGAGCCCTCTACGTCCAGCACGGTCAGGCGCAGGCCGTCGGTCCGGACCTCGTCACCGGGCTCGGCCGCCCTCCCGATCAGGTCGAAGACGAACCCGGCGACGGTGTGGTAGTCCTCGTGCTCGAGCGCGGTGCCGAACTCCTCGTTGAAGTCGTCGATCGGGAAGGTGCCGTCGATCCGCACCGTCGTCTCGTCGACCCGCTCGACCGATTCGTCGGGCAGGTCGAACTCGTCCTCGATCTCCCCGACGATCTCCTCCAGCAGGTCCTCGAGCGTGACGACGCCGACCGTCGAGCCGTACTCGTCGACGACGACCGACATGTGCTGGTTGGTCCGCCTGAACTCGGCCAGCAGCGCTGCCAGATCCTTCGTCTCCGGCACGACGTAGGCCGGGCGAAGCAGCGAGGCGAGCTCGACCTGAGCGATATTCGTGTCGTGCAGCGCCGAGACGAGGTCGCGCACATGGAGGATCCCGACGATCTCGTCGAGCGACTCCCGGTAGACGGGATAGCGGGTGTACGGCGAGTCGAGCACCGCCCGCAGCGCCTCCTCCGGCGCCATCTCGATCGAGATTCCCACCACGTCGGGCCGCGGCACCATCACGTCCGACGCCTCCTGGTCGGCGAAGTCGAACACCTTGTAGAGCATCTCGCGCTCGGCGTGCTCGATCTCGCCGTGCTCGGTGGACATCTCCAGCAGCATCTTCAGCTCCGCCTCCGAGTGGACGTCTCCCTCGATCTTGCTCGAGTCGATCCCGATCGCGCGCTGGGCTGCCTCGCTCGAGCGCTGGAGCACCCAGATCAGCGGGGCGAAGACGAAGAAGAACGCCCGCACCGGAACCGAGACGCCGAGCGCGATCCGCTCGGAGTAGCTGAGCGCGAGTCCTTTGGGGACGAGCTCACCGACGACGACGTGGAGGAACGTGATGATCAGGAAGGCGAGCAGCACCGCCAGGAAGGTGCCGAGCCAGATCCCGAAGAGGTCGGAGAGGACGGCCTCGCCGATCGCACCGATGGCGAGCGACGTGAGCGTGACGCCGAGCTGCATCGCCGCGATGAAGTGCGGTGGGTCGCTCGTGATCTTCACGACCGAGCGGGCCGAGCGGTGTCCCTCGTCAGCGAGCTCCTTGAGTCTCGTCCGGCGCACGGTGACGAGCGAGTATTCGGCCGCCACGAAGAAGGCGTTCAGGAGGATGAGCGCCGCGACGCCGAGGAGCTCGAGGGAAACCGTCATGCCCCGGACCCCGGGGCCACGGTACTGGAGGGAGGCTCGTCCACTACTGCGCGGCAGTATAGGACACCGCGACGACATCCTCGCCGCGGGTCTCCTCGTGCCGCTGCGCCCTGCCTTCGCAGACGAGCCGCTCCAGGTGGGAGAGCGTCTCGGCGACGGCAAAGCGTCGAGCCGCCGGCTTCAGATCGGCTCCGAAGAGCGGGTACGACACCTGATAGCCCGTCTGCGGCTCCGGCCCGAGCGTGCGGGCGGTGAAGCGCAGCCGCTCATCGTGGTGAGCGATCAGTTCGCGCGCCCGGGCGGGCGGGTCGAGGATCGGCTCGCCGTGGCCGGCGTAGGCGATCGTCGGCGCGAGGTCAATCGTCCGCTGTAGTGCGCCCAGGTAGTCGCCGAGCGGATCAGGGCGGCTCGCGGGCCAGAGTCCTACGGTCGGCGTGATCCGATCGAGGAGGTGGTCGGCGGCGATCATGACGCCGTCCCGGAGCATCGTCAGCTGTCCGTCGGCATGCCCGGGCGCAGCGACGAGCTCCCACCCGTGCAGGTTCTCGCCCTCCTCGACGAGCTTCGGGTCGGTGACGGGGTCGATCAGCGATCGGTAGAGGAGGCCCTGCTCGATCAGCTCGTCCGTGATCAGCTCGGGAACGCCGTGCGTGTGGAACCACCTCGCCAGCACCTGCGGCCACTCCGGATCGGCCCAGACGAGCCGGGCCTGCTCCGCGTCGAGGCTCCCCTGGGCAACGACGGCGCCCGTCAGGTCCCGCAGGCGCGAGGCGGCTCCGAGGTGATCGGGATGGAAGTGCGTCAGAAAGATGCCCGTCACGGGGCCGTCGAGCAGGCGCAGCTCCTCCTCCCACCGCTCCACCGTGTCCGGGAGGCCGAGGCCCGTGTCAACGAGGAGAGTCCCGTCCTCGACGGCCAGCGCGTAACAGTGGACGTGCCCCGGGCGCATCGGCAGGGGCATGGTCACGCGCCAGACCCCGTCCGAGAGCGCCTGCATGGGACGACTCTATCCGGCGCTTCCCGGGATCGTAAAATTGCTTATTCTATGGATAACGAATCCTGATCTACTGATATCGTCTTGAAGATGGAGACCGAGATCCGGACCCTGATCGGCGAGCGGGATGTCGAGGCGCTCATTGCGCCGGAGGTGCTGGGTATCATGGTCGAACATTTTCATCCGGAGCTGTCGCTTGCGTGCTCGTTCCAGCGCGAGGAGTCAGTCCTCCTCGACATGCTGCTCGCGATCGAGCCCGAGGCGCGCGTCTTCGCCCTCGACACGCATGTGCTGTTCCCCGAGACCTACGACATCTGGCGCCAGGTCGAGAAGCGCTACGGGATCCAGGTTGAGGTGTACGAGGGGCCGTCGCTGGGGCGCCAGGCCGCCATCCACGGCGATGCGTTGTGGGCGTCGAACCCGTCACTCTGCTGCTCTGTTCGCAAGGTCGGGCCGCTGGGCCACGCGCTCGCCGGGCTCGATGGCTGGATCACCGGACTGCGGCGCGAGCAGTCTTTCACCCGTGCGGGTGCGGCGAAGCTCGGCTGGGACGAGCGCCACGAGCTCTGGCAGGCGAACCCGCTGGCCGACTGGACCGAGGCCGATGTCGACGCGTACATCGCCGAGCGCGAGCTGCCAGTGAACGCGCTCCACGCCGCCGGCTACTCCTCGATCGGGTGCACCCACTGCACCGCGCCCGGCACCGGCCGAGAGGGGCGCTGGGCCGGCCTCGACAAGACCGAGTGCGGGCTGCACGCCGAAGCATGAGCAGCCTGTATCGCTCTCATCTCGACGAGCTCGAAGCCGAGGCTGTGCACATCATGCGCGAGGTCGCCGCCGAGCTCGAGCGTCCCGTCCTGCTCTTCTCGGGCGGCAAGGACTCGATCGTGCTCCTACGGCTGGCCGAGAAGGCGTTCCGTCCCGGGCGCTTTCCGTTTCCGCTCATGCACGTCGATACGGGTCACAACTTCCCCGAGGTGATCGAGTACCGCGACCGTCGCGTTGCAGAGCTCGGCGAGCGGCTCGTCGTCGCCTCCGTGCAGGAGTCGATCGACACCGGTCGGGTCGTCGAGCAGACAGGCCCACGCGCATCGAGGAACCAACTGCAGACGACGACGCTGCTCGACGCGATGGAGGAGAACCAGTTCGACGCCGCGATCGGCGGAGCCCGCCGAGACGAGGAGCGCTCGCGGGCGAAGGAGCGGATCTTCTCGTTCCGCGACGACTTCGGCCAGTGGGACCCGCGTGCCCAGCGCCCCGAGTTGTGGAGCCTCTATAACGGCAAGATCCGCAAGGGCGAGCAGGTACGCGTCTTCCCGATCTCGAACTGGACCGAGCTCGACGTGTGGCAGTACGTCGCCCGCGAGGGGCTCGAGCTGCCGTCGATCTACTACGCACACGAGCGTGAGGTGTTCGAGCGTGACGGCATGCTCTACGCCACGTCCGACGTCATCGAGCGTGCTGCCGACGAGATCCCGTTCCAGGAGTGGGTGCGCTTCCGCACGGTCGGCGACATGAGTTGCACCGGCGCGGTGCGGTCGCACGCGACGTCGTTCGACGACGTCGTCGCCGAGATCGCCGCGACGCGAGTCACCGAGCGCGGCGAGACACGGGCAGACGATCGCGCCTCCGAGGCTGCGATGGAGGACAGGAAGCGTGTCGGATACTTCTGAGCCGCTGCCAAACGAGAGGGCGAGACAGGAGACCGACACGGCCGGTCTCCTCCGCCTGGTCACCTGTGGATCGGTGGACGACGGCAAGTCGACCCTGATCGGCCGACTGCTCTTCGACACCAAGCAGGTGTTCGTCGACCAGATGGAGGCGGTCGAGGAGACGAGCGAGCGGCGCGGCGACGGCTATGTCAACCTGGCACTCCTCACCGACGGCCTGCGGGCCGAGCGCGAGCAGGGCATCACGATCGACGTCGCCTATCGCGGCTTCGTGACGCCGCGACGCCGCTTCCAGCTCGCGGACGCGCCCGGGCACGTCCAGTACACGCGCAACATGGTCACAGGCGCCTCGACGGCAGACGTCGCAGTGGTGCTCGTCGACGCGCGCAAGGGCGTGATCGAGCAGACGCGCCGGCACACGCTGATCGCTTCGCTCCTGGCAGTCCCCCACCTCGTCTTTGCCGTCAACAAGATGGATCTCGTCGACTTCGACGAGGCGCGCTTCAACGAGATCGCCCGTGAGCTCAACGGGCTCACGGCGGCGCTCGGCGTCAGGGACGAGCTGGCGATCCCGATCGCAGCCCTCCATGGTGACAACGTCGTCGAGGCATCCGACCGGATGCCGTGGTGGCACGGCGGCACGCTGCTGCATCACCTCGAGGAGATCGAGCTCTCGGGTGACCGCAACCTCGTCGACCGCCGCTTCCCGGTGCAGTGGGTGATCCGACCGATGACGGATGAGCACCACGACTACCGTGGGTATGCCGGTCAGGTGGCGGGGGGAGTCTGGCGCCCGGGAGACGACGTCCTCGTGCTCCCATCCGGTTTGACGACACGCGTCGCATCGGTCGAGACAGCTGACGGCCCGATCGACGAGGCGACACCCGGAATGTCCGTGACGATCCGACTCGAGAACGAGATTGACGTCCCTCGCGGCGACATGCTCGTCGACCCGAACGATCAGCCGATCACCGCACGCGCGCTCGTCGCCACGCTCTGCTGGATGAGCGAACGGCCGCTCAAGGTCGGCGCGCGTCTCGGCGTCAAGCACACGACCCGCAACGTTCGGGCCGTGGTCGACGCGATCGCGGGCGTCGTCGATATGGACACCCTCGATCAGCGCGATGCGACCGAGATGGCGCTCAACGACATCGGCACCGTGCACCTACGTCTCTCCGCCCCCCTGCTCGTCGACCCCTACGCCGAGAACCGGGCCACCGGCGCCTTCATCCTCGTGGACGAGGCAACGAACGACACCGTCGCAGCCGGCATGGTGCGGTCCGCAACCACGTAAGGGCCACCCCCCGTCTGACGCCACCCGTAGAATCGCCGGGTGGCCGATACTCCCGAAATCACAGTCCTGCTCGCAGACGACCACGAGGTCGTGCGCGAGGGCCTGCGCCTGGCACTGCTCCGCTCACCGCACATCCGGGTCGTCGGCGAGGCGGCCGACGGCGAGACTGCCGTCGCGCTCGCCGAGCGGCGGCGTCCCGACGTGGTTGTGATGGATCTCCGGATGCCCGGCATGGACGGGATCGAGGCGACCGAGGAGATCATGCGCCGGGTCCCGGAAGCGAAGGTGCTCATCTTCACGGCCTACTCCGAGCGGGCGCTGCTGCAGCGGGGCCTCGAATCCGGCGCGCGCGGCTACATCCTCAAGGAGGCTCCACACGAGACGCTGCTGAAGGCGATCGAGAAGCTCGCGGCAGGCGAGATGTTCGTCGATCCGTCGCTCGCCGCCGTGCTGACGCAGTCGCGGGGCGGCAACGACGTGCTCACCGCCCGCGAGCGCGAGATCCTGCAGCTCCTGGCCGACGGGATGTCGAACGCCGATGTCGCCGCGCAGCTCTTCATCTCCCAGGAAACGGTCAAGAGTCACGTGCGGCACATCCTCACGAAGCTCGAAGCCGACACGCGGACGCAGGCGGTTGCGATCGCCCTGCGCGACGCGATGATCGATTGACCGAAGACCCGGACGGCCGCGCGCTCACCGAGCGGCTTCGGGCAGAGCGCGACGAGCGACGCCGACTTGCCGAGCTGATCCACGACGGACCCGTGCAGCTCGTCGCCGCGATCTCGCAGATGCTCGACGCCGCGCATCGGGCGCTCGAGGAGGGAGACCTCGCAGCGGGGGCGCCCATTGTCGAGCGGGCTCTCGCCGTCGCCCGCGAGGCGAGCGCTGACATGCGCGAGATCGTCAGCGGCATCGAGCCGGACGCGCTGCGCGAGCTCGGCCTCGCGGCCGCGATCCGCGAGCTCGCCGAGCGCCTCGCCAACCGGCGCGGCATCGAGATCCAGCTCGACGTCGCGGCCGGTGACACGCTCGGTGAAGGAGCCCAGTCGGGCCTCTACCAGATCGTGCGAGACGCGCTCGACCAGGCAGTGCGCCGCGGGCCACCGACGCGGGTCGCGGTCTCGATCCGCGAGGCGACGGGCGGGATCGAGCTGCGCGTGGAAGACGATGGGGCCCGCGAGCGCCGCGAGGCGGTCATGGGCGCGATCGCCGAGCGGGCGGCAGAGCTGAACGGGACGTTCTCGAGCGAGACGAGCGACGGGGGCACCTGGGTGGCGATCAGGTTGCCACCGACCGCAGCCGCGCTGTAGGGGCGACGCGGATACGTCGCCCACGGCAAGAGCAAGCCTACGGGAGCGGCTCGTTCTGGACGTTGTGCTCGGTGGCGTACGTATCGACGAGCGGATCGATCGCGCTCGCACCCTCGGGGAAGGCGTAGTTGATTTTCACAAACGGCTCCCACTTGTCTGGGAGCGCGTCCTCGGGGAAGATCGCCTCGACCGGGCACTCGGGCTCGCAGGCGCCGCAGTCGATGCACTCCTCGGGGTCGATCACGAGCATTCGGCCCATCTCGTGGATGCAGTCCACAGGGCAGACGTCGATGCAGGACTTGTCCTTGATGTCGATGCAGGGCTCGGCAATGATGTAGGTCATCTCGCCGCGAATCCTACCGAGGCGAGGTGCGCGGGCCGCCCGGCAACCGTCACCCGGCAGGCCCGGTGAGCTCTGCCACGAGCTCCGAGGCACGCTCCACCAGGGCGGACTTCACGATCACCTGATCAAAACCCGCCTCGTGCCCGGAACGGAGTCCGGCGGTGTCTGTGTGGTTCGCGTAGCCGAGGATCGGAACGTCCGGCCAGTTGTCGGCGACATCGAGCGGATCGATGCGGGCGATGTCGCAGATGACCAGATCCGGTGCGTCGGCCGAGTCCTTCGTGACGAGCTGATGCTCCGGCAGGAGTCCCTCCAGCTTGCCGCGGAAGAAGAGGTCGACCCCCACGAGCAGGATCGTCGCCATGCTCTGACGCTAGCAGGGCAGAAGGACGGCCCCTGCCGCCATCAGAGGAAGCCGTCGATCCCGATCTGCTCCAGCCCCCGATTGAGGTAGATCCGAAGAATGTAAAAGCGGTGGAAGAAGAGCAGCAGGCCGAGGCCGACCATGATCGCGCCGCTGACAAACTGGATCAGCGTGTAGTTGTCCCGGAGCCAGCGGAAGGCGCCCATCGCACGGGTGAAGACCGCGCCCGCAAGCACGAACGGGATGGCGAGACCGAGCGAATAACAGAACAGCAGGAACGCACCCTCGAAGAGAGTGTTCGACGCGCCGGCAAGGACGAGAATCGCGGCCAGCACGGGTCCGATGCAGGGGGCTGCGCAGATAGCGAATGCCCCGCCGAGCAGAACCCGCGAGCCGCGACTTCTCGCGCCCTGCACGAGCCCGGCACCGACCAGGCGCTCGGGCCACGGGAGGAGGCCCATGAACGCGAGCCCGAACACCACGAGGACGAAGCCCGCGATCTGCTCGAGCCGGAACTGGTTCGTGAAGAGCCCGGCACCGATCGCCTGGGCGCCGATCCCGAGCAGGACGAAAACGAGCGTGAACCCGAGCACGAATGGAAGGCTCGCCAGCACGACCCGTCGCGCGGTGCCTCGCTCTCCGAGCCGGTCTGCCTCGACCGCAGACACGGCCGAGAGATAGCCCGGTACGAGCGGCAGCACGCAGGGTGCGAGAAACGAGACGAACCCGGCCAGTAGCGCAACGAGCGGCTCCGTCGAGCGCACCCGTCAGTCCTCGAAGCGCGCGAGCTCGGCGTCCACGCGGCGATCGAGCTCCGGGTCGAGTGGCTCCGCGGCTGGGAGGTCGGCACTGTCACCACGCCTCCGCCGGCTCCAGGTCCACGCGAGCGCAGCGACCACCACGACCCCGACCGAGAGCGCGACGAGCGGCAGGAGCCAGGCGAGGAGGTCAAACCCCCGCTTCGGCGGCTCTGCCAGCACCGCCGGACCAAACTGGTCGACGAGCTGTGCCTTGATCTCGGCCGCCGAATCTCCCGCCGCGATTCGCACCCGGATGAACTCCTTCATCCTGGTCGCGATCGGCGAGCTGGACTGATCGAGCGTCGTGTGGCACGTCGGGCAGACGATCTCGGCTTCGAGATCGGCCTGTTCGGGCCCCCCGGCCGACGCTGTCGGTGCGACAAGTGCGAGCACCACGAAGAGAACCCCGAGGAGACGCGTCACGACGGGTCGCGCAGGGCGAGGCGGATACCGCGGGCGTAGGCTGCACGATTGCGCTCGGTGTCGATTCCTCCCTGGATCCGCTCACCGACGAGGTGGCCGTTCCGATCGACGAAGAACGTCTCGGGGAACCCGGTCACACCCCATTTCCCGAGCGTCGAGCCCTTGCCGTCGTAGACGATGGGATACGTGAGCCCGAAGCGCTTCAGGAAGCGCCTTGCGTCGGTGCGGAAATCCTGCGCGTCGACGCCCACCACCGTGAGCCCCTGCGAGCGGTACTTCTCGTACGTCCTCTGCAGCGCCGGAGCCTCGTCCTTGCACGGGATGCACCAGGAGGCCCAGAAGTTGACGATCGTCGGCTTGCCCCGCAACGAAGCGAGCGAGAGCGTGCCGCCCGCAGGATCGATTCGATCCAGCTCGAATGCGGGCGCGGCAGGGCTCTTGCCATTCGCAAGCTGTCCGGCGGCGCCGCTCCCATTCCCGAACGCGAGCTTCCAGACGAGGAGAGCAAGCAGGCCCACCACGGCCGCAATCGCGATGACCTGACCGACCGACTTCGCCCGACCGGTCATGCAGCGACGATGAAGACGGGGGTTCCCAGATCGACCTGGCCAAAGAGCCACTCGACCTGGGGGATCAGCATCCGGATGCACCCGTGCGAGGCCGAGTAGCCGATCGAGGCGGCATCGGGCGTACCGTGGATGCCGACGTTCGGCGCGGAGAGGCCCATCCAGCGCGTGCCGAGGGGGTTGCCGGGCCCCGGGGGAATCGGCTTGGCGTCCCTGGCCCAGTCGCTTCCGGCCGGGGGGTACCACCAGGGGTTGAACTGCTTGACGACGACGGCGAAGCGCCCGAGCGGCGTCGGATACTGGGAACGCCCGGTCGCAACCTGGAAGCTGCGAATGAGCCGCGGGCGCTTCCCGACCTGATAGAAGAAGAGCCGATTCGAGCCGCGCCGGATCACGATCGCACGCCCGACGGTATCGCCTGTCACGGCCGGCTCGATCGCCTCCAAGGGAAGCTCGAGTGGCCCCCGTGCCTGTGTCCGGAGCGCGAGCACGATCGCCCGGCCGGCGACGACCTGCTTCAGCCTACGCCCGGGCACTTCACGAGTCGCAAATGGCTTCAGGTTGCGGAGCTTGAGCGTCGCGTCGATCGGATCGCGCTGGAAGCGCCTGGCCAGCGACGCGATCAGGCGGTCGACCCGAGCGGTCGAGACCTCGACCCGGAGCGGTACGACGAACCCGGGCCGCTTCACACGCGCGGCGAGCTTCAACGCCTCCTCTGTGTGCCCCACGGCTCCGAGCTCCTGCGGGGTCACGACGATCCTCGCACCGGGGCCGCCGGTCAGCCGGAGCGGACGCTCGAAGTGGCTCCGCACGACCTCTCGAGCCTCGACCACGGTCAGTCCTCCGACGAGCGTGCCGCCGATCCGTACGCCGGGAGCGATCACCTTAGGCTGCGGGGCCAGCGGGGTCGTCGTCGTCACCGACGTTTCGGTCGAGGTCGTCGTTGTCACGGGAGCCGTCGTCGTCACGGGCGAGGTCGTCGTCCCATCGTCGGCACCGGCCCCCTGCGGGGCGGCAAGCAGCATGGCCACCAGGATCCCTGCGGCGGCGCAGGCGCACAGAGCACCGACTGTCAGCCCGCGATTCACGAATTCAGTGTAGCCAGGAAGATCCTCGGGTCATTCGTGATCACGCCGTCGACACCGGCAGCGACGACTCGATCGAGATCGGCCCTCTCATCGACGGTCCAGGCCAGCACAGGCAGTCCGACGGAGTGCGCGCGGGCGACCGACGCGGCGGTGACGAGGCGGTGCTGCAACATCACCGCGCCGGCCCCGGCCCGCCGGGCGAGTCGCGGCAGCCGGATCGGCACCGAGGCGCGCATCGACGCCAGCCCGAGCGAGACGACGGGCCAGAGATACGGCTTGCGGGAGATCGACAACCGATCCTCGGGATAGGTGATCCCGACTGTCACTCCGGGCGCCGCTTTCGCGACTGCGTCGAGGCTCCTGACGTGCGAGGTGCTGACGACGGTGCGCTGCACGAGCCCGTACCTGACGAGCCCGTCGGCAAGCTCGCCGAAACCGGTTCGTAGCTTGAGGTCGATGTGAAGCCCGACCTCGGGCGCCTCGTCGACGAAGAACGCGAGTGCCTCGTCGAGCGTCGGCAACTCGGGCGCGACGGCCCGGAGCTCGGCGAGAGATCTATCGCGGACGCTCCCCCGGGCTGCGCCGTGGCTGACCTCGTCGAGATGATTCGAGTGGGCGATCACGAGCGGGCCCCGTGTCAAGTCGAGCACGTCGAACTCGATCAGGTCGACGCCCGCAGCGACGGCAGCCCGAAAGGATCGCAGGGTGTTCTCGGGGGCGAGCACGGGAGCTCCGCGATGCCCGATTCGCAGCAGGCCCCGATCGCGGCGCGAGAGGTCGAGCGAGCTAGAGGCCAAAGAGGCGCTGGATTTCGTGCCAGATCGTGAGGCTCAGGACAACGCTCGCGGCGACGAGGAGTGCCAGCACCAGCCAGAAGCGGATTCCGGCACGTCGCGAACGCCTCTTGTGCTCGGTGCGGGCCTTCCGACGTGCCCGCTGCAGCCGCACGTTGTCCCGCACGGCCTCGTGATCCACGAGCGGGGCATCGTCTGCCTCGGCGTCACGTATCTGGTGTGCCACACCGGGAGTGTAGGCGCGCTCCACCCGTCGCGCGATGCTCCATACTGTGCGGGAATGGTGTTCTCGGGTAACGACAACCAGGGCGATTCCCTCCTCGAGCGAGGCCTGCTCGGGATCGGCGACCGCCTCGGACTGCTCGCCGGCCTCGTCCTCGCGGTATCCGCCTTCACCGGTTGGTACGCCGGTGATCCGGGGCAACGCGTCAGGGTCTCGGTCACGGGTTGGGACACCGGCCTCGCCGGGAAGGCAGTCTTCGTGATCGGCGTCGCGATCCTGCTGGTCGTCGTGCTCCGGGAGATCGGCATCGAGTTGCCGGCCTCGATCCCGCAGAGCCTGCTGACGATCGCGCTCGGCGCCGTGGCGACGATTCTCATCCTGGTGCGCGTGATCTCGATCCCGGACGACTTCTTCTGGGCGGGACGAAGCGTCGGGATCTGGATCAGCCTCACGGCGGCGATCGGCGTTGTGGTTGCCGGCCTGCTGCAGGCCTCCGAAGAGCTCTGAGGAAGCATTTCGCCCGGCTGACACCGGGCGAAATGCGTTAGATAGGGAGGCCGACCGGTCGCTGGCTTACGGCGCCGACGGATCGATTGTGCGGACGTAGGTTTCGGTTGTCGCTGCCGGCGGGCCGTCGCCCAGGGCCCCAGCGAGGGCGACCCCGATCGCGAGCAGGAGTGCGGCGACCGCTACCACGGCGACGCGGCGTGGCCACGGGCTGCGGTGCCGCCGCGGCCGGCGGCGGACGGCCTCGTTCACGGCCGGTAGTCCAGAGCGCCGCGGGCGTAGACGTGGAACGCGGCGTCACCGACGGTCGACACGGCACGGGCCCAGTGCGGCGTCGCGGCGTACTCCTCGATTGCCTGTCGGATCCAGAAGTCCGATCCGCCGTAGGCAGCGACGAGCTCGGCCAGCGTGAACGTCCCTCCGACACGCCGACGCAGCTCGGCCGAGACGACATCGAACTGGAGGCGCATGCGCGCGCCCGCAGGTTCGCCGCGGGTCTCGAGCTCGAAGCGCCGGTACCCGTCCTCCCAGTCCCTCCGGGCTCCCTCGAGGCTGCCCGTCACGGCTCCTCCCCGGACGCAGGGCTGCAGCACTCCGGCGGCCAGCGCTCCGACACCTCGGCCAGGATCAGCTCGCCGACGCGGTAGCCCGGAACCGCAAGCGCGAAGGCGACATGTGCGTGGAGGCACTTCAATTGCGCCGGGTTCCGGGAGCCGCCGATCCCCCAGTCGAGCGAGACGCCTGCGTCGGCTCCGATGCGACCGTCCACGAGCGCCCGGCGGATCAGACGCTGGCGTTCGGTCGCGGTTTCGAGGTCGGCGGTGAGCGTAGGGCTTGCGGCGACGGCCTCACTCCAGCGCTCGACTCCTCCCGCCGCTTCGAGCCGCGAGACCGCGGCAATCAAGTGACGGCAGGTGAGGTAGTAGGTCGTTGGAAACGGCGCGCCGGAGTCGTCGTACGGCTCCTGCTCGGTGACGGCCGGGCTCCCGAAAGGACAGCGCGCGGCCACCCGGCGGAACGCGCGGGGCGGCCTGCCGATCTGGTGCTCGACGAGGTCGCGGTCGTTCACGCGGACAGACTACGTCGATCAGGGAGCAGCGGAGGGGTGGCGGTGGTCCCAGGCGGCGATGCCCTTGACGATGAACAGGCGCTCACCGGGCTTGACGTAGCCGATCCGCCTGGCCTCGCGGGCCAGGGCGGCATCGCTCGTTGTCCGGGCGAGCAGCCTCTCCAGTCGCCCCTTCTCGACTCTCAGCGCTGCGACCTGCGCCTGCCGGGCCCCGAGTTGGTCGTGCGTCTGCCGGTACGAGGAGAGCGGTCGGTAATAGAGGAACGCCATCACGGTGAGGACAACGATCGGGAGGACGAGCCGCAGTCGCCGCTTCTTCCGCCCCCCTGCCTTCCCCACCGCGCGTGTCACTGCTCAACATTCGCTCTCACACCCACCGATTCCTCCGCAGGCTGCACGGGCAGGTGGCGCTCAGGCGATGTCGACCTTGATCACGTTCGTCGAGCCGGGGATGTTGACGGCCGTGCCGGCGGTGATCACGAGGCGGTCGCCCGGCTTCACGAGGCCGCTGGCTCGGGCGACTTCGAGCGCCCGGCCCCACAGGTCTTCGACGTTGTCCGTTTCCGCGAGCTCGAGCGGCGTCACGCCCCACTCGAGCGCCATGTGCCGAAGTGCGTGAGCCTGGTGGGTGACGGCGATGATCGGCCGCCGCGGGCGCAGACGGGCCACCGCGGAGGCGGTGCGCCCGGTCGAGGTCGGGACGAGGATGGCGGTCGCCTCGAGCGCCTCCGCGATGTCGCAGGCTGCATTCGACATCGCCTGTCCGATCGTCGGGACGTCCTCAGCGCGGGGTATCTCGTGGCGGTAGCCGAGGCTTGGCTCGACCGCGCAGGCGATCTGGTTCATCACCTCGACCGCCTCGATCGGGAACTCACCCACAGCGGTCTCGCCCGAGAGCATGATCGCCGAGGTTCCGTCCAGGATCGCGTTCGCAACGTCCGATGCCTCGGCCCGGGTCGGCTCGACCTGGTGGATCATCGACTCGAGCATCTGGGTGGCCGTGATCACCGGGCGGCCGCGCTCGAGCGCGCGAGAGATGATCCTCTTCTGGAGGAGCGGGACATCGGCGCTCCCGATCTCGACTCCGAGATCCCCGCGCGCGACCATCACCGCGTCGGACTCCGCCAGGATCTCGTCGAGCGCGGCGATCGCCTCTGCCTTTTCGATCTTCGCGATCACCCGAGCGGTCGAGCCGCGCGCCTCGATCAGGGTACGAAGCGCTCTGACGTCGGAAGCGGAGCGCACGAACGAGAGCGCCACGAAATCGACGTCCAGCTCCATCGCGAACTCGAGATCGTCGAGATCCTTCCGGGTGATCGACGGGATCGGGAGCGGCACGCCCGGAAGATTGACGCCCTTGTGGGAGGAGACGACACCGCCGACGATCACCGTGCACCGGGCCCGTCCCCGCTCGACGGCTTCGACGCGCAGCTTGACGTGGCCGTCGTCGATCAGGACGTCGTTCCCGACGGTGAGCACCGAGCCGAGCACGGCGGGACTGACCGGCAGATCGTCGTCTTTGGCGAAGTCCTCGCCGGCAATCACGACGCTGGCTCCCCGCTCGAGGTCCACCGGAGCCGCAAGATTGCCGAGGCGGAGCTTCGGGCCCTGCAGGTCGGCGATCAGCGCGATCGGACGACCCGCGGCCGCTTCGGCCTCCCGGACGACGGTCGCCCGGGCACGATGATCGTCATGGGTGCCGTGAGACATGTTCAGGCGCGCGCCGTCTATCCCGGCTTCGATCAACGCGCGAACCGCCTCGGGCGTCGACGAGGACGGCCCGATCGTTGCGACGATCTTCGTCCGCCGCTGGTGGACGTTCACGACGCCGGCTCGCGCCGCGGGAAGGCCGACCAGCCGGGGTAGGACGCCTGACTGCCGAGCTGGTCCTCGATCCGCAGAAGCTGGTTGTACTTCGCCGTCCGATCGGATCTTGCCGGGGCGCCGGTCTTGATCTGGCCGCTTCCCGTAGCGACCGCGATGTCGGCGATCGTTGCGTCCTCCGTCTCGCCGGATCGGTGGGAGATGATCGTCGCGTACCCGCTGCGCTGGGCGAGCTCAATCGCATCGAGTGTCTCCGTCAGGGAGCCGATCTGGTTCACCTTGACGAGGATGGCGTTGCCTACGCTCTCGGCGATCCCGCGTCGCAGGAAGTCGACGTTGGTGACGAAAAGATCGTCGCCGACGAGCTGCACGCGTCCGCCGAGACGATCGGTGAGCGTCTGCCAGCCGGCCCAGTCGTTCTCGGCGAGACCGTCCTCGATCGAGACGATCGGGAACCGGTCGACGAGGTCAGCCCAGAGGTCGATCATCCCGCCGCCGTCGAGCACGCCGCCCTGACGCTCGAGCCGATAGGCACCGTCGTGGAAGAGCTCGCTGGTCGCCGGGTCGAGGGCGATCGCGACCTTGTCACGATGGCCCGCGCGGTCGGCCGCCTCGAGAATCGCCTCGCAGGCGTCGTAGGCCGAGCCGAGGTCGGGCGCGAAGCCTCCCTCGTCGCCGACACCCGTCGAGAGCCCTCGTTCCGCCAGAAGCGCCTTGAGCGCGTGATAGCACTCGACGCCCACCCGGACTGCCTCGGAAAAGGTCCCGACACCGGCAGGGACGACCATGAACTCCTGGAAGTCGAGCGAGCTCTGCGCATGCGCGCCACCGTTGACGACGTTCATCATCGGGACGGGCAGGACGTGCGCGTTCGCACCGCCGAGCCAGCGATACAGCGGCAGCTCGGCGTCGGCAGCGGCTGCCTTGGCGACGGCGAGCGAGACTCCGAGAATCGCGTTCGCGCCGAGCCGCGCCTTGCCCGGCGTGCCGTCGAGCTCGATCAGCGCCGCGTCGATCTCGCGCTGCTCGCGCGCGTCGAGCCCGAGGACCCGGTCGGCGATCTCGCCGTCGACATGGGCTACCGCCCGCGACACGCCCTTGCCGAGCCAGGCGTCGCCGCCGTCTCTCAGCTCGACCGCCTCGTGCTCCCCGGTCGAGGCTCCCGAGGGGACGGCTGCGGCACCGTAAGCACCAGACTCGAGCCCGACCTCGACCTCGACCGTCGGGTTGCCGCGCGAGTCGAGAATCTGGCGGGCGTGGACGTGGACGATCGCGCTCATCCGCAACAGCCTAGCCGCGCTATCGATTCGAGAGCTCGTCCTTCGCACGCAGGTACCACGTCTCCTGATCCGCGAGGACGAGCTCGGCCCACGTCTCCCCGGCCGCGAGGGCGAGCTGCTCGGCGAGGCCGACCCGCGCGACGAACGTCGCGGTCGTCGCCCGCAGCGCGAGCTCCGGATCGACGTTCACCGTCCGTGCGACGTTCACGACAGTGAACAGGAGATCGCCGAGCTCGGCGAAGACGAGGGGGTCGGGCTCGGTCTCCGGGGCCGGCCTGCCCGTGCGGGCAAGCTCGGTCTCGAGCTCGGCCGTCTCCTCGCGAAGCTTGGCGAGCGCGCCTCCGAGATCGGGCCAGTCGAAGCCGACCGTGGCGGCCCGACGCTGCACCTTGCGGGCGTGCAGCAGGCCGGGCAGGGCCTCCGGCACTTCGTGGAAGATTCCGATGCGCCCCTCTTGCTCGCTCTTGATCGCCTCCCACCGCTCGCGGACCCGGCCGGCGGTGTCTGCGGCGGCATCGCCGAAGATGTGCGGGTGGCGGCGCACGAGCTTGGCGTGGACTCCACGCGCAACCGCCTCGAGATCGCCGTCGCCTTGCTCCTCGAGGAGCAGGGCGAGGAAATAGGTCTGGAAGAGCAGGTCGCCGACCTCATCGAGCAGCCTGGCCGGGTCACCAGACGCCGCGGCGTCTGCGACCTCGTATGCCTCCTCGACGGTGTGCGGAACGATCGTGCGGGCCGTCTGCTCCCGATCCCAGGGGCAGTCCCGGCGCAGTCGCCTCGTCAGCTCCTGGAGGTCGACGAGGGCGTCTGCAAGCCCTGCCGCGTCGGCGGCCGGCGCCAACGCGTCAGCCGGTGGTCACCGGGGTGGTGTCGGTTGCGGTCGGGGGAGGTGCGAACCCACTGGCGTAGACGGTCTTCCCGCCGATCGTCTTCTTGATGTCGTCGGTCCACTTCTTGATCTTGTCGCTCTTGGCCGTCCCGAGCAACTGGGCCTTGACCTGCGCCTCGACCGTCTTGAACGGCTGGGCACCACTCGGCCGGAGCGGCGAGAGAGGCTCGATCAGGTGGTAGCCAAACTGCGTCTTGACCGGCTGCGAAATCTCGTGCAGCTTGAGCGAGAAGGACGCCTTCTCGAACTCAGGCACCGTCTGGCCCTTGGTGATCGTGAGCTTGCCGCCGTTGGCAGCAGATCCTGGATCCTTCGAGTACTTCTTCGCGAGCACGGCGAAGTCGGCTCCACCCACGAGTTGGACACGGAGCTTGTCGGCCTCCGCCTTGGTCTTGACCAGGATGTGCTCGACGTCCCGGCTCTCCTGGGAGACGTACTTGCTCTGGTTGTCCTTGTAGTACGCCGCCACCTGGGAGTCGGTGACAGCCGCGTCTTTGGTCACGGCCGCGAAGATCTTCTCCGAGATCAACTGCGCCTTGATGTCGGCCGTGAACGACGCTACCGTGTAGCCCGTGGCCTTAAGCCGCTCCTCGAGCTTCGCCTGGCTACCGGCGAAATACTGCTTCTTGACCTGATCGACCCGATCCTGAATCTCCTTGTCGGTCACCGTCAGCTTGAGCTGATCCGCACCCTTCAGGTACTGCTCGCGCTGGACGAGGAACGCGACAGCCTGGGTCTGCAGGGACTGATACTCGGCCGTGCCGGCCTTCGGGAACACCCGCTTGTTGGTTGCATACGACTTCTTCGCCCGAGCCATCAGCGTGTTCATGTCGGCCTTCGTGATCGGAGTGCCGTCGACGACGGCGACAGCATCCGCGGGAACGGACTGATCACTCGTACCGCCGCACGCTGCGGCGACGAGGACGAGGAGAGCAACGAGGGCAGTGAGAACGATGCGGGTGGGCTTCATGTGAAGGATGACTCTCTCGTGGACGGGGCTTGACAGGGACTAAGGATGTATAGATGAGGATGCGTTAATTCGCAGTTGCGGTCTGTTCGGATCCATCGCACGCAGCCTCGAAAGGCCTGCTCAGGCTGCCGAACGCGCCGCGACTATAGCATCGGCCAAACCGAGTGCCCCCTTGAGATCGTCGGTGCGGAGGCCCACTTCTCGCCTGTCCTGGGTATAGACGACGGTATCGACGGCCCCCCGCAACGTCCTCAGCTCGTCGGATCCGAGCATCAGCGGCCCAACCGTCGCTCTCCCGTTGCGGTACACGAGGTAGTCGGCGCCGATCAGAGCCAGCTTCAGCTTCGCCTCCTGGATCGCGAAGAGGTTCTCGACGGGCTCCGGCATCTCGCCGTAGCGATCCTCGACGCCCGCCCGGAGCTCGCGTAGCTCGTCGTCGTGCTCGACGAGGGCGAGCCGGCGGTGGATGTCGATCTTGAGCGCTTCGGATGAGACGTACGACGCCGGGATGAAGGCATCGACCCGGGCATCGACCCGGACCGGACGGACCGCGGCGCGAGCCTGCCCGGACAGCTCCGCCACTGCCTCGTTGAGCATCTCGACGTAGAGCTCGAAACCAAGTGCGGCGACGTGACCGGACTGCTCGGCTCCGAGCAGATCACCGGCCCCGCGGATCTCGAGGTCCCGCATCGCGATCTGGAAACCGGCGCCGAGCTCGGTGTGATCCGCCAGCGTCGCCAACCTGGCGCGAGCCTCGGGCGTCAGCTCGCTCGCGTCGGGATAGAAGAGGTAGGCGTGGGCGCTCACGTCCGAGCGGCCGACGCGCCCTCTGATCTGGTAGAGCTGGCTGAGGCCGAGCATGTCGGCGCGCTCGACGATCAGCGTGTTTGCTTGAGGGATGTCGATCCCCGATTCGATGATCGTCGTCGAGACGAGCACGTCTGCGTCTCCGGCCAGGAACGCGTGCATCCGCTCCTCGAGATCGCGCTCGGCCATCTGGCCGTGCGCCACGAGGAAGCGGAGACCTGGGCAGAGCTGAGCGAGCTTCTGACCGACCTCCTCGATCGTCTCGACCCGGTTGTGGAGGTAGAACGACTGGCCGCCGCGGCCGTGCTCGCGCTCGAGCGAGGCCCTGATCAGCTCCTCGTCGTACTCGCCGACAACGGTCCGGATCGGCCTCCGCCCTTCCGGAGGCGTCTCGATGATCGAGATGTCCCGCAGTCCCGCGAGGGACATGTGCAGGGTGCGGGGGATCGGCGTGGCCGAGAGAGCGAGCACATCCACCTCGAGCCGGAGCGAGCGGAGCAGCTCCTTCTGGGCGACGCCGAAGCGCTGCTCCTCGTCGAGGATCACGAGCCCGAGCTCCTTCGGGATCACGTCACGCGAGAGCACGCGGTGGGTTCCGACGAGAACGTCGACCTTCCCGGCCGCAAAGTCTGCGATCACCTTCTTCGTCTCCGACGGCTTCCGGAAGCGCGACACCATCTCGACGACGAGGGGGAAGTCTCGGAAGCGCTCTCTGAAGGTGTTCCAGTGCTGCTCCGCGAGGATCGTGGTGGGGCAGAGCACGAGGACCTGCCGATTGTTGACCGCGACGGCGAAGGCGGCTCGCACCGCTACCTCGGTCTTGCCGTAGCCGACGTCGCCGCAGACGAGGCGATCCATCGGGCGGGTCGACTCGAGGTCCTCCTTGACGGCCTCGATCGCGCGCGCCTGGTCGTCCGTCTCGCGGTAGGGGAACGACGCTTCGAGGCGCTCGAGCCACTCGTTCGACATGTCGAAGCTCGCACCCTCGGCCCGCTGCCGTTGCGCGTAGAGCGCGAGGAGCTCTCCGGCGAGCTCGCGCACCGAGGCGCGCGCACGGCTCTTCAGGTTCTGCCAGGCCTTTCCGCCGAGTTTGGAGAGCGCGGGCGACTTTGCGTCGGCGCCGATGTAGCGGGAGAGCTTGCCGAGCTGCTCGTGCGGGACGTAGAGCCGGTCCTCGCCGCGGAAGGCCAGGAAGAGGTAATCGCGCGTGACGCCAGCGACCTCCTTCGTCTCGAAGCCGATCAGCTTCCCGACCCCGTGGTCCTCGTGCACCACGTGGTCGCCGACGCGCAGGTCGGCAAATGACGCGAGGGCACGGCCCAGCCGCGCGTCAGCCCTGGGCGGCCGCTTGCGGAAAACCTGCGTGTCGGGCAGGAGGACGAGCCGCAGATCGCGCCAGACGAAGCCCCTCCGCGCCGCCGACACGGCGAAGGAGACGCCCGCGTCACGCCCGAGCGGCGCTCCGTCGGAGCGGATCGGCCCCTCGACCTTGCGGAGCAGCCCACCCTGGCGAAGCGCCTCGCCGCGGTGGGGGAAGGTGACGACGACACGGTTGTCCGAGCGGACGAACCCGAGGAGCTCGTTCTCGGCCTCGGCGAGCCCTCGCGCCGCGATCGCGGGACGCTGCGCTTCGAACTGGAAGGCCTGGCCGCGCGGGAACGGATCGAGCTCCGTCGTGCCTTCGAGCGCGATCGGCACGAGCCCGTATTCCTCGCAGGTCGCGCGAACCTCGTCGGGTTGCCAGACGAAGTCGGGCACACGATCGACAGGCGCCACGAGATCGGCAGGTGCTGCTCGCTCGCCCTCGCTCTCCCAGTAGTGCGCGACGTCCTCCGGGTCGATCGAGCTCCCGAGACGCTCGGCGGCGGGATAGACACTGACGGATGACACGGGATGCAGTGCGCGCTGCGTGAACGGCGAGAACGCGCGAACCTGCTCGATTTCGTCCCCGAACAGCTCGATCCGGAGCGGCTCCCGGCCGGTCGAGGGGAAGACGTCGACAATCCCCCCGCGCACGGCGAACTGGCCGCGCTCATCCACCCGGTCGACGCGCGCGTAGCCCGAGTCGGCAAGCGCCCGGGCGAGGCCGTCGAGGCCCGGTTCCTCCCCGACGACGAGGCGCACCGGCGCCGGGCGAGCTTCGATCGGGGGCATCCCCTCGGCGAGCGCCGCAGCCGAGGCGCACACGAGCCCTCCGGCGTCGAGGACGTCGAGCGCCCTAGCCCTCTCGCCGACGAGGTGCGGTGGCGGCTCGAGGCCGGATGCGTGGGAGACACCCCGACTCGGCAAGAGCGCGACACGATCAGGCCCGAGGAACCACGACGCTCCCTCGGCAGCGTCACGCGCGTCCGCGTCCTCGGGGAGCAGCACGAGCAGCCCGCGCCCGAGCTCCTCGTGCAGGGTCGCGAGAACGAGCGGCAACGCCGACTCGGAGACGCGCGCGCGGCCGGGAAGCGACTTCGCGAAGGCCTGGAACCGATCGCTGCCGGCGAGCTCGGCGGTGAACGCGTGAAGGGGTGTCTGGTCCATGCAAACGGCGGGAAACGGGCCCCGCGCGCTCATCGTATCCGGGCCGCGCGGGAGCCCGGGGTCGTTGCCGACTACGATCCCGGTCACATGGAGGCTGGAATGGACTCGTCGCCGGAGAGCGGAGTCGACGAGCCCGAAGAAGCTCCCCCGCGGGCAGGACGGATGAAGGCCCGGGCCGCGGCGTTACGGGCTCGCGCGGACCGGCTGGCAGACCAGGCCCAGCAGGAGCGGCGGCGCCATGGCGTGGTCGACGCCGCCTTCGAGATCGTCGACCACGATTCCGAGATCGGAGGCGGCATCATGGCGGGCGCGCTCGCCTACCGGCTGTTCATCTGGCTGCTGCCGCTGGCTCTCGTCGCAATCGCCGGCCTCGGATTCGCCACGGACGCGGCCACGCAGTCACCGGAGGCCGCGGCCAAGACTATCGGCCTCGCCGGCCTCGTCTCGACCTCGATCTCCGGCGCTGCCGAGAGCGCCAACCGCTGGTACGCCGTCCTGATCGGCGTCCCCGTCCTCCTCTAAACGACCCGCAGCCTGCTGCGGACGCTGATCATCACGCACCGGCTCGTCTGGGCCGACCTCCGTGGAGCCGCACCGAAGCCGACGCCGATCCTGACCCTGAAGGTGCTGCCGCTGTTCATCGGCTTCTTCGTCGTTTCGATCGCGACGCACAAGATCGAGAACCTCTCGTTCGTGGGAGGCCTCGTCGCGACAGCGTTGATCGCAATCCCCTATGCCGGCCTCTGGCTGTGCGTCTCGCTGCTCCTCCCGCACCACGGCACCGGCTGGCAGGCCCTCCTACCGGGCGCGATCCTCTTCGCCCTCGGGGTTGAGGTGCTGCAGTTCATCATCGCGTACATCGTCGCGCCTCAGATGAGCAGCAAGCAGGGGAGCTATGGCGCCCTCGGAATCGCAGCGGCGCTGCTCTTCGCGCTCTACCTGCTCAGCCGCCTGATCATCGCAACCGCTGTCGTCAACGCGACGCTCTCGGCGCGACGGGCACGGCCGGCTGAACGTGCTAGTTGAAACGCCGCTGTGCCTGCTCGAGCCCGCCCTCGACCAGGAGCTCCACCGCATCGGCTGCGCGCTCGACGAGCGCGTCGGCGTCGTCCTCGGGCGCAAATGACGACAGGACGAAGTCGGCGACCGACCGCTGATCACCACGTCCGGGCCTGCCGACGCCGATCCGCAGCCGCAGGAACTCCGGGCTGCCGAGACGGCCGGCGATCGAGCGGAGGCCGTTGTGCCCGGCGAGCCCGCCGCCGAGGCGAGCCTGGATCCGGCCGAGCAGGAGATCGACCTCGTCGTGCACGACGAGAAGCGCGTCGAGCGGGGTCTTGTAGAAGGCGGCGGCCGGCTGCACGGTGCGCCCGGACTCGTTCATGTACGTGTCCGGCTTGACCAGGGCCACCCGGCAACCGGCGATGCGCACCTCTGCGAGGTGACCCGAGAACTTGCCCTTGAAGGTGGCGCCGTGGCGCCGGGCAAGCTCGTCGACGACCATGAACCCGACGTTGTGGCGGTCGTGCCGGTGCTGTTGGCCGGGGTTGCCGAGCCCGACGACGAGCAGGTCGAGCGTCGAGGCAGGAGCGCCCCGACGGAAGAGCGCCAGGGCTACTCCTCGTCGTCGGCGGCGGCGGCGTCGGCCTGGGCGGCGGACTCTGCCGAGGCCTCGGCGGCGACAGCCTCGTCCGCGGCCTCCTCGGCCTCGGTGAGGCCGCGCGGGGCCGAGCAGTTCGCGATCACGGTGTCCGCGTCATCGAGGAACGTCACGCCGGCGACGGCAGCCACATCCTGCAGCCGCAAACTCTCGCCGAGCTCGAGACCGGAGATATCGACCTCGATGAACTCCGGCAGATCGGCGGGCAATGCCTCGACGTGGAGCTCGCGTGCGACCTGCTGGACGACGCCACCCACCTTGGCACCCGGTGCCTCGCCGGCGAAGTGCACCAGCACCGTCGCCTGGATCGGCTGGTCGAGGCGCACCTCGTGGAAGTCGACGTGGGTGATCGTCCCACGCACCGGATGCTGCTGGTACTCCTTCAGCACCGCGTGGTGGGGCGTCTTCTGGCCGTCGATCAAGACGTCGACGATGCCGTTGAGCCCGGAGGGACCGGTGAGAGCGATCCTCAGCTCGCGCTCGCCGACGACAAAGGCCTTGCTGGCCTTCCCGTAGAGCACGCCCGGGATCAGCCCCTGACGGCGGAGACGCTTGACGTTGCGGGTCCCGAGCTGGTCGGCACCGCGCTCCTTCACCTCGAGAATGATCCTGTCCCCGGACACGGCGGCGAAGTGTAGCGCATGCCCTCTGGAAGCTGCCAACAGGAACCCGGCGGGCTTCGGTTGAGTTGGGCGTACGGCCGGGCCGACGGGGCAGCCTGTACCCCTCAGGGGAGGGGGGGTACAGGTGCCGGTCGTCGAGCCCGGCCAGCACGCAGGATATCCGGTCGCGCCGGCAACAACCACACGCGATCGGCTCGCCGCGGACGGGCCGTTCAGGTGCCGGGCGGGCCTGCCGATATCTCCTGGGCGGCCGGCGGCGCTCTCAGGGGGCGCCGCCGGCCACTTCCTCGTGCACGCTCGTTCGATGCGCCCGGCCCAACGAGGGAAGGGGCCCGGATTGCTCCGCGCCCCTCGATGTTCCTCAGGTGGTATCGAGGGGACTAGCCTACGTGCAGACAGTGGTGCCGATCGCGCCCGAAGCCGCCGTCTTGTTGGCGCGATCCTTGAAGCCGACATGCGACGGCACCGCGATCGCCAGCAGGATGCCGATGATCACGAGCACGATCAGGAGCTCGATCAGCATGAAGCCCGACTCCTCTCTGGCAAGCCGACCCTGCAGCTTGCCGATGGGCGGCGTCGGATGCACCGTTGCTCTCGTGGGCGCGAGATCGCAGCTCGACACTCACTCAGCCGTCAGGAGCAGGGGACTCTCGTGCCCACAGTGGGGGGGCACCGCTGACGTGACCCACACGCCGTCGCACGGCGCGCCGCGAACCGGGTGGCGCCTCGGGCGAGTGAGTGATCGGGCTCGCTCCGGGCGAGGCGTCTGCTTCGCCCCGACGGAGCCTTCCGGCGGAACGTCGCTGCCGTAGCGAGAAGCCGCGCTAGAAGAGCTGGTTCTCGCCCGCGAAGATCGCAGACACGGAGTCGTCGGCGAAGACGTTCTGGATCGTCTCGGCCAGGATGCCCGCGATCGACAGCACTTGGATGTTCTCGGGCTGGGCGAGGGGGTCGAGGGGCACGGTGTCGGTGACGACGAGCTTGTGGATCTCGCTCGCAGCGATCCGGTCCAGTGCTCCCCCGTTGAAGAGGCCGTGGGTCGCACACGCGTAGACCTTGGTGGCGCCCGCCTCCTTGAGCGCCTGAGCGCCCGCAACGAGCGTGCCCGCGGTGTCGATGATGTCGTCGATGATGACCGCGACCCTCCCCTCTACGTCACCGATCACCGTCGTCACCTTCGCCTCGTTGTGCGCCGGCCGGACCTTATTGAGGATGACGAGGTCGCCGGAGACCATCTCGGCGAACTTGCCCGCGATCTTCGCGTGCCCCGTGTCCGGCGAGACGACCGCAAGGCTCTCCCCCAGGTTCAGGTCGCGGACGAACTGGGCGAACATCGGTACCGCGGTCATGTGGTCGACGGGGATCCCGAAGAACCCCTGCACCTGGCCGGCATGGAGGTCCATCGTGAGCACGCGATCGGCGCCTGCCGTCTGGAGCAGATCGGCGACGAGCTTGGCGGTGATCGGCTCGCGCGGCCGCGACTTCTTGTCCTGTCGCACGTAGAAGTACCAGGGAATCACGGCGGTGATGCGCTTCGCCGAGGCGAGCTTGGCGGCGTTGATCATGATCAGCAGCTCCATCAGGTGCTGGTCGACCGGCATCGAAGCCGTTTGCACGATGAAGATGTCCGCCCCGCGGATCGAATCCTCGTAGCGGCAATACGTCTCGCCGCTCGCGAACGTCTTGAGCGTCGTCTCCCCGAGCTCGCAGCCGATCTGGAGCGCAATCTTCTCGGCCAGCTCGGGGTTCGAGCGCCCGGAGACGATCATCAACCGCTTGTTCGGCGGGAGGGAGATCGCGCGAGCCATTACGGGGCCCACGCCGGGCACGTCGGGTGCTCCGAGCCCCGGCAGCGTCTGCTCAACCGTCCCGCTTTCCACCCCGACCCTCCTTGATCGTCTGCCTCGGCGGGAATCCGACGAGGGCGTTGTCCGGCACATCCTCGGCGACGACCGTCCCGGCCGCCGTCCAGACGTCGTCGCCGACGGTCACCGGCGCGACGAACATCGTGTCGACCGCGATGCGCCCGTCACGCCCGATCACGGTGCGCTTCTTGGGGACGCCGGGGTGGTGATCGAGGTTCGCCGTGATCGATCCTGCGCCGATGTTCGTCCCGGCGCCGATCTCCGCGTCGCCGAAGTAGCTGAGGTGCGGGACTCTCGCGCCCTCGTCCAGCCGCGTGTTTTTCAGCTCCACGAACGTCCCCGCCTTCGTGTTCGGCCCGAGCACCGTTCCAGGGCGAACGTAACAGAACGGCCCCACGGTCGCAGCGGATCCGATCGCGGCATCGCGCACGACTGCGTGGGGACCGATCTCGGCGCCCGTGGCAACCGTGGTCGCGCCGCGCAGCAGCGTGAAGGGGTGCACCACCGTGTCGCGCTCGAGCGTGACCGTCGGCTCGATCCACGTGCTCGCAGGGTCGACGATGGTCACGCCGGCCAGCATGTGCGCGACGTTGATCCGCTCGCGGAGCACGGCCGCGGCGGCGGCGAGCTCGACCCGGGTGTTGACGCCCTCGGTCTCCAATGGATCGTCGGCGACGTGCACTCCGACCCGGTGGCCCGCGCCCGCAAGGTCCCGTACCGCGTCGGTCAGATACAGCTCGCCCTGCGCGTTGACCGGCTGGAGCCGTTCCAGAGCCGGCCAGAGCAGGTCGGCCTGGAAAACGTAGATGGACGAGTTGGCCTCCTCGATCAGCAGCTGCTGAGGCGATGCGTCGGCGGCCTCGACGATCGCGACGAAGTCGCCGACACCATCGCGGACGATCCGGCCGTAGCTGCGGATGTCGGCCGGAACGAACGAGAGGACGGTCGCACCCGCGCCGGACAATCGGTGTGCAGCGACGAGACCCTCGAGCAGCGCCGTCGTGAGGAGCGGCGTGTCCCCCGAGAGCACGAGAATCTCGTCGGCCCCGATGAGCCCGTCCCTTGCGCTCCGCACCGCGTCGCCGGTGCCGAGAGGCTGTTCCTGCACGGCAACGGTCAGCCCGTCGAAGAGCCCGGCCGTGTCCGGCGAGGCCACGACGACGAGAGGATCGGCCGCGAGCGGGCGGGCAGCCTCGACGATCCAGTCGACCATCCGTCGGCCGAGGATCGGGTGGAGGTGCTTGGGCAGCGCCGAGCGCATGCGTGTTCCACGGCCTCCGGCCATCACGACTGCTGCAAGCTGGGAACGGGAATGTGACACGGTTGGCACGTTGGCTGGGGCGCCAGGATTCGAACCTGGGATCACGGGACCAAAGCCCGTTGCCTTACCACTTGGCCACGCCCCATCGAATCGGGATGCCGAGTGTACCCCGCGCTCCGGTCGCCCGGCCGCTGCCAGGCAGTCGGCGCAGCAGATCGGGGTCTTCACTGGCCTCACGGGCATTCAGACGGGGTCTGCGACCCACGTCAGGCCGGAAGGGCGCAGGGCGGCGGCAGCCGCCTCGGCCCGCTTGCGGTCGGCGAAGAGCCCGTAGACGCACGGCCCGGCACCGCTGACATCGGCCCGGAACGCCCCCTCGCCGCGCAGATGGTCGGCCAGCGACGACGAGGCGAGGTCGTTGGGTGGAAGCGCCGCCAGGTCGTCGGCGCGCCCGACGGCGGCGAGCGCGCCACGCAACGCCGCCCGGCGGGATTCGAAGCCCGATCCACCGCTGCGCTCGTCGAACGCCGCATACACAGCTCCGGTAGAGCGCTTGACGACGCCATCCGGTAGGACGAGGACGACGGTGAAGTCCTGCGGGAGCGCAAGCGGGGCGAGCGTCGTGCCGTCTCCTGTGCCGAGCTGTGGCCCCTCACGCAGAAAGAACGGAACATCCGCGCCGATCGCCGAGGCGAGCTCGTCCAGCCGATCGCTGCGAAGCGGCGTCGGCAGCGTGTCGTTCGCGAGCCGCAGAGCGGCCGCCGCGTCCGAGCTGCCCCCGCCGAGCCCGGCCGCGACCGGGATCGCCTTCGTGATCTCGACGTGCCACCCCGGCTCGACGCCGGCGGCGGCGGCGAGCTCGGTGAGTGCCGCTGCGACGATGGTGTCGTCGGCAAACCCCGACACCGTCAACGCCGCGGCGCTCGAGAGATTGAGCGTGTCGTAGAGACCGATACGCTGGAGCACGGTGACGACCTCATGTCGCCCCATCGTGCCCGGCGGGCCCACCACGAGCGCGAGATTGATCTTAGCCGGGGCAAGGACGCGTTTCATGCCAGTGCACTCGCAAGCTCGACGAATACGGGCGGCGCCAGCGCCTCGGCACGGACAGCCGGATCGTGCCCGAGCGCGGCGAGCGCCGCAACGGCCTCCTCCCGGGTCGCAACTCCGGCAAACTGGAGCGAGTTGGCCAACGTCTTGCGGCGGTGGGCGAACGCAGCCTCGACGACCCGGCGGATGCGACCGAAGTTCTCGGGCAGCGGAATCCGCCTGAACGCCACGAGGGCCGAGTCGACATTGGGCGGTGGCCTGAAGACGGCGCGCGAAACGGGATGGAAGCCCGTCCGAAAGGCCGCGAGCTGGATCAGCACCGACACGGCTCCGTACGCCTTGGTCGAGGGGGTTGCAAAGAAGCGGTCGGCGACCTCGCGCTGCACCATCACGCACCACAGCTCGAGCGACGGGAGCCCTTCGAGACTCTCTGCGACGATCGGCGTCGCGACGTTGTAGGGGAGGTTGGCGACGAGCTTCGTCGGCACCGGGTCGAGTTGCGAGAGGTCCAGTCGCAAGGCATCACCCCAGACGAGCGAGACATTCCGGCCGTGAGCGAGCTCGCGGAGGTACGGTCGAAGTCGCTCATCCAGCTCGATCGCGTGCACGTGAGCGCATCCTGCGGCGAGCGCGCGGGTGAGCGTGCCGAGACCGGGACCGATCTCGAGCACGACGTCGGTGGGATCGAGCTCCGCGAGACGGGTCGCGACGCCGACGATGTTGTCGTCGGCGAGAAAGTGCTGCCCGAGGGATTTCTTCGGCGCCGGGCCGCTCACGGCGTCGGAAGCCCGAATGCCGCGTCGGCGTTGAGGTCGATTTGCCGTTCGAGGGTGCGGGCCGTCTCGCCGCGCGCCTCCGCGAGGACGGCGAGGGTGTGGAGCACGTTGGCCGGCTCGTTGCGCTTGCCGCGCAGCCGCTGCGGCGCGAGGTACGGGCTGTCCGTCTCCGCGAGAATCCGGTCGGCCGGGATGCGAGCGGCCGCGTCGCGCAGGTCCACGGCCCTGGGGTACGTCACGTTCCCCGCAAACGAGACGTAGTAGCGATGTGCGATCGCGGTGTCGAGCAGCCCGGGCGCCGAGAAGCAGTGCAGCACGACCGTGCCCGGGAAGCTCTCGAGCGCGGCAGCCGTGTCGGCATCGGCTTCACGGGTGTGAACGACGACAGGAAGCCCGAGCGAGGCTGCCAGCCCGAGCTGCCGCTCGAAGAGCTCCCGCTGCACGTCACGCGGGGCAAAGTCGTGGAAGTAGTCCAGCCCCGTCTCGCCGACGGCGACCGCAAGTGGGTGCGCGAGGAGTTCGGCCAGGTCATCCACCCGGCCTGCGTCGGGCCCCGCAGCCTGGTGCGGGTCGATGCCGAGGACAGCCCATACGCCCTCCTCCGCTTCGGCGATCGCGAGGGCTGCGCGGCAGGACGCGATGCCGGTGCCAATCGTCAGAACGCGCGAGACCCCGAGAGAGCGCGCGCGCTCGACGAGGAAGGCGGCCGGCTCGTCACAGGCGTCGAGGTGAGCGTGAGTATCGATCATCCCGCCCCGATCACCGCGCCTCGATCACTCGGGCGCGGCCTCGACGGGGGCATCGATGCGTGGGAAGAGCGGGGCCGCGGCCTCGATGCCCTCGGTGGCGCCGGTGAGCCCGTAGGCGACACGCGACCAGTCGACGTCCGGCGGCTGCCGAAGGGAGGACAGGATCGCGGCGGTCGTGTCAGGAACATACGGTGCAAGGGCGACCGCAACGGCGCGGAGACCGTCAACGAGGTCGTAGAGGACGCGGTCGAGCTCGTCCGCACGAGCCTCGTCCTTCGCGAGTTGCCAGGGCGCAGTTGCCTCGACCTCCCGGTTGAGTGTCCTGACCACATCCCAGATCCGCTCGAGGGCGCCTGTGACGTCGAATCCGTCGAGCTGCGCAGCCACGTCGGCACCGAGCGTCGCGAGCGCTGCCGCCACGACGCCCTCCGCTGAGCGTGTCGCGCGCAGCGTTCCTCCCCGATACCGAGCGACCATCGCCGTCGTCCGCGAGAGCAGGTTACCGAGATCGTTGCCGAGCTCCCGCTCGTAGCGCTCGTGAATGCCCACGATTGACGCCGCCCCGTCCTGCCCGAACGAGATCGCCCGTGCACACCAGAACCGCACCGGATCGGCGCCGTAGACGTCGATCAGGTCCAGCGGATCGACAACGTTCCCGAGCGACTTCGAGATCTTCCGGTCATCGAGCAGCAGGTACCCGTGGACGAACAGCTGGTGCGGCGGGTCGTAGCCGGCGCCGAGCAGCAACGCCGGCCAGTAGACACAGTGGAAGCGCAGGATGTCCTTGGCGAGGAGATGGTGCACAGACGGCCAGAAGGTCGAGACGAGATCCTCGCCCGGGCGAGCGTAGGTGAGCGCGCTGACGTAGTTGACGAGGGCGTCCGCCCAGACGTAGGCGACCGAATCCGGATCCCACGGGATTGGGATCCCCCAGGTCTGCCCGGCGCGGCTGATCGAGAAGTCCTGCAAGCCACCTTCGATGAAGCTCCGCGCCTCATTGGCGCGGAACGCGGGCTGCACGAAGTCGGACCGTTCGAACAACTCCAGCAGCTGCTCCTGAAACGCCGACAGCCGGAAGAACCAGTTGCGCTCCTCGATCCATTCCGGCTCGCGATCATGCTCGGGGCACTTTTCGTCGACGAGATCGGCCTCGGTCTTGAACGCCTCGCAGCCGACGCAGTAGAGCCCTGCGTACACGTCCTGATAGACGTACCCGTTGTCGTACAGCCGCTGCAGGAAGCCCTGCACGAACAACTTGTGCTCCGGGTCGCTGGTCCGGATGAAGAAGTCGTTTGACGCATTGAGACGTCGCGGGAGCTCACGCCAGACGACCGCAATCTGATCGGCGTACTCCTGCGGCGAGAGCCCCAGCTCCGCGGCCACCCGGGCGACCTTGGCGGCGTGCTCGTCCACCCCGGTCAGGAAGAACGTCTCGTCGCCACGCTGGCGCCGGTGGCGCGCCAGGATGTCCGCCGCGATCGTCGTGTAGGCGTGGCCGATGTGGGGCGTCGAGTTGACGTAGTAGATCGGCGTCGTGACATAGAAGCGCTCCATCGCCGTCGATTCTACGGAGGGGCGCCAGTCGCACCGCTCGGTGGCCGGCCCGCCGGTGCCCGAGTGCCGCGAGGACAGCGAGCAACGCGACCAGGAAGAGCGCGACGAGGGCCGGGAGCGACGGTCCGCCGAACCGGGGGCCGGCAACATCGCCAGGACTCGGTGCGACCGGCTCGTGCACCCGCTTCGCCGACGCCCCGTTCTCGGCGCCCGGGATCCCGTGATGCGCGACGCCGCCCCATTCCGCTGCGAGGGCGACTCCCGCGGGGCGCCCCGCTCCCCTGGCGATGCCGGAGCCCGCAGTAACCTCGACAACGGGAGCTCGGCCGAGCCGATCGGCTCGTGCTCTCGCATCCAGCTGTGCCTGCCGGCGTCCGGGGGGCACAGCGCCGACGGCGACAGGGGTGGATCGCGAAGACGCGGCCGCCGCAACCGGGGAAGGTGACCGCCGCCGAACCGAGGAGGGTTGCGGTGCCACGAGCACCACTGGCGCCGACGCATTCGACCGCCGTCGGCGCGCTGTCCCTGGGTCTATCGGCTCAGTGGCGACATTCGCGGCATTGCCCGGAGCGGTGGAGTCGTCCACCGCGCCGGTGCCGGGTCCCGGCACGCTGCGGCCAGCCACCGGGGCGGCGGGCGACCCGATCGTCTCACCGGTCGCAACGGTCGTCGGGGGAGCGACCGCTGCGGTTCCAACCGAGGGTGTAGGGGCAGGCGCCGCCGGCTCCGATGGCACCGGAGCCTCAGCCGCGGCAGAGAGAACCGGGTTCGCGATCGGCACGACAAGGGCGGACGACGGCGATACCGCGCGTGGCGGCAGGAGCATCAGCGGATCGACGTATCCGTCCGCCGCGGACGAGACCCGGACACCCAGGTGCACGTATGGCCGGGGCCATTCGGGGTCGCCGCTAGCTCCCGCCTCCCCGATCCGCTCGCCCTCGCCGACAACGGCTCCTTTGACGACAGAGACCTCGCCCAGGTGCGTCACCGAGACGGCGTAGCCGTCGTGCTGGACCGTCACCGTACGCCCGGAGCCCGGGACGACGCCCGCGAAGCTGATCGTTCCCGCCGCCGGCGCCCTCACCGACTCTCCGCTCTCGCCCGCGACATCGACGCCGCGGTGCTGACCTGCGGCGTAGGCGTCGGAACCCATTGAGTACGGGCGCAACACCTCACCTCCGAGCGGCCACGTCCAGGCGCCCGCCGAGGGAACGAGGACGAGCGCTGCAAGCACCCCGAGTCCTAGCCCCGCGATGCGGCGACCCTTGAGACAGCTCATATTCCACCTCCTGTCTTCTATTCTGACAACAGTGAAATGTCGACTATACCGGGAGTGCCGGACGTTGTCAAAAAAGCCTACAGCGTCTGTCGATACAACGTGTTTCGCGAAGTCCCTGTAAGTCGGGCGACCACGCTCGCGGCTGCGCCACGCGGAGCACCTGCTGCGACGAGCTCGGCAACAGCGGCGCGAGCCTCCGTCTCGTCCACGACCAGCCTTGCCGGGCCGATCACGAGCGTCACCTCTCCCTTAGGTGATTCGCGGTACCGGTCGGCGAGTGCGCCGGCGGTGCCCGCGACGACCTCTTCGTGGAGCTTGGTCAGCTCGCGGCAGACGGCGACGGGGCGATCTGGATCAGCGGCTGCGAGGCTTGCCAGGGTCGCTGGCAGGCGCCGGGGCGACTCGAAGGCGACCGTCGGATGGGGCCAGATTGCAAGCTCCTGCCAGAGCGCCTGACGATCCTTCTCCGAGCGGGGCACGTACCCGGCGAATCGGTATTGCTCACCGGCGAGCCCGCTCACTACGAGCGCCGTCTCGACGGCCGACGCACCTGGCAACACCGTGACGGGAACGCCGGCGGCCAGCGCCGCCGCGATCAGCCGATTCCCCGGATCGTTGACCCCGGGCAGGCCTGCATCGGAGACCAGCGCCTGGCGCTCACCCGCAACGAGCCGGGGGACGAGCTCGGCCGTCCGCGCCGCCTCGTTGTGCTGGTGGTAGGAGAGGAGACGGGCACGCACCCCATGACGCTCGAGCAGGATCCGCGTATGGCGCGTGTCCTCGCAAAGGACGGCATCGGCTGCTGCGAGTTCCTCGAGGACCCGGAGGGTGACGTCGCCGAGGTTGCCGATCGGGGTCGCGCAGACGGCTAGCGGCACACCTCACCGCACTCCGTCAAATGCCTCGAATGCCACGAGCGCAGCGCCGATCAGGCCCGCCTCCTCGCCGAGCCGTGCCTCCACGATCCGGAGCGTCTGATCTGCCGGTTCGACCGCTTCGGCTCTCGCTGCCGCGCGGGCGGGCTCGAGCAGGAAGTCTCCCGCGGCCGCGCCGAAGCCGCCTCCAACGATCACGACGTCCGGGTCGAAGATGTTCGTGAGCGACCCGATCGCCGCACCGAGCAGACGCCCGATTGCGGCCAGGGCCTCGACCGCCGGCCCGTCGCCGGCATGCGCGCGCTCGACGAGTGTGTGGGCGTTCGCGCCCGCGCCCCAGAGCTCTGCGGCGACACGATCGGCAGCATGGCCGGACGCGACGGCCTCGAGGTGGCCGTGGCCGTGGCAGCTCCCCTGACAGGGAGGGCCGCCGGCGACCACGACGACGTGCCCGAGCTCCGCCCAGCCGCGGTAGAGGTGATCGTCGAGGACCAGACCGCCGCCGACGCCCGTCCCCAGCGTGAGCATGATCAGATGCGACGCGTCCCGGCCCGCCCCCAGCCGCCACTCCGCGAGCGCGGCCGCGTTGCCGTCGTTCTCGACGCCGGTGGGCCGTCCGTACAGGCCGAGCCCGCGCTCCACGAACTTGACATTGTGGAGCGGCAGGTTCACCGCCTGCAATGCGACGCCGGTGCGGCGATCGATATTGAGCGGCACGCCGTAGCCGACCGCGAGCACTCCGTCCTCGAGCAGGTCCGCCACGACGCCGTCGATCGCCGCCAGCACCTCGGCCTGCGTCCCCTGCGGAGTCGCAATCTCGATCGTGCGCCCGATCGAGCCGGTCCGCCCGACGACGCCGGCCAGGATCTTGGTGCCGCCGACGTCGACTCCGATAACACGTTCCTCATACATGCGGTGGCTACGATATCCGCCCGCATGCCCGAACAGGAAAAGCCCTACCGGGTGTACAAGGGAGGTCGGGCAAAGGGCAGAGTCCCGTTGCAGCGCCCGATGAGCCCGGAGGCCGCCGGCAGGGGGCCTTCGTCGTCGTTCCCGAAACGTCGCCAACGACGGGTGGGGCGGCGGATCGCGTTGGTGCTCGTCGTCCTGGCGCTCCTCGGCGTCGTCTGGCTCGTGGCGAGTTACCTCTCGTTCTCGCGAGGTATCTCGGACGCGAACGCGCGCGTCCCGAAACCGGTGCTCGCCGAGCTGAAAGACCGCAAGGGGATGCTCACCTCGACACCGACGACGATCCTCGTCCTCGGAACCGACGGCGGCACCCAGCCAGGCCGGGCGGGCTCGAACCGCTCCGATTCGATCATGCTGATCCGCACCGATCCCGGCAAGCATCGACTTGCGTTCCTCTCGATCCCACGCGATCTGAGAGTCGAGATCCCCGGCTACGGTGCAGCCAAGATCAACGCAGCGAACCAAATGGGTGGGCCAACGCTCGCCCTGCGAACGGTGAAGAACCTGACGGGGATCGAGATCAACCACGTTGCCTTCGTCGACTTCGACCGGTTCCGCGAGCTGATCGACGCTGTCGGCGGAATCGACGTGAACGTGCCCAGGCCGATTCGTTCGTCGGCGTTCGACTGCCCCTATTCGGCGACACGCTGCACAACGTGGGATGGGTGGAAGTTCGCGAAGGGCCCACAGCACATGGATGGACGGCGCGCCCTCGTCTACTCGAGGATCCGCAAGAACCGTCTGAACCCGTCGGAGACGGACTTCGACCGGGCCCGCCGGCAGCAACAGGTGATCCAGGCGACCGCGGACAAGGTGACCTCGTTCGGCACCGCTCTGAAGATGCCGTGGCGCGGGGGAACGATCGTCAAGACGCTCGCGACCGACCTCACAGCGGGCGAGGTGATGCAGCTCGGCTGGGTCTACTTCCGGGCCGACACCGGGCGCGCGCTCCATTGCCGGCTCGGCGGCGAGCCCGGCAGCGCCGACGGGGAGTCCGTGATCTTCGGCTCCGAGGACAACGTCGCCACCATCTCGATGTTCACGGGGCGCTCGGCGCCTCTCGCACCGCTCAAAGGCGTGCCCTACGCTCCGGGCTGCGTGGTCGGAGAGCGCAAGCTATGAGAACGGCCGGTCAGTCTCCCGAGGGGGATTTCTTGTCGCTCGAGCTCGAACTCGATCCGGAGCCGGAACTGGAGCTCGAGCCGGAGTCCGAGCTCTTCGCAGGCTCCTTCTTCTCGCTCTTCTCGCCCGAGTCACCTTTCTCACTCGACCCACTGCCGTCGCCGTCCTTGGCCGCACCCTTCCTCGACCCGCGCCCGTAGTCGGTCGAGTAGAACCCGGAGCCCTTGTAGTGCACCGCAACCGGAAACAGCACCTTCTCGACCGGGCTCGCCCCGCAGGTCTCGCAGCTCTCGGCGGGAGCATCGCTCATCTTCTGGAACATCTCGAAGGTGTGACCGTTGGGGCAGCGGTACTCGTAGATCGGCATGAGGGCGCCAATCTACCAGCGACGATACGCGGGGATCGGCGATGACGCAGGGCGCCGAGGCTCCATCAAGCGCCCGGCCCGTGGCCGTCTCGCTGCGCTCCTTCGCTCGCGCGAACGAGCTCTGGATCGGCGTCACCGCGATCTCGCTCGTCGCAGCGGCCTTCCTGTTACACCAGTTGATGGCATGGCCGCCGCACGAGGACGAGACGCTGGCGCTGTTCGTCGGCCGTGACAGCCTCTCCGGCGTCCTCGAGCACGTGACGCGCGAGCGTGGCGGGGCGCCGCTCCACTTCCTCTTCGCCTACGGCGTCGTCCACCTCGGCTTCGGGCTCGGCGGCCTGCGGCACGTCTCGGCGGCGTTCGCCGTGGGGAGCCTGCCGCTGATCGCGCTCCTCGGCAGGCGGATCGCCGACCGCCGAGCTGCCCTCATCGCCACGGCCCTCGTCGCCGCGAGCTGGGTGTTCCTGTTCCACGGCGTCTACGGGAGGATGTACAGCCTCTTTCTCTTCCTCTCGCTCGCCTCGTTCGTGCTGCTCCTGCGAGCCGTCGACCGAGGGGCGGCCCGAGCGTGGGTTCCGTGGGGTTTCGCGATCCTGCTCGCTGTCGCATCGCACCCCTACGGGGCTCTCGTCCTTGCCTCGCAGGGAGCGTTCGTGCTCGTCGCGCGGCGGGACCGGATCCGACAGGCCGTCGTTGCGTTCGCGGCGGTGGGGGTGGTGGGCATCCCGTTCTGGCTCACCGACCTCGTCCTCGCCGGCCGGTTCGATGTCGGCGTCGGCGGACGCGGGGCACGACTCGGCGGGCCGTGGGCGATCGTGACGTACCTCTGGCAGACGGCCGGCGACTTCAGCAGTGGACGCTGGCCCGTGCTCGCCGTCGTCCTTTGCCTGGCACTCGTGGGGCTGATCGTCTCCCGTCGTGAGACGCGGGCCCTGGCGCTGTGCGCGATCGGCGTCCCCGTGGTGGCATTTCTCGCTGCCCGTGTCGGCGGCTCGGCATCACCCGAGTCGCGGCACCTGATCTTCGTGCTTCCGTTCCTGTCGATCCTCACGGCGGCAGGCATCCTGCGGGCAACCCGGCGCCTGCCGATCCTGGCCGTCGGGCTGACGGCGGTGCTCGTCGTGCTCGAGGTGAGCTGGGCCTGGCATCGCACGCCGCCGCTGTTCGAGTGGGAGTCGAACAAGCGCCAGGCGTCCCGAGCTCAGGCGGAGCAGTATCTCGCCGCGACAAGCCGCCCGGACGACATCCTCTTCGGCTACGAGCCGCTGTTCCTCGGCGCCTGGGAACGCAACCGCGCCTTCTCCGACACAGTACTTCCCCGCGCCGACGCGAAGCTTGCATTGCGGCAGCTGGACCGTGAGCGGAAGCCGCTCGGCGGTGGCGTCTGGATCCTCGACGCGAGCGAGCGGAACAACATCCATCCCCGCCTCCAGATCGAGAACCGCGATCCGGGCCCTCGCGGAGCGTTCGAGACCCGCGTCTTCGGCCCGTTCCTCGTGATCCGCACACGGCAGCCCGTTGTCACCGAGGACGGGTACCTGTCGGCGGCTGCGCGGGCGATGCTCGTGGGCCGGTCGCTCGGGATCGGCGACGCCGACGTCAACCTGCAGACGATCGAGCTGGCCGATCGCGCCCTGCGCGGTTACGGGCCCTCGCTGCGGCTTCGCTCGGACGACTCCCGGTAGCAGGGAGCGGTCTCGAACGCGCCGAGCCCGGGGCGCGTCTCCCGCCTGGGTGGGCGCGGCAGCAGTCGCCTCGCTGCGGCAGCCGCCGAGGCACCGAAGAGGCCGCCGATCACGAACGTGCGCATCTTCCTGCCCCGCCGCTCTCGCTCCATGCGAGGATCCTAGGCGATGGCGATCTGCTCACTCGGCGATCTCGTGCTCGACGTGATCGTTCGGCTCGAACAGCCGTTCGCGGCCGACGCGGACGCGACATCGCGGATCGAGCTTCGGCCGGGCGGTCAGGCGGCAAACGTCGCAGCCTGGGTCGCCGCACTCGGCGGCGCTTCACGGTTCATCGGCAAGCGAGGGGCGGACGATGCGGGAAGGCTCGCAGCCGACCATCTCCGACGGCTGGGAGTCGAGCTCGTCGGCCCGGTAGTGCCCGCGGGGAACGGCATCGTCGTCTCGCTGGTGGATCCGTCCGGTGCGCGCACGATGTGCTCCGACCGCGGCGTGGCTGCGAGCCTACGCCCCGACGAGATCGAGGACTCCTGGTTTCTGGACTGCGAGCACCTGCACGTCTCGGGCTACGCCCTCCTGCGGGACCCCGTCAGACGCGCCGCCGTGCACGCAATCGGCCTCGCGCGGACGGCCGGAGCGCGCATGAGCATCGACCTCTCGTCGTGGAGCTCGATCCGCGACTTCGGCAGCGAGCGGTTTCGCCTGCTCATCGCGGAGCTCGCTCCGGACGTCGTCTTCGCGAACGCCGACGAGGAGCGCGCCGTCGGCGGGCCGATCCCCGGCACCAGCTGGATCCTGAAGCGCGGCCCGGCCGGCGCGACGTTCGAGGGCGAGGAGCGCCCCGCGATCCCGGTCGCCACCGTCATCGATTCGACCGGGGCAGGTGACGCGTTCGCAGCGGGCTGGCTCGTCGGAGGCCCCGACCTGGCGCTCGAGGCCGCCGCCCGGTGCGTGCAACAGGTCGGGTCGATGCCCGGAGCAATCGACTAGGCTCGCGGGGCATGCGCGACCTGATCCACGTGAGCGACGAGGTGCAGACGGCGCTCGAGGAGGGGCGCGCGGTCGTAGCGCTCGAGACGACCCTGATCGCGCACGGGTTTCCGGCGCCCGACGGCGTCGCCACGGGCATTGCGAGCGAGGCCGAGGTTCGCGCGACGGGCGCGATACCGGCGACGATCGGAGTGCTCGACGGCCGGATCCGGATCGGACTGGGCGAGACCGATCTCGAGCAGTTCACGCCGTCCGCGCGCAAGCTCGGCCCGCGCGATCTCGCCGTCTGCGCCGTGCAGGGCGTCGTCGGCGCGACGACGGTGGGCGGCACTCTCACGGCAGCGGCCGCCGTCGGCATCCGCTTCATGGGTACGGGTGGGCTCGGCGGCGTGCACCGTGGCTTCCCGACCCCACCGGACGTCTCGGCCGACCTTGCCGCGGCCGCCCGAATACCCGCCCTGGTCGCCTCGTCCGGGGTGAAGTCACTTCTCGACGTGCCCGCGACCGTGGAGTTGCTCGAGACGCTCGGCGTCCCGGTGATCGGGTACCGCACCGACACCCTGCCACTCTTCTACGACGCCACCGGCGGCCCACCCGTCTCTGCCCGCGCCGACGACGTGAACGAGATCGCGCGGATAGCCGAGGCCCACTGGCGGCTCGGCGGTAATGCGATCCTCGTCGGTCGCCCACCGACCGAGAGCCTTGACGTGGCGCCGCTGATCGAAGAGGCCGTCGCGGCCGCGGAGAAGAGTGGGATCAGCGGACAGGCCGTGACGCCGTTCGTGCTCGCCTACCTCCACGAACATTCCGACGGCGAGACGCTCCGCGTCAACCGCGACCTGATCGTCGACAACGCCGGTCTCGCCGGTGAGATCGCCACCGCCCACGCACGTCTCGAAGGGAGTCTCGAGTGAGCCTGTACGACAGCATCCGTAGCCTGCCGCTCGTCATCGAGGGCTACGCGCTCGACGGCCTGGAGCAGCAGGTGTCGAGCACCTTCCTCCGCAAGTCGACGGTGATCCAGCTCACAGGGGCCGGTGAGGAGGGGCTCGGCGAGGACGTCACGTACGAGGCCGGCGAGCACGACCTCGCCCAGGCGCGGGGCGCCGTGCTGCCGCTCGCGGGCACGTGGACGCTCGACGACTTCTCGGCCCATCTCGCGACCCTGCCGCTCTTCGACCACGAGCCCGATCAGCACGCCTACCTCGACTACCGCCTCTGGGCCTACGAGAGCGCAGCGCTCGACCTGGCGCTACGCCAGGCGGGCCTCTCGCTCGCCGCTGCCGTCGGCCGCACGCCGCAGCCCCTCACCTTCGTCGTCTCGATGCGACTCGGCGAGCCCGCGACCACCGACCGCCTCAGCGCCTGGCTCGATCTCTACCCCGGCCTCCGCTTCAAGCTCGACGCCACGCCCGACTGGAGCGACGAGCTGATCGCGGAGCTCGCCGCCTCGGGCGCGGTCGATTCGGTCGACTTCAAGGGCCAGTACCGCGGGACGGGTGTCGACACCGTGCCGGACGCCGCGCTCTACCGGCGAGTCAGCGACGGTCTCCCCCACGCCTGGCTCGAGGATCCCGCGCTCACGCCCGAGACGGAGGTGGTACTCGAGCCGGTGCACGAGCGCATCACCTGGGATGCCGTGATCCATTCCGTCGCCGACATCGAGGCGCTCCACTGGCCACCGCGGACGGTGAACGTGAAGCCGTCCCGCTTCGGCTCGGTCGCGAAGCTGTTTGCCGCCTACGACTACTGCGCGGAGCACGGGATCGGCGCCTACGGCGGTGGGCAGTTCGAGCTCGGCGTCGGCCGCGATCAAATCCAGTTGCTCGCCTCCCTCTTCCACCCGGAAACACCGAACGACGTGGCCCCGGGAGGGTTCAACATGCACCTGTCGCCGGGACTCCCGACCAGCCCTCTCGCCGTCACGGCCCGCTCGACCGGTTTCGCGGTCGCGTAGGATTCCGCCGATGGGAGATACCGCGCGCGCCGCAGCTCGCCTGTCCGAGGAGGTGTCCGGCGTGGTCTTGCTGCCCAGCACCCGAGCATACGACGAGGCGAGGGTCTCGTTCAACGGGATGATCGATCGTCGGCCTGCGTTGATCGCACGGTGCCTCTCGGTCGACGATGTCGTCCTGGCCGTCCGGTGTGCGATCGAGCTCGACATCGCGATCTCGATCCGCGGGGGCGGGCACAGCGTCGCGGGCCACGGCATCGGGGACGGCGCGATGATGATCGATCTGCGGGAGATGCGGGAGGTCTCGGTCGATTCGCGCCTCAGGCGCGCCCGGGTTGCCGGAGGCTGCCAGTGGGACGACGTCGACGAGGCGACGCAGGCCGTGGGGCTGGCTGTGCCCGGAGGAACCTACGGCGATACCGGGGTCGGCGGGCTCACGATCGGCGGTGGGCTCGGCTGGCTCCTCGGAACTGCGGCGCTGACCTGCGACAACCTCGTGCGGGCCGAGGTCGTCACCACAACGGGTGAACGCGTCGTCGCCGGCGAGGACGGCGATCCCGAGCTGCTCTGGGCTCTTCGTGGCGGAGGTGGAAACTTCGGAGTTGTCACCGAGTTCGAGTTCGCACTGCACGAACGAGGACTCATGCTAGGTGGCTATGTCTCGTTCTCCCTCGATGAGATGCCTGGCGTCCTCGCGTACCTCGCCGATCTGGCCCGCGTGATGCCTGACGAGCTCGTCGTGATGCCGTGGATCGCATGGTCTGAAGAGGACGCCCAGGTGCTGTGCAACGTCGGGATCGCCTATGCGGGGGAGCCCGAGATCGGGTTGCGCGAGGTCTCGGATCTCCGGTCGCTTCCGCACCCGGTGCGCGACGAGATCGGCCCCATGAGTTACCTCCAGGTTCAGGCGATGAACGGGCGCGACCCCTTCGGCCGTCGCAACTACTGGACGAGCCGTTTCGTATCCGACCTGAGCGACGGCGTGATCTCGGCGGTCGTCGCCGCAGCCTCTGCGCCCACGAGAGGAGGCATCCTGCTCGAATGCCTCTCTGGTGCTGCCCGCCGTGTCCCGGCCGAGACGGCTGCATTCGGGGAGCGGCATGCCGGATGGAACGTGAGCCCGCTTGCGACCTGGGACAGCCCAGCCGACGACGAATCGATGATCACCTGGGCCCGCGCAGCGACCGCCGCGGTCGATCCGCTCTCGAGTGGCAGCGGCTACATCAACTACGGATCGCACGATGCCCCCGATCGCGCATCGGCCGTCTATGGGCCCGAGCGGCTCGCTCGGCTCCGGATCGTAAAGGCGCGGTACGACCCCGACAACCGATTGCGCTTCAACCTCAACATCCAGCCGGCCCTGTAGCCCCGGGGGGAGTGCAGGCGAACTGAGCCCCTACGGCTCCAGCGAGGCGAGCAGGGCGTCCACCGACACGAGAGGTAACGATTCGATCTTCGAGCTGCCGCGCGCGCCGAGCGCGACCGACACCTTGGCGATCGTGAGGTCGTCGGGCGCCTCGACGACGTTGACGAAGTCGTACGCGCCGAGCGAGGCCCACTGGTGCAGGATCTTCGCGCCGAGCTCCTCGACGTCGCGATTCACCTCGCGCACCCGGGCAGGGTTGGAGTTCAGGGTCTGCACGCCCTTCTCGGTCAGGGTGGTCAGCATCAGGTACAGCGCCATGGGTGTCTCCTTCGGGAAGTCGGTTCGCGTCCGAGAGACTACTCTGCGGCGTCGCGCGGGGCGACGCGAGCAGCGAGCCGCTCGGCTCGGGTCGTCCCGACCCGCGCCGCGAGGTCGACGAACAGCAGCGCGCCGCCGAGGAAGAGGATCGGGCCGAGCACGGTGTCGGAGATGAAGATCGCAACGCGCAGGGTGTTGTCGGCCTGTTGGCGGAGCAGGAATCCCATCGCGAGCCGCCCGAGGCCGAACATGAGAACGAGCGTGGCGAGGCCGCCGAGCGCGTGCACGAGGTCGCCGCGGGCGACCTGCACCGACCGCCTCAGGGCAGCGACCGGCGCCAGCTCCTCTATCACTGCGGCGGGAACGGCGTTGCCGACGAGCGCGAGCAGCACGATCGCGGCGAGGGCGAACCAGGGAAAGAGAAACGCCGCCGGGAGGAAGACGGCTGTCCCGACGGCGATCGCCACGAGCCAGACCCTGCGAGCGGGTCTCCGCGCCGACACGACTGCGGCGCCGGCGGCGTAGGCGGCGCTGAAGAACGGTGCCGCAGCAACGAGCACGGCGATCCTCCCACGCAGCGCGAGGCCGAGCGACGCCTGATCGGCGACCGCGATCACGAGGCCGAGTGGAAGCACGCGGAAGAACCGGTCACCGTAGAGCTTGAGCGTCTCTGCGACGAGCTGGCCGACGGTACGGGTCGCCGGTGGCAGCGCGGGTGGCAGCGGGCCGCTCGACTTCGGGTAGCGAGGGCGGGCCATCACCCAGACGGTAGCGGCGGGAGGCCCACGGCCCCGGCGACGGCGGCGAGAAGCTCCGGCGTGACCCGGGAGAGCGCCTCGATCGCCTCCGCGATGCGCCACCTTGCCCGATCGGGCTCGCCGATCTCGTTCGAGATCGCCCTGACCTCGAGAGCAGGCACGCCCGCCAGAGCGGCGGCGCGGAGGACGCCGAAGCCCTCCATCGCCTCCACCGGGACGTCGTGACCGACGCTGCCCACCGCGGCGCTCGTGCCGATCGTGAGCCCGGGCGCGTTCGGAAGGACGAGCTGGGCTGCGGTGACGAGGCGCCCGTCGGCATCGACGCTGTCCACGACCGGGAACGCTGCCGACAGGTCACAGTAGGCAGCCCGGCAGCCGATCACGAGAGAGCCGAGCGCAAGCCTCCGTCCCCCGGCAACCCCGACGTGGAGCACGGCGCCGGCCGGACGGAGAGCGAGCGCACGCGCAGTCGCCGCAGCCGCTTCGACCGGCCCGACGCCGCAGACGAGGCCGTCGCGACCGTCGAGCTCGCGCTCGGTCGCTGCGACGAGGAGGACGTCAGGCATCCGCCGATCCTAGACTGCGGGTGACGCCACCTCGGTGCGCTCGAACCGGATCGCGTCTCCGTCCACGACGGCCCGCACCGTGTCGCCCTCGCCGAAGTGGCCCTCGAGCAGCTCCAGCGCGAGCGGATTCTCGACGAGCCGCTGGATCGCCCGCTTCAGCGGCCGGGCTCCGAACGCGGGATCCCAACCCGTCTCGGCGATCAGGGCAACAGCCTCGCCCGACAGCTCGAGCGCGATCTTCCGCTCGGCGAGCCGGTCGCGCAGCCGCTGCAGCTGCAGCTCGACGATGGCGCCGATCTGGCCGCGACTGAGCGCCTCGAAGACGACGATCTCGTCCACGCGGTTGACGAACTCCGGCCGGAAGTGCTCGAGCAGCTGCGCCTGCGAGCGGATGTTCGAGGTCATGATCACGACCGTGTTGCGGAAGTCGACCGTGCGGCCCTGGCCGTCGGTCAGGCGGCCGTCGTCGAGCAACTGCAGGAGCACGTTGAACACGTCCGCGTGCGCCTTCTCGATCTCGTCGAGCAGGATCACGCAGTAGGGGCGCCGGCGCACGGCCTCCGTCAGCTGACCACCCTCGTCGTAACCGACGTAGCCGGGAGGCGCGCCGACGAGCCGCGAAACGGTGTGCTTCTCCATGTACTCGGACATGTCGAGCCTGACGATCGCCCGCTCGTCGTCGAACATGAACTCCGCCAGCGCCTTGGCCAGCTCTGTCTTCCCCACGCCGGTGGGGCCGAGGAAGACGAACGATCCGATCGGGCGATTCGGGTCCTGCAGTCCCGAGCGGGCACGGCGAAGCGCGTTCGAGACCGCGTTGATGGCCTCCTCCTGGCCGACGACGCGCTGGTGCAGCCGCACCTCCATCTGGACGAGCTTCTGCACCTCACCCTCGAGCAGGCGGTCGACCGGGATCTTCGTCCACGCGGCGACGACGGCGGCGATATCGTCCTCGTCGACCTCCTCTTTGACCATCGGCTCGACGGCGCTGACCGCCTCGCCCCGCTCGGCGAGTTCGTGCTCGAGCGCGGGCAGGAGGCCGTAGCGGATCTCGGCGACGCGCTGCAGGTCGCCGTGGCGCTCGGCGCGCTCGGCCTCCATGCGCAGGTCGTCGATCTGCCGTGTGATCTCCTTGACCCGGTCGAGCACGTCCTTCTCTCCGGCCCAACGCGCAGCGAGCTCGTCACGCCGTGCCTTCGCCTCGGCAAGCTCGCGCTCGACCGGCTCGCGCACCGCAGGAGTCTCCTTCGCCATTGCGGCCAGCTCGATCTCGAGCTGCGTCGCGCGGCGCTCGGCCTCGTCGAGCTCGACGGGTGAGCTGTCGATCTCCATCCGCAGCCGCGAGGCCGCCTCGTCAACCAGGTCGATCGCCTTGTCCGGCAGGAAGCGGTCGGTGATGTAGCGCTCGGAGAGCACGGCCGCGGCGGTGAGCGCGGCGTCGCGGATGCGGACACCGTGATGGGCCTCGTAGCGCTCCTTCAGGCCGCGCAGGATCGCGATCGTCTCCGCGACCGACGGCTCGCCGACGAGCACCGGCTGAAAGCGCCGCTCGAGTGCAGGATCCTTCTCGATGTGCTTGCGGTACTCGTCGAGCGTCGTCGCGCCGACCGCGCGCAACTCGCCGCGGGCGAGCATCGGCTTGAGCAGGTTCCCGGCCGAGACGGCCCCTTCCGCCGCGCCGGCACCGACGATCGTGTGCAGCTCGTCGATGAAGAGGACGATCTCCCCCTCGGCCGCGGTGATCTCCGCAAGTACGGCCTTCAGGCGCTCCTCGAACTCGCCCCGGTACTTGGCGCCGGCGATCAACGCTCCCACATCGAGCGCCCAGACGCGCTTTCCCTTCAGCCCTTCCGGGACGTCACCCGCAACGATGCGCTGGGCGAGCCCTTCCGCGATCGCGGTCTTGCCGACGCCGGGCTCGCCGATCAGCACGGGGTTGTTCTTGGTGCGGCGCGACAGAACCTGGATCGTGCGGCGGATCTCCTCGTCGCGCCCGATCACGGGGTCGAGTTTGCCCGCCTCGGCGGCGGCGGTGAGATCGCGTCCGAACTTCTTCAACGCCTCGTAGGTGCCCTCGGGATCCTGCGTCGTCACGCGCTGGCCCCCGCGCACCTCTTTGAGGGCGCCGAGCAGCGCCTCGCGAGAGACGAGCTCGAGCGCCAGGACGAGATGCTCGACGGACACGTACTCGTCGTCGAGTGCCTTTGCTTCCTCAAAGGCACTGGTGAGAACCCGTTGGAAACTCTGCGCTCCCTGCGGCTGCGCGTTGGAGCCGGTGACCGCGGGCAGCGCCCTCACGCGGGCCTCGGACTCGGCGAGGATCGCGCTGGGGTCGGCACCCGCGCGCTGGAGCAACGTGCGCGGCAGCTCTTGCCCTAGGAGGGCGACCGTGAGGTGGTCGCGGGTCAGCTCGGGGTTGCCGAGGCTCCGCGCCAGCTCCTGGGCGGCGGCGACGGCCTCGCCGGACTTGATCGTGAGCTTGTTGAAATCCATGGTGATTCTCCTTCGACGGTGCGGTAACAGCGTGGGCGTTCAACGGTGGGCGAGACAGCTCTCGCCCCTACAGGGGCCGTGTTTCAGTCAGGGTTCGTGCGGACAGGGTGGTGCGGGCGGTAGAGAACGACCTCGCGGCGATATTGCCGGTGGGTCTCGTGAATCTCGGTGCGCAGCGCCGCCTCGAGCTGCTCCATTCGCGCGCGCAGCCGACGCAGCTCGTCTTCGAGCCGCAGCACGTGCTCCACGCCCGCCAGATTGAGCCCGAGCTTCGTCGTCAGCTGCTGGATCAGGCGCAGGCGCTCTACGTCCTGCTCCGAGTAGAGCCGTGTGCCGCCGGGCGTTCGCTCGGGGGTGACGAGACCCTTCGCCTCGTAGGCACGCAACGTCTGCGGGTGCATCCCGGCGAGCTCGGCTGCGACCGAGATCATGTAGCCCCTGCGCGCGCTCATCCGAATGCCCGATCACGGGGCCGCTCGCGGAGGACGCTGTCGTAGCCCTCGAGCGCCTCCTTCTCGGCCTTGCTCAGCTTCTGCGGGACGGTCACCCTGATGCGTGCGAGCAGATCACCCTTCCCACCGCCCTTCAGCTTCGGGGCGCCTCTGCCCTTGACGCGCAGGAGCTTGCCGCTCTCGGTGCCGGCAGGGATCCTCAGGTTGACCGGCCCCTCGGGCGTCGGGATCTCGATCGTCGCGCCGATCACCGCCTCGGGATATGTGATCGGCACCTCCAGAACGAGGTCGGCGTCGCGTCGCTCGTACAACGGCGACGCCTCTACCGTGACGACGACGAACAGGTCGCCGGCCGGGCCCCCGTTGGCACCCGACTCGCCCTTGCCCTTGAGCCGGACGCGCGTACCATCCTTCGCCCCGGCCGGGATCTTCACGGAGTAGCGTTTCGTGGCGCGCTCGCGACCCGAACCGCGGCAGATCTTGCACGGCTTCTCGACGATCACGCCGTTGCCGCGGCAGCGCGGGCACGGCTGCGAGAGGGCGAAGAGGCCGTGCGAGTCCGACACGGTGCCCGAGCCCTGGCACTGCGGACAGGTGATGGGCGAGGTGCCGGGTTCGGCGCCCGTGCCGTGGCACGTCCGGCATGCCGCATCGACCTCCACCGGCACCCGCACCTGCGCGCCGGAGAGTGCCTCCTCGAACGAGAGTCGCACCCGCGACTCGAGATCGACGCCCCGCTCGGGCTGCGGGCGGCCGCGCCCACCGCCGCGGCCGAAGATGCCGCCGAACTGCCCGAGCAGATCCGAGAGATCGACGTTCTCGTAGGTGAAGCCTCCCGGGCCAGGTCCCGGCCCGCCGCCGCGGGGACCGGCGGCACCGAAGGCGTCGAACTGCTTGCGCTTCTCGGTGTCCGACAGCGTGTCGTACGCGCCCTGGATCTCCTTGAATCGCTCCTCGGCCGCCGAGTCGCCCTGGTTCGCATCGGGGTGGTTCTCACGGGCGAGCTTGCGGTACGCCTTCTTGATCTCGTCCTCGGACGCCGTCTTCGTGACGCCGAGCACCTCGTAGGGATTGCGGGCCACGAGCTACTCCGCGACGATCACGCGGGCGGGCCGGAGCACCGCGTCACCCAGCCGGTAGCCCCGCTGGACGACTTGCACGATCGAGCCGGGCTCGACGCCCTCCACGGGCTGTGCCAGCAGCGCCTCATGGACGTGCGGGTCGAAGGCTCCCTCGGCGACGATCTCGACGAGACCCTCCGAGGCGAGCGCGGCCGCGAGCGCCGACTTCGTCATCTCGACGCCCTCGATCACCTTCGCCTCCTCATGATGCTCTGCTGCGTCGAGAGCGCGCTCGAGGTCGTCGAGCACGGGCAGGAGCTTCGCAACGAGCCGCTCGGCGGCGCGGGCCGCGAAGGCGTGCTGGTCGCGGAGCGCCCGCTTGCGGTAATTGTCGAAATCGGCAGCGAGGCGCTGCAGATCGGCGAGGTACTCGTCGCGCTGGGCCTCGGCGACCGCAAGCGGATCGAGCTCCGCAGCGGCCTCGGTCTCCTCGACGGGCTCGCCCTCGGGGGCGACCTCCTGGGATGAGGCCTCGACCTCACCCCAGGCGGTGTGCGACTCGTCGCTCATGCCTTCGCCGCGGTCTCGTCGTCCTCGATCACCTCGAAGTCGGCGTCCTCGACGACCTCGTCGTCCGCAACACCTGCTCCGTCGCCGTTTTGGCCAGACGCCGAGGCGGCCTGTACGTCGGCGTACAGCGCCTCGGCGAGCGGCTTGGCCGCCTCGTTGAGCGCCTCGGTCTGGGCCCGGATCGTCTCCAGGTCACCACTCTCGAGCACCTGCTTGAGCTCCATCACGCGGCCCTCGAGCGTCGCCGCATCCGCGGCGTCGAGCTTGTCGCGATGCTCGGCGAGCGTCTTCTCGGTCTGGTAAGCGAGCGTCTCGGCCAGGTTTTTGGCGTCGGCGAGCTCGCGGAGCTTGTGCGCCTCCTCCGCGTGGGTTTCCGCATCCTTCACCATCCGCTGCACCTCGTCCTCCGACAGACCCGAGCCGCCCTCGATCTTGATCTGCTGCTCGTTGCCGGTGCCGTTGTCCTTGGCCGTTACATGGATGATCCCGTTCGCGTCGATGTCGAACGAGACCTCGATCTGAGGCATCCCGCGCACCGCCGACGCGATCCCGACGAGCTGGAACTTGCCGAGCGTCTTGTTGAACCCGGCCATCTCCGACTCACCCTGGAGCACGTGGATCTCTACCGACGGCTGGTTGTCCTCCGCCGTCGTGAACGTCTCCGACTTGCGGGTCGGAATTGTCGTGTTGCGCTCGATCAGCTTCGTCATCACGCCGCCCTTGGTCTCGATCCCGAGCGACAGCGGGGTGACGTCGAGCAGGAGCACGTCCTTGACCTCGCCCTTCAGCACGCCGCCCTGGATCGCGGCGCCGACGGCGACGACCTCGTCCGGGTTGACACCCTTGTGCGGCTCCTTGCCGAGCAGTTCGGTGACCTTCTCCTGCACGGCGGGCATCCGGGTCATGCCGCCGACGAGGACGACGTGGTCGATCCCCGAGGCGTCGATGCCGGCGTCGGTCAGCGCCTGCTTGGTCGGGCCGACGGTCCGAGCGAGCAGATCGGCGGTCAGCTCGGTGAGCTTCGCGCGGGTGAGCTGCAGGTCGAGGTGCTTTGGGCCCTCTGCCGTCGCAGTCACGAACGGCAGGTTGATCTGCGTCGTCATCGTCGACGAAAGCTCGATCTTCGCCTTCTCGGCCGCCTCGTAGAGCCGCTGCAGCGCCATCTTGTCGGCGCCCAGGTCGATGCCCTGGTCCTTCTTGAACTCGGCCGTCATCCAGTCGACGATCACCTTGTCGAAGTTGTCGCCACCGAGGTGGTTGTCGCCGTTCGTCGACTTCACCTCGAAGACGCCGTCGCCGAGCTCGAGCACCGAGACGTCGAACGTGCCGCCGCCGAGGTCGAAGACGAGGATCGTTTGGTCGGCGCCCTCCTTGTCGAGGCCATACGCGAGCGCCGCTGCGGTCGGCTCGTTGATGATCCGGACGATGTTGAGGCCGGCGATCTTGCCCGCGTCCTTGGTCGCCTCGCGCTGCGCGTTGTTGAAGTACGCGGGCACGGTCACGACGACGTCGGTGATCGGCTCGCCGAGGAACGCCTCGGCGTCCGTCTTCAGCTTCTGCAGGATCATCGCGCTGATCTCCGGCGGTGCGAACTGCCGCTCGTCGGCCGCAACGCGGGCGTCGCCGTTGTCACCTTGCACGACCTCGTAGGGGACGATCGTCATCTCGTCCGAGACCTCCTCCCACTTGCGCCCCATGAATCGCTTGATCGAGGAGATCGTGTTCTGCGGGTTCGTCACCTGCTGGCGCCGCGCAGGCGCCCCGACGAGCCGCTGGCCGTCCTTCGCGAACGCGACGACGGACGGTGTCGTGCGACCGCCCTCCGCATTCGGGATCACGGTGGGCTCGCCGCCCTCGAGCACGGCCATGCAGCTATTGGTGGTGCCGAGGTCGATTCCGATGGTCTTTGCCATGTGAATGATGTCCTTCCTGGACTTGAGTCTGATTGACTGAGATAAATCTCAGTCAGAGACTATCAGATATTTAGCGAGAGAGGCCGATCAGGATGCCGCCAGCGACGACGAAGACGGCGCCGAGCACGAGTCGGCGCCCCACCGCCTCGCTCTTCTGCAGGAACAGCGCCGAAAGGCCGACGCCCCAGAGCGACTCGGTCGCTACGAGCGGTCCCACGACGCTGAGCCGGCCGCGGAAGAACGCCTCGTAGAGCGAGACGTACGAGATCCCGAACATGAGGCCGGCCGGCAGGAAGGCAGGCAAGTTACGGAAGCTCGGGGGCACGCGTCTGATCGCCATCAGGACGAGGGTGGTGGCAATGCCGCCGGCGAGTGTGGCGGTGATCGCAAGCTCTGGCGCGACGTCGCTGTCGATCGCGAGCCAGCGCACGAACGTGTCGCGGAGCGCGAACGCCAACGCACAGGCGAGGGCGAACAGGAGCCCGATCGTCTTCACGTGCTCGGGCCGGCCCGACTCGCTCGCCAGTGCGACCCCGCCGATCACGATCAGGACCGCGCCCGTCACGATCCCGGCGGCGAGCGGCTCGCCGAGCAGGATCGCGGCGAACGTGACCGAGAAGAGAGGAACGACCCCGACCGTCGCCGAGGAGCGCGAGGGCCCGGCGTTCCTGACCGCGAGCGTGAAGAGAAGCTGCGAGGCGCCAGGGGCAAGGATGCCCGCGAGGAAGAACGGCCAGGTCGCTGCGATGTGCGGATCGCCCGCGATCACCGCGGCGACGGTCGTGATCGTCACGGCCGGGAGGAGCGTCAGGAGGGCGGCGACGAGGGCATCGTCGCCGAGAGCGAGCGCCGGGCGGAGCGCGACGGTCATCCCGCCGAACAACGCGGCCGAGAAGAGCGCGAGGACGACAGCGTCCATCAGGTCGCCTCGGAACGGCCCGCGAGCCGTCGCAGCACCGACGCGGCCGTCGGCTCGGCCAGCACGATCCCCGCCAGCATCACCGCGCAACCGGCCCAGCCGAGTAGACCGAGGCGCTCGGAGAGGAGCAACACTCCGAACAACGCTGCGAAGGGCGCCTCCAGCGTGAAGACGAGCGCTGCCCGCGCTGCGGTCGTGCGCGACTGCACCCACGTGGCCACGAGGTAGCCCAGCGCGCCCGCGAAGATCCCCGTCACGACGAGCGCGAACCAGACGCTGCCGTCGCGTGGCAGCGAAAGCTCGCCACGGGCGAGCGCAACGATAGTGAAGGCGAGACATGCCACGGCCATCTGCAGGAACGTGAGCGCGCGCGGGTCGTAGCGAGGCGCAAACCGCTCCATCGCGACGATCTGGAGCGACTGGGCAACCGCGTTCCCGAGTACGAGCGCGTTACCGAGTGCCGACCCACCAGGGACGCCGTTCAGCATCAGCAACCCGGCGAGAGCAAGAGCGACACCGGCCCACGCGGCGGCCGCGACGGGCGTCCGAAAGAGAAGCAGCGCGATGATCGGCGTCAGCACCACGTAGAGACCGGTGATGAATCCGGTGCTCGACACCGTCGTCAGGTCGAGACCGGCCGTCTGCAGCCCGTAGGCCGTCGCGAGCAGGGAGCCCGCACCGACACCGGCCACGACGCCCCCGCGCGGCAGCCTTCCGAGAGAGCGCCAGGCAAACGGCGCCAGCACGAGCGCCGAGATCCCGAACCGCACCGCGAGAAAGGCGAAGAGCGGATAGATCGCGATTGCGTTCTGGACCGGCACGAACGTGTAACCCCAGATCGCGGTCACCCCGACGAGCGCAAGAGTCGGCGAGGGCGAGAGCCGCGGCATCCGCGCAGGCTACTCGGCCATCGCGGTCCCCGTACCCGAGGGTGCCGGGTACGCTGCGAGGCACGATGGCGATGTCCGACACGACGCACGACACGCTGGGCCGACCCCTGCGCGACCTGCGGATCTCGGTAACGGATCGCTGCAACTTCCGCTGCGTCTACTGCATGCCGAAGGAGATCTTCGGCCGGGGCTACCGCTTCATGGACCGCAAGGAGCTCCTCAGCTTCGAGGAGATCGAGCGGCTCGTCCAGGCCTTCGTCGCCCACGGCGTCGAGAAGATCCGGATCACGGGCGGCGAGCCCCTGCTCCGCCGCGACCTCGAGGTGCTGGTGGGCCGGCTGGTAGGCCGCGGCGGACTCGACGTGGCCCTCACCACCAACGGCGCGCTGCTGCCGCAGAAAGCTGCCGCGCTCGCCACCGCCGGCCTGCACCGGGTGACGGTGAGCCTCGACTCGCTCCACGACGACACGTTCCGGGCGATGAACGACGTCGGCTTCCCGGTGCAGCGCGTGCTCGACGGCATCGAAGCGGCGGCAGCAGCGGGCCTCAAGGTCAAGGTGAACGCAGTCGTCAAGCGTGGGGTCAACGACCACCAGGTCGCCGAGCTGGCCCGGCACTTCCGCGGCACCGGCCACATCCTGCGCTTCATCGAGTACATGGACGTCGGGGCCACGAATGGCTGGCGGCTCGACGACGTCGTTCCGGCCGCCGAGATCGTGGCCCTGATCGACGCGGACGCACCGATCGAGCCCGCCGCCGAGAACTACCGGGGCGAGGTGGCGCGCAGATGGCGCTATCGCGACGGCTCCGGCGAGATCGGGGTAATCGCCTCGGTCACCCAGCCGTTCTGCGGCGACTGCACCCGCTCACGCATCTCGGCCGAGGGCCGGCTCTACACCTGCCTGTTCGCGACGAAAGGACACGACCTGCGGGCTCTCGTGCGCGGTGGCGCCGACGACGCTGCCCTGATCGAGACGATCGGCCGGATCTGGGCCAGGCGTAGCGATCGCTACTCGGAGATCCGCTCGTCCCAGACCACTCAGCCGGCGCGGGTCGAGATGTCCTACATCGGCGGGTAGCTGCGGAAAGACCGAAGCCGTCCTCCGCGCCGGCCCCGATGCCGCGAGCGGCGGCGACATCGATCCTCGAAGCATGGCCGCGCGGACCACGATCGACGGCAACGAGGCGGCGGCCTGGGTTGCCTACCGCGCCAGCGAGGTGATCGCCATCTACCCGATCACTCCGGCCTCGCCGATGGGCGAGCTGTCGGACACGTGGTCGGCCGCCCGGATTCCGAATGCCTGGGGTGCCGTTCCCCAGGTGATCGAGATGCAGAGCGAGGGCGGCGCCGCCGGCGCTGTCCACGGAGCGCTGCAGGCAGGCGCGCTCGCCACGACGTTCACGTCGTCGCAGGGGCTCCTGCTGATGCTGCCCAACATGTTCAGGATCGCCGGCGAGCTCACGCCGGCGGTGATCCACGTTGCTGCGCGCGCCATCGCGACACACGCACTCTCGATCTTCGGCGACCACTCCGATGTGATGGCGGCCCGGTCGACAGGGTTCGCCCAGCTCTGTTCCGCGAGCGTGCAAGAGGCTCAGGATCTGGCGCTCGTCGCTCACGCGGCAACACTCGAGGGGCGCGTGCCGTTCCTTCACTTCTTCGACGGCTTCCGCACCTCGCACGAGCTCAACACGGTCAATCGACTCGACGAGGACGACCTGCGGGCACTGCTCGACGAGGCGCTCGTCGCCGCCCACCGCGAGCGGGCGTTGTCGCCGGAGCACCCCGTCCTCCGCGGGACCGCACAGAACCCCGATGTCTTCTTCCAGGCCCGCGAGGCCGCCAACCCGTACTACGACCGCCTCCCCGGGATCGTGCAGCAGAAGATGGACGCTCTCGCGACCCGCACGGGGCGCCGCTACCGCCTCTTCGACTACACCGGCGCGCCGGATGCCGAGCGGGTCGTGGTCGTGATGGGCTCTGCGAGCACGACGATCGCAGAGGCGGTCGAAGCGCTGGTCGCCCGCGGGGAGAAGGTCGGCGTGCTGACCGTGCGGCTCTACCGTCCGTTCGCGGCCGATGCGTTCGTCGCGTCGTTGCCGGCGACGGTGACGCGCGTCGCGGTGCTCGACCGTTGCAAGGAGCCCGGTGCGCTCGGCGAGCCGCTCTTCCAGGACGTCCTGACCACCCTTGCCGAGCGGGGCGGGACGATGCCCTTCGTCAGCGGCGGCCGCTACGGACTCGCCTCGAAGGAGCTCACCCCCGCCATGGCTGCGGCCGTGTTCGCCCATCTCGACGAGCCGGAGCCGCGCCGTCGTTTCACGATCGGGATCAACGACGACGTCACGCGCCTGTCGCTCCCGGTCGATCCATCCTTCACGACCGAGCCCGACGATGTGGTGCGCGCGGTCTTCTACGGCCTCGGCGCCGACGGGACGGTGGGCGCAAACAAGAACTCGATCGCGATCATCGGCGAGGGCACCGACGGTCACGCACAGGCCTACTTCGTGTACGACTCGAAGAAGTCGGGCTCTGTCACGGTCTCGCACCTGCGCTTCGGGCCGCGCCCGATCGGCTCGTCGTACCTCATCCAGAGCGCCGATTTCGTCGCCTGCCACCAGTTCGGCCTGCTCGAGAAGCTCGACGTTCTCGATGTCGCGGCCGAGGGCGCGACTCTCCTGCTCAACGCGCCGTTCGGACGTGACGAGGTCTGGCAGCACCTGCCCGCCCGTATCCAGAATCAGATCGTCGAAAAGCGGCTGCGGCTGTTCGTCGTCGATGCAACGCGAGTGGCCCGCGAGGCGGGGATGGGGCGACGGGTCAACACCGTCCTCCAGACGTGCTTCTTTGCGCTCTCGGGCGTCCTGCCGCTCGACGAGGCGATCCTGGCGATCAAGCAGGCGATCCACAAGACCTACGGCAAGCGTGGCAAGGCGGTGGTCGACCGGAACGAGGCAGCGGTCGATTCGGCCCTCGACGGGCTCCGCGAGGTCGAGATCCCCACGGGGCACGTGGCGGCCGAGCTGCCGCCGGTGCGTACCCTCGCGCGACCCGAGTTCGTGGCCCGCGTCACCGATGCGATGCTCGAGGGACGGGGCGATGCGCTCCCTGTCAGCGCCTTCCCGGTCGACGGCACGTTCCCCGTCGGCACAGCCCGGTACGAGAAGCGCTCGATCGCCGAGGAGATCCCGATCTGGGATCCGTCGATCTGCATCGACTGCGCCAAGTGCGCCCTCGTCTGCCCGCACGCAGCGATCCGGATGAAGGTGTTCCCGCCGGAGGCCCTCGAGGGCGCCCCTGAGGGGTTCCCGGCGAAGGACTGGCGCGACCGGCACCGGCCCGGGATGAAGATGACGATCCAGGTCGCGCCCGACGACTGCACCGGCTGTGGAATCTGTGTGGACACCTGCCCCGCCCATGCGAAGGAGGCGGTCGGGCATCGCTCGATCAATCTCGAGCCGAAGCGCGATCATCTCGAGGTCGAGCAGGAGCGGTTCGACTTCTTCCTCGAGATTCCCGAGATCGACCGCACCACGATCGAACCGGCAACGGTGAAGGGCTCGCAGATGCTCGAGCCGCTGTTCGAGTTCTCGGGCGCCTGCGAGGGCTGTGGAGAGACTCCGTACCTGAAGCTGCTCAGCCAGCTCTTCGGCGACCGGATGCTCATCGCCAACGCGACCGGCTGCTCGTCGATCTACGGCGGCAACCTCCCGACGACGCCGTGGAGCGCAAATCGCGACGGGCACGGCCCGGCCTGGTCGAACTCGCTGTTCGAGGACAACGCAGAGTTCGGCCTCGGGATGAGGCTGGCCCTCGACGCCCAGTCACGCCACGCTCGCGAGCTCGCGCACGAGCTCGCCCCCGATCTGGCCGACGCCCTCGCCGCGGCCGACCCGCACACCGAGGTCGGCGTCGCCGCGCAGCGCCGCCTCGTCGCCGAGCTACGCGGCAGGATCGCGGAGATCGACTCACCCGAGGCGCGCCGGCTGGCTGCGGTCTCGGGATCGCTCGTACGAACGAGCGTCTGGATCGTCGGCGGCGACGGTTGGGCCTACGACATCGGCTTCGGCGGCCTCGACCACGTGCTCGCCTCGGGCCGGGATGTCAACGTGCTCGTCCTCGATACAGAGGTCTACTCCAACACCGGCGGCCAGGCGTCCAAGGCGACGCCCCGCGGCGCCGTGGCCAAGTTCGCCTCGGGCGGGAAGCAGACCGGGAAGAAAGACCTCGGCATGCTCGCGACGTCGTACGGGAACGTCTACGTCGCCCACATCGCGCTCGGCGCCGACAACCCCCAGACGGTCAAGGCGCTCGCCGAGGCGGACGCCTGGGACGGCCCCTCGCTCGTGATCGCCTACAGCCACTGCATCGCGCACGGCATCGACATGGTCAAGGGCATGCAGCAGCAGAAGCTCGCCGTCGACACCGGCTACTGGCCCTTGTGGCGCTACGACCCGCGCCAGGCCGGGCCCGGCGAGCACCCGTTCCATCTCGACTCGAACCGACCGAAACTGCCACTGACCGCCTTCACCGCGAACGAGGCGCGCTTCTCGATGCTGCGGCGCTCACGGCCGATCGAGGCCGAGCGGCTCGGCGCCCTTGCGCAGAGCGACGTCGACGAGCGCCGCCTCGTCTACGAGCAACTGGCCGAGATCGAGCACGAGAAGGACGATCCCGTCCCAACCGATCAGGAGGATGACGCATGAGCCCGGACCTGAGCACCTCCTACCTGGGACTGAAGCTCAAGAGCCCACTCGTTGCGTCGGCGTCGCCGCTGACCGGCAACCTCGACTCCCTGCGAGCTCTCGAAGCTGCGGGCGCCGCCGCTGTCGTCCTCCCCTCGCTGTTCGAAGAGCAGGTCGAGCACGACGGCACGATCGTCGATCTGGCGCTCGAGCGCGGCGCCCAGAGCTTCGGCGAGGCCCTGACGTATTTCCCGGAGATGGACGACTACAACACCGGCCCCGATGCGTACCTCGAGCACGTTGCCGCCGCGAAGGCCGCACTCTCGATCCCGGTGATCGCCTCGATCAACGGTGTCACACCGGGTGGTTGGGTTCGCTACGCGGAACTGCTTCAGAAGGCCGGCGCAGACGCGATCGAGCTCAACCTCTACGCGGTCGAGACGGATCGTTACGCCTCCGCCGCAAGCGTCGAGGACAGGACGCTCCGGCTGGTGAGCAAGGTCAACGGAGCCCTTCGCGTCCCCCTCGCCGTGAAGATCGGCCCGCACTACACGGCGCTCGCAAACATGGCCGCGCGCCTCGCCGACGCAGGCGCCTCCGGCCTCGTCCTCTTCAACCGTTTCCTGCAACCGGATATCGACCTGGAGACGATGACGATCAAGCCGGAGCTCCAGCTCTCCCACAACGAGGAGATGCGCCTTCCGCTCCGCTGGATCGCCATCCTGCGGGGCCGCGTAGACGCGAACCTGGCTGCGACGAGCGGCATCCAGACTGCCGACGACGTGGTCAAGCTGCTGCTCGCCGGCACCGACGTGGTGATGCTCGCCTCGGCGCTCCTCCGCTTCGGCCCGGCTCTGCTCGAGGAGCTCACCACATCGTTGGCGGCCTGGATGGGCGATCGCGACTACGTGTCGGTCGAGCAGTTGCGGGGGAGCATGAGCCAGGAGAGCTGCGGCGATCCTCGCGCCTTCGAGCGCGCGCAGTACGTGCGCGCGATCGTCGACTACCAGGCGCGGGGACCGATTGCCATGTAGGGGGCCCGGACGGTTACAATGACGGGGTTATGACCGGCTACACCGAATCGGTGAGCAGGAAGCTGCCGCGCGGGATCGGTCATCTCGCCCTCCAGTTTGCCTTCTGGATCGGCTTCTACTTCGCCTACCAGGCCGTACGCGGGTTCGCCGATCGCGACATCGGCAAAGCCTTCTGGAACGGCTTTCACGTAATCCGGATCGAGACCTGGAGCGGGACGCTGTTCGAGCCAGCGCTGCAGCGGCTCGTGGACTCCTCGGAACTCCTGATCAAGGCGACGACCTACACGTACTGGCTCTCGCAGTTCGCCGTGGTCGGCGCCACCCTCCTCTGGGTCTACTTCCGCCACCATGACCGATTCGTGGGTTTCCGGAACTGGCTGATCGTGGCCAACCTCGTCGGGCTCCTGTGCTACGTCCTCGTGCCGACGGCCCCGCCGCGCATGTTCCCCGAGTGGGGATTCGTGGACACGCTCGCAGAGTATTCCGGCATCAATCACCAGAGCAGCCTGATCGCGCACGCTGCCAACCCGTACGCCGCGATGCCGTCGTTGCACTCGATGGACGCGTTCATCGTCGGCGTTGTCATGTTCGGCGTCTGCCGCAGCCTCCTCGCCCGCGTGCTCTGGCTTGTCTGGCCCGGCTGGGTCTGGTTCTCGGTCATGGGCACCGGCAACCACTACTGGCTCGACGTCTTCGCCGGCGTCGCGATCGCCATCCTCACCGGCTTCGCCCTCTTCCGCCGCGGGGCCTTGCGACGCCACTGGCGCACCGCACCTACCGCGTGACCGATCCGAACGCGCAGGACCCGCGCGTCAGCGAGCTCGACCGCGTCAAGCAGGAGTACACGCAGGCCGCGCGCCAGATCCTGCAGCGTTCGATGAAGGGCGTCGCAAAGACAAAGCTGACCCCGGACATGCTCACGATGGCCGGGGTCACTCTGTGCCTCGTCGGTGCGGTCCTCGTCGGGTTCGAGGACCGCAACCCGAAGCTCTTCTTCTGGCTCGGGGGCATCCTCTTCATCGTCGGCTCCGTGGCCGACATCCTCGACGGCGCGCTCGCCCGGGCGGCGAGCAAGGGAACCGTCTTCGGCGCCTTCCTCGACTCGACGTTCGACCGCCTCGGCGAGGCGGCGATGCTCGCGGCGATCGGGCTCGTGTTCGCGCGGGAGGGGAACGACATCGCGCTCGTCGCTGCGTTCGCCGCCGTGATCGGCTCCTTCCTCGTCTCGTATACGCGGGCCAAGGCCGAGGCGCTCGGACTCCGTGGCGACGTCGGCTTCGGCTCCCGGGTCGAGAGGGTCGTGCTGATCTCCGTCGGGCTCGGGCTCGCGCCCTGGGGATGGCTGCAGTGGCCGATCTACCTCCTTGCGGCGATGGCGTGGCTGACCGTGATCCAGCGAATCCTTTTCGTCCGCCGGCAGCTTCGCGAGCTCGCAGATAGCACCGAAAGCGTGCAGAGCTAGCACCGACACGCTATGCTGCTAGCACTTTGACTGATAGCACTTCTGAACGAAAGGGCGTCCTGGTACGGGCGCCCTTCGCCCTGAAAGGTGCGCTCGTCCGCGAGACCGCCCGCCGGGGCGCCAGCCTGAACGACGTCGCGGTCGGCATCCTCGCCGACGCCTTCGGTGTCGACTACGTGCCGACGAACCGCCGCAGCCCGCTTCCGGGCTCGAGCCCGGTCGTGCTGCTCCGGATGCCGGAGAAGCTCAAGACGGCAATCCAGGCCGAGGCGTTCCGCCGCGGCTCGAACACGAACGACGTCATCCTCGCCTCGCTCTCCGACGAGCTGGGCGTTCCATTCGAATCGAACCGCAGTCGGTCCGTGCCCTTCGGGGGCGGCCGCGGAAAGGACACACCCATGGCCGCTACCAACGGCTCGTCCAACGGCTCTGCCCGCCAGAAGGACAAGGTGCGCGTCGCCATCATCGGCGTCGGAAACTGCGCCAACTCGCTGCTCCAGGGTGTCGAGTACTACAAGGACGCCGATCCGGAGGCGTTCGTCCCCGGCCTCATGCACGTCGACCTCGGCGGCTACCACATCTCGGACATCGAGTTCACAGCCGCGTTCGACGTCGTCAAGGGAAAGGTCGGCGAGGATCTGGCCGATGCGATCTGGGCCTACCCGAACGATACGATCAAGTTCGCGAAGGTGCCGAAGACCGGCATCAAGGTGTCCCGCGGCATGACCCACGACGGGATCGGTAAGTACCTCTCCGAGATCGTCGAGAAGGCGCCTGGGGAGACGGACGACATCGTCAGGATTCTCAAGGAGACGGGCACCGACGTCGTCGTCAACTACCTGCCGGTCGGGTCCGAGGCCGCAGCCAAGTGGTACGCGGAGCAGATCCTCGAGGCCGGCGTCGCAATGGTGAACTGCATGCCCGTCTTCATCGCACGAGAGTCCTACTGGCAGAAGCGCTTCGAGGCCGCGGGACTCCCGATCATCGGTGATGACATCAAGTCACAGGTCGGCGCCACGATCTCGCACCGGGTCTTGACGAGCCTCTTTCGGGAGCGGGGCGTACACCTCGACCGCACGATGCAGCTGAACGTCGGAGGCAACTCCGACTTCCGCAACATGCTCGAGCGGGATCGCCTGGAGTCGAAGAAGATCTCCAAGACGAACGCCGTCACCTCGATGCTCGACTACGACATGGGCGAGGGCAACGTCCACGTTGGCCCATCGGACTTCGTGCCGTGGCTGACCGATCGCAAGTGGGCCTACATCCGGATGGAGGGCTCCGGATTCGGCGACGTGCCACTCAACCTGGAGCTCAAGCTCGAGGTGTGGGACTCGCCCAACTCGGCCGGCATCGTGATCGACGCCGTGCGGATGGCCAAGCTGGCGCTGAACAACGGCGTTGCGGGCGCACTCGAGGGCCCGTCGAGCTATCTGATGAAGTCACCGCCCGTCCAGATCGTCGACGACGAGGCCTACGACAACACGGAGAAGTTCATCAAGCAGTACGGCCGCAAGGCGGAGAAGAAGGCGAAGGCGGCCGCCAAGTAGAGCGCTGCACCACTGCCCTGGCGGGTGCCGACCCGGCCCTGCCAGGGCAACACTGTCCCGCCTTCACGAGCGGTGGCGTAGGGGCGACACGGGTGGCGCCCCTAGGGGGCCACGCGAGGTGCCGTCTCGACCGCATCAAACCCGGCCGTCTTGTGGGTCGTGTCGCAGAACGGCTTGTTCTTCGAGTAGCCGCAGCGGCAGAGCACGACGGCACTGCCCTCCGGGATCACGAAGGCCACGCCGTCATGATCCTCGATCGTAAAAGGGCCCATCACCTTGAGGGGCCCGTTCTTGCGCACGCTGATTGTGACATCGCTCATCGCCTGACTCTAGATGAAGCCGTCTGCCACGGGTTGGGCGCAGCCGGTGGCGGTCGGCGAGCTGTCTCTAGACTTGCTTCCTCACATGCCTCTTCGTATCTGCTTTGTGACCCCGTTCTCGTGGTCTCAACCGCATGACGTCAACGAGCACGTCCGCGGCGCAGCCGCGGCGTTGCGAAGACGCGGCCACGCGGTGACGATCGTGGCACCCTCTTCGCGGACGGCCGACCTGCTCGAGGGTCGCCGAGCACTCCAGCGGGGAATCGTCGGGGACGTGGTCGCTATCGGCGCCGCCGTGCCGACCTCGCTGACCGAGCGGGTGGCCCTACCGATGGGGGTTCGAGCCAATCTTGCTGCAACTCTCGCCGTCGGCGCGTTCGACGTCGTCCACGGGTTCGAGCCCGGACTGCCGAGCCTCTCGTCTTCTGCACTGCTCGAAGCCAAGACGACGACGGCGGCGACGTTCCTCTCGACCGAGCGGATCGCGGTGCCCCCGCGAAAGGCACAGCGCGCAAAGCTCCTCGCGCGCGTCGATGCCCTGCTCGGCACCTCAGCGGCGGCGATCGAGCGAGCCTGCGAGCGATTTCCCGGCGACTACGAGCAGGTCCCGCTCGGGGTTGACCTCGACGCCTACGCGCCGCGTGCCAAGCGAAAGCTCATCGTGGCCGAGCTCGCACCGGGCCAGACGGCGGTCGCACGCGCCGTCCTGCGGTCGCTGCTCGCGTTGCCGGACTGGGAGATCGTCCTCGCGCGCACTGCCCCACTCGCCCGCCGGCCGACGATCCCCCCGCGCCTCCGGGACCGCGCCCGCACGCGGCTGCTCGCCAGACCCGGGATTCGTGCCGCCACCCTCGCCGAAGCGTTGGTGTTCGTACCGGCCCCGGGTGGGAGCGCCCGCCTCCTGCTCGAGGCGAAGGCGTCTGGCTGCGCTATCGCCAATCCGGCGAGTCTTGCCGACCAGCCCGAGCTCGCAGCGGCAGCCGTCGCGCGACTCGTCGAGAACGACAGCCTGCGCGCCGAAGCGGCAGCGAAGGCCACGATCGAAGCTGCCGCTGCGGACTTCGGACTCGTGGCGCAGCAACTCGAGGAGGTCTACGCGGCGGCGGCCGGACGGAGGCGGCCGGCCGCCAACCGCCGGGTCTCGGATCAGGAGCCGCTCGGCGACCGAGATCTGATCGTGGTCGATCTCCACATGCACACGAGCTGGTCGCACGACTGCTCGATCGAGCCGGCCGCCCTGATCGACCATGCCGAGGCCGAAGGGCTCGGGGCAATCGCTGTGACCGATCACAACGTCTTCGGCGGCGCTCTCGAGACCGCTGCGCTGGCCAGGAAGCGAGAGGTCATCGTGATTTCCGGCGAGGAGGTCAAGACCGACCACCAGGGCGAGGTGATCGGTCTCTTCCTACGGGAGGAGATCCCGCGCGGGATGACGTTCGCCGACACGATCGCGGCGATCCGCGAGCAGGACGGGATCGTCTACGTCCCTCACCCGTTCGATCGCATGCACGCGATTCCGTCCGCCGCCACCCTGCTCCGCCACCTGGCCGAGATCGACGTGCTCGAGGTCTACAACGCCCGCCTTCTGAAGGATTCGTTCAACGACGAGGCGCTCCGATTCCAGCGCAAGTACGGGCTCCTCGCCGGTGCCGGCTCCGATGCACACGTTCTCCAGGGTGTCGGCACAGGGGCGCTGCGGATGCGACGCTTCGACGGGCCGGAGGAGTTCCTGCTCTCGCTGCGCACAGCGGAGGTGCTCCGCCGGCCGAAGTCTCTCGCCTACCTGCAGTCGCTCAAATGGGTCGCCCAGGTCAAGGAGAAGGTCCGCTAGAGCAGAAGTTGGAGGGGCCCCGTGACTGCTGCCGTGCCCACCGACGAGATCTACGAGCGCTACCTCCGCAAGGCGATCGGCGAGATCAACGAGCTCCAGCACGAGCTCCTCGCGCTCGCCGACGAGACGCACGTTCCCGTGCTCGGATCCGGCCACCCTCTCGGCGACGTCTTTCTGCTCAAGTACAGCCCGCAGCCCGCCGAGATCGCCGAAGGAGTCGCGTTCTTCGGCCGGGCCGGGAACGCGCTGCTGAAGTCGATCCAGCGGCTGAAGGTCGACCCTCTCACGATCTACGGCACGAACTGCCTCAAGTTCGGGACCGAGGAGGTCGAGCAGGCCGCACCCTGGCTGACCCGGGAGCTCCACATCGTGCAGCCGAAGCTCGTAGTCGTGATGGGCGAGGCGGCCGTCGAGCTCCTGGACGGACTCTCCTTCCCACTCGCCGACCCGCTGGCCGGCTCCGAACCGGGGATCATCCGGCGGTTCACGCCGACGATCCAGGCGCTCGTGACGCCGGACATCGACGCCGCTCTCGACGACCAGGACGCCAAGTCCGCGTTCTGGACAGCCTTCATGGCGCTGGGCCCGTGGTGGGCGGAGCTGCCGCCCTACTGAGCCCGCGACGCGCCGCCGTACTCGCGGCCGCCGTCGCCGCGCTGGTCTCCTGGAATGCCGGGGCCGGCTTGCTGCCCGACTTCAGCCACTGGCCGGACGTCCTCATCGTGTCGTTCGTGCTGTTGCCGCTGGCATTCGCGGTGCCGGCGCTCGCACTGCCCCTCGCTCGCAGTCGCCTCGCGCCCGCGCTCGGTGCCGTGCTGGCGGCGCTCGCCCTGCTGCTCTACCTGCTGGGCGCCGCCTCGCTCTTCAACGTGACGAAGCTGCTCGCCCTGACGGCCCTTGGCTTCTGGTTCCTGCAGGTGTTCGAGGCGCTCTCGTGGGTGGTGCTGATCGCGTGTGTGATCCCGTGGATCGACATCGTCTCGGTCTGGCGTGGCCCGACCCAGTACGTCGTCTCGGAGCAGCCGAACCTGTTCGAGCGCGTCTCGATCGCGTTCCGCGCCCCGGGCGAGGAAGGCTCGGCGAACATCGGGCCCCCTGACATCCTCTTCTTCGCGCTCTTCCTGGCCGCGGCCGACCGTTTTGGCCTCCGGGTCTGGTGGACCTGGGGCTCGATGGTCACGCTGCTCGGACTCACGCTGATCCTCAGCACCGCCTTCGACCTCAACGGCCTGCCGGCGCTACCCGCTATCTCGCTCGGCTTCCTCGTCCCGAATGCGGACCTGATCTGGAAGGCCTGGCGGGCGAGAGGGCTCGAGCTGAGCTGAGGTGGCTGCCTGACCTCGACGCATGGCGACTGACTTCAGTCGCTCGCCGGGCTCTCGTCCGCCGGGCGTTCGAGGAGCTCGAGCAGGTTCACGCTCTCGATATGGGGCGTGTGGGGGAACATGTCCACCGGCCGGCAGCGCCTGAGCTCGTAGCCGAAGTCGTCGCGAAGCGCCTTCAGGTCGGAGGCGAGCGTCGTCGGGTTGCACGAGACGTAGACGATGCGCGGCGCCCCGAGCCGGGCCAGTCGCCGCAACGCCTTGCCGGCGAGCCCGGCGCGCGGCGGGTCGACGATGATCAGGTCTGGCGCTCCCGCACGCTCCCTCAGCTCCTCGAGGGCGAGTGAGACGTTGCCCGCGAAGAACGCGGCGTTCGTAATCCCGTTCAGCTCGGCGTTCTCGATGGCGCAGGCGACCGACTCCTCGGAGATCTCGACGCCCCACACCGTGAGGGCGAGGGGGGCGAGCGCGAGCCCGATCGTGCCGGTGCCACAGTAGAGGTCGTAGACGGTCTCGCCGCCCGTCAGTCCGGCGAACTCTCGCGTCAGGGAGTACAGCGCCTCGGCCATCTCGGTGTTCGTCTGCAGGAACGCGTTCGGTCGCACACGGAAGCGGAGCCCGAGGATCTCCTCCTCGATCGCGTCCTCGCCCCAGAGCAGCTGCGTCGGCAGGTTCGTCACCTCGGCGGGCGTGTCGTTGACCGCCCAGTGAATCGAGCGCACCTCGGGAAACCGCCGCAGCACCTCGACCAGGTAGCCCTCCTCGAACTTCTTGCCGGCGGCCGTGACGAGCTGCACCAGCATCTGCCCCGTGTTGCGCCCCTCGCGCACGACGAGGTGACGGAGGTAGCCGCTCTGGGTGCCCTGGTCGTACGCCTCGAGCTTCTCCTCCCGGGCCCACGCCTGGACGGCGTCGCGGACGGCATTGCCGAGATCGGTCGTGAGCAGGCACGTCTCGAGTGCGAGCACCTCGTCCCAGCGTCCTGCCCGGTGGAAGCCGAGCGCGGGACCCTCGGGTGTCTGCGTGAAGGAGTATTCGAGCTTGTTGCGGTAGCCGTACTGCGAGGCGGCGGGAACGATCGGCTCGAGCGGCGGATCGGCGATCCCGCCGAGCCGCACGAGCGCATCGCGCACCTGGCTCTCCTTTGCCTCGAGCTGGCGCTCGTAGGCGTAGTCCTGGAACCGGCAACCGCCGCAGGCTCCGAAGTGCGGGCAGGGCGCCACGACCCGGTCGGGTCCCGGTGCGAGCACCTCGATCGAGGCCGCCTCGGCGAACCCGCGCTTGACCTTGGTCACCCTCGCCCGCACCGTGTCGCCGGGCAGCCCGCGGCGCACGAAGACGACGAACCCGTTCAGCCGCGCGACCCCGTTGCCGCCGTAGGCAAGGGAGTCGACACGGAGCTCGATCTCCTCACCGATGCGGACAGGGGCGGCCATGAAGAGCGGAGCCTAGCGGCGGTGGGCCAGTGGGGTGTCCCGGACGCCGCACTCGGGGCCGCGCTACAGCAGGACGCTTACGAGGACGGAGCGCTCCCGCGGTCCGTCGAACTCGCAGAAGAAGATCCCCTGCCACGTGCCAAGCGCGAGCGACCCGTCGTCCCGCCGTGGGATCACCACGCTCGGCCCCATGAAGGCGGCACGGATGTGCGTCGGAGCGTTTTCCTCACCCTCCTCGATGTGCTGCCAGGCCCAGTTCGACGGGACGATCCGCTCGAGCGCGGTCTCGAAGTCGCGCGCGACGGCGGGGTCGGCGTGCTCGTTGATCGTCACACCGGCCGTCGTGTGCGGCACGTAGACGAGCACCGCCGTGCCGCTCTCGTCCTCGACCGCGTCCCTGACGAGAGCGGTGATATCGATCAGCTGGCTCTGCCGCTCGGTTCGAACCCGCAGCTCGACCACGGGCCTAGAGGGCGCCGCCGGCGGCAGGCGGTGCGCCGACCTCAGCCGCGGCCACGCCGCCCGCCTCGCGGACGAGGTAGTCCTCGACCAGCATCACATTCCCCTTCAGCCGCTCCACGACCTGGAGCAGCGCGGACATCGACGAGATTTCCTCGCGCTGCTCCTGCAGGAACCAGTACATGAACTGCTCGGCGACGAGGTCCCCTGCCTCGCGGGCGGTGCGGGCAAGCTGTGAAATCTGCTCGGTGACGCGCTTCTCCTGATCGAGTGCGAGCACCACGGGAGCAACTTCGTCCGCAAAGACCACCTGCGGCGCCGCGACGGCCGGGATTGTGACCTCGTCCCCGGAGTCGAGGAGGTACTGCACCATCATCATCGCGTGGTTGCGCTCTTCGATTGACTGGCTGTAGAAGTGCGCCGCGAGCTGCGGCAGGGTCAGAGAGTCGTAGTAGACGGCGATCGCGATGTACTGCTGCGATGCTGCGAACTCGTAGGCGATCTGCTCGTTGAGCTGTTCGGTGAAGGTGGGCATGCCCTGAATCTACACGGGCGCAGGGGCCGGGCTAGCATCTTGCCATGGCGGGAATCCCCGACGACCTCAAGGGCCGCCACTACACGCGGGTCTCCGACTGGTCACGCGAGGAGCTTCTGCTCGCGCTCGACCTGGCGGACGAGCTGAAGCAGGAGCGGATCCGCCGCAAAGAGTTGCGCGTCCTCCCCGGCAGGACGATCGGGATGATCTTCCACAAGCCCTCGACCCGTACCCGGGTGGGGTTCGAGGTCGGCATCGCCGAGCTCGGCGGGATGGCGTTGTACCTGCCCGCCGCCGACCTCCAGCTCGCCCGCGGTGAGAGCTACCGCGACACGGCGCTCGTGCTCTCGCGATTCGTCAGCGCACTGCTGATCCGCACCTTCGACCAGGCCGAAGTGGACACGTTCGCCGAGCACGCCTCGATCCCGGTGATCAACGGCCTCACCGACCTCGCGCACCCGCTCCAGGCGCTGGCCGACGCGATGACGATCCGCGAGCGGCTCGGCGGCCTCGAGGGCGTGCGGCTCTCCTACTTCGGCGACGGCAACAACGTCTGTCACTCGCTGATGCGGCTGGCGGCCCGCTTCGGGATGCACTTCACGGCCGCCTGCCCCGTCGGTTACGAGCCGTCCGACGTCGTCGTCGAGGCCGCCCGCGTCGACGCGGGCGCGAGCGGCGGCTCGGTGACGCTGACGACCGACCCGCTCGAGGGAGCGGAAGCCGCCGACGTCCTCTACACGGACGTCTGGACGAGCATGGGCCAGGAAGACGAGCGCGACCGGCGCCTGCTCGACCTCGAGCGCTTCAAACTCGACGGCGAGCTTCTCTCGCTCGCGAGCCGCGAGGTCGTCGCGATGCACTGCCTCCCGGCGCACGTCGGCGAGGAGATCAGCGAAGAGGTGCTCTACGGGCCGAGGTCGCTCGTCTGGGATCAGGCCGAGAACCGCCTGCACACCCAGAAGGCCCTGATGGCGCTTGTGATCCGTTGACCGCGGCACGATCGGATTTCGACGATCACGTCAAGGCGGCTCTCGACTCGCTGCCGCCGGATCTCGCCGCCGCGCTCGTCAACGTCGCCGTCGTCGTCGAGGACGAGCACCCCGACGACCCTGATCTCTTCGGGCTCTACCAGGGGATCCCGCTCCCAGAGCGGGACGACATGGCGGGCGCGCTGCCCGACCGGATCACGATCTACCGGCTACCTCTCGAGGAAGAGTTCGACGACCCTGCCGACCTCGAGCGGGAGATCCGGATCACGGTTCTCCACGAGCTCGGCCACTACTTCGGGCTCGACGAGGATCGCCTGGCCGAGCTCGGGTACGAATGACAGGCGCGCTGGAGATCATCCTCTGGGTCGCGTTCGCCGTCGGTGCGGTCGTCATTGTTGCGTTTCTGTTGCGCGGCCCCAACTGACGGGAATGTCCAGGTTCCGTCGCACGTTTGACGGAGCATGAACATCATCGCGACCATCCATGAAGAGATCGACGAGGTCAGCGAGCGCCGAGCAGAGCTCTGGCACCGGCTCTCGGAGGGCCGCAACCCCGACGTCGTGGCGCAGATCAAGGCGCTCGACGAGCAACTGGACGGCCTCTACAACGAGCAGCGGCTGATCCGTGCCCGCATCCGCTTCGGCGAGCGCGAGCAGATCGTGAAGCGGGCCCGCGCGGAAGAGCGGTTGGAGCGCGCCGCCTGAGACGACTTTCGGCGGGGGTCGGCAGGGTTGCCTGCGCCCCCGCCGTACAATCGGGCGATGCCGTTCAAACGCCGCGAAGCCGAGACGACAATCGAGGACGAGCGCGACGCGCTCCGCGCCCAGCACGCCGCTCTCGAAGACCTCAAGCGCCAGCTTGCCGAGCGCATCGACGCCGTCCGCGAACGTGAGCTCGAGCTGCACCATGCGCTGGCCGACGCCGGCTCCTCGCCGTCGGCGCCCACAGTCGTCCTGCCGCCACCCCGCGCTAGGGCGGAGGAAGCCGAAACCGACGAGAACGCGCTCGAGTTCCAGCGGCAGCAGCAGGCCTTGCTCGCGCGGGAGCAGACGCTCCGGAAGCACGAAAGCGAGCTGACAGCGCGCGAGCGTGAGCTCGAGTCCCGGGCGGCAGAGGCTGCCGCTGCTGCGGAACCCGAGCAGGCACCCGCGGCCGCGGAGCCGGGCGCCGAGCAGCTGGCTCGGATCGAGGCCCGCCTTGCCGAGTTGAAGGACGCCGAGAAGCTCTTCCTGCGCACGCGGGACGAGCTGGCAGACCGGAGCGAGGCCGTCGCCGCCCGCGAGCGCCTGGCCGCGCAGAAGGAGCGAGAGCTCGACGAGCGCGAGGACGCGCCCGCGGCCCCTTCCGCCGGCTCCGAGCTCTCCGAGATGGAAGCGCGTCTCCGCCGCCTCGAGCAGCAACAGCCCGGCGAGCAGACGCTTGGCTTCTCCGGCGGCCTGAAGAAGCTCCAGAAGGAGTCGCGCCCGCAACAGGGCCGCTGACGGCGCTACCCTTAGGACGCTCGGGGCGTTAGCTCAGCTGGGAGAGCGCCGCCTTTGCAAGGCGGAGGTCGCCGGTTCGATCCCGGCACGCTCCATTGGTACGCAGATCAGGGAATCCCATAGCCTGGATTCCCTGATCGCGAACACTCCTGAGGCGCGGGAACCTACGGTTCCCCGGGGGAACCCTCCCCTTAGCAGTGGGCGGGGACGTCCCGGCAAGGACGGCGACCGACTTCAGTCGGTCGTCCGGTCTCGCAGCGGTTGACGCATCCCTCACGAGCGGAGTATCGTCGGGCGGCGGATCGACCGCGGACTCGAACGAGGGGGAGAGATGGGGAAGCGATTCAAGGTGCCCACTACGGCGCACGTGCTCGGCGTTCTCGTGGTGGCGATCGGCGTGCTCGCACTGCCGGCCGCGGGAGCGGCGCCGGGTGGCGGTGAGCGGCCGAGCGGCCTGCTGCACCGGCTCTCGCAGACGGTGCAACTCCACTACTACGCCAGCAATCCGGCAGCCGCGCCGGCCTCGATGCGGGCGAGCCTCGACAGCCTCAAGAAGGCCAAGAAGGGGAGGAAACACGGCTCGAAGGCGGCCCAGGCCTCGTTCAACTTCGACGACACGGGTCTGCCGCAGAACGAGGAGTCGGTCGGCGCGTGCCATACGGATACGAACTACGTGCTCGGTGGAACGAACGACTACCGCTACCTGCTCGATCCGGTCGGCAACTCGACGGGGTGGCACTTCTCCACCGACGGTGGCAAGAGCCTCGCGAACGAGGGCCTGTTGCCCGAGCTGTCGATCGACGGCACGATCGTCCCCTCCGGCGGTGACCCGGTCGACGTCGCCGGCTCCGGCTGCACGTTCTTCGCCGCCGACCTGAACTACACCCTCGGCTCCGACTACGGGACCGAGCCGAACGGGATCGGCGTCTACAAGTCCGACGCGGCCACGCTTGCCTCGTGCGATCCCACCACCCAGACGCCGTGCTGGCCGAAAGGCAAGATCGTCGCCTCGGCGAACGTTCACGGTCAGCCGAACCCGCCGACCCCCGGCAGCCCGGCTCACTTCCTCGACAAGCCGTGGATCGACGTGGGACAGAGCGGAACCGCAGGAGAGGTCGTCTGGGTCGTCTACAGCGACTTCCTCTCGACCGGTCCCGGCACGGACACACTCGACTACACCGCCTCCCTGAAAGCACTCCGCTGCAACGCGGCGCTGACGACCTGCACCACGCCACAGACGCTTTCGGGCGCCGACGACGACATCCAGTTCGGCGACGTCACGATCGGCCCGGACGGCCGCACGTACGTGACCTGGATGCAGATCATCGGCGAGCTGCCCGGTGTGGACGGCTCGCCGAGCCAACCGCAGACGATCGTGATCAAGTCGCGGGTCGCTCCGGCCGGCTCGACGACGTTCGGGCCCGCGCACATCGTTCGGACGGTCGACCTCCCGATCTCCCAGGACGGCGCCTTACAGGCGGACAGCTTCCGGATCTCGACGTATCCGAAGAACGCCGTCTCGCAGCTCGACGGAAAGGGCAGGAAGGGAGCGGCCGGAACGCGGTTCTTCGTCACGTGGGAGGAGTGCACGGCTCGCGTGTCCGACACGATCTGTGAGGAGCCGTACGTCGTCCTCACCTATTCGGACGGCCTCGGCGAGACGTGGTCGGCGCCGAAGACGGTATCGAAGGGGGGCGTCAACTATTTCCCGACGATCTCGGCCGACCCGACGAGCGGCAAGGTCGCGCTTGCATGGACGACGAACCGCTACGACCCATTCGACCACCGACAGGACATCGACTTCGTGTCGTTCGACGCCGCCAAGGTCGACACGTCGAACGTGCAGAGGTTGACCGACGTCTCGAATGATCCGGACGCCGATCCGTACTTCGTCGGCAGCTTCATCGGCGACTACATCGAGGTCTTCGCCTATGACAGGACGGCCTGGGTGCACTTCCAGGCGAACTACCGGGAGGCGCCGCTGCTCTTCGACGGTATCGCGGTCAACCAGGAGGACAACTTCCTGATCCGCAAGGGTCTCTAGAACTGAGCGGGGAGCGGCCGGCCGCGTGCCCGAGAGGCGCGCGGCCGGCACCGCGTCGGCCTGGGGTCCCGTGACGGCTAGGCTCGGGCCAGATGAGCGAGCTCACTCTCAAAGCTCCTGCCGACGGCTTCACCTCGTCGCTTGCGGATACCCGCTTCGACGCGATTCTCGTCGTCTCGTTCGGCGGGCCCGAGGGGACGGACGACGTCATCCCGTTCCTCGAGAACGTCACCCGCGGGCGGAACGTGCCGCGCGAGCGACTCGAGGAGGTCGCGCATCACTACGAGATGTTCGGCGGGGTCAGCCCGATCAACGCGCAGAACCGCGCCCTCATCGCCGCGCTCCGCGTCGAGCTCGACGCCGTCGGGATCGACCTCCCGATCTACTTCGGAAACCGCAACTGGGATCCGTTCCTCGCCGACGCCCTCCGCGAGATGGCCGACGACGGTGTCGAGCGCACGATCGCGTTCTTCACCTCGGCCTACTCCTCGTACTCCGGCTGCCGCCAGTACCGGGAGGATCTCTACAACGCCCAGCAGGTGGTCGGGCCCCGGGCGCCGGAGGTGCTGAAGACACGCGTGTTCTACAACCACCCCGGCTGGATCCAGGCGAACGCCGACCACGTCCGCGCCGCGCTGGCCGAGCTGCCGGCCGATGCAGCCTCGACGCACGTCGCCTTCACAGCCCACTCGATCCCGGTGGCAATGGCAAAGGCCTGCCGGTACGAAGATCAGCTGCGCGAGTCGGCCCGACTCGTCGCCGAGGCCGTCGGGGCGACCGACACGGAGCTCGTCTACCAGAGCCGGAGCGGCCCGCCGCATGTTCCGTGGCTCGAACCGGACATCCTCGATCACCTTCGTACCGTCTCGGAGAGGGGGGTCGAGAACGTCGTCATCTCACCGATCGGTTTCGTCTCGGATCACCTCGAGGTCCTGTTCGACCTCGACGTCGAGGCGCGCGAGGTTGGGGTGGAGCTCGGGATCAACCTGGCGCGAGCATCGACCGCATCGACGCACCCCGCGTTCGTCTCGATGATCCGCGAACTGATCGAGGAACGGCTCCGGGACTCGCCCGAGCGTCTGGCGCTTGGGCGCTACGCCGCGAGTCACGACGTCTGCCCGGTCGACTGCTGCCTCCCCGGAACCGGCCGGGCAAGCCCGTGGGCGAGCTAGGCGATCGGCTCCTCAGCGCGGACGCCGAAGGCGAGCCGCCAGTCTTCATCACCCTCGCCGTTGATCGTCAGCCGCCATTCGTAGCGGCTGCCGGGCTCGAGTGGCAGCGGACCGGAGTTGACCGCAAGGGGCAGCTCGAGTGGCGTACCGGGCTTGATCCCGGCCGGGCGACCGACTTCGAACTCGATGTCGTCGAGGAACACGATCGGAGATTCCTCGCCCTCTCCCTCGCCCGGTACCGTCACCGCCTGCCCGTCTGCGTCGACGAGCTCGAGACGGAGTGTGTGGCGCCGGTTGGCCTGATCCCACGGCACGTGAACGAGGATCGCGATGCCAAAAGGAGTCGGCTCGGGACCGGTCAGCGACCAGCCGCCGCCGACGACGATCAGCTTGCCGTCCGCGACCTGGGTGTAGTCCGCGAGGAGCATCGTGACCTTCACGGGACGCACTCTCGCATACCCCGCGAGGGCGCGGCGGCGATTCGATGAGCGACGAGCGCGAACCGGGCAGGGCGGACGACCGTCCACCGATCTGCCCCGCCTGCGGAGTGACGATGGGGATCGAGCTCGACGAGCGCGAGGTGCCACGGCACGTCTGCCTGGAGTGCGGGTTCAGCGACGAGGAGAGCTGATTGCCGCGCCCCACATCCGTCCTCTGGATCGCTCAGACGGCGAGCCGCTGGACCGCTGATCTTGCCTGTGTTGACAACTCATCACAGTTTGGATACTCCTTCTGCCTCCCGGAGGGAGACGGAGGAGGGAGACACCCGACACCCGGTATCACGGGAGGGTTGAGGCGCCGAGCGCCTCAACCCTCCTCGTTGCTCTAGCGCGTCTGTGGAAACCCGAGGTCGACCTTGCTCGTGGCAGGGTCGGGCCAACGACTCGTCACCACCTTGCCGCGCGTGTAGAAGTGAACCCCCTCGGGGCCGTAGATGTGGCTGTCGCCGAAGAGCGACGCCTTCCAGCCGCCGAAGCTGTAGTACGCGACCGGAACCGGGATGGGAACGTTGATCCCGACCATCCCGACGTTGACGTCGAACTGGAACTGCCGGGCGACGCCACCGTCCCGGGTGAAGATCGCCGTGCCGTTCCCGTATGGGTTGTCGTTGATCATCTTCAGCGCCTCGTCGTAGGTGCCGACGCGCACGACGGACAGCACGGGGCCGAAGATCTCGTCGCGATAGGCGTCCATCTCGGGCGTCACCTCGTCGAGGAGCGAGACTCCGAGGAAGAACCCATCGCCGTCCGGAACGCCGTCGCGCCCATCGGCGAGCACTTTGGCGCCCTGCTCAACGCCCGACACGAGGTAGCCCGCGACCTTGTCGCGATGTTCGCGCGTGACGAGCGGCCCCATCTCGGACGCCGGATCCATCCCGTCCCCCACGGTGATCTTGGGCAGCCGCTCCTGAATCGCGGTGACGAGCGGGTCTGCCGCGTCGCCGACCGCGAGGACGACCGAGACCGCCATGCAGCGCTCGCCGGCCGAGCCGTAGGCGGCGCTGACGGCAGCATCCGCAGCCATCGAGATGTCCGCGTCGGGAAGCACGATCATGTGGTTCTTGGCGCCGCCGAGCGCCTGCACGCGCTTACCGTGCCTCGTGCCCGTCTCGTAGATGTACCGCGCGATGGGCGTCGATCCGACAAAGCTGAGCGCTGCCACATCGGGGTGCTCGAGCAACGCGTCGACCGCGATCTTGTCACCGTGGACGACGTTGAAGACGCCGTCGGGGAGACCAGCTTCCTTCAGAAGCTCGGCCGTGAAGACCGATGCCGAGGGATCCTTCTCGGAGGGCTTCAGCACGAACGTGTTGCCGCACGCGATCGCCGGTGCCCACATCCACATGGGCACCATCGCCGGGAAGTTGAACGGCGTAATCCCGGCGACGACACCCACCGGTTGGCGGATCGAGTAGACGTCCACTCCGGTCGAGGCCTGCTCGGAGAACTCGCCTTTGAGAAGAGTCGGGATGCCACACGCGAACTCGATCACCTCGAGCCCCCGCGTCACCTCGCCCATAGCGTCGGACAGGACCTTGCCGTGCTCTGCCACGAGCAGCTTCGCGATGTCCTGCTTGTGCGTATGAACGAGCTCACGGATGTTGAACATCAGCTCCGCCCGCTTTGCGAGCGACACCGTCCGCCACGACGCGAACGCAGCCCTGGCGGTCCCGACCGCCAGATCGACCTCCTTGGCCGACGCGAGGTCGACGACGCCGCTCTGCCGTCCGGTCGCGGGGTTGAACACCGGGCTCGTGCGGCCGGACGTTCCCACCACCCGGGCGCCACCCAGCCAGTGATGGATCGGGACGATCCCGCCCCCGTTCGTGTTCTCCACGCGCTCGTCGGGCGCGGATGCGATTTCGGTCATATCAGCCTCCTGGGAATGTGCCAGGAGCGTACCGAGCGCGGGGTGCGACCGCGTCTACCCACCTACGTGAGCGGTTAGGAGATGCTGCTGCGGCGGAGCATCTAGTCCGAAAGCCCCGCCTCGGCGAGCGGGCGCCGGGCCCAGGCGAACGAGGTCGCGTACCAGCCCTCCAGCGGTTGCAGCGTCACACCCTGCACCGAGGAGTGGACGAACCAGCCGTTCCCGACGTAGATGCCTGTATGACCGACCTCGGCCGGCTTCGACAACGTGCCGCGGCTACCGAAGAAGAGCACGTCGCCGGGTTGAAGTTCGGTGATCCCGATCCTTGCCGGCTTCGTTACCTCGGCGCTCATCGCATACGTGGTCCGCCCCTTCAGCATATCCGCGAGCAGCGGCGCGCCGGCAAAGGGCTCGGTCTTGTAGACCCGCCACACGAACCCCGAGCAGTCGAACCCACCGGGGGCCGACACCACCCCTCCGGGTGCCGTCGCGCTCCAGAGCTCCTGCGTCTTCTCCGACGTGCCGGCCCAGACGTACGGATAGCCGACGAAGCCGAGGGCGCGAGAGACAACGGCTCGCTGCCACTCGTCGAGCGCCGGAACCGAGAAGGTCACGCTGAGCCGGTCGACCCACACGACCTGGCCGGCGGTCAGGCTCATCGCCCGCGCGAACGAGTATGCGACTTCTGCACGGGTGGCGGGCTGGGACGGCAACAGCTCGAGGTTGTCCGTTCCCTGCGGATGGTTGAAGCGGAGCCCGAGCAGGCGCGCAATCGTCTCCGTCCCCACAATCGAGGTCGGTAGGAGCCCGGCATCGCGTGCAGCGATCCGGATGCGCTTCGCTGCGGGCAGCAGGCCGAGAGCGCCGACGAGCCGCGCGTCGAGCTCACGGATCGTCACCAGGCGGGCGGGATCGGTGAGGGCCGGAGACGGCTTTCCCCACGCGGTGAGTGCGTCCGAGAGCTCGCCGCGCGTGAATGGCTCTGTTGGCCGGAACGACCCCAGGTCGGTCCCGAGGACCCCTGCCGACACGACGGCTCGGATCTGCGGGTCGGCCCACGAAGCCGTGGGGGCTACGGGAATGGCCGCGGAGGGGTAACCCGGGCCCGGGCCGGTCGTCGGCCGAGCGGCGACGGCGCCCGCGGGAGCACAGAGGAGCAGGAGGACGAGCGGAATGAGCGCGCGTCTCATACTGTCTGTATCGGCCGGCCCGCAGAACGGCTTGAACGGTGGGGTGAGCGCCGACGGCTAGAGTCATGGGATGTCTCGCCTGCTCGCAGTCGCCGCACTTGCCGCCGTGATCGTCGTCGGTGCTGCGTCGGCCGCGCGGACGCCCGCTTCGGCGATCGCCGGGCCGACGGTGACCGGCGGCGCCGCATCACTCGCCGGCTTCCGGGGCAAGCCGGTGTTCGTCAATGTCTGGTCGTCCTGGTGAACGACGTGCAGAGGCGAGGCGGGTGCCTACGCGCGTTGGGTGATGCAGCAGGGCAGCGCCTACCGCTTTCTCGGCCTCAACGCGGCTGACACGGGCCCGCAGGCTCGCGCGTTCCTCAAGCAGTACGGCTGGACCTGGCCGTCGATCAGCGACCCGCAACGCGTGCTGGCGAAGCGACTCGGCGCCACCTATCAACCGGCGGTGATCCTGATCGACGCGAAGGGACGGTTCGTCGCCGGGTTCCAGGGTCGCGGGACGCCTGCGCTCTGGAACGCACTCGCGCGCAAGCTTCCGACCCCTTGACCGCCGACCCGAGCCCGACCGGGGAGAGCACGAGGCAATCCGAGCCCGAGACGCCGGATGCGATCGAGCAATCGGTGCTCCTCTGCTATCTCGCCGGCCGGTCCGTCACCCTTGACCGGCACGAGCGCCACGCCGCACTTCGCCGGGCCGAGCTGCTCCTCGCCACCGGTGGTGATCCTCGACGCGCCCTCGAGTTGTGGGGACGCGCCGTTACCGCGCTCGCTGCCGATCTCGACGACCCGGGCGCTCGCGCCGAGCTCGACGCCGGGCTCTCCGCGCTACACGACGAACCGGGCCCGGCAGCCGTGGTGGCGCGCCTTCGCGCCCACGGCGACCTCGCCTGGCAGTGCTTCGCGATGGCACTGCTCGCAGAGGCCCTCGGTAGCGAGGACTGAGCCCCGCCCACAGCCGGTCGGAACGCTAGAGTGAGCTGTCCAGCCGCTCTGGAGCCTCGCTCCGGGCAGCATGCGCCCCTCCGTCCGGCGGAGAGGCAGCACCCAGCCCCTACCACCCCGGCGTGCGGACCAGCACGCAGCCAGGAGACCCAACCGCGCGTGCAGCACGTCGACCCTCCCGACCTGAAGCTCTGGCCGACGCTCCGCCACCTCTACCCGCTCTGGCGGGCCCAGTCGCGGCTGGTCGCGATTGCTCTCGTCTGCGCACTCGCCTTCACCGGTCTCTCCCTGCTGATCCCGATCCTGATCCAGCGAACGATCGACAACGCGATCGACGGTGGCGACTCCTCGCTCCTGCTGCCGTATCTCGGCCTGATCACCCTTGCTGCCGTGTTTCGGTTCGGGTTCAACTTCGTTCGCCGCTACTGCTCGGCCCGGATCGGCATCGTCGTCGAGGCGAACCTGCGCGGGATGATGTACGACGCCTATCTCAGGTTCCCGCGCGCGTTCTACGACCGTCACGCGACGGGAGAGGTGATCTCCCGTGCGACGAACGACATCTATCCCGTGCGCTACTTCATCGGCTGGGGGGTGATCCAGGCGATCCAGAGCACGCTGATGCTGGTCGGCGCCGCAATCGTCCTCGTCTCGGTCAACGCCCGCCTGGCGCTGATCGCGGCGCTCGCGATGCCGCCGATCGCGATCCTCACCTACGCCTTCGCCCACCGAGTCTTCCCGATCTCGCGCGTCATCCAGGCGAAGAAGGGCCACCTGACCGAGGCGTCCGACGAAGCGGTCGTGGGGATCGAGATGGTGCAGGCGTTCGGGCGCGAAGACGACGTCCGCGAGCGCTTCGGCGGTCGTGCCGAGGCCGTTCGCTCAGAGACGATGCGCGGGGCAGGTGTCGAGGCCCGTTTCCTCCCAGGGCTGATCTTCCTCCCATCGCTCGGCATCGCCGCCGTCCTCTACTTCGGCGGCAACGAGGCGATCGCGGGCACGTTGACGATCGGCGAGTTCACCCTGTTCATCACGCTCCTCCTCCAGCTCGTCTGGCCGCTCGAGGCCCTTGGGTGGATCATCAACCTCGCCCAGCGGGCCACAGCCGCCGCCGCGCGCTCGTTCGCATGGCTCGAATCGATCGAATCTCTGCCGGAGCCAGAGCGTGCGCGCCCGCTGCCCGCGGGCCCACTCACGGTCGAGATGGAGAACATCCACTTCAGCTACGGCACGGGCAGCGAGGTGCTCGCCGGTGTCGACCTCGAGGTTCCGCCGGGTGAGATCGTTGCAATCTGCGGAGCCACAGGGGCGGGAAAGACCTCGTTGCTCAACCTGCTGCCGCGCTTCTACGACCCAACCGCCGGGCGCGTCCTGATCGGGGGGGTCGACAGCCGCGAGATCGCTCTCGGTGACTTGCGGCAGGCGGTTGCGCTCGTAACCCAGAAGCCTGTCCTCTTCTCGATGCCCCTCCGCGACAACCTGCTCGCCGCCCGCCCTGACGCCGACTGGGCCGATGTGCTCGAGGCGTGCGAGGCCGCGGGAGTGGCCGCGTTTGTCGATGACCTGCCGGACGGCTACGACACGATGATCGGCGAGCGGGGCGTGAACCTCTCCGGCGGCCAGCGCCAGCGGGTGGCGCTGGCCCGCGCCTTGATCGCGAGAGCCCGCGTCCTTGTGCTCGACGATCCGATGTCCGCCGTGGACACCGAGACGGAACGCCACCTCGTCGCGACCCTCCGTCCCGCCGTTGCCGGTCGTACCGTGCTGATCGCGGGCCAACGGCTCTCTACGGTCCTCGTCGCCGATCGGGCGATCGTCCTCGCGGATGGTCGTGTCGTCGAGAACGGCGCCCCCGGCGACCTGATCCGGCGCGGCGGCGCCTTCGCTGCGCTGTTCGGGGACGAAGCTCTTGCCGCCTAGTCAGCGCACCGGACTCTCGCGCCTCGGCCGCTACACCGTCGGCCGCCGCAGGCGCATCGGCTTTGTGATGCTGCTCGCGACGGTCTCGGCCGCAGCGCCGGTGGCAGGCTGGCTGATCGTCGGCGACGCGATCGACAACGGCATCAAGGCCTCCGACCCGACGCGCCTGACAATCGACGTCATCGCCTACATCGCGGTCGGGATGACGGCCTGGTTGATCGGATCAACGACCTGGCTGATGCTCGCAGGGATCGGGCAGCAGATCGTGCTCGACCTCCGTCGCGACCTCTTCGACCATCTGACCTCGCTGTCGCTCAAGTACTTCTCGCAGCAGAAAGCCGGCTGGATCATCGCGCGACTGACGAGCGACGTCGACGCACTATCGGACGTGCTCAACCAGGGGTTGACCACCCTCGTCATCAACTCGATGACCCTGATCGCCGCGGTGTGTGGGCTCTTCCTGCTCGACTGGCGTCTCGGCGTCGTTGCCCTCGTCGTCTTGCCTCCCGGGATCATCGTGACCCGCTGGTTCCAGACGGCCTCGCACGTCGCCTTCGCCGACGTGCGGACGCGTATCGCAGCGGTCACGGCCCAACTCGCGGAGTCGGTCTCCGGCATGGCGGTCGTCCAGGCGTTTGGTCGTGAGAAGGTCTTCCAGGCCGAGTTCAACGACCTCAACGAGGCAAATCGCGTCTCGAACGTCCACGCGCAGGCGCTCTCGTCGTTCTTTTTCCCTGCGATCGAGTTCCTCGGTGCACTGGCGACCGTAATCGTCCTCTTCGCGGGCGCGAAGCTGATCGACGGGGGCTCGCTCCAGATCGGGACCCTGATCGCGGCCGTGGGGATGCTCCAGCTCGTCTTCCAGCCGCTCCAGGAGCTCTCGGAGCTGTACGGGCAGGTCCAGGCCGCGAGCGCCGCGATGACGAAGATCACCACCGTGCTGGACGCCGAACGGGACATCACGGATCGTCCGGGCGCGCCCGAGATCGGCCGGATCGCCGGGCACCTCGAGTTCGACAACGTCGTCTTCGCCTACGGTGCCGAGCCGGTGATCCACGGCATCTCGTTCGACGTCCCGGAGGGGGGCTGCGTGGCACTCGTCGGTGAATCGGGCGGCGGGAAGTCGACGAGCGCGAAGCTGATCGCCCGCTTCTACGACCCGCTCTCGGGATCGGTGCGGATCGACGGAATCGATCTTCGCGAGGTCGAGCTGCGATCGATCCGCCGACAGCTCGGCGTCGTTCTCCAGGACCCGTTTCTCTTCAGCGGCACGATCGCCGACAACATCCGCTTCGGGCGACCAGAGGCAACCGACGCCGAGGTCGCGGACGCAGCCGCCGCGATTGGCGTCGACAGGGTGACCGCGAGGTTCGACAGCGGCCTCGACCATGTCGTGCGCGAGGGCGGCGCCGGCCTCTCGGCCGGCGAGCGCCAGCTGATCTCGATCGCCCGCGCCTTGCTCGCCGACCCGCGCATCCTGATTCTCGACGAGGCGACGTCGAACATCGACCGGCCGACCGAGATCCTGATCGAGCAGGCATTCGACACGCTCCTGCGCGGGCGAACGTCCGTGATCATTGCGCACCGGCTCGCCACCGTCCGCCGGGCTGACGAGATCCTCGTGATCGAGAAGGGCCACATCACCGAGCGCGGCACTGAGGCCGAGCTACTGGCCGAGGACGGCTCTTTCCGCCGCCTCTCGAAGACGCTACACGGTCTGCCCGCCCCGCGGGCGGCCTAGCCTGAGCTTGATGCGTGTTGGGAGTGCTTTCAATGCGCATCAAACCTCTACCCTTCGAGCACCCAGACGTCGTCGCGCAAGATCGGCGTCACCCGCCCGTCGCGGTCGAGCCCGTCGACGTCGACCTCGGGGCCCCCGATCATGAAGTCGGTGTGGACCCGGGAGACGTTGACTCCGGCCGCGATCAGCTCTTCCGCGCCCAGCCCGTCACAACCCTCGACGGACATCGGCAGCCCTGACCCATAGGCGATGTGGCAGGTGGCGTTCTCATCGAAGAGCGTGTTCTGGAAGACGACACCCGTCTGCTTGACCGCCGACTCGCCGTCGACGAGGGCGACCTCACCGAGGAAGGCGGCCCGGGGGTCTGCCTCGAGCTGACTCCTCACACTGTCGGCACCGGCGGAGGCCGTGACCTCCTCCACCCTGCCGGCCGCGAACCGCACCTCGAGGTCGCGAACCACGATCCCCGTGAGCGAGAGCGGCATCGTCGACCGCACGGTGCCCTCCGTTCGGCGCCAGTCAGGTGTCGTGAAGACCTCCTCGGTCGGAAGGTTCGGAATGTGCTTGATCCCGTCGACGTTCTCGAATGCGGCGCAGATCCACCGCGACGCCGACAGCAGCCCGACGACGAGGTCGGTGCCGGGTCCGCGGAACCGGATCGCGTCGAACCGTCCGTGGTTGAGCTGGGCCGCCCGCGCCTTCAGCTTGGCATCGTGCTGCTGCCACGCGAGCACGGGGTCGGGGAGATCGATCCTGGTTGCGACGGCGACCGCCTCCCAGAGGCGCTCGAGGTCGGGCTCCCCGAAGATCGTTGTCGCCCAGCCGGGGTTCGGCGAGGCGATCATCGTCCAGTTGATCAACCGCTCCGCGACGAGCGGCAAGTAGACCGCGCGCTCGTCCCGGTTCTCCGACCGGCCCACGAGCTCCGGGTCGAGATCGGCCAGCAGCTCCGGCTCGGCATCACCGGTCAGAAGAATCACGGCAGGGTGCGAGTCACGAAACGAGCCGACCCACTCCAGCATGTGCGGGGGCGTCCGGCCCAACATCTCGTCGGGCCCCAGTTCGATCGCGGCACGCCGCAGGTGCTGGTCTGCGTAACGGACGACGACCCGCGTTGCCCCGGCGCGATAGGCCTCCCGCGCGACAGCCCGCGCCGTCGGCGCGTGCTCGACCTGGCAGAGTACGACGACCTCCTGCCCGACCTGCACGTTCGCGCCGACACGTACGGCCAGACGGGCGTAGCGGCTCAGCCGCTCGTCTCCCTCCCAGGAGGACGCGCTCTCGGCAGTCACCCGCCGAGCCTAGACGATCGGACGACCCGGGCGCCTCCGGCTCTACTCGCCCCAGTCGAAGTCGCGCGATCGACCCCAGAGATCCTCGTCGAGCGCGGGACCCTCGGGCACAGCCGCCGCATCCTCAACGGTGTCCTCCCCGGGCCACGGCAGCGCGAGTGAGTGCAGCTCGACCGCCGGCTCGCCATCGAGGGTCTCCTCGATCCGGGCCTGCTCCTCGGACTTGAACAGCGGGTGATTCTCGAAGGGATCCTCGCTCTGATAGTGATCGAGCGGCATCTCACCGTCGAGCTCCGCGTTCTGCTTCTTCAGCTCCAGGTGATCCTGGATGACGCTGGCAAAGGGTGATTCTGCAAACTGCGAGTCGGTTTCGACCGCCATAGAGCCTCCAGGCTCGGGGACAGGATCTGACGCCAGCTACAAGCTTAGCCGACGGCGCCGCCTGTTCAACCCCGATCGTGACCGACACGAGCCCCGCTGCATATGCCACCATGAAGTGGATGCCGCGTCTCGTTCCGACGAATCCGATGGCTGCAGGCGTCTTCGCCTACACGATGTGGCGGAAGCTCACGCCTGCTCAGCGCCGCCTGCTCCTTCAGGCTGCCCGCACCCATGGGCCCCGCGTCGCTGCCGCGGCGGCCTCCGCAGCGGCAGCGAAGACCCGCCGCAAGACCTGATCAGGCCGGCGGCGCCCCGAGCGCGACGCGCACGATCCGGTCCTGCTCGCGCTGGTGGGCCGTCGGATACCCCTCGCTGGGCGAGGCCTTCCAGGAGCGGCCGACATAGGTCACACCGGTGACCCGGGAACTCGATCGTGCCGCATCGTCGAGCCGATGCCTGATCGAGCGCCATGCGCCCATGTTCTGGGGCTCCTCCTGTGCCCAGACGATCTCCTCGACTCCCGGAAGCGACGAGATCAGGCTCGCGACGGCCGAAACGGGGAACGGATAGAGCTGCTCGAGCCGCGCAACTGCCACGTGTGTGACCCTCGTGCGCTCGTCGTGCCCGACGATGTCGTAGTAGAGCTTGCCGCTGCAGAGGACGAGTCGCCGCGTGTCCGCGCCTGAGAGCGGATCGGGGATCACCGGAAGGAATGACCCTGTCGCAAGGTCGTCGATCGCCGATGCAGCCTGCTTCAGGCGGAGCAGCCCCTTGGGGGTCATCACGATGAGCGGGCGGGCGGTGGCATCGAGGGCCTGGCGGCGAACGAGGTGGAAGAACTGGGCCGAGGTCGTGCAGTTCGCGATCCGGATGTTGTCCTGAGCGCCCTGCTGAAGGAACCGCTCGAGGCGTGCGCTCGAGTGCTCGGGGCCGTTCCCCTCGTAGCCGTGTGGCAGCAGGAGGGTCAGGCGCGAGGTCTGCCCCCATTTCGACTGACCCGCGACGAGGAACTGATCGATCACGATCTGGGCGCCGTTCACGAAGTCGCCGAACTGCGCCTCCCAGAGGACGAGAGCGTCGGGTGCGGCAACCGAGTAGCCGTACTCGAACCCCACGGCGGCATACTCGGAGAGCGGCGAGTTGTAGACCTCGAACGAGGCGTTCGCCTCCGGAATATGCTGCATCGGCGCATACGTCTCGCCCGTCTCGGGATCATGGAACATGAGCTGGCGGTGCGCGAATGTTCCGCGCTCGCTGTCCTGCCCCGAGAGCCGGATCGGGATGCCGTCCTCGAGCAGCGTCGCATACGCGAGTGCCTCGCCGAGCCCCCAGTCGATTCCCCCCTGATCGATTGCCTCTCGTCGCCGGTCGAGCTGCTTCGCAAGCTTGGGATTGACGGTGAACCCTTCGGGCACAGCGAGAAGTTGCACGTTCAGCGCTCGCAGCCGGTCTGCCGGGACGGCCGTGTCGACGGCGTCACCGGTCACGACCGCGGAGGTCGGCTCTGGCGCCGGCCCCGGGGGCGGCGAGCTCGCTCCGATCACGGTGCGCAGCTGCTCGTGGGCAGCACGTAGCGTCGCCGTCACCTCGGCCACGAAACCCTCCGCCTCGTCGGCGCTGACCACCCCTTCGGCGACGAGCCTGTCTGCGTAGACCTCGCGCACGGTCGGCTGCCTGGTGATCCGCTCGACCATCAACGGCTGCGTGTACGACGCGTCGTCCTGCTCGTTGTGGCCGAACCGGCGGTAGCCCACGAGATCGATGACGAAGTCGTGGCCGAACTCCGTCCGGTATGCGAGGGCGAGCCTCACGGCCGTGAGCGCCGCCTCCGGGTCGTCGGCGTTCACGTGCACGATCGGGACGTCGAAACCCTTCGCGAGGTCGCTCGAGTAGCGCGTCGACCGGCTCTCCGCCGGGTCGGTCGTATAGCCGACCTGATTGTTCGTGATCAGGTGCAGGGTGCCGCCCGTCGCATAGCCCTCCAGCGACTGGAGATTGAGCGTCTCCGCAACGACGCCTTGCCCCGGGAACGCGGCATCGCCGTGAATCAGCACGGGGAGCGCGACCGACGGGTCGTGGAGACCGGCACCGACCGAACGGTCGGTCTGCTCGGCACGGGCCCGACCCTCGACGACCGGATCGGCCGCCTCGAGGTGGCTCGGATTCGGAACGATGACGACGTCGATCTCGCCGGCCGGGGTCATTCGCGTCCCCGCTGCCGGCAGGTGGTACTTCACGTCTCCGGTGCCACCTTCCGGATCGAGGACGAGTGCGTCGATCGACCGCTCACCTTCGAACTCGCGAAGGATCGACTGATAGGAGCGCCCGACCGTGTGGACGAGTGCGTTGAGCCGCCCCCGGTGGGCCATCCCGATCACGACCTCGTGCGCGCCGCCGGCCGCGGCGAGCGAGACCGTCTCGTCGAGCATCGGCACGAGTGCCTCGAGGCCTTCGAGCGAGAACTGCTTCTGGCCGAGGAACGATCGCCGCAGGTACTGCTCGAATCCTTCCGCCTCGGAGAGGCGGTGGAGCAGAGCGCGGCGCTCAGCGCCGGCAAGAGGCTGCCTGAAGCGCCCCGACTCGATTGCCTGACGGAGCCAGACCCGCTCGGCATGATCCGAGATGTGCTCGATCTCGTAGGCGATCGAGCCCGTATAGACCGCGCGCAGTCGTGGAAGCGCCTCCAGCAGGGTGTCGCCTTCCACGTACAGCCGCAGGAGCGCCGCCGGAATCCGTGACTGGAGCTCGGGCGTCAGCGCCGGCACGAGCCGCGACTCGTCGAGAGCGGGGTCACCTGTCGGCTCCGAACCGAGGGGATCGAGCCGGGCGGCGAGATGGCCGTGCATGCGATACGCCTTCACGAGCGCCATCGCAGCGGCGACGCCTCCGAGGAGCGTCTCGTCGAGCTCGGATCGAGCCTCCTCCGGGGCCGCCGACGGCCGCGCCTCGGGCAGCGCTGCTGCCTCGCCGGCAGGCGCGCCCGGAACCGTTACCCCGTGACCGTTCGACCGCTCGGAGCCGATCAGCCCGGCGAGCCCGGGGAGCGAGCCGGCAACGAGGTCCGGGTTTGTCTCGAAGAGCTCACGCCATGCGACGTCGACACTCGCGGGGGCATCGAGGTAGGCCTCGAGCATCTGGGCCACGTAGCCGGCGTTGAGGCCGCTCAGATCGTTTCTACTCATGCGAGGTGTTGTACCGGTCCGGAGGGACGCGGCAAGCCCTCAGATCAGCGGGTGCTTGGTGATGACCGCCAGCGTCATGCCGACGACGAAGGCAACCATCGCGAAGAGCGCTGCCTTGAGGGCGAGCGACTGATAGTGGGCGCTCATCCGCGCCGACACGAGAGACGCAACGATCGCGACCAAGGAGAGACGCGCCGGATGGGCGTCGAGCTGGAGGATCAGACCCCCGCCGATCGCGATCGCAGACAGGACGATCGACCCGACCGCGAGGAATCCGGCCACCGTGTCGGCCGAACCGTGGCGATCATCACGTGACTCGATTGAGCTCATGCGCGGGTGCCACCTCTCTGGTGAGCCGGGTGGGCGCCGGGGCGCCGCCCGGGCGTGTGGGGACGGAGGGGATGCCGACGCGTCGAGCGCGGGCGCCCTGGAGTGCCGCCCGATGGCGGTGTGTCCGGGAGGACGGCGACGCCCACCAGGTCGGTCGGCGACGGCTCCTCCCGGATCGCCCACCAGATCACGACGCAGATGTAGACGATCGGGATTTTCAGGATCAGCAGCATGAAGACGATCTCCCAGGTCATGCCCGCTCAGTCTAGACGATCACCGGGCGGGCGGCGGCGGCGGATCAAGGCGGCGGCGGCCAGATTTGCGGCTCCGCCGACCAGCGCGACGAGCGCGAGCCCGCCGCCGAACGTGGCGCTCGTCGTCGAGCCGTTGGGTACAACCGCCACGAACACGAGCGGCCCGAGGGAGACGTCGAGCGCGCGACCGTCTGCCTGGGCAGCGAATGCGACGACGGCCGCCGCCACATAGGCTAGGAGGCCGAGAGCCACGGCCCCGAGTACGAACGCCCTCAGAGACCGCACGCGACTCTCCCGTCGCCGCAGGCAACCGTGAGCGCAAGAGCATGGGCAACCATGGGGACGCCGACGAGCGCTAGTTGCGGTGCTCCGGCCACCACGCCGAGTGCAGCGAATCCGAGGCCGGCCGCGACCGCGCCGACAGGCCCGGCCAGGGCAACTGTCAGGCGACGATTCGACTCCACGCGCGCGTGGAGGACGAAGAGTCGACGACCATGCAAAACGATAGCGCTCGGCACGCCACGCAGCGCAATAACGTGGGCCGCCTCGTGCACTCCGATTCCGATCCCGGTGCCGAGCCCGACCGCGAGCGGATACGCGGCAGCCGCCGCACCGATGACCGCGACGAACTGCGCGACGACGAGTGCCGCAGCCAGCGCGACGACGGCCGCACGTGACCAGACCGCGGCGAGACTCGTCGCGAGTGACCGGAACGTGGTTGTCGTATCGACAGCCCGCCGTGAGGCGACGGCAGCGGGCCAGGCGCCGGACGGAGCGAGGCGTGCCGCCAGCGCGATCCACTCGACGAGGCGGCCGAACCGCCGATCTCGGCGCTCCAGGTTGACGAGCGCGAGGCCGTTGAGGAGCCAGGTGAACTGCAGCACGTCGGCACGAGCCTGAGCCTCCGAGAGCCCGAACGCGGCACCTAGCTCGTCGACGATCTGCCCCACCCGGCTGCCCGACCGTGTCAGCACGAACGTGCCGGCAGCGTTGAGCGGCCATCTCTCGCCGCGCACCTCGTCGGCAAGATGCCCGTCTTCGAGGACGACGCCGGGGGCAAGCAGGAGCCGGTCTGCGCTCGCGATCACGTGACCGGGGCCCCGAGCCGGCGCACAACGACGGGTGTAGCGACAACGAACGATCCTCCGCAGACGAGCGAGCCGACGACGAATCCCGGTACGCCGAGGGCAACGAGCCGCGGGGCGACGACTCCGACAGTGATTGACGCGGCGACCGCCAGAGCCGCGAACGCTGCGAACGTCGCCACCTGATCGCCAAGCGTCTCCCGGCGCCACGGAACGACCGCACCCGCTGCGAGCCCACATGCCGATCCGGCGACGACGAGGACGCCGACGGCACCGGCTGCCGACCACGAAGTTCCGGAGACGAGCCACGCCCCCGTCCCGATCGCCGCTACCGGCACTGCGGTGAGCGACAAGCCGGCCAGTGCAGCGAGCCCGCCGAGGCGAGTCAGACCCTGCCCGCCACCCCGCCAGAGCCAGCATCCCGGGAGCAGGGCGCCACAGACCGCCAGAGATCCGAGGATCGAGCCCAGCAGGGCCGTTGTCGAGGCCAGGAGGAACGGGGACGGAGCCGGTGCATCCGCGACCGTTGCGCCGACGAGCCCGAGCACGCCGAACCCGACCGTCGCCGACGCTCCAATACGAACGTCGTCCCGGCGCACGAGCAAGAGGACGACGGCAACGGCGACGGGGTGGCGGGAGCCGTGCCGGCTGCTCACCGGGCGCGACCGGCGCAATGTCCGCGGCGCCGGCCGCGAAGCGGCAAGCGCGAGCCACAAGGCGCCGGCACAGACGGCAGTCACGCCTGAGACAGCAAGGCCGATCGACCCCGGCAGGGAACGGTCGAGCCCCGACGCGACGACACCGAGCGGCCCTGCCGGCGCAGCCCCGAGTGCGGCACCGCACGCGAGCCAGGCCGCGCCGAGACACGCCGACCCGACGAGCGCCCACGCTTCGGCTCGGCGCACGAGTCGGACAGCCGACTCGGCCGCGGCCGCCCCGAGAGGTACCGCCGCGACGATCGCAGCAGCCAGCGCGAGCCCGGACACCGTGCCGCCGTGAAGCGCTCGGACGAGCTCGACGCAGAGCGCAACGAGCGATGGGAGCACGACCACCGTGACCGCAATTCCGGGGAAGAGCAGAGGGGCAACGACCGCGCTGACCTCCCCGCAAGGACTCGCCGCGATCTGCTCACCCAGTGCTGCGCGCCCGGAGAGCGACAGGGCCAGCACGGCACCGGCGACCGCAGCAGCGAGCGCCGGGCCGAGCACGAGCGCAACGGCGAAGCGGTGCGTCAGCGCGGCGCTCCCCAGCTCGCTCCCCATCGTTCTGCCGACGCGAGCGAGCGCCAATGGGGCCAGAGCGAGAAGGGCACCAACGACAGCCGCCGGTATCGGCGCGGCACCGAGAACGCCGGCCAGGCGGCGCACCTGGCAGCGCCCTGCGGACCTAGAGAGCGCGAAACGCATCCCGCACCCGCTCTCTGAGCATTCCCTCGCCGAGCGTCGCAAGAACGACCTCTTCGAGCGAAGCAGCATCGTGACGGAAGAGCATGTCCTCGACCGTCCCACGGTCGACGAGCCTCCCGCGATGAAGGAGGCCGATCTCGTCGCAGACGGCACCGGCGAAATGGAGATCCTGGGTGGCGAGCACGACAGCCGACCCGCGTGCCGCCAACGCCCCGAGGGCCTCGCCGAGGACGACGACCGCCTCGGGGTCCAGCGTCGCCGCAGCCTCGTCGACGAGGACGAGTGGAGGTGCAAGGGAGAAGGCTGCCACGGCGCTGATCTGGCGGCGCAGCCCCCGGGAGAGCGTGCCGAGCCGTTGGTCGACCCGACCGGCGACCCCGAACGTGGCGGCGAGCAGCTCAGCGCGCGACGCAGCATCGCTGCCGGCCGACCAGAGAGCATGGACGAGCGCGACGAACTCTCGCCCCGTCAGCTCGTCGAATCCGGTTGGCTCGTCGGGAACGAAGGCCGTCTGCGCGCGCGCAGCTCGCGATCCGGCCGGCGCCCCTGCGACGAGGATCGAGCCCCGTTCGACCGGCACAAGGCCCGCAGCAGCGCGCAGGAACGTTGTCTTGCCCGACCCATTCGGGCCAACGAGGCCGACGATCGTGCCGGCCTGAACCCGCAAATCGACCCGATCCACCGCCCAGACGGCGCCGTACCGCTTCGAGACCTCGCGTGCCTCGAGCACCACCCGAGCGACGGGTGCTGCGGCAGGGTGGCGCGAAGCCACCCTGCCGCCGCTCTTAGTACTTGCCGCGACAGACAACCTTGAACCCTGTCCAGCCGAACGAGATCTCGGAGCTCCCGCCGCCGCGACGACACCAGGTCGCCCACGCCAGGGCGACCGCGTAGGCGAAGCCCACGACGATGATCCACCAGATCACGTCGTCGGTCTGCGCCGAGTCACCCGAGAACGCCAGCGCCGGAGCCGCGTACGGCCCGCCCGCCAGTGCGAGTGCTGCATCCATGTTCCCTCCTTCGGTACGTTGGTTACGCCACTACGCTATGGAGACAACACGCGCGGGTGTGTGCCGGCTTTGCGCCGAAAGTGTGTCGGCAGGGCGGCCGCTTACAGACCGCTCACAGCCCCGCGATAGCGTCTAGGACCATGACCGATTTCTCGAGGAGGAAGCCTGTGCGTCACGTTCCGATCATCGTCGCGATCATCGTCGCGGCCGTTCTCACACCGATTGCCGGCTCCGCCGACCGCATGTGGGTCGGCTTCCACGACGACCCGATGCTCCGATTCGATGCGGGCCGGCAGGCCGAACTGGACAACGCGGCCACGACGAACAACGCGTCGATCCTGCGGACGCTCGTGACGTGGGCCGACGTGGCGCCGACGAAGCCGGCGAACGCGGCCAACCCGTTCGACCCGGCCTACAAGCTCGACGATCTCGACGAGTTCGTCCGCAACGCGCAGGTGCGCGACCAGGAGGTGCTGATCACGCTCTGGGGCACCCCGAAGTGGGCAAACGGCGGCAAGGGGCGGAACTTCCTGCCGACCAACTTGGCCGACTTCCGGAACTTCGCCAAAGCGATCGCATCCCGCTACTCGGGGCGCACCCCGGGCACCCCGTTCGTGCGCTTCTACGGCATCTGGAACGAGTCGAACCTCGGACTCTTCCTGTCGCCCCAGTTCGGCTCCGGTGGCAAGATCATCGGCCCCTCGGCGTACGCCAAGCTCGCCGCCGCCGGCTACGCCGGAATCAAGGCAGGGAGCCCGAAGGCGCTCGTCGCGGTCGGCGAGACCTCGTCGAACGGTCGCGACAAGCCGAAGGCGGGCGCGAGCGATGCCGTCGCGCCGGGCACGTTCGCCGAGCTCGTCGCCAAGGCCAACAAGAATCTCAAGTTCGACGCGTGGGCACAGCACCCCTATCCCGTGCCCGTCAACCAGAAGGCGACGCAGAAGGTCCGGTGGCCGAATGTCGCGCTGACCTCGCTGCCCCAGTTCGAAACCTCGCTGGACAAGTGGTTCGCGCGCAAGAACATCCCGATCTGGATCAGCGAATACGGCCACGAGACGAAGCCCGGCGAGCCGAAAGGCGTCACCGAGGCACAGCAGGCTCTCTATGTGACCCAGGCGCTCGGGATCGCCCGCAACGACAAGCGCGTGGCGATGTTCATCTGGTTCGTCCAGCGGGATTCCGCGGGGAGCCCCTGGCAGAGCGGTCTCTACCGCACGAACGGCAGCGCCAAGCCCGCGCGGCCGAAGTTCGCGGCGGCCGCGGCTCCGCTCTCGCCCGTCAACGGAAAGATCTCGGTCAAGGGCGGCGTCAAGAACCCCGCGCTCACCGTCTACCTGCGCTCGTTCTGCACCAACAACCCGATCGGGACGCAGGTCGGGATCACCTCGAAGACGACCCTGGGTGGAAAGCTCGTCGCCGTCACTCAGCCGCAGGTCAACCTCGCGATCGACTGCACTGTGTCGTACCGCGTCACCGGCCTGACCGTCGGTAAGGGCAAGACCTACACCGTCGCGATCGAAGCGAACACGAAGTTGGGTAGCGCGGCGACGCGGACGATGACGATCGTCGGCGTCTAGCCTCTCCAGAGACGCGCCGTTCGGGGGCGCGGTGCGATGCCGCGCCCCCGAACGAGAACGAAGCGCTAGCCTCTGGCTACCCGTACTGCTCGATCTTCACGGTCCAGCTGACGCTGCCTCGCGGACGGACGTGAAGAGCGTAGGTGCCGGCGCCGCTCAGCGGCGTCGCCTCGTTCGAGCCAACCTCGTCGAGGCCGAACTCGCCGGCGCCGGCGCCGTCCCAGGAGACGCTCGCCGAGCCCGAGCCGAAGATCAGGTAACGGGGGTGGACATCGAGCACGATCCGCCACTTGCCCTGCGGCGCGGTGACCTCGATCGGATCGGAGTCGTAGACGCCGCTGTGACTCTCGGACCAGGTGGTCGTCCATTCTGGCGCGCGCGCAACCGTGAGGGTGACCTTGGAGCCGAGCACGGCACGCTCGCCGGGGCCGGGTGACTGGCTCAGGACCGTTCCCGCCGCAACCGTCTCCGAGCCCTTCTCGACGATGTCGGTATCAAAGGAGCCGTCCAGGTTCGCAACCGCGTCGTCGACCGAGATGCCGCGGACGTCCGGCACCGGGGCGCGCGGCGGCCCGCTCGAGACGACGAGCGCGACCGGGCCGGGACGCCGTGCCTCGTCGCCCGAGCCTGGATCGCTCGAAATGACGATGCCCGCCGGAACGTCCCACGACTCCTGGGTTGTCGCCCGCGCGGCAAATCCCGCGCTCCGAAGAGCGGCCGTCGCGGCTGCCCTTGACGAGCCGGCCGTGTCCGGCACCTCGGCGTAAGCCGTACCCCGACTCACCCGGATGAGTAGCTCGAGGGAAGCCCGGTCGACGCGAGTCGCGGCCTTCGGCTCCTGGCCGACCACGCGCCCTGCGGCCACCGTCTCCGAGTACGGCCTGCTCTCGATGGTCAGCGGGGCGTCCGCGGGAGCACCGTGTGTCGCCTCGGCGAGCGTGGTGCGCGCCTCCTGGACCGACATCCCTCTCACATCCGGTACCGAGACGACGTGGTCCGCGTTGGCGATCGTCGCACCGACGAAGGCAAGCGCCCCCGCGGCGGCGACCGCGAGCGCCACGGCGATCATGCGTCGGCCTCGGCGCCGCTTCCGGGCCGGATGCTTCGTGGGGGCAGCGAGAACCGCGGTCGGTAGAGGCTCGGCGAAGACGGCCGTTCCGCGTTCCGCCGCCTCGACCGTCGCCGCTGCGGAGACGGCGATCGCGGGGGCCGAGCCTCCAAGAGCCTCCAGCACCTCGAGCGCGGTAGGCCTGTCCTCCGGCTCGGGAGCGAGCAGCGCATCAACGAGCGCGGCGGCGGCCGCAGGCGCGGTCGCAAGCCGGGATGTGAGAGCCGGCGCCGGCTCGTGCGCCCGCCGAAGGCCAACGGCGAGCCGATCCTCGCCCTCGAACGGCGTGCGCCCGGTCAGCAGCCAGAACAACAGGCAGCCGAGCGCGTACATGTCGGTCGCCGCAGCGCTGTCGTGCCCGCGGGCCTGCTCGGGCGACCAGTACTCGGGCGTCCCGAGCAGCATTCCCTGGGTCGTCACGCTGGTCGAGGAGAGGACGAGCCGTGCCAGGCCGAAGTCGGAGACCACCACGCGACCGGTCGGGCTCTCGATCAGCACATTCCCCGGCGTCAGGTCGCGATGGACGAGCCCGCAGGCGTGCGCGTACGAGAGCGCCGAGGCGATCGGGAGCGCCAGCTCGGCCACCTCGTCCCAGCTAAAGCTACGGCCCTGCGCCACCTCACCGAGGCTCGCCCCTTCGATCAGCTCCATGACGAGGAACGGGGTCTCGGGATCGTCGCCGAAGTCGTACAGCCGCACGATGTGCTCGTGCTCGAGCGGTGCCAGCACGCGCGCCTCGCGGGCGAACCGGCGCCGCAGCTCGGCGTCCTCGGCGATCCACGGGTGCAGCAGCTTGACCGCCACATCACGACGCAGGCGGCGGTCATAGGCGCGCCAGACGGCTCCCATGCCCCCTTTACTGATGCGAGCGAGCAGCTCGTAGCGGCCGGCGAGAAGGTCGGTCATAGTCGCGAAAGTGCGCGTTTCAAGGCGAACCGAGGCGCACGGGGCACGAAATGTAGCTGCCGACCCGTGGGGGCAAGTTGTAAGGAGAAGGAAAACTCCCGCAAACAGGGAATTCCATCCAGCGTCAAACCGTTGTACACTATGACGACATCGCTCCCCGCGGATGACGCGTTTGACGGGGCCGCGCGCTCCGGGCTCCGAAGCGAGCGCTGTAACGGACTTAACCGAACGAGACCCAGCGCTCAGGGAACCACGCGCGCGCACGACGACTACGTAGGACGAAAGGATTCACGCTGACCACCACGATCGACATCCCCGCAATTGATGCCTTCCTCACCGACGCGCAGGAGCGCGGCCGGGTCGAGACCTCGGAGATCGAGGCGCTTGCGCTCGAGCTCGACCTCGACCAGTCCGCGATCGACGACGTGCGCGCGGCCCTGAACGACCGCGCCATCCCATTCGACGCGGCCGACGATGCCGACGAGACGGATGCGGCAGCCGCCGCAGAGGAGGCCGCCTGGACCGCGGACAGCTCCCAGGTGCTGACCGACTCGCTCCAGCTCTTCCTCCAGGACGTGGGCAAGCACAAGCTGTTGACCGCCGCCGAGGAGGTCGCACTCGCCAAGCGCGTCGAGCGCGGCGACAAGGCCGCCAAGGAGCGCATGATCAACGCAAACCTGCGCCTCGTGGTCTCGATCGCGAAGAAGTATCGCGGCCACGGCGTTCCGTTCCTCGATCTGATCCAGGACGGCGTGATCGGCCTCAATCGGGCCGTCGAGAAGTTCGACTGGCGCAAGGGCTACAAGTTCTCCACGTACGCCACGTGGTGGATCCGCCAGGCCTGCCAGCGGGCGATCTCGAACCAGGGCGCCACGATCCGCGTGCCCGTGCACGTGCAGGAGCGGCAGCAGAAGCTTGCCCGGGCGCGTCAGCGCCTCGAGGTAAAGCTCGAGCGCGAGCCGACGATCGAGGAACTAGCCAAGGAGACCGGCCTCAAGGAGTCGCACGTCGAGGAGGCACTCTCGACCGCCGATGCCTCGGTTTCGCTCAACCAGTCCGTCGGCTCTGACGGTGACGGCGAGCTCGGCGACCTGTTCGCGGATCGCAGCGCCGTCGACCCGGCCGACGAGGCGGACGAGACCCTGCAGCGGCTCGAGGTGCGGCGCGCCGTCGAGGCTCTGCAGGAGCCCGACCGGCGTGTGCTCGAGCTTCGCTTCGGCTTCACCGGCGAGCAGTGGACGCTCGAGGCGATCGGCAAGGAGCTCGGCCTGACGCGCGAGCGCGTGCGCCAGATCGAGTCCCGGGCGCTGACGCGTCTTCAGCACCAGCTGAAGGACGTCGTGCGGGCCGAGGGCAGCGACGTCGTCCTCGCCGCGTAAGAACGAGATCCGCCCCTCTCCTTAGCGCCTCGTGTGGCCCTCTAGGGCCACACGAGGCGCTAACCCGTGTTGCGCAGTGCCGCAGCAATTCCGGCGATCGAGCGGAGCAGCGGCCGTCGCGCTGCCTCCTCACCTCCACGCCACGCCCGCAGCAGCTCGACCTGGATCGCGTTCATCGGGTCGACGTAGGGATTGCGGAGCCGGATCGAGCGCTGCACGACCGGGTGCCGGTCGAGCAACTCGTCCGCCTCGACGATCGCGAGCACCGCTTCCAACGTGCGACGATGCTCCACGGAGAGCAGGCCCCAGAAGCGCTGCGGTTCGACGCTCTCGGGGACGAGGGCGACGTACTCCTCGGCAATCTCGAAGCTCGACTTGGCGAGCGTCATCTCGAGGTTCTCGAGCAGAGCGCGGAAGAACGGCCACTCGGAGTAGAGGCGCCGCAACCAGGCGAGGCGCTCACCCTCCATCCCGTACGCGTGGAACGCCGAGCCGCAGCCGTACCACGCCGGCAGCAGGCACCGATTCTGGGTCCAAGCGAAGACCCAGGGGATCGCGCGCAACGCCTCGAGCTCCCCTGTCGCCGCCGCCTCGGGCCGGGAGACCGGGCGTGACCCGATCTCGAGTAGGGCGAGCTCGTCGACGGGCGTGAAGCTGCGGAAGAAGGCCGGAAAGGACGTGTCCTCCCAGACAAGTGCCCGGTAGGTGCGCTGGGCGACGCCGGCGAGCTCGTCCATCGTGTCGCGGGCGCCGGCGTTCGGTGGCTCCGAGCCGACTGCCTCGGGGAGGGAGGTGAGGAGCGTCGCGGCGACGGCCGCCTCGAGGTTCCGCTCCGCGAGGCCCGGGAGGCCGTACTTGAACGAGATCGTCTCGCCTTGCTCTGTCAGCTTCAGCCTGCCGTCAACGGCTCCGTGCGGCTGCGCCAGGATGCCGGCGTGGGTCGGGCCTCCGCCCCGCCCCGCCGAGCCGCCACGGCCGTGGAAGATCGTCAGCTCCACCCCGCGCGCCGAAGCGATACGGGTCAGCTCCTCCTGCGCCCGGTAGATCTCCCACTGAGCCGTGAGGTAGCCGCCGTCCTTCCCGGAGTCGGAGTAGCCCACCATCACCTCGAGGCTGGCTCTTGGGCTCCTGTCGAGCAACTCCTCCACGAGCGGGCCGGCGGCCTTCAGATCGCCGATCGTCTCGAGCAGCGGCACGCCCTGAAGCGCCGCTCCGGCCTCTCGCGCAAGCGCCTCGGCGTCGAGGACGTCGTCGGCCGTCCGGGTCATCGAGACGATCAGCCGATCGACCGCGCCCACACCGTGCAGCGCCTGCGCCGCCGCAGCCGCCGCCAACGCGCCACGAATCCTGTCGTCGGGCGCCCGAATCGCAGAAGCATGTACCCGCACGTCGAGCTTTGCGAGGTGGAGACCGAAGACGCGGGCCCGGGCACGAAGGTCCGCGAGGCGGCCGTCGGCCACCCGGGCGCCGCGATGGGCGCGCAGCAGGGCGTCCAGATCATCGAGATCGGCGAGCAGCGCAGCTCCGTCCGGGTAGGTGTCTGCGCCCAGCCGCTCGAAGATTGCTACGAGCGCGGCGCGGAACGGCTCGTCACCGGCAAGCTGCGGGATCTCGCCGAGGACGCTGGTCGACATCCCCCAGGCAGCACCAAGGGCCGTCAGCTCCGTGCGGTAGAGATCCCGGGCCAGCCGCCGGGCCCGCCCCAGTGCATCCTCGATCGTCGCTCCGCCGACATGAGGGTTCCCGTCGAGATCGCCGCCGATCCAGCTGCCGAACCTGAGCGCACCGCCTGCTCCGCTGAGACGCTGAGCAAGGGCCCTTTCGACGTCGGGAATCGCGTTCCAGAAGGTCTGCTCGAAGAACCACAGCCCCTGCCGGATCTCGTCGACGACACGGGGCCGTTTCGACCGCACCTCGTCGGTCTGCCAGAGAAGCGTGATCTCCTCTGCGAGGGCGTCCTCCACCCGCCGTCGTTCCGAGCGTGGCGTCCCCTCGTCGTCGAGTCGCGCGAGCAGCGCCGCGACGCGACGATGCGCCTCGAGCACCGTCCTGCGGGTTGCCTCGGTCGGGTGTGCGGTGAGCACGAGCTCCACCCGGAGTCGCTCGCCTGCGGCTTGGAGCTCGGCGTCGGCGACGCCGTCGCGGTCGAGCAGCACGTACGCCTCGGCGAGCGACTCGCGCGGGATTCGCCCCTCCGCTTCGTACTCGCGGCGCCGACGGATGCGGTGGTGCTGCTCGGCGATGTTGACGAGCTGGAAAAAGAGCGCGAATGCCCGCTGAACGGCCGCCTGCCGCTCCAGCCCGAGAGCCGCCACGGCTGCGCCGAGCGCATCACGCGACCCGCCGTCGCGGGCGTCGCGCGCGAGCGCGCGGATGCGCTCCTCGTCGTCGAGCAGGTCCTGGCCCTCCTGCTCGACGAGCACCCGTCCAAGCAGATCGCCAAGCAGGCGGACATTGGCGCGGAGTGCGGTGTCAGCCGACATGGAACCAGCCTAGAGACATGCGAGACGGCGGCGGCCGCTCCCGGTCAGCCGCCGAACCACCGCTCCCGGCGGCTAGAGCCGAAGTGCTCCTTCTCGCGAACGATCGCGGGCGTCGGCTCCGTGAACTCGCCGGTCGGCTTCGGTCCCGAGAGGAAGTCGACATCGACCCGGCCGACGCGGCCGCCGCCGAATTCGATGTAGCACGAGCCGCGCCCATCGTATCCCTCCGGCGCCTTCTGACCACGGATCCTCGCGATCAGCTCGCGGGCGACGACCTGCGCCTGGCCCTCGGAGAAGACGCCTGCCTTCGGAACGCCAACGGTCGCGACATCACCCAACGCGTAGACGTTCTCGTACTCCGTCTCGAGCGTCCGCGAGTCCACCGGGACGTATTCGTCCACGGCCATCCCGCTCGCGATCACGACGTCCGGGGCGCGATGCCTGGGGATTCCGAGGAAGAGGTCGAAGGGCAACTCGCTCGCGTCGTCGAGTACCGCGACGTCCCGGGCCGAATCGATCGAGGCGACCCGGCGGCCGGGGACGAACTCGATCCCATGCTCGCCGAACGCCTCGAGCAGTGCCGCGGAGGTGCCCGGCGACGGCGGCACGGGCGTCCCGAACGGGAGCACGAGCTGGATCTCGCTGGTCTCCCGGATGCCGCGCTGCACGAGGAGATCATGCAGGAGAAGCGCGCACTCGCTTGGCGCCGGCGGGCACTTGAACGGTGCGCCACAGGCGCCGATCACGACACGGCCGCCCGGGAAGACCGGCAACACGTCGCGGAGCAGGGCCGCGCCGGCGATGGAGTAGAACTCGTTTCCACCCTCGGCGAGCCCCGGCGTTGCGTCGAGGTCGTAGTCGGCGCCAAGCGCGACCACCAGCGTGTCGCATTCGTGGATCCCGGCGTCCGTGGTCACGCGTCGGGCCCGAGGGTCGATCGCGAGGATCGTCTCCTGACAGAATTGCACGCCCGGCCTCGTGAGGTCGCGGTACGGCAGCCGCGCGGCGTCGAGAGCCGTCCGCCCGAACATCACGTCGAGTTTTGCGTAGCCGAAGACGAACGCATCGCTCCGGTCGATCAATGTCACCTCGAGGCCCTCGCCGAGGGCCTCGGAGAGCATCGTCGAAAGCTCGAGCCCGCCGAAGCCGGCGCCGAGAATCAGGATCCGGGGCCTCACGACCGCAAGGCTACACCCGTGCCGTCCCTCTCAGGCGCCGATGCTCGGCGGCACGTTGTGGTTCGAACGGAAGACGTTGTCCGGATCATAGGTCGCCTTGACGGCCTGAAGGCGCCGGTAGTTCTCGTCGCCGAAGGCAGCGCGAATCCGATCCTCGCCCTCGCTGCCGATGAAGTTCAGCCAAACGCCGCCGGACGAGAACGGGCGGAGCGCCTCGCGGAAGCCGCGGGCCCAGGACGCCGCTGCGGCGTCCTTGGCGGGGTCAGTCCAGAACGCGCCCGGGTGCACGACCCAGCGAGCGTCGCGGTTTGCGAGCGGCAGGTCGCTGGTCGCTCGCGCGACGGCGCCGCCCCACGGCACGATGAATGTCCAGCCCGGCCCCTCGGGGAGCTGGAGCGCGTGCTCGTTGATGACGTCGATCGCTTCGTCAGTGAGCTTCGCGAAGTGGTCGGCAGTGAAGTAGTTGCGGAACCCGTGAGGATCGTCCATCGCCCCGTTCAGGTCGGCGTACGGGCCGGACTCCACGAAGTCGGCCTCCGGGATGCCGAAGTTCCGGATCTCGCGAAGCTCGGCCTCTGCGTCCTCGACGGGGCCGACATGCCACAGCCAGGTTGCTGCGACCAACCGGCCTCGGAGGCTCTCCGGGATGGAGGGATCGTCCGGGCCGTAGAGGTATGCGAACGCGACGCTGATGTGGTCGGGCGCCGTCTCCATGTAATCGCGCACCTTCCGCAGGAGCCCGATGCCCTGCTCGGCCGGATGGAGCACGAGTCCGCTCGTCGCCATTCCGACGGGGAACGCGCGGAAGGTCAGCGAGGTGACGGCGCCGAAGTTGCCGCCGCCGCCGCGCAGTG
>JBBQRN010000005.1:0-138594 GCA_038214705.1 Gaiellales bacterium | reverse complement strand
AACTCGACGACCTCCTTGAGCTCCTCCTTCGCCTCGTCAGCGCCGGCGACGTCGTCCCAGCCGACAGGGTCGGTCGTGTCGCGGTCGACCATCGCCGGCTTGACCCTGGGGACGAGCGACATCGTCCGCAGCAGCAGCCAGATGATGATGGCGAAGAAGATGATCGGCAACCACGTGATGAGGAAGCCGCCGATGTCATTGACGGAATGGGGCCAGGTGACCACGGTGCTGCTATCGGCAGGGGCATCCCCCTTCTGAAGGACTAGCGCCGAACGGCGACGAGCGCCCGTCGCGCTGGGGTCACCAAAAGCTCGATCGCGCTCAACTGTGGATGAAGCAGCCAGCCGTCGCGCCGCGCGTCGGGCAATGCGGGATCGAACCAGAAGTCGTCAAGAACGGCGGTGCCACCAGGAGCGAGCAGCCCGACGACCGGATCCGGGTCGTCCTTGGCGTCGCCGCCGTCGACGAAGAGCAGGTCGAACGGCGCCTCGGGAGGCAGCGTCTCACGCCAGCCGCCGGTCCACACTGTGACGTTTGGATCGTCGGCGAAGAGCCGCCGCACGTGCCCCGCGAGCCCGGCATCCGGCTCCGTCGTGATGAACGGCGTCTTCGGCGGCAGGGCCGAGACGATCCAGGCCGAGCCGACCCCGGCTCCCGTGCCGATCTCCCCGACGCGGTCGATTCCCCTGCGCGCGGCCAGCACGTGGAGCAGAGCACCGTCTTCGGCGAGGCACGAGTTCTCGAAGCCCAGCGCATCGGCGAGCGCCAGGGCACGTCGAACGAGCGGCGGCGTCTCCATCAGCGCGAAGCGAGCCCGCGGTTCAGGCTGCCTCTTCGGCTTCCAGGCACGCGGAGAGGGCGGCCTCGGCGACCTCGAGCTGGGCGGCGGTCGGCTCCGCGGTCGAGACGCGCGCCTGGAGCTCGTGCCCGGGGCGCGCGAGCGAGCGCGAGAGCGGATGGTCTGGATGGCGCCCCATCCAGGCGAAGACCTCGACGGCGGCGCCGACGGCGCCGATCGCCCCCACGGCCCGGGCCGTCGGGCGGGCACGAGACGGCGCGCGTGATGCCAGGGCGCCGGCCGCTGCGCTCGTCACGATGAGCGGCCCGATCAGATGGCCACCGCAGCGGTCGTGCTCCTTCGTCGCCCTCTCGCCGGTCTCGTAGCTCCCGATCGAGACGTGCTCGGCGCCGTGATAGGACGCGAGCTCGCCGCCCCGCAGAGCGACAATCGCAGGAGCGAGCGTCGCGATCGCGGCGATCGATTCCTTGACGGGGAGCCCGAGACGCGAGCGGCGTGCGACGCCCGCGGCGATCGAGCCAATGAGGACGCTTGCCGCAACGCGGGGTCGTTCGAACGGGAAGCGAGCCTCCGGGAGCGCTCGGCGCACGTCCGGCAGAACCGCAAACGCCTCCGCGAGTCGGAGTGGCCCGCGGACGAACGGCGTCGTGACACCCTCGCCGAAGCGGCGCTTGAGCCCCGAGGCGGAACGGATCGAACCGTCGTCGGCTCGTACCGCCGCACCCCACGAGGTCGGGCCGTGAACGAGCACGCCGTTGCTGAGCGCCATCCCGCCGAGTCGGAGCTTCTCCATGTCGGCAGGGTAGCGTTCCGGACGATGGACGCCCGGCCCATGCTCGAACTGATTGCCGCAGCCGAACTGTGGCTCGATCCGGTGCTGGTCGGGATCGGGGGCCACGGCGGGGCGGGAAAGACGACCCTCGCCGGAATGATCCCGGGAGCCCAGATCGTCTCGACGGACGAGTTCTGGACAGGTGAGAAGTTCGATCTCGAACGCCTCTCGCGTGAGGTTGTCGAGCCGGTCGCGCAGGGCTCGGTCTCCCGGTTCTCCTCGTATGACTGGATCGCGGGCGGACAGCGCGGCGGCCGCATCGTCGAGCCGCGGGGGATCCTCGTGATCGAGGGCGTCTGCGCGCTTCACCGCATGTTCCGTGACGCGTATGCCGTGCGAGTCTGGGTCGAAGCACCCTACGAGACGCGGCTCGCGCGCGGAGTTGCCCGGGACGGAGAGGCGGCTCGCTCGACGTGGGTGGACTTCTGGATGCCGTCGGAGGATCGCTACGTCGCGCGGGACGACCCGGTCTCCTGCGCGCATCTCATCGTCGACGGCGGAAGCACGATCGACGCGTGAGGCGCCCGTACAGCCTGGCGGCGAGCCGTTCGAGCCGTTCCCCGAGGGTGCAAGCATCCCTCTCGCGAATGGCTCTTCCGGGGGCTTGTCGCCGGCCACAGATCGCGCTACGCTCGGATCGTGAAGGGTTGCTTCGCCGTCGCAGTCGCCGTCCTGAGCATCGCTCTCACCACCGGCCCGGCGCAGGCGCAAGTCACGGTCTACCACGGCCAGTGGCTGTGCGACGACCGTGGCACCGTCATGCCCCTGGGAGGGATCGAAACCCAGCTGTGGCACCGGGGCAGCCCGGACTTCATGCCGGTCGAATGGGTCGGCGGCATGGACGACATCGGCTTTGCAAACCCCGATGGGACGTTCTCGCTCCGCTCGGGAGAGTCCGAGGACAATCACTTCATCCGGATGGCATTGCGCGACGCCGCGGGCGTTCGTCTCAAGGACTGGATCGGGATCAACGACTGGTCCGTCGACCTCGAGGGATCGCGCAACAACGTCGCGGACAGAGACCTCGGCGGGCGGCTCTTCATCACCGAAGGCCAGTCCCACAAGTGCGCGATCTGGCGAGGGTTGCACCTCGCGCATCGCGACTTCCGCGACCTCATGGGCTTCTCTCCGCCAACAGGAGGCTCGGGCGGCTTGTTGATCCAGGCCGACGCTCCGGGCGAGACGCCGCTGACCCTCGATGTCGAGGTCTGGTGGCCGCCCGGCTACGTGACGGGATACGGCGGCGGCGGCGACGACAGCCTCACAGGTCACGAGTTCGGTCATGTGATCCGTCACGGCTATGACGGCGACGCGACGCACTTCTTCGGCGACGCCGCCGCGTACCTCTATCCCCGGGGTCACACACACTGCATGCAGTCCGGGTCGTTGGGATACGCGTTCAACGAGGGTTGGGCCGAGTACTGGGCGCACGACTACGGTCCGGCACCCCATTGCGAGGGCAGAGTTCCCGACGACTACGAAGTCGAGGGCAACGTCGCCGCAGCGCTGGCCGATCTCGAAGCGCGGTGCTACAACGGCGACCGTGGGGCGATGGTCAGGGTTCTCCAGTCGAACCGCGGGACGATCCACTCGTTCCAGGAGTTCCAGTCTCACGTCTTCTGCCCGTTCCCGCTCCTGCTCGCCCCAGCGCCGCCCATCGCGGCGCAGCCGGAGGCGGTCGCACTCACCCCGAAACAACGCGCCGACCTTGCCCGAGCCCAGGTCGGGGCAATCGACGACAGGCTCGGGCGCCTCGGGCGCCAACTCAACGTCGCAGAGAGGCGGGCTGCGAAGCCGCTCGACTGCAACAAGATCCCGTGCGAGGCCGAGCTGAAGAGGACGATGTTGCCTGCCGTGTTGCGCACCGAGATCGCACTGGCCCGGCTTGCCCAGAACTCCGCAGACGACGGTGACACGGCCGCCGAGCAGACGGCGTTGGACAAACTGCCGTTGAAGCAGCTGAGCGACGAGCAGATGGCACGGGAGCGCGCCGACCGGATCAAGGCGGCCAAGATCTCCGCGGACGGGATCCGCGATGCGCTGAAGGCCGGTCGTGCCGTGTTTGGCAGGGACACGAGTGGCCAGACCCGTCGTCTTCGGTCGCTGCTCCTCTCGCGGATGGCCGGATTCCGCAAGGCCGAGCGGCGCGCGACAGGCGCTCCGGGCCTGATTCTCGACCAGGGGATCCTCGATCGCGCGCGGAAGGTCGCCCCGATCGTATTCCCCGATCCCGAGCCCGCACCCCCGCCGTGGACGCCCATCCCGATTCCGCCGATACCAGGGCCGGGGCCAGGTTTGCCGACTTCAACCCTCAGCCTGGCGTGTCCCGCGACCGGGAAGCCTGGGGTCTACGCGATCACGGGAACCCTGAAGCCGCCGACGGCGAGCGCGATTGTCGAGGTGCGCGTCACGCCGCCGGGCGGTTCGGAGACCGTGCAGACGACGAAGACGGACGGCGCCGGCGCCTACTCGACAGGTGTGTCAATGTCGAAGGCTGGGATCTGGAAGCTGTACGCGCACTGGGCCGGCGACGCCACGATCCAGGGTGACGACTCCATGATCTGCGAGACGACCATCTCCTGAGGCGACGCGGTGTGCCCGACGACCCTCGCGTTTCCTGGTGCGGCATCTCACAACGTTCCACCGAAACCCCAGTAGGGGCGAGGCGCATGCCTCGCCCGGGAGCGAACACGACCACCACGCCCCCGGCGGCAAAACAGGCGAAACGGTACGAGATACCGCACTAGCCGGCCGTCCGACGCAGCGCCTGCTGGAGGGCCGCGGCGGCCGGGCCGATCGCAAACGGAGTCCCGTCGACCTCGACGACGGGCATCAGTTCCCGGATCGACGAGGACGTGAACACCTCGTCGGCGGCGAGGAGCCGCTCCAGCGGATAGACGCCCTGCTCCACCGTTCTCCCTTCGGCAGCGGCGATCTCGAGCAATGCCGCCCGCGTCTCGCCGGCGAGGATCCCCACGTCGAGGGAGGGAGTCACCAGGGTGTCTCCTTCGCGCCACCAGATGTTCGTCACAGGTCCTTCGAGCACGATCCCGTCCGCGTCGACGAATACCGCATCGTCGGCGCCGCGTGCCCTTGCCTCCGCTTCGGCGGCCATGCTCACGGCGTAGCTCGTCGACTTCGTGGCCGGCAGGAGCCACGACGCCGATCGACGCTGGTTCACGAGAGACACCAACCGTTGGCCCCTGCTGCGCGCCTCTTCAATCCAGGCAGGAATCGTGCTGACGAGGGCGATCGCGCGATGCTCGCCGTCAGGCGAGCCCGGGGTCCAGTAGAGCCGGAGGACCGCATCGGAAAGTCCAGCATGGTCGAGCGCCAACGCGGCGAGATCTTCCACCTCGCGGGTGGCCGGCGCGTCGAGACCGATCCGCTCGGCCGACGCCACCAGCCGGGCGAGATGCTGCCCGAGCCGAAACGGCCGCCCGCCGTAGACGCGCATCGTCTCGAACGCAGCCCGACCCCGCGTAAAGCCCTCGTCGTCCGCGGTGAGCACCGGCTCACCGGGTTCGACGAGACCGCGGCCCGAAACCGCCACAGCCCGCAGCGACGTCGAGCTCACCGTGCAGCTGCCCTTGCCGCCTGGACGGGCCGGGTACCGCGTGCGACTGTCGCGGCCCGCGGTGCTCCGATCGCCTCGAGGAGCGGATCGGCCTTGGTCCAGGACTCGTCGATCTCGGCCTCGGGATCGGAGTCCCAGACGATGCCGCCGCCGACCCACAGGTGAATGCGCCCCTCCGCGATCGCAAAGGTCCGGATTGTCAGCGCCAGGTCGAGGTCGCCGTTGCCGTAGACGCGGCCGAGCGCCCCCATCGACGCCCCGCGGCCGACGGGCTCGAGCTCGGCGACCAGGTCGACCGCCGCGATCTTGGGCGCGCCGGTGATCGAGCCGCCAGGGAAGGTGGCCACGAGGAGCTCTCCCAGCCCGACTCCGTCACGCAGCGTTCCCTCCACTGTGGACACCATATGCTCGACGCCGGCAAGCGCCCGCACCACCATCAGCTCGGGCCACCGGACGCTGCCGGGCTCGCACACGCGCGAGAGATCGTTGCGCTCGAGATCGACGATCATCACGTGCTCGGCGGCGTCCTTCCGCGACCGCGCAAGCTCCGTCGCTCCACCTGCTGGACGTGTCCCTTTGATCGGGCACGTCCACACCCGCCGGCCGCGACGGGCGAGGAAGAGCTCGGGTGAGCCGGAGACGACCGACCAGCCGCTCCCACGATAGGGCTCTGGATTGTGTGGGCTCAGAGGTGCGAGGCGGGCGGCGAGCGTGCCCGGGTCACCGGCGAAGGACGCCTCGAGGTGCTGAACGAGATTGACCTGGTAGACATCGCCTCGCGCGATCGCGGCCCGCACCAGCCGTACCGCCGCCGCATAGTCGGCGGCGCTCCAGGTTCGCTGCCACGGCCCGAATTCGAGGTGGCCATCTCGAGCGCGTGTGTCTTCATTATTGACAACATAGCGAGGTTCCCGGACGGTACAGGCCAGAAGCGGCAGCGTGCAGGGCTCGACAGGCTGGGGGCCGCTGTGTCGTCTGAGGGAGGCCGAAAGGCCGTATCCGAGATAGAGGTCGGCGACGAGGGCCTCGCCGCCGGGCTCGAAGAACCCGTGCTCGCGCAGCCAGGCCTCGAGCCGGTCGAACGCCCGTTCAGGGTCGTACAGCTCGAGCGAATCGCCGGCGCTCACGAGATCACCTCCCAGCCGCCGCTCGGGCGTCCGGGGTCGCAAGATCGGGCCAGGCTCCTGAAAACGTCGGATGCCACCAGTGCGAGGGTATAGGCTGCCGGGATGCAGCTCGGCATGGTCGGCCTCGGACGGATGGGCGCAAACATCGTGCGCCGCCTGATGCGGGACGGCCACACGTGCGTCGTCTACGACGTCAGCTCCGACGCAGTCGCGGCACTCGAAGCCGAGGGTGCATCGGGATCGAGCTCGCTCGACGACTTCGTCGCCAAGCTCGAGGTGCCGCGCCGCGCCTGGGTGATGGTTCCGGCAGGTGAGATCACGGAGTCGACGGTGAGCGACCTCGCAGCGAGACTGAGCGACGGCGACACGATCATCGACGGAGGGAACTCCTACTACCGCGACGACATCCGGCGCTCGGCAGAACTCGGTGAGCGCGGCATCCGCTACGTCGACTGCGGGACGAGCGGCGGGGTTTTCGGTCTGGAGCGCGGCTTCTGCCTGATGATCGGCGGCCGTGACGACGCATTCGCCGAGCTGGAGCCGATCTTCGCCACACTCGCTCCGGGACTCGGCACCGCTGCCCGCACGCCCGGACGTGAGGGCGAGCCCGGCGCGGAAGAGCGCGGGTACCTCCATTGCGGCCCGTCCGGAGCGGGACACTTCGTCAAGATGGTCCACAACGGTATCGAGTACGGGATGATGGCCTCACTCGCCGAGGGCCTGAACATCCTCCACGCCGCCGACGCCGGCTTACGTCAGCGCGACAGGGATGCAGAGACCGCTCCACTCGACCATCCGGAGTACTACTCCTACGACCTCGACATCCCGGCGATCGCCGAGGTCTGGCGTCGCGGGAGTGTCGTCGAGTCGTGGCTGCTCGACTTGACTGCTGCTGCCCTGCAGAAGTCGCCTACGCTCGACGACTTCGCAGGACTGGTCTCCGACTCGGGCGAGGGGCGTTGGACCTCGATCGCTGCGATCGAGGAGGGCGTCCCGGCCGACGTGCTGACGGCCGCCCTGTATTCGCGTTTCTCTTCGCGTGACGAGGGCCTGTTCGCGAACAAGGTGCTGTCGGCGATGCGCAGCCAGTTCGGCGGCCATCACGAGAAGCCCGCGTCCTAGGCGACGCTAGGTCGAGAACTCGCCCAGGTCGGCGGCGGCAAGCACTTCGCGAGCGGCGGCGAGATCTGCCGGGTCGACCAGTACCTCCCGTGCCCCACCGGCGTTCGGGACGCCGTCCCAGCTACCGGCGCCGATATTCGTGACCCGGTGGGCGCAGCGGATGCCCTGCTCCCGGAGGAAGCTGCACACGAGGTCGGCCGCGACCTCGTTGGGAGCGATCGTCACGACGACCGGATCCTCCATCATGCACCCACCGACGTCGCCACCGCACGGAGGGCGTCGACCCCGAGCTCGAGATCGTCGACGGGAATCCGCTCATCTGCCGAGTGAACGAGCCGCGCCGCCACCTCCGCATCCATCGCCTTCTGAGGGAAGAACCCGTAAGCGGTGGTGCCGAACGCCTCCCGCAGCCAGTGTGAATCGGTGAAGCCGGCACCCACGATCGGCGCCAGCTGCGCGCCCGGCTCGACCTCCGCAACCCAGCTCTCGAGCGCGGACCAGAGCCGGGTGTCCATCGGCGAGCGCGTACCGCCGTCCCGCTCGAACCATTCGAGGTCGTAGTCGCCCGGTCCGAGCGCCGCGCGCAGCAACGGGTCGACGTCTTCCGGCGTCATCCCCGGCGGGAGCCGGCAGTCGACGGTCACGACACACGTCGCCGGGACGACGTTCCGCTGCTTCGACGCCTCGATCAACGTCGGCGCCAGAGTGAAGGAGAGCAACGGCGCCACGAGCTCGGCGGCACGCGGGTAGACGCTCTGGAGTCGCTCGAGGGCCGCGTCAGGCGGCAGCTCCTCCCCGAGCACGACCTCCAGGAACCTGGCCACCTCGGGGATGACCGCCCGCGGCGGCACGTACGTGCCGAGCGCGGCGATGATCGGGGCCGCCTTGACCAGGGCGTTGTCCGAGATCGCAGGGATGGACGCGTGCCCGCTGCGTCCTCGAACATGAACGCGAAACGGGGCGCTCATCTTCTCGCCGACCGAGCAGAGGTAGTACACCTGGCCCCCGAAGACGCAGCGCTCGCCCGCGCCCTCGTTGATCGCGTAGTCGGTCCTGACAAGCTCGGGATGCTCGCGAGCGAGCCAGGAGAGGCCGTAGTCGACGCCCACCTCTTCGTCGGCCGTGGTCACGAACAGCACGTCGCCTCCGGGACGGACCCCCTCACGCCAGAGGGAGGCGAATGCGACGGCGCTCGCAGCGACCTGGCTCTTCATGTCGATCGCGCCTCGGCCCCAGACCTCGCCGTCGACGAGGTCACCCGACCACGGATCGCGCGTCCACTCCTCCGGATCCGCCCGGACGGTGTCGGTGTGGGAGAGCAGGGCGACCGACGGTCCGCCGCCGCCTTTCAGGCGCGCGACGAGGTTGAGCCGATCGGGGGTGCGGCCGACGAGCTCGCAGGGGATCCCGAAGGAGGCGAGGTAGTCGCGCACCAGCTCCGCTGCGACGGTCTCGTTGCCGGGAGGGTTGACGGTGTTCGCGCGAAGCAACGCCTGGAGAAGGGTGGTGACCTCCTCACGAAGTCCCTGCGTAGTCGATGCCATGGGGCGGAGCATAGATCGCGTCTGTGTCTCGGGCCTACACTCACGGGATGACCGATCTGTTCGCCGACGCGGCGACCACGCACGAGAGCTTGACGGCGCCGCTCGCTCAGAGAATTCGCCCCCGCTCGCTCGACGAGCTCGTGGGCCAGCGACACGTGCTCGGGGAGGGATCGGCTCTGCGCCTCGCGATCGAAGGCGACCGGTCTCCGTCGATGATCCTCTACGGCCCGCCGGGCGTCGGGAAGACGACCCTGGCTCGGATCGTCGCGGAGACGACGGGGGCGGCGTTCGAGGAGCTTTCGGCGGTGTCGGCCCGCGTGGACGACGTCCGCGGCGTGCTCCAGCGGGCACGCGACCGCCTCGGCGCGAACGGAGCCCGCACGATCCTCTTCCTCGACGAGATCCACCGCTTCAACAAGGGGCAGCAAGACGCCCTCCTGCCCGGCGTCGAGAGCGGGCTCGTGACGCTGATCGGGGCGACGACGGAGAACCCCTACTTCGAGGTCAATGCGGCGCTGCTGTCGCGGTGTGCGGTCGTGGAGCTCGAACCGCTCTCCGACGAGGAGGTGTCGCGGGTCGTTGGACGCGGCGCCGTCGAGCTCGGAGCCGACGTCCCGGCCGAGGTCGTCGAGGCAATCGTGCGGAAGGCGGGCGGCGATGCACGGAGTGCCCTCTCGACGCTCGAGCTCGCCTCGCAAACGGCTGCTGCGGAAGGTTCCCCACTCGAGGCGCGCCACGTCGCGGACGCGGCCCGCAAGCGGCCCCTCCGCTACGACAAGGGGGGCGATCAGCACTACGACATCGTCTCGGCATTCATCAAGTCGATGCGTGGCAGCGACCCAGACGCCGCCGTCTACTACCTCGCCGCGATGCTGGAAGGTGGCGAGGATGCACGTTTCGTCGCCCGCCGGATGGTGATCCTCGCCTCCGAGGACATTGGCAATGCGGATCCGAGGGCGCTGCTCGTGGCTGTCGCGGCTGCGCAGGCGCTCGAGCACGTCGGGCTACCAGAGGCGCAGCTGAACCTGGCGCAGGCGGCGATCTACCTCGCACGCGCTCCGAAGTCGAACGCCTCGGCGCGGGCGATCTGGGAGGCGCGCGCGGAGGTGCGTGAGCGCGGCATCCGGCCACCGCCCCCGGCGCTCCGCGATGGCCACTACGCCGGGGCTCGCACTCGGGGCCACGGGGAAGGGTACGTCTCGCCCCACAACGACCCCGAGCGAGCTGCGGCCGACCACCTTCCCGACGGCTTGCGGGGCCGGACCTACTATGTTGCGTCCAGCAACGGAGAGGAAGGCGCCGATGGCGATCGCAACGGGTGAGCAGGCACCGAGCTTCGACCTCGAGGAGGCGTTCGACCGGCCGCGCCTACGACTCCAGGACTTCCGAGGCAAGCGGAACGTCCTGCTCGTCTTCCACCCCTTCGCGTTCACGCCCGTCTGCACCGAGGAGGCTCTCGACCTTCAGGCCAACCTCGAGTCGTTCGACAACGCCGAGACCGACGTGATCTTCGTCTCGTGCGACACGTCTGCGGCGCGCCAGGCCTGGAAGAAGGAGTTGGGCGCGACGTTCGCATTCGCATCCGACTTCTGGCAGCACGGGGCGGTCGCCCGCGCCTACGGGGTGTTCGACGACGAGACCGGCGCTCCGCGCCGCGGCACCTTCCTGATCGACAAGGACGGCCTGGTCATCTGGTCGCTCGTCAAGGACACCGTGCGTACGGAGATGGTGCCTGATTCGCTCGAAGCGCTCGACGACACCACGTGAGCCGCGCGTCGGCGGGTCGCCGGCTTCACGTCGAATCGTGGGGTTCTCCTGGAGCGCCACGGGTCGTCTGCCTTCACGGCATTACCGGTCACGGACACGGCGCCTGGCGGCTCGCGGAAGGCTGGCTCGGCGAGTACCACGTTCTCTCGCCCGACCTGCTCGGCCACGGAGCCTCACCCTACGAGCCGCCCTGGAGCATCGACGAGCACGTCGACCTGCTCGTCGCAACGCTCGGTACCAAGCCGGGTGTCTGGATCGGGCACTCCTTCGGCGGTCGCCTTGCCCTGGAGGTCGCTGCCAGGCACCCGGCGCTCGTGGAGCGCCTCGTCCTCCTCGACCCGGCGATCCTAATCGACCCGGCGATCGCGTTGCACGTGAGCGAGGAGGCGCGGAGCGACCGGTCGTACGCGTCGTTCGAGGAAGGGGTCGAGCGCCGCTTCGAGGAGAGCGCGCTCCACCGTGCGAAACGGGATGAGGTCGAGGCCGACCTGGCGGGGTTCCTGGTCGAGGACCACGACGGTCGCTGGCGCTATCGCTACAGCCAGGCCGCGGTCGTCGCGGCCTACGGCGAAATGGCCTCGCAGCCTCCGCCGTTCGAGTCTGCCCTTGTTCCGACGCTGCTCGTTCAGGGCGAGGACTCGTACCTCAGCTACGACCACCTGATCGATGCGCATCGGGCTGCGCTCGGCGACCTACTCCTGGTCGCGACGGTGCCTGGCGGTCACACGATGATGTGGGACGCGCTCGAGGAGACCGCCGCGGCGATCTCCTCGTTTCTGGCGCAGTAGAGGCGCGCGCGGCCGCCCGAGGGCGAGACAGGTCTCGCCCCCACAGCTCCCTACATGACGTATTCGTCGGCGATCGAGAGCACGTCGTCGAGGATCGCGATGCCTTCCTCCGCTTCCTCCTGCGTCACGGTGAGCGGCGGCACCACCATGACGACGTTCCAGTGCGTCATCAGGTACAGGCCCCGCTCGAGAGCCGCCTTCGCCATCCGCGCGACCGGCGCGGCAGCCTCACCCGAGGCGTTGAACGGCACAAGCATCTCGCGCGTCTCGCGGTTCTTGACGAGCTCGATCCCCTGGAAGCAGCCGAGCCCGCGCACCTCGCCGATCGACGGGTGCTTCGCCTGCAAGCCTGCGAGGGCCTCGTCAAAGTAGTCCCCCATCGCCGCGGCATTCTCGACGATGCCCTCCTCCTGGAACGCCTCGATCGAGGCGACGGCGGAAGCGCAGGCGAGCGGATGGCCCGCATAGGTGAGCCCTCCGGGGAAGAAGCGGTCACGGACCTGGTCGACGATCTCACCGCGGGCGATCATCGCGCCGAGCGGGACGTAGCCGGAGTTGATCCCCTTCGCAACGCAAAGGATGTCGGGTACGACGTCCCAGTGCTCGCAGGCGAACCACTTGCCGGTGCGGCCGAAGCCGGCCATCACCTCGTCGAGGATCAGCAGGATCCCGTGGCGGTCGCAGACCTCGCGGATGCTCTGGAGATAGCCGTCCGGCGGTACGATGATCCCGTTCGTGCCGGTGACCGTCTCGAGAATGATCGCGGCGACCGTGTGAGCGCCCTCGTACTGGATGATCTCCTCGATGTGCGGTGCGCCAGAGCAGACAGGGCACGGATTCGGGTGGCCGGCGGGGCAGCGGTAGGTGTACGGGTCGAAGGCGCGCACGATGCCCGCCATGCCCGGCTCGACCGGCCAGCGGCGCGGGTCGCCCGTCAGCGAGACGGCACCGTGAGTGGCACCGTGATAGGAGCGATAGCGGGCGATGATCTTGTGGCGGCCGGTAACCATGCGCGCGAGCTTGATCGCGTTCTCGTTGGCCTCGGCGCCGCCGTTCGTGAAAAACGAGACTGAGAGGTCGCCGGGCGTCACCTCGGCAAGCATCCGGCCGAGCTGCGAGCGCGACTCGTTCGCCATCGGCGGCCCGATCGTGCACAGTTTGTCGGCCTGATCCTTGATCGCCTGGATGATCTTTGGATGCTGGTGCCCGATGTTGACGTTGACGAGCTGCGAAGCGAAGTCGAGGTAGCGCTTGCCGTCGTAGTCCCAGAAGTGGCGCCCCTCGGCGCCGGCGACGGGGATCGGGTTGATCGCATTCTGCACCGACCAGGAGTAGAGGACGTGCTCCTTGGCGTCGGCGACGATCTGTGCGCCGAGGTTGGGGTCTGTCTCGATCGTTGCCATGCGGACGCTCCTTCGGGTGGGCTCGTGCGCGGATCGTATCGTGCCCCGATTCGCGACTCGACGCTCCATATCGTATGATCGGCCGCAACGACGCCTCGGCGGAACAGGGACACCCACCCGTCGACGTGAGGGAGTTCGACAAGCCACCCAAGGAGGAACGTCATGAACCTGTACGCGATCATCCGGCGCGAGGGCTGGGTCGACGGCGGCGATCTCGAGGCGGCCGCGGCACGCTCGACGGCGACGGGCGACGAGATGCCGTCCGACATCCGCTGGATCCGCAGCTACGTACTGGCCGAGGAGAGCGGGCAGCTCGGCACCGTCTGCATCTACGAGGCCTCGAGCCCCGAGGCGATCCGCCACCACGCGGAGAAGGCAGACTTGCCGATCACCGAGATCATCCCGATCGCAGACACCGTGATCGTGCGACCCGACCCGGTCGCAGCGACCGCGTAGCCCGGAGGAGAGAAGGGCAGCACGAGGGGCGGAACATCCCGCCCCTTCGAGTATTGGTCTAGACCAGTTGTTCGCCGAACTTCGCGCGCTCGACGAACCGCCCGAACCCCGGCTCGACCATGAGCTCGCCATCCTGCACGACGACCGCGCCGCGGATGATCGTCGCGTCGACGTCGCCCATCACTTCGGTGCCCTCGTAGAGGGTGTAGTCCTGGGCGCCGTGCATCGTCGCTGCTGACAGCGTCGTCTTCCGGTTCGGGTCGAAGATCACGATGTCGGCATCGGAGCCGGGGGCGATCGTGCCCTTGCGGGGGTAGAGCCCGAAGAGCTTCGCAGGATTCGTCGAGAGCAGCTCCACCATCCGGTTCAGGGTGATCCGACCCTCGTTGACGCCGAAGTGATGGATCATCTTCAGCCGCTCCTCGAGGCCCGGAGCCCCATTCGGGATCTTCGAGAAGTCGTCCTTGCCGAGCGTCTTCTGGCCGTCCAGGAGGAAGGCGCAGTGGTCGGTCGAGATTGCCGAGAGGACATCCGTGCGGACCGCGTCCCAGAGCACCGGCTGGTTCGCCTTGTCGCGCACGGGCGGTGAGAAGACGTACTTGGCGCCCCCGAAGTTCGCCTCGTCCAGGTCGGTGATGTCGACGAAGAAGTACTGCGTGCACGTCTCGCCCCAGACGGGCCAGTGCTTCGCACGCGCGGCCGCAATCGCGTCGACAGACTCCTTGCAGGTCACGTGCACCACGTAGAGGGGGCAGCCGGCGAGGTGCGCGATCTGGATCGCACGGTTCGTGGCCTCGCCCTCGAGCTCGGGTGGCCGAGTCAGCGCGTGGTAGCGCGGCTCGAGGTTGCCTGCTGCCACGGCCTGCTTGACGAGCACGTCGATCACCTCGCCGTTCTCGCCGTGGATCATCGCGAGGGCACCTGTCCGCGAGGCCAGCTCCATCACCTTGAACAGCGTTGTGTCGTCGACGAGGAAGACGTCCTTGTAGGCCATCAGCATCTTGTAGGACGTCACCCCACGATCCGGGAGGGTCGCGAGCTCCTCGAGCGTGCCACCCTCCTCGAGGTCGGTGACGATGATGTGGAAGCCGTAGTCGATCACGGCGTTCCCGAGTGCCTTCGTGCTCCACTCGTCGATCGCCGCGTTGAACGTCTGACCCTTCGACTGGATCGCGAAGTCGATGTGGCACGTCGTGCCTCCGAACGCTGCGGCGGTCTGACCCGAGGTGAAGTCGTCGACGGTCACGGTGCCGCCGAACGGCATGTCGAGATGGGTGTGTGGATCGATTGCGCCGGGAAGCACGAGCTTCCCCGTCGCATCGATGACGGTGTCCGCATCAACGTCGAGTGACGTCCCGATCAGCGAGACCCGCTCGCCTTCCACGTAGACGTCGGCGACGGTTGAGTCGGCTGCGGTCACGACACGGCCGTTCCTGATCAACACGGACACTAGGCCTCCTCTCGCCGGGGTGTGGGCCCCGAGCCCTGACGGGCCCGGGGCCGTGGATGACTCGAGACTACTTCCCGCCCGGGGTCACCTTCACGACGGTGGCCTTCCATGTGAGCCCGGTCGTGTTGACGCCCTGCTTGCGGAGGGTCGCGTTCGCGGCCTTCGCGAGATCGGTGCGATAGGCACCCGAGGGCAGCTTCGTAATCACCTTGAACTGCTTCGAGATCGCCGCTGTGCGCGCGAAGGCGACAGGGTTCATGACGCCGACGCCCCTCAGAGGCGCGGGCCAGATCAGCTTGTTGATCTCGTTCATCTGCCAGGTCTGATGGCCCCGACCGAGCAGCGTGCCGTTCTTGAGCACGATGTTGACGCAGGCGACCTGGTTGCCACGGCAGTAGGCCCAGCCCTTGAACGACGCAGCCAGGAAGCGCTTTGCGATGTCCTGGTTCTTGACGTCCTTCAGCCACGCCCCCTGCGCGAAGACCCCGTCCTCGAGCATAGCCGTGCCCGCGCTCTCCATCGTGATCACGTTCAGATCGGAGAGCGTGTACAGCTTGCCGGTCGCCGGGTTCTTCGTCTCCAGCACCTGCGCCAGCTCGTTGTAGGTCATCGCGGCGGCCGCGTCGACCTTCTTCTGCAGGAACAGGCTCATGTCGAACGGCTGGTTGACGATCGTGACCGACTTCGAGTCCTTCGGGTTGATCCCGTTCTTGACGAGTGCGGCGTAGAGCTCGTTCTCGTTGCCGCAGCACCAGACGCCGACCTTCTTCCCGGCCATCTTCTTCACGTTCGTGATCCCGCTCGTCTTCCAGGTCAGCTCCGTCATGCCGGAGCGGGTGAAGACCTGGGCGATGTTGACGATGTCGCCACCCTTGTCACGGGTCGCGAGCAGGGACGGAAGCCAGTCAATGCCGAACTGGGCCTGCCCGGAGGCGACGACCTGCTCCGGCGTGATGTCCGGCCCGCCCGGCTTCAACGTGACGTCGAGGCCGAACTGCTTGTAGTACCCCTTCGCAGCGGCGGCGTAGTAGCCCGCGAACTGCGCCTGCGGCACCCACTTGAGCTGCAGGGTGACCTTGTCCATCGACGCGGCGGGCTTCGCCGAGCCGAGGGAGACGAACGTGAGAGCGGACACGGCCACGATGAGTGCCGCAAGTCCGACGATCGAGTAACGCTTCATACACCCTCCTCCTTCGTAGTGCGTTTCTGCCTCCTGCCTGCTCCGGTCATCCTCGCTGCCTCGGAGCCGACGGATACCGGCGGATCACGACGAGCTCCGCAAACGACACGGCCATATAGAACGCGAGGCCGAGAATACAAGCCACGAGGATCGCTGCCCAGGCCGTCTCGAACTGGAACAGCGCCGCCGAGTTCTTGATCTGGATTCCGAGCTGCTGCTGTGAGCCACCGAAGTACTCTCCCACGATCGCCCCGATCATGGCGAGCACACTGGCGACCTTGAGCGAGGTGAAGAGGTACGGGAGCGACGTCGGCACCCGGACGCGGCGAAACAGCGCCGTCTCACCGGCAGCGTAGGACCGCATCAGCTCCACCTGCTGCGGTCGCACCGACCTGAGGCCGCGCAGCGTGTTGACGAGCACCGGGAAGAAGCAGAGCAGCGCTGCGATGAAGATCTTTGAGCTCTTCTCGATCCCGAACCAGGCGTTCGCGATCGGCGCGAAGGCGATGATCGGGATAGCGCTCGCCGCGATGAAGTACGGCATCAGGGCGGAACCGAGTGGCCGGAAGCGGGCGAGGACGAGGGCTGCAACGATGCCACAGGAGACGCCCGCCACGAAGCCCCAGAAGGCCTCGGTGAACGTGTACCACCCGGCCGGCCACAGGACGCTGCGCTCGTCCCAGAACGCGGTGATGATCTCGCTCGGCTTCGGCAAGAGGAACTTCTGGATCCCGAACAGGTTGACGGCGACCTCCCAGCCGACGAGGCCGAGGACGAGGATCGCGAGGGCCGGCGCCCACTCGGCGAGAAGTCGGCCGACGCGGGTCACTGGCCCTCCCGCGCCTCGTGCGACTCGCGCAGGAGCTCGCGTACCTCCGTGGCGAGCTCGAAGAAGCGAGGATCCTCTCGCGTGTCGTTCGTGCGCGGATACGGCAGGTCGGTCTCGACGATCCGCTGCACCCGGCCGGGACGGGCGGACATCACGACGACGCGCGACGAGAGGAAGACCGCCTCGGCGATGGAGTGCGTGACGAACACGACCGTCGCGCCGGTCGCCTCCCAGATCCGCAGCAGCTCGAGGTTGAGCCGGTCGCGGGTCATCTCGTCGAGGGCGCCGAAGGGCTCGTCCATCAGGATCAGCGACGGCTTGAAGGTGAGGGCCCGAGCGATCGCGACCCGCTGCTGCATGCCGCCGGAGAGCTGCCAGGGATGGTGATCCTCGAAGCCGGTCAGCTCGACGAGCGCGAGCAGCTCGCGCACGCGCTCCCGTCGCGCTCCCCGGTCCCAGCCCATCATTTCGAGGGGGAGGGAGACGTTTTTCTCGACGGTGCGCCAGTCCATCAGCGTCGCCTCCTGGAACACCATCCCGTAGTCGCGGTCGAGACGGGCCTGGTGCGCCTTCTTGCCGCCGATGATCGCCTCGCCCTCGCTGGGCTCGATCAGGTCGCCGATCACGCGCAGGAGCGTCGACTTGCCGCAGCCGGAAGGGCCGATCAGGGAGATGAACTCGCCGGGTTGGAACTCGAGCTCGATGTTCTGGAGCGCGATCGTGCCGCCCTTGCCGAACGTCTTCGAGATGTTGCGGATCGAGACTGCGGCGGCGGTCACGCCACGTTCTCCGGGGCGCGGCGCACGACGAGCCGCTCCACGACGGCGACGATGCAGAAGAAGATGATCCCGAGCGCGGCAGCGATGATGTTGGTCGCCCAGAGGGCCGAGGGGTCGAGCGAGTAGTACTGGGCGAAGTTGAGAATCGCGCCGCCGAGGCCGTCCTGGATCGAAGACGGGAGCTCGCCGATGATCGCGCCGACGACGCTCGCGGTGGCGGCGACCTTGAAGGCCGAGAACAGGTACGGCAGCGCGCACGGGAACTTGACACGCCAGAGCGTGCTCCAGCCCGAGGCGGCATACGAGCGCATCAGCTCGAGCTTCCGCGGATCGGTCGAGTCGAGCCCGCGGAGGGTGTTGATCGCCACGGGGAAGAAGGTCAGGAAGGCGCTGATCACCGCGACCGGCATCCACACCGGCAGTCCCTGGCCCCCGAGCCAGATCACGACCATGGGAGCGATCGCGAGGATCGGGACCGTCTGCGAGCCGACCGCGTAGGGCAGGAAGCCCCGGCGCACGAGGTTCGAGAAGTGGAAGACGACACCGATCGCGATCCCGACGATCGCCCCGAGGGCGAATCCCGCCGCAGCCTCCTTGGCGGTGAAGAGGGCCTTCTCCACCAGCACCTGGACGAGGATCGGCTGCTCCGTCGCAGCCGGCTTCCAGAGTCGGCTGACGATGTCCTGCAGCCGTGGCATCGCGTACTCGTCGACCTTGAAGGGCCACGTCCAGCCCGTCGTGAGGAAGAGCTGGCGATACCCCATGTAGAGCGCGCTGAGCCCCACGAGCACGGCGACGAAGATTCCGAGGCGCTTGAGGAGGTTGACCGCCACGCGTATTCCGTACCACAGTCCCGCGTCGCGTGCAGCCCCACGGCCGTCGCTCGCGGCAGCGTTTCGGACGTGACTCCAATCGTCTAGGCTCGCCCCATGTCTCTCAACCCCGCCCGCGTCGTGGCCCACCTCCGCGAACTGCAGGAGCTCACCGGAGACGAGAACGGCGCGCAACGAGTTGCCTGGACCGACACCTGGAACACCGCGCGTGCGTGGCTCGTCGGGCTCCTCGACGGCATCCCGCTCGAGCGCGAGCGCGACGCGGCCGGAAACGACTGGTGGACGCTCCGTGGTGACTCGGAGCGGGCCGTCCTGATCGGGGGCCACATCGACTCCGTCCCGAATGGTGGTTGGCTCGACGGCTGCCTCAACGTCGTGGCGGGTGCCGAGGTGCTGCGACGGATCGCCGAGGAAGGAACGCCTCCGGTCACCGTACGCCTCGTGAACTGGGCAGACGAGGAGGGAGCACGCTTCGGCCGCTCGCTGTTCGGATCCTCGGCCGCGGCCGGATCGATGCACGACCAGGAGGAGCTCCGACAGCTCACAGACGGCGGCGGGGTCTCCCTGCCCGACGCGCTCGCCGCGAACGGTGTCGACCTCGACCAGGCGCTCGACGCAGGTGCGCAGCTCGAGAGCGCCGCCGCATACCTCGAGCTCCACATCGAGCAGGGGCCCGTGCTCGAGTCGATGGGCATTCCCCTCGGAGCGGTGCTCGGGACCTACGGTGTAGAGCGCTGGCGGATCACGTGGACCGGGCAGGCGGCCCACGCCGGCTCGACCCCCATGGGCCGGCGGCGCGATGCCCTCGCCGGCGCAGCGAAGCTCGCGCTCGAGATCAGGGAGATCGCGGCAACGGTTGGGGACGGTGCCGTAGCCACCTCGGGCGGCGTCGTCTGTCGGCCGGGGATCGTGACCTCAGTCGTCGAGACCGCGGAGCAGCTCCTCGACCTGCGGCACCTCAACGCCACCGACCTCGCCGAGCTGCTGCGGCTCTCGCAGGAGGCGAGCGAGCGCTTCGCGACCGAGGAGAACATCGACGTAGTCTGGGAGCGGATCTGGAGCATCGAGCCGATCCTCTTCGATCCCGACCTGATCGACCTCTGCGACGAGGCCTGTCGCGAGGTTGCGGGCGTCTCCCACCGGCTCCCATCCGGCCCGCTGCACGACGCAGCCGAGGTGTCTCGGGCCGGCGTGCCGACCGTAATGCTGTTCGTGCAGAGCCTGCGCGGGCTCTCGCACACGAAGCTCGAGGACACGCGGGAGGATCATCTCGAGCTCTGCGTGGCGGCACTCGACCGGCTTGCCGACAAGACGATCGCCCGGGTCTCCGATCCGGCGTAGCCCGGCCACGATCGCCGCCGGGCTCGTGCTCGGGGCGTGCGTGACGTGGAACATCTCCAACGTCGGCGCCGTCGCCGGCCTGCTGGGAGAGAGTTACGGTGTCTCGCTCGCGGCCGTCGGCCTCCTGACGACGGCCCTGTTCGTCACCCATCTGGTGGTGCAGATTCCCGGCGGGTTGCTGATCGACCGGCTCGGCGCGCGGCGGATCGGAGTCGCCGCTTTGCTGGTCGTCGCCGCGGGGAACGCCGTGGCGCTCTCGTCGCCCGTCCTCGGCATCGGCCTCGGAGCCAGAACGCTGATCGGGCTCGGCACCGGCGCGGGGTTCGTCGCGGGGCTCGATCTCGTCCGCGCGGGCGGCGGCGGCCCCGCCTGGCAGGGCGCCTACGGCGGGGCGACGATGGCCGGCGGCGGCCTGGCGCTGATGGTCGTTCCGCAGCTCGTCGGCTCGCTCGGCTGGCGGGCGCCCTTCTGGACCGGGCTCGCTCTCGCGCTGCTTTCCGTGCTGCCCGTACTCGCAGCGAGTCGGACCGCCCACGCTGCCGCCCGCGGCACACACGCGGTGCTCCCGGGGCGGAGTGTCTTCTTCGACCGCCGGCTCTGGCCGCTCGGTGCGGTACAGACGGCGACGTTCGGCCTCTCCGTGGTCGCCGGCAACTGGATCGTGACGCTGCTCGAGCACCAGGGTCACGGGCGCAGCGTGGCAGGCGTGGTGGGAGGGCTCGTCCTGTTCGCCGGAATCGTCACGCGGCCGGCCGGAGGGCTGCTCGTTCGACGCGCGCCCGAGCGTGCGTGGACGCTCGTGTCGGTGAGCCTCGTCGCAGGGTCGATCGGGATGCTCGTCCTTGCGGCGGCACCGCCCCTGTGGCTCGCCGGGGTTGCAGCGCTCGTCGCCGGCCTCGCCGCGGGACTTCCGTTCGCGCCCGTCTTCGCGATGACCCTGCACCACCGGCCGGACGCGCCGGCGGCGGCGGTCGGGTTCGTCAACGGGTGTGCCGTGCTCGTAGTTCTCGTGTGTACGCCGCTTGCCGGCCTCACGTTCGGGCTTCCGGGAGACGGGCGACTCGCCTTCCTCGCGATCGGTCTCCTCTGGGCGACCGCGTTGCTCGCCGTCTCCCGGGCCCGGGCGGCGTGAGATAATCGCTCCTCGCGAGCGACCAGCATCCAAGGAGAGAACCCATGGCCCTCAGCTTCGGTGTAACCGTCCTGCCGGATCCGCCCTACCAGCGCCTGATCGAGCTCATGGTGCTGGCCGAGAGCCACGGGTTCGAGTACGGCTGGACCTATGACTCGCATGTTCTCTGGCAGGACTCCTTCCCGGTGCTCGCCCTCGCCACCCAGGCGACGACGACAATGAAGTTCGGCCATCAAGTGACGAACCCGGGCACCCGTGACCCGACGGTGCTCGCGAGCCTCTACGCGACGCTGCACGACATCTCGGACGGTCGGATGGTGATGGGGATCGGCCGGGGCGACTCAGCGGTGCGCTACATCGGCCGCCAGCCGGTCAAGGTAGCCGAGTTCGAGCGCGATCTCGCGATGATCAAGCCGTTCATGAACGGCCACGAGGTGCTCTGGAACGAGAAGGAGCTGCAACTCAAGTGGGTGCGGCCCGAGTTGCCCGAGATCCAGATGTGGGTCGCCGGCTACGGCCCCAAGGCGCTTGCCGTCGCCGGTCGCGTCGGCGACGGGGTGATCATCCAGCTCGCCGACCCCGAGATCATCCAGTGGATCATGGGCACGGCCAGGGCAGCCGCAGAGGAGGCGGGACGCGACCCGGCGGCGCTCAAGTGCATCGTCTGTGCGCCGAGCATGATCACCGACGACATCGCCGACGCGCGCAATCAGACTCGCTGGTTCCCCGCCATGGTCTCGAACCACGTCAAGGATCTGATCGATCGCTACGGGACCGACGGCTCCGTCGTGCCGAAGGCGCTCACCGACTACGTCGAGGCGCGGAAGTTCTACGACTACAACGACCACTCGCGCGTCGGCGCCGCGCACGGCGAGTTCGTGACCGACGAGATCGCCGACCGCTTCTCGGTGCTCGGGAACGTCGAGCAGGCCGCTGCGAAGCTGCGGGAGCTCGAGTCAATCGGCGTCGATCACTACTCGATCTACCTGATGACGCACAGCCAGGAGGAGACGCTCGCAGCCTACGGAGAGCACATCATCCCTGCCTTCAAGGCAGCTGCGTCATAGACGAGCCCGCTGCGGCAGAGATCGAGGCCTGGCGAGGCGTCGCAGCCGGATGGGAGCGGCAGCGAGACGGCTTCGCGCGGACGACGGCGGGCCTCACAGCGCGGATGATCGAGCTGCTCGAGCTCCGCCCCGGGGACCGGCTGCTCGAGGTAGCGGCCGGGCCGGGCGAGCCGGGCTTCCAGGCGCTGCCCCACGTGCTGCCAGGCGGCTCGCTCCTCTCGACCGACGCGGCGCCGGAGATGGTCGAGGCGGCGCGGCGGCGGGCCCAGGAGCTCTCCCTCACGGATGTCGGCTTCGCCGTCGAGGACGCTGCCGCCATGAGCCTGCCGGACGACGCGTTCGACCGCGTCCTGTGCCGCTTCGGCCTCATGCTCGTGCCGGACATGGAGCGCGCTGCGAGCGAGATCGCGCGTGTCGTGCGACCGGGAGGCCGAGCCGTCCTCGCGGTCTGGGCGAGCTCGCACGTGAACTCGTGGATGACGGCTGCCGGCCGGGCCGCGCGCGCGCTCGAGCTGGCACCGCCGCCCGACTACGACGCGCCCGGGCCCTTCCGGCTCTCCGACGAGGGCAAGCTGCGAGCAGTGCTGACGGGCGGTAGGCTCGAGATCCTCGCTGTCGAGGACGTCGCTCTGACCTGGCAGGCCTCCTCGCTCGACGTCTGGTGGGAGTCGACCCGCGACATCTCACGGGCACTGGCCGGGCTGCTGGAGCGACTTTCCGAGGATCAGGCTGCGACGCTGCGGGCGACGGCAGAGGCGTACCTCCACGAGTACCAGGCCGACGACGGGTCGCTGACCGTGCCCGGGGTAGCGAGGATCGTCGTCGCGACGCCCCGATAACCGATCAGAGGATCGTCTGGCCGAGCGCGCTCGCGATCAGCTCGACGGCCGTCAGCGCCGTCGTGTTCTCGCGGTCGAGGATCGGGTTCGCCTCCACGACCTCGAACGAGCCCGCGATCCCCGCTTCGGCGATCAGCTCGCAGGCGAGGTGGGCCTCCCGGTAGGTGAGGCCGCCGCGCACGGGTGTGCCGACGCCCGGCGCGACCTCTGGATCGAGCGCGTCGAGGTCGAGCGAGACATGAACAAAGCCGGGGCCGGCGACCCTATCGAGTGCCTCTCGCATCGCGCGCTCGATACCGATCCGGTCGATGTCGCTCATCGTGAAGACCCTGATCCCGGCGTCGCGCAGGAACTCGCGCTCCGCGGGGTCGAGGGAGCGGATCCCGACGAGCGCGACGCGCGACGGGTCGAGCGCCGGCAAAGTGAGCCGGTCGTGCCGAAACCACTCCGGGGCGCGGCCGAGCGCGGCGGCGAGCGGCATCCCGTGCACGTTGCCCGACGGGCTCGACTCCGGAACGTTGATGTCCGCATGAGCGTCGATCCAGATCACGCCGCCCACCTCGCCGGCGGCGGCGGCGAGCCCGGCGAGGGTGCCGAGTGCCACGGCGTGATCGCCGCCGAGCACGAGTGGGCGGGCACCCGAGCGGACACTCTCCTCGACGAGAGCGGCGAGCTCCGCGCAGGCGGCGAGGATCTCGGGCAGGAACCGCGCCCGCTCGTCGTGGAGCGCCAGCGCCTCCGCTTCGGGCGCGGGGACGTTGCCACGATCGAACACGAGGTGCCCGATCTCGACGAGCCGCTCCTCGAGCCCGGCGTAGCGGATCGCCGAGGGGCCCATGTCAACGCCCCGCCGCGTCTGGCCGAGGTCGAGCGGTGCACCGATGATCGAGACCGGAGAAGCCATCGGGCGCAACCGTAGCGCGACGGGCACGTCCTCGCGGGACCGGCGCTACACTTCGAAACCGCGGCGAGGTAGCTCAGTTGGTAGAGCACACGGCTGAAAACCGTGGTGTCGCCGGTTCAAGTCCGGCTCTCGCCATGCCTTCCGCAGATCTGGAATCCCCGAGTGGGGATTCCAGATCGCCAGAACCCTGAAGTTGGAACCTACGGTTCCCGGAGGGCCTCCCTGAACGGGTGGCTGCCCCTTGGGCGCGGTAGAGTCGCAAACCCATGGTCACGCCGGAGGAGATCCAGAGTCTCGCGCTCTTCGCGGCCCTCAATCGGGATCTCTGCGAGCGGATCGCGAAGGTGGCCGCCGATGTCAGCCTGGCCGACGGCGAGTACGCGGTGCACGAGGGCGAAGCGCCGGCGCTGTTCGCCGTCCTCGAAGGGCGCATGGAGACCGTGAAGCCCATCGACGGGCAGGAACGGGTCGTCGGCGAGCGCTTTCCCGGGCAGGTCTTCGGCGAGGTCTCGCTGACGCTCGGAACGAGCCACCCGGCCGGTCTTCGGGCCGCCGGGAAGGCGCGCGTGATCCGGATCGAGCAGCGCGACTACCACGAGCTTGCCGCCGTGGCACCGGGGCTTGCGGCTGCGATCGGCGCCCTCGCACAGCATCGGATCGGTGGCCCGCGCGGCCTCCAGGGGATCGCTGCCGAAGCGCCACCGGCGAGGGCGATCGTGGTCGGCGGCCGCTGGAACGTTGCCTGTACCGAGCTTCGGCGGTTTCTCGCCCGCAACCAGATCTCGTTCCGTTGGCTCACGCCCGAGGCCCCGGGGGCCGAGGAGGACTGGGGTGGCCTGCTCCCGCAGGAGGAGGACTGCCCAACGTTGCGGGTGATCGAAGGCAAGACGGTCGCTCGCCCGACGCTACGGCGCGTCGCCGAGCTCCTTGGCCTGGAGACGGAGCCAGAGCACGCGGAGTACGACACGGTGATCGTCGGCGCCGGCCCTGCGGGGCTCGCAGCGGGCGTCTACGGCGCCTCCGAGGGATTGCGGACGATCGTGATCGAGCGAGAGGCGCCGGGCGGGCAGGCCGGCACGTCCTCCCGGATCGAGAACTATCTCGGATTCCCGTCGGGCGTCTCCGGCGACGACCTCTCCAGCCGCGCACTGCAGCAGGCTCGCAGGCTCGGTGCCGAGATTCTCGTCACGCGCGCGCTCGAGCGGATCGACACGGCCACGCGCTCCGTCCATCTCGACGGTGGGGACGTGATCCGCGCGAAGACCGTCATCCTGGCCTGCGGGGTCTCGTGGCGGCGGCTCGAGATCGACGGGTTCGACCGGCTCGTCGGCAAGGGGATCTCCTACGGCGCGTCACGCAGCGAGGCCTCGAACACCCACGGCCTCGACGTTCACATCCTCGGAGCCGGGAACTCGGCCGGGCAGGCGGCGATGTTCTTCGCCACCTACGCGCGGTCCGTCACGATCCTCTGTCGCAGTGCCAGTCTGGAGAAGAGCATGTCGCGGTACCTGATCGACCAGCTCGCGACGCGGCCAAACATCAGCGTGCTCGTCGAGACAGAGCTCTCGGGGGTCGAGGGAGACACTTCGCTGGAAGCGATCCTCGTCACCGGGGCAGGCTCGGCCGAGCCGGCGCGGCTCGAGAGCGGCAGCCTCTTCATCTTCATCGGAGCCGACGCCGAGACCGGCTGGCTGCCGCCCGAGATCGCGCTCGACCGTCGCGGCTACGTGCTCACCGGGCCTGACGTCAGCGCGGCGGGAGCCTGGGAAGCAGATCGCGACCCATACCTCCTCGAGGCGAGCGTGCCCGGCATCTTCGCCTGCGGCGACGTGCGCTCAGGCCCCGTCAAGCGGGTCGCGGCGGCCGTCGGCGAAGGCAGCATGGCAATCGCGTTCGTCCATCAGTACCTCCGGCAGCTCGACGCGTAGCCTCGCTGCGCCGGCGACGGTGACGGCCGCCGAAGCCCGAACTCTCCAGCTGAGATGCCGTCGATCGCACCCTCCGATCTCGTGCGCAACGAGCTGTTTTTCGACGGGCCGGAGCGCAACCGGAAGCTGAGCCGCTTCTGGTGCCTGCTCGCCATGTCGGCCGTGATCGCGACGGCCGGAATCGTCTCCGACTCGACTGCGACCGTGATCGGAGCGATGATCGTGGCGCCACTGATGACCCCGATCCTGGGATCGGTCGTGTCCGTCGTCAGCGCCGACCTGCGCAACCTGGCGCGAGGCCTGCTGCTCGTCGTCAGCTGCTCCGCCGCCGTGGTGCTGATCGCGTTCCTGATCGGCCACCTGATCCCGATCCTCCTCGTCGCCGAGTCGAACTCGCAGATCGCCGGACGAATTCATCCGCGGCTCATCCACCTGGTCGCCGCCCTCGCACCCGGCGCGGTCGGGGCGTTCGCGCTCGTCCGCGCAGACGTGTCCGACACGCTGCCGGGCGTGGCGATAGCGATCTCGCTCGTGCCGCCGCTCGCGGTCGTCGGGCTCACACTCGAGTCGGGACACCCCCACCAGGCGACCGGTGCCCTGCTCCTGTTCCTGACGAACGTCGGCGCGATCCTGCTCAGCGGCCTGATCGTGATGGCCGTCTACCGGGTCGGCACGACGGCGCGCAGGGCCGACGGCGGATCGCAGTTCGGCCGCCGCGCCTCGGCGGCCATCATCGTGGCGGCCGTGGTCGTCCTCGCGGTGCCGCTCAGCGCCACCACCCGGCGCATCAACGGCGAGCAACTCGACCGAACCGCCGTCTCGACCGTCGCACGAGCCTGGGCGAAGCGGCGCGACTGGGAGATCGTCAAGGTCGACCCGTCGGAGAGCGGGATCGTCGTGCGGGCGATCGGCCCGCTGCCGATCACTGACCCACACAGCCTCCGTGCCGTGCTCGACGCCGGCGGCCTCAAGTCACTCGGCGTGCGGCTCGAGCTGCTGCCCGTCGTGCGGGACGACCTGCCCGGCCGCTGAAACCTTCGCCTCGACTAGCGGGCGTCGGTCGGAACGAAGTCCCGCTCGCCCTCGCCGACGTACAGCTGCCGGGGTCGCGCGATCTTCTGCTCGGGGTCGTTCAGCATCTCCTCCCACTGCGCGATCCAGCCCGGCAGCCGGCCGAGCGCGAAGAGGACGGTGAAGTAGTCGGCGGGGTAGCCCATCGCCTTGTAGATCAGGCCCGAGTAGAAGTCGACGTTCGGGTAGAGCTTGCGGCTGACGAAGTACTCGTCCTCGAGCGCGATCTTCTCGAGCTCGAGCGCGATCGCGAGCTTGGGGTCGACGCCGGTCTCGGCAAAGACCGAGTCGGCGACCTGCTTGATCAGCGTGGCCCGTGGGTCGTAGCTCTTGTAGACGCGATGACCGAAGCCCATGAGCCGCGTGCCGGCGCTGCCGTCCTTGACCGCCTCGACGAAGGCCGGGACATTGCCGACGTCGCCGATGTCGTCGAGCATCCGCAGGACGGCCTCGTTGGCGCCACCGTGAAGAGGCCCGTACAGCGCCGCGATTCCGGCCGAGACGGCCGAGAACGGATCCACATGCGACGACCCGACGCCGCGCACCGCGCTCGTCGAGCAATTCTGCTCGTGATCGGCGTGCAGGATCAGCAGGATCTCGAGCGCGCGCTGCAGCACCGAGTTCGGCTCGTGCCTGCCGCCGATCTCGAACGTCATGTTGACGAAGTTGCCGATGTAGCTGAGATCGTTGCGTGGCAGCACGTAGGGCAGGCCGCGGTTGTGGCGGAAGATGTAAGCCGCGATCGTCGGGAGCTTGGCGATCAGCCGGACGCGCTGAAGGTAGCGGTTCTCGGGGTCGGAGATGTGCTTCGCGTCCGGGTAGAAGGTCGAGAGCGCACCGACCGCGCCGAGCAGCATCCCCATCGGATGCGCGTCGTAGCGGAAGCCGGCCATGAACTCCTCGATGTTCGTGTGCACGTAGGTGTGGTTGCGCACGTCGTCAGTCCAGCGCCCGAGCTGGGCCTCGGTGGGCAACTCTCCCTCGAAGAGCAGGTACGCGGTCTCGAGGAACCCGGCCTGCTCGGCGACCTGCTCGATCGGATAACCCCGGTAGCGCAGGATCCCCGCGTCGCCGTCGATGAAGGTGATCGTGCTGCGACATGAGGCGGTGTTGAGGTACGCCGGGTCGAATGACATCAACCCTCCGCCGTCGGAGCCGGCGATCTGGCGCAGGTCGGTCGCGCGGATCGCGCCGTCGACGATCGGGAGGGTGTACTCCACCCCTGTGCGGTTGTCCACGATTGTGAGAGTCTCGGCAGCCACGGTTCCTCCTCCGCAGCGAGCCTAGCCGCCAGCGAGCGGTTCGCGCGACTCGACCAGTGAGCTCACCACGAACAGAGAGACGTCGGGGACGGAGACCCGCTCCGCCGACGCCTCTCAATACTCCCGACCCTAGCGCGTCGACGGCGCGATTTCCAGAGCCTAGACGACCCGGATCGCGAGCGGCTGCCCGACTTCGGCGTGCAGCATCGCTGCGGCGTTCCCGTTCGAGAGCGCTATCGACATGTTCTGGTAACTGTCCTCGTAGAGGATCACGTCGCCCGCTCCCGCATCGGCGAACGTTCGCGCGGCGACGGCGTAGTAGCGCTGCCCGGCCAGGTCGAGCTCGATCCGCGTCCCGGGCGCGACGCCAACGCCCTCGAGATCGCTGCGAGTCAGGTTGAGGGCGATGTTCCCGAAGCTGTCGACGTATAGCGCGGTGGCGTGGACGATGCCGTCGACGACCGCCGGCATCGGCAGCTCCAAACGGACGAGAGCGTCCGAATCGATTGGGGGGCCGAGCTCGCCGATCGCCACCCCACACGCGAGGTGGGCCGCTGCGGGGGCGAACAGATCGCGGCCGTGGAAGGTGCGCGAGACAGACTCGAGCGCGTACGCGGGGTTCGCAAGCTCGTGCGCGGCCGTGATCCCCGCCCGCTCGGCCGCCGGCACGAGGAGGCCGTTGTCCGGGCCGACGAAGAGGCGCCCCTCACCGTCGGCGAGTGCGAGCGCGCGCCGGTGGCCACCGACGCCCGGGTCGACGACGGCGAGATGCACCCCCACCGGCATGTACGGGAGGGTGTTCGCGAGCACGAGCGCTCCCTGCAGCACCGCCTGGGGTGGGATCCCGTGGGTGATGTCGATGATCTCGGCCTCGGGTGCCAGGCGCTTGATCACCCCATGACAGGTTCCGACGAAGTCGTCCTGGAGCCCGAAGTCGGTGAGGAAAGTGATGAACACGCTCGAGCCCGAGTCTACGACCGCTCGCCGAGCGCCGCCACTGCGGCGGCAAGGCCGGCGCTCGAGTGCTCGTCGGCTTCCGCGACCACCGTGAGACCGGCGGTACGGGCCGCGGCGGAGGTCTCGGGGCCGATCGAGACCACGGCGTAGTTCTCCCCGATCGCCGCAAGCGCGCGCGCCGCGGAGGGCGATGCAAGCAGGTAGAGGTCGGCCTCCGGGAGTGCCGCGGGCCTGAGCATGCGGGTGCGGTAGAGCACGACCACGTCGGCGCCGAGGGTCTCCGGCAACAGGGTGCGGGCTCCCTCGCCGGCGGCGAAGAGCACGCGGCCGGTGGGGCGGGGCAACTCTGCGAGCAAGCCCTCCTGCGTCGAGACGGCCGGCACGAGATCGGCGCCGCCGAGCGCCGCCGCGGTCGCAGCCCCGATCGCAGCGAGCTTCGGCATGTCCCCGACCGAGCGCCGGCGAAGCTCTCGCGCCCCGTTCACGCTCGTCACGACGACCCAGTCGTAGCCGGAGACGTCGATCGGCTGGTCACCGAGCGGCTCGATCGCGATCAACGGGCAGTGAGCGACCTCGTGCCCTGCCTTCGCGAGCAGGCGCACGAGCTCCGCCTCCTGCCCCTGCGGCCTCGTGACGAGAAGCCTCATCGAGCGAGTGGGAGCAACTCCGCCGCAAGTGCCGCGGGATCGGTGCCGGAGCGGCGCTCGATCCAGCTGCCGTCGTCTGCAGCGATCAGCGCCGTCAGGAGCTCGCCGTCGTGGAAGGCGGCGACCGGTGCGAGGCACCCACCGCCGATCAGGGCGACGCAGCTGCGCTCGGACTCGACTCGGAGGCGCGTGGCTGCGTCGTCGATCGCCGCCACGAGCCCCTCCTCGCCCGCGCGAACCTGCAGCGCGAGCGCGCCCTGCCCCGCCTCGGGCAGCATCACATCCGGATCGAGCCGGAGGCCGATCTCTAAACTCAGACCTAAACGGTCTAGACCACAGGAAGCAAGGACGATCGCGTCGAGGCCTCGCTCGGTGCGCTTGCGCAGGCGCGTGTCGACGTTGCCGCGCAGCGGCTCGATCGAGAGCGTCGGCTCGAATGCGAGCAGCTGGGCTCTGCGGCGGGCCGAGGCGGTGCCGATCCGCATCCCGGGCCGGATCGCGTCGGCACCGCAGAGCGCATCCCGAGGGTCTTCCCGGGCGGTGTAGGCCCCAACCGTGAGACCGTCGACATCCGAGGACGTCATGTCCTTTGCGGAATGGACGGCAACGTCGATGCGGCCCTCGAGCAGTGCCTCCTCGAGCTCCTTGACGAACACGCCCCGGGCGCCGATCTCGCCGAACGGGCTCGTGCGGTCGCGGTCGCCGGCCGTCGTGATCGGCACAAGCGCGATCTCGACCCCCGGACCGCGCAACGCCTCGGCGGCGCGCTCGGCCTGGGTCAGGGCGAGCCTACTGCCGCGGGAACCGACGCGAAGCAGCACAGATTCGGGTCGTGGTGCGCGGCTCGCCGCAGATCAGGCGGCCGCGCGGGCGGATGCGGACGAATGCGGTCGGTGCCTGGAGGGGCAGCGGCCTTCCGACGATCACCGGTCGCGTCACGACTGCTCCTCCTCGTCCAGTCCGAACAGGTGGCGTACCACGTCAGCATAGACCACACCGTCAGCGGCAGCGGCTGCCTCCTTCATCCGCACCGTGGGCAGGTGAAGAAGCTTGGCCACGATCTGCGAGGTGACCGCCTCGACGAGCTTCCGCTCGCTTTCGGGCAGCCGCCCAAGCCGACCCTCCGCCTTGGCAAGCTCCCCGGCCCGGATCTCCTCCGCCCGAGCATGCAACGAGGCGATCGCGGGCACAACGGCGAGCGAGGCCTGCCACTCGCGGTAGCGCTCGGCCTCGGCGGCGACGAGCTGCTCGGCCCGAACGGCCTCCGTCCGGCGCCCTGCCAGCGACGCCTCGACGACCGCGTCGAGATCGTCGACGTCGTAGACGAAGCAGCCGTCGATCGCCGAGAGGGCAGGGTCGACATCGCGGGGGACGGCGAGATCGACGAAGAGGATCGGCCGACCACGGCGGGCGCGAAGGGCCTGGCTCGCGCTCGCCGCCTCGACGACGAATCCGGGGGCGCTCGTCGAGGTGACGACGACGTCAGCCGTTTCGAGCAGAAGCGGGATCTCCTCCAGTCCCACGGCACGCGATTCAACACGGGCCGCAAGCTCCTCGCCATGAGCGGCGGTGCGATTGGCAACGGCGCCGATCGACGCGCCGCGCGAGCGGAGGTTGCGCGCGGTGAGCTCGCTCATCTTGCCGGCGCCGACGAGCAGCACGGAGCAGCCCGTGAGATCCTCGAATACCTGCTGGGCAAGCGCGGCCGCAGCTGCCGGAACCGACGCCGGGCTCTCGCCGATCGCCGTCTCGACCCGCGCACGCCGACCGGCGTGCAGAGCCTGGCGGAAGAGATGGCCGAGCAGGGGCCCGGTCTTGCCGCCCTCGAACGCATCCCGCACCTGCCCCAGGATCTCGCCCTCTCCGGGAACCAGCGAGTCGAGACCGGCTGCGACACGGAACAGGTGGAGCGCTGCACTGTCGTCGCCGAGCCGGTAGAGGACCGGCGCGAGCGCCGTTCCGTCGTCGCCGGCGAGCGCCAGCAGCGATTGGGTCGCGCGATCACCAAGGTCCGGGCCGGCGGCCGCGCCGGCGAGGTAGAGCTCGGTCCGGTTGCACGTCGACAACACCACCGCCTCGCACCCCTCGGCGAGCTCGCGGGCGAGCTGGGTGGCGCCCTCGCGGTCGACCGCGACGCGCTCACGCAGCTCGACGGGAGCCTGGCGGTGCGAGACGCCGACGAGAGCGAGCTTCACGAGGCGAAGTGGGTCAGAGGGAGGACGACGGCGACGAGCACGAAGCCGCCGACGAGCAGCATGGCGAAACGGCGGCCACGGAGCTTTCGCTCCCGGCGCAAGAGGAGGGCGATCGCGTAGTAGCCCCACGTGGCGAGCGTGGCGGCCATGGCGACGTCGAAGTCTCCCCGGCTGAAGCTGGCGACCCCGACCGCAACCCCGGCGGTGAGGAGCCCGAGCGAGATCGCCGTGGTTCGGGTCGAGATTCGATCGAGCGAGTCGAGTGCGGGCAGCCGGAGCCGGAGCACGCCGGCATCACGATGTTTGAGCCGTCGCTCCTGCCAGAGATAGAGCCCGGCCAGGCCAGCGGCGAGGGTGAGTCCTGCGAAACCGGCGAGCATGAGCCCGACGTGGAGGGCGAGGAGCCAGCCGGACGTGTCACCCGCCTCGGCACCCGTGCCACCGCCCGCCCAGGCGGTGACGAGGAGCGAGGCCGCCAGGGGCATGACGACGAGCCCGAGCAGCCGGTAGCGCGGCGTACAGCCCCAGATCAGGTACGCGCCCACGACGAGCCAGACGAAGAGGTTGAGAGCCCCGGCCCAGGTACCCCAGGGGAATCCTTCGCTGTCCCGGGCCTGGGCGACGAGGAGCGCGGTCTGTGCAAGCCAGCCGATGCGGACGCCCCAGATGCCGAGCCGTCCGACCGATCCGGGACCGCGGAGCGCACCCGCGTAGGCGAGCGCCGCCTCGCCGTAGCCGATCAGCGCGGGCCAGACGAGGAGCTCAGCCATCGTTTCGGCCGGTTCGCGCCAGCTCGGCCAGCTCACCGGTCTCGCGCTCGAGCCGCGAGAGCTTGGCGGCGATGATCGCCACCCAGAGGACTACGAACACGAGCACGACGCCGTAGGCGAGCGCCACGTACTGCCCCTGGCTCACGAGAGCGCCTCGCGCAGATCGCGGAGGTTCGAGTCGGCCCGCTTGCCGGAGAGCTCGACGCGGTACATGACGTACGCGAGCAGGGTGATCGCCGCCCACGAGACGACGAACGCGCCGAACATGGTGTGCGTCATCTGAGGCCCGGCGCGGGTGAACACAGTCGGGTGGATGAAATCGCTCGCGAGCCGGATCGCGAAGAAGCTGACGGGAATCAGGGCCACGCCGAAGAGCGCGTAGACGGCGCAGATGCGCTCCCGCCGCGCGCCCTCGTCGATCGAGAAGCGGAGCATGAAGTACGCGCAATAGAAGAGGAAGAGGACGAGGAAGAGGACGAGTTGGTTCGAGCCCCAGCTCCACCAGACACCCCAGGAGGCCTTGGCCCAGATCGAGCCGGTGATCAGCGTCAAGGCCCCGAAGATCGTGCCCTGGTGAATCCACGTGTAGCTCTCGAGATCGCGCCGCTCGCCGCCGACCCAGAGCAGCCGTAGCGCCTTCCAGGCGCCGAGGCCGAAGCAGGCGTACGCCGTCAGCGCGATCGGCACGTGGAAGTAGAAGATCCGCTGCGACACCCCCTGGTTTGCGTCCTCGGGCGCGACGAGCAGCGCCAGCACGACCGCGAGGCCGAGCAGGCCGGCGGTCGTGAACGCAAGAAGTGGGAGGTTATTCCGTGACGACATATTCGAACGTGGCCCACGCCAGTATCGCGAAGACGAGGTCGTAGAGGCCGAGGAACGAAAGGAAGGCCGCTCCGTCGGGCGAGATTCCGGCCCCGACGCCGCCGACGACGAGCGGGATGACGAGCGGGAGAAAGAGCAGCGGCAGGATCACCTCCCGGCCTCGGCTCGCCGCCGCCATCGCGGCGAGCAGGGATCCGACCGCGCAGATGCCGATGCTCGCGAGCACCACGCCTGCGACCGCCACGAGATCGAGGGGGGCGAAGAACAGCGCGAACGCCGGCAGCGCCACGAGCTCGGCCGCCGCCAGGAAGGCAAGCGTGGCAAGTGTCTTTCCGAGCCAGATCGCGCTGCGGTCGCACGGTGCCAACACGAGTGCCTCGAGTGCACCGCCCTCGCGCTCGGGCGCCCAGGCGCGACCGAGGCCGAGCAGCGCGGTGAAGACGATGGCGATCCAGAGGAGGCCGTAGGCGGCATCCGCCCCCGTCCCGGTCGGCAGGGCGAAGTGGAAGACGGCCAGCGTCGAGAGCACGAACAGAAGCATCGCCGGCAACGTGTCGCGCGCTCGTAGCTCGAGCCGTAGGTCCTTGCGCGCCAGGGCGACGACGTCCGAGGTGTACAGCGAGAGCGCGCTCACGCGAGCACGAGCCGCTCGGTGGCGAGCGCCGCGACCCGCTGGGGGTCGTGGGTCGAGAGCACGATCGTCCTGTCTCCGGTGAGCGCTGCGAGCTCACCGTCGAGCAGGGCTGCTCCCGCCTCGTCGAGTGCAGTGAACGGCTCGTCCAGCACGAGCAGCGCCGGATCGTGGAGGAGCGTCCGGCAGAGCGCAAGGCGCTGCACCATGCCACGGGAGAACGTCGAGACGCGATCGCTGCGGACGTCCCAGAGGCCGAACCGCTCGAGCAGCATCCCGCTCCGCTCGCGGCGCTCCGCGACCCGGTAGAGACGGCCGAAGAGCTCGAGATTCTCGAGGGCCGTCAGCTCCCGATACAGCATCGGCTCGTGGCCGAGAAAGCCGAGATCGCCGCGGTCACCTTCGACTCGAATGCTGCCTTTTGTTGGCGCGGCAAGGCCGGCCAGAAGACGCAACAGGGTCGTCTTGCCGGACCCGTTCGGGCCCGTGACGAGGAGGAAGCCACGACGCGGCAGGACGAACGAGACTCCCCGTAGCACCCTCTTGCCGCCGTAGCGCTTCTCGAGGCCTTCACCCGCGATCATCGCGCCCCCGCCTCCCCGGTCGCCTGCGACCCCACGGTAGCTACAGGAGTGTGTCCAGGGCGACGAACACGAAGAACACGACGCTGATCACGCCGTTGACGGTGAAGAAGGCGGCGTCGAGGCGTCGCAGATCGCCGGGACGGACAAGCGAGTGCTCGTAGAGGAGCAGGCCGGCGACGGCGGCGACGCCGAGCCAGTAGAAGATGCCGCTAGAGAGCCCGAGACCGACGGCCGCGAGCAGCACGACCGAGGTCGTATGAAAGACCCGTGCACCCCCGAAGACCCCTCGCTCGCCAAAGCGGGTTGCCCACGAGCGAAGGCCCTCGGCGAGATCATGAGCGCGGTCGAAGAGCGAGTAAAACAGGTCGAAGCCGGCGACCCAGAGGCCCTGCGCGACGAAGAGCGCCCATGCCTCCCACGGCGCCGTGCCCGTGACCGCAAGCCAGGCACCGAGTGGCGCGAGGCCGGTGCAGGCGCCGAGCCAAAGGTGGCAGGCCCACGTGATCCGCTTCAGGTACGGGTAGACGACGAACATCGCAACCGGAATCGGCCACAGCCAGCGGACGATCGGCTCGAGCTGGAACGCGGCCACGAGGTAGACGGCGAGGGCAACGGCGCAGAGCAGCCAGACATGCTCGCGGGAGAGCGTGCCGGCGGGAATCTCGCGGGTCGCGGTTCGCGGGTTACGCGCGTCGAGCTCGGCGTCGATCAGCCGATTCAGGGCCATGGCGAGCGTCCGGGCGCCCGCCATTGCCAGCGTCAGCCAGACCATCACCGAGGTGCCGGGGTAGCCGTCGACCGCCAGGAAGGCGCCGACGTAAGCGAACGGGAGCGCGAAGACCGTGTGCTCGAGCTTGACGAGCGAGGCGAAGCGGCGCGGCAGGGAGAGGGCGGTGCCGCTCATGTCTGCCGGTGCTGTGACTGCTGATCGCCGGCGGCGAGCTCGAGCCCGTGCCGGAGCGCAGGCCGGAGAACCGCAAAGCCGTCCCGGCAGCCACCCGGCGAGCCAGGCAGGTTCACGATCAGCGTGGAACCGCGGAGCCCCGCGAGCCCGCGTGACAGCAGCGCGTGCGGCGTGCGGGTACGGGCGTCGGCACGAATCGCCTCGGCGATGCCGGGGGCCTCGCGGTCGAGCAGCCCCCTCGTCGCCTCGGGCGTGACGTCGCGGGGCGTGAAACCCGTGCCGCCGGTCGTCAGAACAACGGCACTCCGGTCGGCAAGCTGGGCGATGGCAGACGAGATCGCGTCGGTCTCGTCGGGCACGACTTCGCGCTCGACATCGAACCCTTCACCTGCGAGCAGTTCCGCGAGCGCGTCACCGCTCCTGTCCTCCCGCGTGCCGTGATGGACGCCGTCGGAGACAGTCAGCACGGCGGCCTTCACACCGCCACCTTCGTCTTCTCGACGAGCGTGACGTCGGTGATCTTCATCGCCCTGTCGATCGCCTTGGCCATGTCGTAGATGGTCAGGGCCGCCACCGTCACGGCGGTGAGCGCCTCCATCTCGACGCCTGTCCGGGCGGTCGTCTCGGCAGCCGCCTCGATCTCGACGCCGGCTGCAACCACTATGAGCTGAACGTCGACAAAGGAGAGCGCGAGTGGGTGGCAGAGCGGGATCAGCTCGCTGGTTCGCTTGGCTGCCATGATCCCGGCGAGCTGGGCGGTCGTAAGTGCGTCGCCCTTGGGCAGGTCGCGCAGCGACGCCGCGGTCTCCGGCGCCATCTGCACCGTGGCACGCGCGACCGCGCGACGCCGCGACAGCGACTTTGAGCCGACGTCGACCATCCGGACTGCGCCGTCGGGATCGACGTGAGAGAGGCCCGTCATGCCTCTATCGTACTCGGCCGGCTCAGGAAGGCCGCTCGGCGAGCCGCACCACGATGACGCGTCGGGTGGTGCCGCCCCGGAGGACTGTGAAAGGAACCTTCTGCCCGACGACGAGCGCGGCGACTGCCCGCGACACATCCTGGGCGTTTGCCACCGGCTGCCGGCCGATCATCACGATCACATCGCCGCCGAGCGAGACCCGAATCCCGTTGTAGCCGGCGACGCGCGACCCGCCGCGGAGCCCGGCCGCCGAAGCCGGCGTGTTGGGCTGGACCTTTTCCACCAGAGCGCCGTGGGGAGCCGCGAAGCCGAACTTCCGCGCCAGTCCCGGCGTCACGTCCTGCGTTGTCACGCCGACGTACGCGTAGGACACCTTTCCCGTCCGAAGCAACTGCTCCATGGCCCGGCGGGCCGTGTCGATCGGGATCGCGAAGCCGACGCCCTCGGCCGAGCCGCTCGTCGAGCGGATCTGCGCGTTGATCCCGATCACCCGGCCGCGGGCGTCGAAGAGCGGGCCGCCCGAGTTGCCGCGGTTGATCGAAGCGTCGGTCTGAATCGCATCCGAGACGCGATACTGCGAGGTAAGCGAGTCGATCGAGCGGTCGATCGCCGACACGACCCCGACCGAGAGCGAGCTCTGCTCTCCGAAAGGGCTCCCGATCGCAGCAACGGGAGCGCCCACGACGACAGCGGCCGAGTCGCCCAGCGGAACCGGCGCCAGCCGGTGGGCATCCGGCTTCACCTTGACCACGGCGACGTCGCTGAACAGGTCCCAGCCGACGATCCGGGCCGGGACGCGGTCGCCGTCTCTGAACTCGGCGTACAGGGAGTCGGCGCCACGGATCGGGCCGCCACTCGACTCGGCCACGTTCGTGACGACGTGCGCATTCGTCAGGATCGTGCCATTCCGATCGACGACGAACCCGCTGCCCTGGGCCTCACCCGAACCGTCGAAGCTCGCGTAGAGGGTGATCACACCGGGGGCCCGGCGCGCATAGATCGCCGCCGGATTGAAACCGTTCCCGAGCACGGGCACACTGGCGTTGGCCGCGACCCGCGCGACCGGCGCACGTTCGACGACGACGGTGGTCGTGGTGTTCGTCTCACCGACACCGGTCACAGCACTGAGCGCGATCGCGCCGGCAGCGCCGAGAAGTGCGGCGATCACGGCAACGGCGAAGACCTGGGGTCGCACACCTTTCACTGTAGCCACGGCCGCCGTCCGCGCCACCCAGCGTGCGGGGGAGCGTTTCCACGTGGAAACGGTGGCTGCAGCTCAGCCCGCTGGGGACGCGACCGGCGCGGGCACCGTTGCGGCGGACGGCAGCGCGAGCGTGAAGGTGGTCTCCCCCGACCGGCTGGCGAGCTCGACCGTGCCGTCCATCCGTCCTGCGAGCTCTCTCGCGATCGCGAGCCCGAGCCCGCTGCCCGACGCCTGGCCCCCATCGACGCGGTAGAACCTCTGGAAGACGCGCTCGTGATACTCCGGCGGGATTCCCGCGCCGTCGTCCGCGACGATCAGGGCGGCCCGCGCGCCGCGCCGTTCGACCCTGATTCGCACCGTCGTGCCCGCCGGCGTATGGACGAGTGCGTTGCCGACGAGGGCCCGGGCGATCTGCTGCACCCGTTCCTCGTCGGCCAGAGCCCAGGTCGCCTGATCCGCCTCGACGAGCACGGTGTGGCCCGAGGCGTCGGCGAGCACGCTGACCTCTTCCGCGATCGTCGCGGCGATGTCGGCCAGACCCACCTCCTCCCGCTCGATCCGGATCCGGCCGGCGTCCATCCGTGAGAGATCCAGAAGGTCGGTCGCGAGCTTGGTCAACCGGTCGACCTGGGCGCGCGTCGTCTGCAGGAACTCGCGGCGGGTCTCCTCGTCGAGGTCCTCGTCGTCGAGGAGCTCGAGGAAGCCCGCGAGCGAGAAGAGCGGCGTTCTCAGCTCGTGCGAGGCATTGGCGACGAACTCCTTGCGAGCGCGGTCGAGCTGCGCGAGCTGAATCCGCATCCGATCGAACGACCCGGCGAGCTGACCGACCTCGTCGGCCCCGTCGTCGACGACCGGCTCGTCGAAGGCGCCCTCGGCGATCCGGTCGGCCGCGAGTTGCAGACGACCGAGCCGCCGGGCATGGATCGAGGCGACCGCGAAGCCGAGTACGAACGCGATCAGGAGAGCGGCGAGGGTTGCGTCGAGGAGTCGCCGCTTGACGAGCGCCACCGTCGCAAGCTGGTCGGCGAGGGAGCTCGAGAGGAGCATCACGTTCCCGGTCAGCAGGGGAACCGCGACCTCGGCATACTCGCGCCCGTCATGGCGGACGCGACCCCGAACCGCCTGCAAGGTCTGCGCAGCCTGCCGCGCAGTCGCGTCGCTCTCGATCTCGGAGCCTCCGACGGCCGACGAATCTGCCAGGCTGACCAGCTTCAGATCGGTGCTGCCGCCGCCGACCGCGAAGACGACGACGCGCGAGTTGGAGACGAAATCGGCTCCACCGACGAAGCTGCCGAGCACGAGGTCGCCCCGGGCCTCGCCCGTCGCGTAGTTGATCGCAAGTGCCTGGGCATCGTTCTCCATCTGGTCGAGCTTGGCGTCGACGAGTCGGCGCTCGAGCGACGGAACGACGATCGCATAGGCAGCGAGGAGAGCTCCGGCCACGATGCCGAGGAGCGCCAGCGCGAGCTTGATCCTGATCCCGCCCGGGAGCCTCATTCGTCGCGAAAGCGATACCCGGCGCCGCGCACGGTCAGGATCAGCTCCGGCTCACGGGGCTCGCGCTCGATCTTCTCCCGCAGATGCCGCACGTGCACGTCGATCGTGCGGGGCTCCCGGTAGTCAGAGCCGCCGCGAAGCCGCTCGAGCAACTGGCGCCGCGAGTAGACGACACCTGGGCTGGCAGCCAGCAGCGCCAGCAGCTCGAACTCGACGAAGGTCAGCTGTACCTGCTCCCCCCTGACCTCCACGTTCCGGCGCGGCAGATCGATGCGCACGTCGCCACGGTCGATCGTCTCGTCCCGCTTGCCGCCGAGATGCGGGTTTGCAGCCCTCCGCAGCACGGCCTTGACGCGACTGCGGAACTCGCGGATCAGGAACGGCTTGGTGATGTAGTCGTCGGCCCCGAGCTCGAGCCCGAGCACCTTGTCCAGCTCGTCGTCGCGGGCCGTGAGCATGATGATCGGCACCGTGCTCTGCGACCGCAGGCGCTTACAGACCTCGAGCCCGTCGATCTTCGGAAGCATGATGTCCAGCACGACCAGGTCGATCTCGTCCTCGCCGAACCGGCGGAGCGCCTCCTCGCCGTCCCGCGCCTGGACGACGCGGTACCCGTCCCGCTCGAGTGGGTACGCGAGCAGCTTCCGGATCGCATCCTCGTCGTCGACGAGCAGAATGGTTGAAGTTTCGGGCATCGTCGAGGTCGCTCGATACGGGGCCGCGCACCCGTCAGGTCGTACTATAGCCCCGTCGTGACGGCCTCAGACCCACGCAGGCCAAGGCGGCGGCAGCAGCAGGTACGTCGGCCGCCGCGGCGCCCGAGGCGTCGTCCGACCGATCAGGCGCTCAACACCCGGCTCGTTCGTGGCGCTGCATTGCTCGTGGTGCCCCCTCTCCTGTTGCTCGCGTTCACGATCGGACGGCCGGGGCCGTTGCCTGCACCCGCGCTGCCACCCTCCTTCGACGCCTCCGCCGCCACCGCGCTCGCGACCGAGCTCGCCCGCGACTATCCCAACCGGCAGCCCGGCTCGCCCGGCGCCGGCGGCGCTTCCGATTGGGTGTCGGAGAAGCTCGGCCTCTACGGCCTCACGTCCAGCCGGGACTCGTGGAAGGCGTCGATCCCCGGGCTCGGGAAGGTCGGGTTGGACAACCTCGTGACCGTGATCCCGGGAGCGACACCCGCCGCGATCCTCGTCCTCGCCCATCGTGACAACAGCGGTCTCGGCCCCGGAGCGAGCGACAACGCCTCGGGCACGGCCGTCCTGATCGAGCTGGCCCGAGGCTACGGCCGGCTCGGCACCGTCGCCGGCCGCCCGAAGCCGCAACACACGCTTATCTTTCTCTCCTCCGACGGCGGCGCCTACGGGGGGTTCGGAGCCGAGCGCTTCGCCTCCACCTCTCCGCTGAGAGCCACCATCAAGGCGGTCGTCTCACTCGATTCGCTCGCGGGGCGAGCACTGCCCCGAATCGAGCTCTCTGGCTTCGCCCCTCGGTCGCCGGCCCCGGCTCTCGTGCGGACCGCCGATGTGCGGGTGGCGACCGAGATCGGCCGGCCGCCGGGACGGCCGGGTTGGTTGACGCAGCTCGTGAATCTCGGGATCCCGTTCGGCTACGGCGAGCAGGCGCCGTTCCTGGGCCGCAAAATCTCGGCCGTCCGGCTGACGACGGCGCCTGACCGGAGCGTCGGAGCGGAGCTCGACACGGCGGATCGGCTCGACCGCCGCCAGTTCGTAGCGCTCGGGAGGGCCTCGGACTCGATTCTTGCCTCCCTCGACGGCGGCATCGAGCTCGCCGGCGGCACGGCCGGCTACGTCTATCTCGGGAACCGAATCGTCCGCGGCTGGGCAATCCAGCTGGTGCTCGTGGCAGCGCTCCTTCCCTTCCTTGTGGGTGCCGTCGACCTCTTCGCACGAGTCCGGCGGCGCCGGCTCCCGCTTCGGGGCACGTGGCAAGCGCTCCGGGTGCGCCTCGGGGTGTGGCTCTGGATCGCTCTCACGATCGCGCTAGGGGCCCTCGCAGGCGTCTTTCCCCGTGGGTCTGATATCCCTCCGCCGCCGGACAGCCCTGCGGTCACGGATTGGCCCATCGCCGGCCTTGCGGTCGTCGCCGGAACGGCGGGATTCGGCTGGTGGCGGGGACGCCGGGCGCTCGGTTCGAGCGCCCCGGCCACGGCCGACGAAACCCTGGCCGGCTATGCCCTGTCGCTGATCGCGCTCGGTGTCGTCGCTGTCGGGACCGCCGTCGTCAGCCCCTACGGTCTCGTCTTCGTCGTCCCGTCGCTCTATGCGTGGCTGTGGCTGCCCCAGATTCGGCCCGGGCGGAACTGGGCGCGCGACACCCTCTACGGCATCGGGCTCTCCGGGCCTGCCCTTGCCGTCGTCGCCGTCGGTACCCAGCTCGGGCTCGGGCTCGACGCGCCGCTCTACCTCGTCTCGCTCGTGACACTGGGTTTCGTTCCCTGGACGACGACTCTGCTCCTCGTCGCGTGGGCGGCCGTCGCCACCCAGATCGGCTCACTCGTGGCCGGAGGGACCAGGCCGCCCGAGCGCAGCTAGTCGAGTCGGAGGAATCGGGCTGTCGACCCGCCTTCGAGCATCCCCTCGCCCCGCGGGACGTGGACGATCGCATCGGCCGCCGACGTGTGACCGATCATGTGGGACTCCTGCCCGAGGATCGGCACGAGACTCGCTCCGTCGTCTGTCCAGACAACAGTCGCCCTGACGAAGTCGTCCCGCTCAGGCCGCTGTCGCACGGCGGCGGAGAGCACCCCGGGGCGAAAAGCCGGCTCCGGGCTCAGGTGGCCCTGGAGTGCCAGAATCGCGGGTCGCACAAACAGCAGGCAGCCGACGAGCGACGAGACAGGATTCCCCGGCAGGCCGAAGACCAGCGTCTTCCCGTACACGCCGAACGCAAGCGGCTTGCCCGGGCGCATCGCGACCCCCCAGAAGACCTCCTCGACGCCGAGGCGGGCCTGCACCTTGCGGACGAGATCGTGCGGGCCGACCGAGACACCGCCCGAGGTGACAACGACATCCGCCGTCAGCGCCGACTCGAGCGCCCTCGCATGAGCCTCCTCGGTGTCCTCTGTCGCCTGCGCGCGCTCGACGATCGCGCCCGCCCGCTCGAGCACGGCCGCGAGCATGACGCCGTTCGACTCGTAGATCTCACCGGGGCCGAGCGACTGTCCCGGGGCGCGGAGCTCGGTTCCGGTGACGACGATCGCGACGCGGGGGGCCCGGCACGCGGTCACGTTCGCTGTCCCACACGCGGCGAGTGCAGCAAGGCGCGCGGGAGTCAGGAGCTCACCGGCCCGTGCGACCGTCGATCCGGCGGCGATATCGCCTCCGAGACCGCGGATGTTGTCGCCGAGGCCGGCGGGCGCGAGGATCTCCACCTGCTCCGCCAACACGCACACGTGCTCGACGGGGACAACGGTGTCGGCGCCGTCGGGCACGACGCCCCCGGTCGAGATCTCGATCGCCTCGCCGGCAGCGAGGGAACGGGACTCTGGGCGGCCGGCGGCAACGCTGCCGACGACATTCAGGATTCCCGGGAGATCTGCCGCTCTGACGGCATAGCCGTCCATCGACGAGCTCGGGAACGGTGGGAGATCGACCGGCGAGAGCACGTCCTCGACAAGGATCCTGCCGGCGGCGCGATCGATCCCCACGAACTCGCGAGAGAGCGGCTCCGCGCGCTCGAGAACGCGGACCAGGGCCTCGGCAACGGGGAGCAAGACAGCCACGCCCGCACGCTACACCAGTCACACGGGGTACCCTCGCGGCGTGATCTCGGTCGTCATTCCCGTCCACGACGAGGAGCGGAGCGTTGCGCTCCTCTACGACGAGCTGGCTGCGGCCTTCGCCGGCGAGGGGCGCGACTGGGAGGCGGTCTTCGTCGACGACGGCTCGAGCGACGCGACGTTCGGCGCCTTGACCCACCTCCACGATGCGCACGACAACGTGCGCGTCGTCAGGCTCCGGCGCAACTTCGGAAAGGCAACGGCGCTCGACGCAGGCTTTGGCGAAGCTGCCGGAGAGATTGTGGTGACAATTGACGGTGACCTGCAGGATGACCCCGCCGAGATCCCGCGGTTGCTGGCCAAGCTCGACGAGGGCTACGACCTCGTCTCCGGCTGGAAGACAAGACGGCGCGATCCTCTCACCCGACGGATCCCCTCGAAGATCTTCAACGCGGTGGCGGGCAAGGTCTCGGGGGTGCGACTTCACGACATGAACTGCGGGCTCAAGGCCTACCGGGCGGAGGTCGTCGAGGGGATGCAGCTCTACGGTGAGCTCCACCGCTATATCCCGGTGCTCGCGCACTACCGTGGCTACCGGGTCACGGAGTTGCCGGTCAACCACCGGCCACGAGAGCACGGCCGCTCCAACTACGGCGTCGAGCGATACGTGCGGGGTTTTCTCGACCTGCTCACGGTCACGTTCATGGGTCGCTACCGGCACCGGCCCCTGCACCTGTTCGGCGGGCTCGGATTGCTCAGCGGCACAATCGGATTCGTAGTCCTCGTCTACCTGACCATCGTCAAGCTGCTGGGCAACGCGATCGGGCAGCGGCCGCTCCTGACCCTCGGCGTCTTGCTCGTCGTCGTCGGCATCCAGCTGCTCTCGCTCGGCTTGCTCTCCGAGCTGATCACGAGCCACCACGAGGAGCGCACGGGCGGCGCCGACAGAGCGGCCAGGCTCGTCGACGAAGTGCTGCGCTAGGCACCGATGCGTGCGCTCTACTTCGGCACCTACGACCGGGCATACCCACGGAACGCGCAGGTCATCTCGGCGTTGCGCAACGCGGGCGTGGAGATCGGAGAGCAGCATCGGCCCGTCTGGGAGCGGCGCCACAACTGGGCCGTCGGGCTGCGCCAGATGCTCCGTGTCGCCGAGGCCGAGCGAAGCCTGCGGCAGACGCGCGACACCGAGGCAGCGGCCGACGTACTGATCGTCGGCTACCCAGGGCATTTCGACCTTCCGGCCGCCCGACGGGTGGCCCGCGGCCGGCCGGTCGTCTTCAATCCGCTGATCTCGCTCTACGACACGCTTGTCGACGATCGGGGGCGGTTCAGACGCGGCTCCCCACGGGCGGGGATCGTGAGGCACGTGGACCAACGGGCGTTTCGCCTGGCCGACGTCGTCGTCGCCGATACCGACGCCCACGCCGCATTCTTCCGCGAGGAGTTCGGGCTTGCCGACGAGAAGTTGGATGTCTGCTTCGTCGGTGCCGAGGACCGCCTTTTTCGCCCCGGCTGGCAGCCCGAAGGCCCGTTTCACGTCCTCTTCGTCGGGAAGCTGATTCCGCTGCACGGCCTCGAGACGATCCTCGAGGCGGCACGACTTGCACCGGAGATCCCGTTCCGAGTCGTCGGCAGCGGGCAGCTCGAGTCGCTCCTCGACGACGCGCCGCCGAACGTCACGACCGTGCCCTGGGTCGAGTACGACGACCTCCCCGGCGAGATCCAGGCCGCTGGGTGTGCGCTCGGGATCTTCGGCCTCGGTGAGAAGGCGGCGCGGGTGATCCCGAACAAGGCGTTCCAGGCCCTCGCCTGCGGTACCGCGCTCGTCACGGCCGATACGCCGGCCGCGCGGGAGCTCCTCACCGACAACGTCGACTCGTTGCTCGTGCCACCCGGGGACGCCGGCGCTCTCGTCGCGGCGCTCCGGAGGCTCGCCGCAGATCCCGCCCTCGCCACCCGGATCGGGGCAGCCGGGCGATTGACCTACGAAGCGAGGGCGACAGAGACGGTCCTCGGCGACCGCTGGCGAGCCGTGCTCGAGCGAGCGATCGCGGCGAAGTGACGCGGCCTCGAGCGCTCACCTGGGTCGCGCTGTCGGCCTTTGCCGCGGGAATGTCTGCGCTCTCCGTGCTACAGCAGCGCGCGTTCGAGGCGGGTCGCTTCGACCTCGGCAACCTGACCCAGGCGGTGTGGTCGACCGCTCACGGCCACTTCCTCGAGGTGACCGACCTCCAGGGCAACCAGATCTCCCGCCTCGGCGCCCACTTCGACCCCCTTGCCGCTGCTCTGGCGCCGCTGTGGTGGGCCTGGCCGGACCCCGAGATGCTGCTCGTCGTGCAGGCGACAGCGGTGGCGCTCGGCGCCGTTCCCGTCTTCCTGCTCGCCCGCAAGCACCTTGGCAGCGAATGGGCCGGGCTCGGCTTCGCGCTCGTGTATCTCCTCTATCCACCCACTCAGTGGCTCGTGGTCGACGACTTCCACCCCGTGGCGCTCGCGACGCCACTGCTCCTCGGCGCGATCTGGTCCCTCGACGAGAACCGGCTCGTTGCCTTCGTACTCTGCGCGGGCGCGGCGTGCCTGACGAAGGAGCAGGTCGGACTCGTCATCGCGATGCTCGGCATCTGGCACGCCTTCGGGCACGGCCGACGGCGCGCCGGTGCCGTGATTGCGCTCGCCGGTGTCGCCGTCGCGGTCGTCGCGACCGCGGTGATCGTGCCTCGTTACGCACCGGGCGCCGGGTCGCCGTTCGAGGGACGCTATGCCGATGTCGGGGGCTCGCCGGCCGGGATCGTGAAGACGGCCTTCGTCCACCCCCTGCGGATCATCGACGCTGTGACCGAACATCGCGATCTCACCTACCTGCGCGACCTGCTCCTGCCGCTCGGCGGCCTCCCGCTCCTCGCTCCGCTCGTTGCCGCGACGGCGCTGCCCGAACTGCTCCTCAACCTGCTCTCCGGGACGCGCACGCAGACGTCGATTCACTTCCACTACACCGCGACAGCGATCCCAGGCCTGATCGCTGGAGCCGTTTTCGGGACGGCGCGGATCAGCCGCCGCTTCCCGGACGCAACCCCGACGCTGTGCAGGGGCCTCGTCATCCTCGTGATCCTGGCCGGCGTACTGCTCGGGCCGCTGCCTCTCTATCGGCACGTGCCGCTCGGGTCCCGCGTCGCTGCGCGCGACCACATCGTCACCGCTCGCGACCGGGCAGCCCAACGGGTGCTCGGCGCCGTGCCGGCCGGCGTCGCGGTCAGCGCCACGAACACCCTCGGCGCCCATCTCTCGGAGCGGCGGCGCATCTTCAGCTTCCCGGTTCTCCGGGAGGCACGCTGGGTTGCCGTCGACCTCGGTCATCCGAGCTACCTCGACTCCGTTCGCGCTGTGAGGTTCCCTGCCGCCTACGCGAGGCTCCGGCGTGACCGGCGCTGGCATGTCGTCCGGGCGGAGGACGGAATCGTCGTCCTCCACCGGGTGGGCTAGTGCTGTCGCTCAGACCGTTGCGCCTGTGTGCCCCCGGAAAGGACGGTGGTCGTGCTCGCTCCCGGGCCATCCGGCGGAACGCTGTGAGACGCTGCACTAGATCGGGATCGTCTGCGAGAGGAGGTACGCGCACAGCGCGAGGCAGGCGACAGTTGCCACGGAGTCCTCCTCCGCCGCCGCGAGCGGGACGGTCCAGGCCAGATACCAGACGGCGAGGTAGGGGGTGGTGACGAGGATCAAGCAGGCTGCGAGTGCGAGCCTCGGCCGGCCCCGCCCGGCCTCGCGGATGAGCCAGATCAGGCCGGCAGCAAGGGTGATCACCGCGAGCCCGATCGCGACACCGTTTGGCACCCCGAAGTCCTCCAGCCGTCGCGGGATCGCAGCACCCGTCTCGGAGGTCGCGTTCCCGATCAACGGCAGGATCGCGAGCGGCCAGGCGAGCGCGTAGAGGATCGTGGCGACCCCGGCGACGCCGGCCGCCCCGAGAGCCAAGCCCCGGCGGCCGATCGGCCTCCCATTCGCGTGCTCGCCGAGGGCGCGCAGGAGGAGGAACAGGGCCGGCACCCATTTGATGCCGATCGCGAGCATCCAGATCGCTCCGGAGCGCTCGATGCGGCCCGACACCGAGAGCGCGAGCGCCACAAGGATGAGCGCGCCGACCCAGCCGTCGTTGTGGCCGCCCCCGGCGAGGTGCACGGCGAGCAGCGGATTCCAGCCGACGAGCGCGACAGCAAACGCCTTCCGGCGGGTGGCGATGCGGCCCGCGAGCAGTGCCGCCGCCAGGGCCGCCGCCCCTGCGAGCGCCTTGAATGACCAGGCCGCGACAGAGCTCGAGTCCCCGGCCACGAGTGCCACCGGTTGGGATGCGGCCGTGAAGACCGGCCCGTAGACCGTCGTCGTGTCGAGCCAGTCCGTTCCCTGGTACGGGAGAGCCGGATTCGCGGGAAAGCTTTCGGGCTTGTCGACGTAGGGGTTGCCGTTGCCCCGGGAGCCGATCCACCCGTACGACCAGTAGGTCCAGGCGTCGGTCGAGAGGAGGAGTGGGGCGCAGAGCGGAACGAGTTGGATTGCGGCTGCGAGTGCGATCACGATCCTCGTCGAGGGGGCCAGTTGCCGCGTGCACGCGAGAGCAACGAGGTAGGCCGCGAAAGCGGTCGCGAGCAGGAGCAGGAAAAGCGGGGCCGTGCCGGAGACGTGGCCCCCGTTTCTCGGCACGAGCGGTGAGTCGGGCTCCCAGGCGAGCGCGCAGGCGGCCGTCAGCAGGGCGAGCGTGAGCCCAGCTGCGCCGACCGCGGTTGCCCTGATCACCGACGCGGCGGCGCGGCGGACGGCGTGTTCGTCGTCTTCTCCGTGCCGGTCGTGCTCGTCGCCGTCGTGTCGGTCGTCGTCGTGTCGGTCGTCGTGACGGCATAGGGGTCGTAGCTGAGCGCCAGCGGGCCGCGCTGGAACGGCTGGTAGTGCGGCGGCACACGTGCCGTGGGGAAGTCGCGCGACGGTCGCAGGCCGATCGTGCGCTCCATCATCAGGCGCCAGATCTCTGCCGGGAAGCTCCCGCCGGACACCGCGATCCCGTGGACACTCTCCATCGGGATCTCGCCGGCCTGATAGCCCATCCAGACCGCAGTCGAGAGGTCAGGTGTGTAGCCGACGAACCACGCGTCGGCGTGCTTGTCCGTCGTCCCTGTCTTACCGGCGGACGGCCTGCCGAAGTACGCGCGCGCGCCCGTTCCGTAGCGAATGTTGTCCCCCAGGATCTCCGTCACCTTCGCCGCGACACCGTCGGCGATCACGCGGGTCCGCTTCGGGCGGCCCCACCCGGCGTCCGTGTCCTCTTTGCCGCTCGGCAGGACGACCTTGCGGATCGCGGTCGGCTCGGAGTAGACACCGCCCGCAGCGAGCGTCGCGTACGCCGAGGCCATATCGAGCGGAGAGACCGCGATCGAGCCGAGACCCATCGCAGGCACGAACTGGCCGCCCACCTCGAGCGGGGTGCGCACGCCGAGCTTGCGGGCCATCGCGCCGACCCGGTCCGGCCCGACGTCGAGCGTCAGTTGCGCGAAGACGGAGTTGTCGGAACGAAGCGTCGCCCGTGAGACAGAGGTCCAGCCGTTGTAGGTCGAGTCGTACGTCCTCACACACCACCACGAGCCGTCGTCGCAGTTGCCGTTCGCGACCGGGCGGTAGGTGAAGGGTGCGGAGACGTAGTAGCTCGTGTCGGGATCGATCCCCTTCTCGATCGCGGCTGCCAGGACGAACGTCTTGAAGGTCGAGCCGGGCTGCCTTCGAGCCTGCGAGAGGAGGTTGAACTGGTTGCCGCTCCGGCCCGGAACAACCGCTGCCATCGCTCGGATGGCGCCGTTCGCCGGGTCGATCGAGATCACGGCCGCTGCGGGATCGGCAGGATCCGTGAGCGTCTCCCTGATCGCGTCCTGTGCCGCTCGCTGCCAGCGCGGCAGGATCGTCGTGTAGACGCTGAGCCCACCCGAGCGGACCGTCTCCGAGCCGTACTTCCGGATCAGCTGGTCGCGGACGAAGCCGAAGAAGTATGGCTCCCGGATCTCCTTGTACAGCCTCCCCGGCCGCAGATGAAGGTCATTCGTCGAGGTCGCCCAGGCGTACTGGGCCGCGCCGATCAGCCCCTGGTCTCGCATGGCGGAGAGAACCGCGTTGCGGCGTCCGAGCGCCTTGCCCGGATCGACGAACGGATCGTAGGCCGACGGAGCCTGGGTGAGCCCCGCGAGCACCGCAGCCTCGCGCAGGTTGAGCGCGCGGGCCGACTTCGAGAAGTACGTCTGCGCTGCAGCCTCGATCCCGTAGGCGAGATTTCCGTAGTAGACCTGGTTCAGGTACGACTCGAGAATCCTCTGCTTCGACCAGGCATCGTTGAGCTTGATCGCAAGGCACGCCTCCTTCAGCTTCCGCTGCACGGTGCGCTCGTTCGAGATGTAGAGGTTCCGGACGAGCTGCTGGGTGATCGTCGAACCACCCTGGACGACCTTGCCGGCGCTGGCGTCGGCCCAGACGGCGCGGACGATGCCCTGGGGGTCGATTCCCCCATGGGAGTAGAACCGCCTGTCCTCGATCGCCACGGTCGCCTTCGGCATCCACGGGCTGATCTGTCTGAGAGCCACCACCTGGCGGTTGCGCTCGGCCGGGATCGAACCGAGCAGCGAGCCGTCGGCGGCGTAGACGAACGTGTTCTGGCCGATCCGCACCTCCTTCAGGGCGGAGAGGTCGCACGACGACCCGAACGTGTAGATGCCGGCTCCACCCGCGACGACGGCGAGCACCAGGACCGCGGCCACGACGGCCAGGAGCACGAGCAGCGGGCGTCGACGTCGCCGATGGCGACGGCGACGACGGCGAACCGGGAGGTCGAACAGGGGCCCACGCGGTGGCCGACCGCGATGCGGCGCGCTCATAGTGCGATGGTAGCCATCGTCCCCCTGGGTTCGGCGCCGGCGGCGAGGCACCTCTGACCCTTCCGGTTAGAGTCCCGTCGTGGAGGACGACACCGGAAGCGTCGCGCCCGCGGTTCGTTTGTTCCTCTGGAGCAGGGCTGTGATCTGGCTTCTGGCGATCGCCGTTCTGGTCGCGTTCCAAGGCTCTCTGAACCCGAAACGGGGGCGCTGGGACTCTCCCGACATCCACGAGATCGGCTCGGCGATCGACGTCTGGGCCCGCTGGGACAGTTCCTGGTTTGTCCGGATCGCCGAGCACGGCTACTCGTGGCCCTCCAGCACACCGGCGTTCTTTCCCCTCTACCCGGCCCTCGTCGGCGGGCTCGGCCGCGTGCTCGGCGGCCACTTCGTGCTCGCCGGGATCCTCGTCTCGCTGACTGCGGGGGCGACCGCGTTCGCTCTTCTCTATCGGCTGACGGCGCTGCGGCTCGGCGAGGAGGCAGCCCGGCGAACGGTTCTCTTTCTGGCGTTCACCCCGACGGCGCTGTTCTTCGGCGCGGTGTACAGCGAGTCTCTCTTCCTGCTGCTCGCCGTTGCCGCCTTCCTCTGCGCCGAGCGCGGCCGATTCGGGGGTGCCGGCGCAATTGCCGGCCTCGCCATGCTGACCCGGTCGGCCGGGATTGCGCTCCTGCCCGCGCTCGTTCTCTTCGCGTGGAAGGCGCCGAACCGGCAGCGTGCGCTGGCGGGCGTCGCGCTCGCACCCGTCGTGTTTGCTCTCTACCCGATCCTGCTGTGGCTCTGGATCGGCCGACCGCTGGCCTTCGTCGACGCCCAGAAGGTGATCTGGGAGCGCCACTTTTCGCCCATCGGGCCCCTCGGCGGCGTCGTAGCGGCTCTGCAGGGGCGGGACTTCCTGAACCTCACCACCGCGGCGTTGCTCGTCGGGTTGGGAGTCGTCGCCTGGCGCGCGATCGGGGCCGAGTACGGGCTGTACGCGCTCGCAAGCGTCGCACTCCCGCTGGCCTGGGTCTCCGACAAGATCCCGCTCTGGTCGCTGCAGCGGTTCGCGATCGTCGTCTTTCCGGCGTTCATGGCAGCCGGGACGATCGTCCGGAGCCGCCGCTCCACGATCGTGACGACGGCGATTCTCGCCGCGGGGCTCGCGTTCTATGTGGTCAGATGGTCCCTGTGGTACTGGGTCGCATGAGCGAAGACGCCGCAAGACCGCTGCCCCGCCTGCCGGGCCGGCTGCTCGCATGGGGCATCCTTGTCGGCCTGCTCGCCGCCGCCGGGTATGCCAGTCGCCTCGCCGACGGTGACGTACCCGACGACCTGCTCTACCGCTGGTCGACCGCGATTGGTGGGCTCATCCAGTACGTGATCATGTTCGTGCTGATCCTCCTGATCGCCCGCGGCCTCGATCGACGCCTGCTCGGCCTCGTCCGTCCCGCGGCGCCCGGGAGAGCCGTTCTCCTCGCTCTGGCGGCGCTCGTCGTCATCGTCGCGGCGACGATGGCCCTGAGCCCGTTCCTCGACGCCGGCAAGGAGCAGGGACTCGTCCCGAACGGCTGGCACTCGAGCAGGGCGGTGCCGTTCGTCGTCAACGCCGCGGTCGTCGTCATCGTCGCTCCGTTCGTCGAGGAGCTGCTCTATCGGGGTCTCGGTTTCGGGCTGCTGGCGCCGTTCCTCGGCCCGTGGCCGTCGATCCTGATCACCGGCGTCGCCTTCGGGCTCGCCCACGGGCTCGTCGTCGGGCTGCCCGTGCTCTCGATCTTCGGGATCACGCTCGGCTGGTTGCGCTGGAAGACCGGTAGCGTCTATCCCGGGATGATCGTGCATGCGCTCTTCAACGCAGCTGCGCTCGGCGCGGCGGTGGCAACATGAGGGAACGCTTCGACGAGGTCCGAGCCGAGATCACCGCGAACGACATGGCGATAGTGGCGTCGATCAATCACCGCCTCGAGCTCGTCACCGAGCTGTGGCAGCTGAAGGCGGCCCTCGGGCTCGACACGGTCGACCCGGACCGCGAGCGACGGCTTCGCGAGGCACTCGCCGCCGTGAATGTCGGCCCTCTCTCGACGGAGGGGCTCGACCGGTTGATCAGCGACCTGCTGGATCTGACCAAGAAGGAGCTCGGGGCCTCGTAACGGATGCGCTACCCGCGGGCGAGGCATTCGCCTCGCCGCTACGACTCCTCTTCGTCCTCGGGTTCGGCGGCGAACTCGTCTGGCGAGACCGTATCGAGGAAGCGGCGGAACTCGTCCGGATCGAGGTCGGCGAGGGAGTCCTGACCGATCAGCCTACGGGATGCTTCCTCCTCGTCGCCCTCGAACTCGACGCCCGACTCCTCGATCACCTCGTCGGCGGCAAAGATCTTTGCGTCAGCACGCAGCGCCAGCGCGATCGCATCCGAGGTGCGCGAGTCGAGCTCGATCTCGGAGCCGTTCTGGACGATCGTGATCCGGGCATGAAAGGTGTTGTCACGCAACTCGGTGACGGTGACCTGGCGGATCTCTGCATCGAGCGACGAGACGATCGTGGCCGCGAGATCGTGCGTCATCGGGCGCTGCGGCTCGGTGCCCTGCAGGTTCATCAGGATCGCCGCCGCCTCGGGATGCCCGATCCAGATCGGCAGGAACGTGTTGCCGTCCTGCGTCTTCAGCAAGACGATCGGCTGCTTGCCGACAAGGTCGAAGCTCACGCCATAGACGGTCATCTCGCGCATAGCCCTCGCGGCCAGTGTATCCCGCGCGGTGTCCCGCTCAGGCGTGCATGTCCGTGCGGGTACGCGGAGCGCCGAGCGCGACCCACGCTGCGATGCCGGAAGCCGCTCCGAGCACGAGCAGGAAGAGCCCGATCGCACCACCGACGTGCGCCAGAGCCAACGTCTCCCCGAACGCCGCGAGGACGATCGTGAATGATGCCAGGCCACCTGCGATCGCGCGATGCCGGGCCACCGTCGCACCGTATGTAGGCGATCGACCCCGTCGTCCCCCTTCCGGGGGAAACGGATCTTTCCGAGCACAGCAAGGGTGGTTCACCGGCCTCCGCGGAAAAGCAGACATGGGCGATCCTGGATTCGAACCAGGGACCTCCGCCTTATCAGAGCGGCGCTCTAACCAACTGAGCTAATCGCCCGCAGGGAGCGGCAGTGTACCGAACCACTTCGCCCTAGAGCGCCTCGAGCACCTCGACCAGCTCGGCGAGGCCGGTCTCGTCGCCGAAGTGGAGTTCCAGCTTGCCAGCGTTGATCCGCGTCGGCAGCCCGGTCAGGCGTTGCGCAGCCGACCGCGCGCGGTCGGCGAGCGCCGGATCGACGGTCTGGCTCGTCCGCCGGCGGCGGGCACCACCCTCCTGCGCCGCCTTCTCCGCTGCGCGCACGGTGAGGCCGTCCTCCGTGATCCGCTTGGCGAGACGACGGCGCGAGTCGTCGTCCGGGAGGGCCAGTACCGCCCTTGCGTGGCCCTCCGTGAGATCGCCCCGCGCAAGCATCCAGAGCACGTCCTCCGGCAGCTCGAGCAGCCGGACGCGGTTCGAGACCGAGGGCTTCGACCGACCAACACGCTCGGCGACGTCGCCAAGCGAGAGCTCGAACTCGTCGATCAGCGATGCGTAGGCGCGGGCTTCTTCCACCGGGGAGAGGTTCTCGCGAGCGACGTTCTCGACGAGGCCGAGAAGGAGCGTGTCACGGTCGTCGACGTCACGAACGACGGCGGGAATCGTCGGAACGCCCGCCTCCCTCGCTGCCCTCCAACGTCGCTCGCCGGCGACGAGCTCATACCCGCCTTCACCGCGAGGCCGCACGACGACCGGCTGGAGGACGCCCTGGTGGCGGATCGAGGCTGCGAGACCGGAGGTCGCCTCGGGCTCGAAGCGACGGCGCGGCTGGCGTGGGTTGGGGTGCACGGCCTCGACCGGCAGGTGGAGCAACTCCGCCTCACCGGCGCCGCCGATCAGGACCTCGAGGCCGCGGCCGAGGCCCCGACGGGGCGAATCATTGACGCTCGACAAGTTCCATCGCCACCTTCCAGTAGGCCTCCGAGCCGGGCGAGCGGCGATCGTAGGCGATTGCGGGAAGCCCGTGGCTCGGCGCCTCGGCGAGCCGCACCGAGCGCGGCACCGAGGCCGTGAAGACGAGATCGCCGAAGTGGCGGCGCAGCTCCCGCTCCACGTCCGCGGCCAGGCGCGTCCGCCCGTCGACCATCGTCAACAGGATCCCGGCGACGGCGAGGCGGGGGTTGAGTCGCGCCTTCACGAGGTTGATCGAGCCGAGGAGCTGGGAGAGGCCCTCGAGGGCGTAGTACTCGGCCTGCACCGGCACGATCACCCGGTCGGCCGCCGCAAGGGCGTTGACGGTCAGCGTTCCGAACGCCGGCGGGCAGTCGAGAAAGACAAACCTGTACGGGTCGGTTGCACTGGCATCGAGGGCGTCGGCGAGGTAGCTCTCGCCACCCGACGTCGTGGAGAGCTGCACCGCGGCCGCCGCGAGCTCGGGCTTCGCAGGCACGAGGTCGAGATTCGGAAAGGCCGTCGGTTTCGCGAGCTCGCGCAGCGGCACACCGTCGAGCAGGTCGTGCGTCGAGACCCCATTTGCACGCTTGCCGAGACCCGACGTGGCGTTGGCCTGCGGGTCGAGATCGACGAGCAGACAGCGTTCGCCCGCCTCGGCGAGACATGCGGCGAGGTTGACGGCGGTGGTCGTCTTGCCGACGCCACCCTTCTGGTTCGCCACCGCGTAGATGCGTGCAGTCACGTCCCCAGGCTAGCCCGCAGGGCGGACGCGACCCCCGCAGCGGCTCACGCGAGCGGGCGCTTCCGGGCGACGCCGAGGCGGCGCGGGAACCCGGCCGGGGTCGGCCCCGTCTTGCGGATCGCGAGCAGCCCGGGGAGCCCCTCCTCGAGCACGCCGCCGACGAGGCCGGCCGCGACGGCGACGGCGGCTCGATCGGCCGACGGCCCGACCCAGAGAACGACCAGCCCTCCCTGACGAACGAGAGGCAGGCACCACTCGGCAGCGGTCGGCGGGTGGGCGAGGGCCTTAGCGACGGCGACACCGAAGGTCTCGTTCGGCTGCTCCTCGGCACGACCCCAGACGACGGAGAGGTTCGGCAGCTCGGTGGCCCAGGTCTCGAGGAAGGTGCACTTGCGGCGCTCGGCCTCGAGGAGCGTCACCGGCCGGCCGGGCAGCGAGGCGGCGAGAGGGATCCCCGGCGTGCCTCCGCCCGAGCCGACGTCCACGATCGGGCCGGGAGTCGCGGCGACGAGACCCACGGCCCGGAGGGCATCGTCGAGCAGCACCGGTCGGGCCGAGTCGACGTCGGAGAGCGCGGTCAGGCCAGGAGTGGCGACGACCGCGGCGAGCCAGCGCTCGAGGACCGCCGGGCCCATCTACGGCCTCAGTCGGCGGAACGGCGCGGGAAGACGACGACGAACCGCGTCGGCTCGGAGCCCTCGCTCGACGTCTCGACCTCCGGGTCGTCCTTGAGCAACTCGTGGACGATTCGCCGTTCGACCGCAGTCATCGGCTCGAGCTCGACGCGCTGGCCGGAACCCGAAGCCCGCTCGGCAGCGCGACGTGCCGCCGTCTCGAGGGTTGCGGCGCGGCGGGCACGGTATCCCGCCGCATCGACGACGACACGTGGCCTGTCCTCACCCTGCGAGCGGTGCCCGATCGCATTCGCAAGGTACTGCAGCGCGTCGATCGTCTGCCCGTGACGCCCGATCAGGACGCCCAGATCGTCGCCGACGAGCGTCGCCACGAGCTCTTCACCCTCCTCGTCGATCAGGACGGTTGCAGGCACGCCGCTCGCCGCGATCGTGCGCTCGACCAACTCCCGGACGATCGCCGCCTGAGCGCCCTCACCCTCATGATCGTCTGTGGCCGCAGGAGCAGATTCCTCCACCTCGGCCGTCGCGACGACCGACGCCGGCGTATAGCCGACGCCGAGCAGACCGCGCTCACCCTCGCTGACGACCTGGAACCGGATCGCGTCCCGGTCGAGGCCGGGGACGCGGCGCTGCAGCTCGCGCACGGCGGTCCACTTCGCTTCGCCGACGGTCTCGCCGGTCGCCTCGACAGTGATCTCGGTGCTCAACGCTTCGTGCCTCCGCCGCCACCTCTGCGCTTGACGCGCCGCGGGGGGCCGGCAACGGGCTTGCGGGGCGGCGGGGCTGCCGCTTTCGCGACAGGCGCGGCGCTCCCGTTCGAGGCGGGCGGCTCGTCCTTGGTTGGTGTCCGCGAGCTCCGCTTCTCGGGCAGCTCGGGCTTGGGCATCAGCCTGCGCGTGATGATGCCCTGGCCCGTCGTCCAGAGGTTGGTCGTCAGCCAGTAGATCATCAGGCCGGCAGGAAACTTGATGATGAACGGGACGAACAGGACCGGCAGAACCATCAGGAGGATCCGCTGGGCTCCCTGCATCGTCGACGACATGAAGTACGACGAGGAGAGCTGGCTCGCCACGTAGATGACGAGCAGCAGCGGTCCCCAGCCGTCCTTGACGGGCTGGGTGATGTCGACGAGGTGGAGCCAGTCGACCGAGCCACCGTAGTTCGGAAGCACGTTGGCCTCGAAGTGCCGCAGCACGTAGAAGAGCGAGATGAAGATCGGGATCTGGAGCACGATCGGCAGGCACGACGCCGCCGGATTGATCTTGTTCTCCTTGTAGAACTTCATCAGCTCTTCGTTCTGGCGCGCCTTGTCGTGCTTCCACTTCTTCTGGATCTCCTTCATCTCGGGCGCGTGAAGCTGCAGGCTCTGCATCGAGTGGATCTGCTTCACCGTTACCGGCACGAGCAGGATCCGGACGAGGACGGTCAGAGCAACGATCGACCAGGCCCACGAGAAACCGATCGTCTCGTGGAGCCAGATCAGCACGTGCTGGAGCAGGTGCTCGAGCGGCCTCAGCGGGTTCGTGAACGCGAGAAAGTGGGGGATCATACCCGCCGCTCCGTCTCGTGGCGACCCCAGAGATGTGCGTCCTCGGCGCGGTCGACGCCGCCATGGCTCCACGGATTGCAACGAAGGATCCTCCAGGTCGCGAAGATCCCGCCCTTCAGGAGCCCGTGAACGCGAAACGCGTCGAGCGCGTACTGCGAGCAGCTCGGGTGGTACTTACAGGTGCCCGAGGGCGTGAGGAGCCCGAAGGTGTGACGCCACACCTGGACCATAGTGACTCCGATGAAGCCGAGACCGGCAGCCTTCACGTGGCAGCCTTCCCGAGTACCTCGGTCACCTGATCGACGAGCCACTGGTGTCCACGTGTGTCGGCCGGCTCGGCAACGCCGGACCGGGCTGCGAGGACGTAATCGCGGCCGGGGGGTACCGAGGCGGCAACCTCCTGCCAGGTTTCGCGGAGCTGTCGCTTGAGACGATTGCGCACGACTGCGTTCCCGACCGCCTTGGGCACCGCCAGGCCGAGCCGCGGCTCGCCGGCCGGGTCGTCATCGCGGGGGAACCAGTGCAACGTCAGATACCGGGTCGAGGCGGACCGCCCCTGCCGGTAGACGGCGTCGAAGTCCTTCGACCGGGACAGGCGATACCGACGCTCCACGGCAGGATGAGCGCTCAGGCTGAGAGGCGCTTGCGCCCCTTGGCGCGACGGCGCTTCAGGATCGTCTGTCCGGCGCTCGTCGACATACGCGCGCGGAAACCGTGCTTGCGCTTTCGGCGGCGGACGTTGGGCTGATACGTACGTTTCACAGGAGGGCTTTCTCTTCGGCGCTTCGTGCCGCAATGTGCGGACGCGGGGCGTCAGTATAGACGAGGTCCTCGGCCGTCGAGTTATCCACAAGCGCCGGGACGGACTGTGGGCGGGAAAGTGCTGCATCCGGCGGTTCGTCGTTGTCACCGAAGGCGTCTCGCCGGGAACCGTCCACAGCTGTGGATACCTGTGTGGATTGGTACAAATACCTGCAAATAGGTGTTTTATTGTCAACAATGGGCGGCTTCCGGAGCCATTGAGGCCCCGATCGGACGGTGCTATGCTCGCCCTCCCCCGCGACCCGTGAGAGGAGCCTCCCCAGGGTGGAGCACACCGCCGAGCCAACCGCCGAAAGCCTGTGGGGCGACGTCTCCGGCCGGCTCCGGGAGGCCCTGAACGAGACGACCTACGCGACCTGGTTCGGCGACGCCGAGGCGGGAGAGCTCAGCGACGACACCTTCTCGCTCGTCGTTCCGAACGACTTTACACGCGAGTGGATCGAGGGTCACTTCCTCGGTTTCGTCAAGGCCGCCGCGCGGGATGCACTCTCTCGAGATGTGCGCGTGACTCTGACGGTGCGCGAGGACGAGGGGGCAGCCGGCGACGTCGTCCTCGAGCCGGCCGCGGTAGGAGCGCCGGTCGAGCGAAGCGCGCCACAGCCCTCGAGCCCGAAGTACACCTTCGACCTCTTCGTGATCGGATCGTCGAACCGCTTTGCCCATGCAGCCGCGCTCGCAGTCGCCGAGGCACCGGCCCAGGCCTACAATCCGCTGTTCATCTACGGCGGCACCGGCCTCGGCAAGACGCATCTGTTGCAGGCGATCGGTCAGTACGTGAGCGAGCACACGAAAGGCTCGACGACGCGCTACGTGACGAGTGAGACCTTCATGAACGACTTCATCAACTCGCTTCGCGACAAGCGCATCGAGGGCTTCAAGCAGCGCTACCGCACCTACGACGTCCTCCTCGTCGACGACATCCAGTTCTTCGAGGGCAAGGAGCGGATCCAGGAGGAGTTCTTCCATACCTTCAACTCGCTCTACGAGGCGGGCCGGCAGATCGTGATCTCGTCCGACAGGCCCCCGAAGGAGATCGCAACGCTCGAGGAGCGTCTGCGCTCCCGCTTCGAGTGGGGTCTGATCACCGACATCCAGCCGCCGGATCTCGAGACCCGAATCGCGATTCTCCGCAAGAAGGTGACAACGGATCAGATCCGGGTCGACGACCCCGAAGTGCTCACGTTCATCGCCGGCCGCGTCTCGACGAACATTCGCGAGCTCGAAGGCGCTCTGACGCGCGTGATCGCCTTCTCCTCGCTCACCGGGCGCACCCTTACCGTCGAGCTCGCCGAGCAGGTGCTGCGCGACCTGTTCCCTCATGGCGAGGCCGTCCCGGCCGTGACGATCTCGAGTATTCAGGAGGCCGTCTCCGACCGCTTCGGCCTGTCGGTGATCGAGCTCTGCAGCCAGCGCCGATCGCAAGCGGTCGCCTATCCGCGGCAGGTCGCGATGTACCTCTCGCGCGAGCTGACCGACGCCTCACTTCCCAAGATCGGCAAGGAGTTCGGCGGCCGCGATCACACCACGGTGATTCACGCGACCACGAAGATCACACGCTTGATCTCTGAGGATAGATCTGTGTACAACCTCGTCCAAGACCTCACAGCCAGGATCAAACAGACCCGATGATCTGTGGGACCTCTCAGCGCCCTGCTACGTACCTGTGGGACCCGACCAATCTGTCCACGGACGGTCCCACAGCCACAAACAGCCTGGTTGAGCCTTTTCAGGCCGTCCTCCCCGTCATTCACACTCTCTATGTACTACTACAAGAGGTTTTAAGATCATGATGGAAACAGACATCGCCGTCGGATCCGGGTTGAAGGTCACCTGCGATCGCGACCAGCTCGTTGCCAAGCTCGCCACTGTCTCGCGGGTGGTTTCGTCACGCGGCTCGGTTCAGGTTCTCTCGGGTGTTCTGCTTCGGCCCACCGACGGCGGGCTCGAGCTGGCCGCGACCGACATGGAGCTCTCCCTCCGCTCGACCCTTTCCGGGACGGTCGAGGGTGACAGCGCGGTCGTCGTCCCCGGCAAGCTCCTCGTGGATCTGGCACGACTGCTGCCCGCCGCGGAGGTCACGATCGAATACCGCCCCGAAGACGGCACCGTGCATATCTCGAGCGGGAGCTATTCGTCGAAGCTCAACGTGTTTGCGGCGGAGGACTTCCCGCGACTTCCTGCCGTTGACGCCACACCGCATACGATCCAGACCGCGTCGCTACTCGAGACTGTGGATCGCGTCGCCCGGTCGGCGTCGAAGGACGAGTCGCGCCCTGTCCTGACGGGGATCCAGGTGCGCTTCGAGGGAACGAAGCTCTTCATGGCGGCGACCGATTCGTACCGGCTCTCGTTCAAGGAGACGGAGCTCGAGGAGGCGGGACCCGATCTCGAGGCGATCATCCCGGCCAGGGCACTGGCCGAGCTCGGCCGGATCGCGAGCGGCACCGAAACGGTCCAGCTCGGCGTCACGGACAACACCGTGGTTTTCGGGGCAGACGACACTTGGCTGACCACGCGCCGGATCGACGGCCAGTTCCCCGACGTCACGCGCCTGCTACCGGAGTCGTTCGAGATCGAGGTCGATCTGCCGCGCGCCGAGCTCCGCGACGTCGTCCGTCGCGCGGGCGTGATGGCGCTTCGGAATGCGCCGCTGAAGCTTCGTTTCGCAGAAGGCGAGCTGACGGTTTCGGCCCAAAGCCAGGATGTCGGCGAGACCCGGGAGTCGCTTCCTGCTGCGTACACCGGCGAGCCGCTCGAGATCGGCTTCAATGCAGAGTTCCTGGCGGACGGAGTCGACTCCGTCCGGGGTGACACGGTTCGCCTGAAGCTCATCAACCCGCTCAGGCCAGGCCTGATCACCTCCGCTGACGACACCTTCTGGTACCTGATCATGCCGATCAGGCTTGCCGGCTGATCGTCTCCGACGTCACGCTCCGCGACTTTCGGTCGTACCCCCAGCTCGAGCTCGACCTCGAGCCGGGGCTCGTCCTCGTGACGGGTCGCAACGGCGCCGGCAAGACGAACCTGCTCGAGTCGCTGCACGTCGCGACGCAGGGCTTCTCGCCGCGGACGCGCTCCGACATGCAGCTGATCAGGAAGGGATCGAGCGCGGCGAGGATCGAGCTGCGCGGCACCCGCGGCACGGTGCCGGTGACCGTTGCGGTGTCGCTCAGCACCAGTGAGCCCAGGCGCGCCCGCCTCGACGGCGCGGTTCTACGGTCGGCGGAGCAGCTCCGCGGTGAGTTGGCGACGCTCGTCTTCACGCCCGATCGCCTCGTCGTCGTCAAGGGGGGCCCGGCAGCCCGTCGCGCCTACCTCGACCGCTCGCTCGGGCGGCTCTACCCTGCCCGCGCCCACATCCCGCTCGACTACGCCGCTGCCGTCGGGCAGCGCAACGCTGCCCTCCGCCGGGTTGCAACCGGACAGTCCGGGCGGGATACCCTCGCTCCCTGGACCGCACAGGTGGCCGACCTGGGAGCGATGCTGACGGCCGCCCGGGAGGATGTGGTCTCGCTCCTTCGCCCCGGCTTCGCGGAGCGAGCCGGCGAGCTCGGCCTCTCGGACGCGTCGCTCAGCTACGACGCCGAGCCTCCCACGATCACCCTGCTCGAGAGCCGACTCGAGCGGGATCTCGAACGTGGAATTACCGGCGCCGGCCCGCACCTCGACGAAATCGCAATCCTGGCCGGGGAACGCGATCTCCGCAGCTTCGGCTCCCAGGGAGAGCAGCGGCTCGCTGTCCTCGCGCTCCTTCTCGCCGAGGCAGAGCTGATCGCAGCTCGCCGACGCGTTCCGCCGCTGCTGCTCCTCGACGACGCGCTGTCCGAGCTCGATGAGGGTCGCCGGAGGATCCTCAGTGAGAGAATCGGCGCCGTAGGCCAGACGATCGTGACCGCCACCGGACCGGAGGCGCTCCCGCTCGCCCCTGCCCAGTTGCTCCGGGTGACACCGGGGAAGGTCGAGGTCGGCTGATGGAGCGGCTCGACAGCACGGTGCGGGGGGCGCTGCGGGGTGCCGGGGTGCCGGATGCGGGTGCCCTGGCCGAGGTGACACAGGTCTGGCCGGCCGCTGTCGGCGACGCGATCGCCCGTGCCGCCTGGCCGAAGCGAATCAGCGGAGACGGCACGCTACAGGTCTCGACCGCATCGGCGACGTGGGCCTTCGAGCTCGGCCTCCTGGCCGAGGAGATCCTCGGGAAGCTCGCAACCGCGGTCGGGAGCGGAGCGCCGACGGCGATCCGCTTCAGCCCCGGCCCGATCCCCGAGGCCCCGGCCCCGGCCGGCGGAGTCCCCCCGCCAACCCCTCCCGCAATCGATCCGCAGACGCGCCTGCTCGCCGCCGACCTCACCTCCGCGATGAGCGACGCCGACCTCCGCGAGACGATCGCCAGGGCTGCCGCGGCGAGCCTCGCCAGGACCGCCTCCGACCGGCATTTCTGATACACTGTCCCCATCCACGAAATGCCCTATTTGCAGGGCTTTTCTGTTGAGAAAGGTGATTTAAACCGCGTGACCGAGACGGATTACACCGCGAAGGACATCACGGTCCTGGAAGGCCTCGAGCCCGTTCGGCTCCGCCCCGGGATGTACATCGGCACGACCGGCCCCCGGGGCCTCCATCACCTCGTCTACGAGGTGGTCGACAACGCCGTCGACGAGGCACTCGCGGGCCGCAACGACCTCGTCGATGTGACGATCCATCCCGACGACTCGATCACGGTGTCGGACGCGGGCCGGGGCATCCCGGTGGACATGATCGAGGAGCAGGGCCTTCCCGCCCTCACCGTCGTGCTGACGAAGCTCCACGCGGGCGGCAAGTTCGGCGGCGACGGCTACAAGGTCTCGGGCGGCCTCCACGGCGTCGGCGTCTCGGTGGTGAACGCCCTCTCCGAGTGGCTCGTCGCCGAGGTGCGCCGGGACGGGATGCTGTACCGCCAGGAGTTTGCCCGCGGTGTGCCGCAGGGTGACATGGAGGAGGTCGGCCCGGCCGAAGGCAGCGGCACCACGATCGCGTTCCTGCCCGACCGGGAGATCTTCGAAGAGACGGACTTCTCGGCGTCGACGCTGGCCCAGCGTCTCCGCGAGACGGCGTTCCTGACGCGCGCACTCCGGATCGTGCTGCGCGACGAGCGGCCGGCCGGGACGACCCAGGAGTTCCACTACGAGGGTGGGATCAGAGATTTCGTGTCGTACGTCAACGAGTCGAAGGAGCCGGTACACAAGCACGTCGTCTACTTCGAGGGCGAGACCGAGTTGGGCGCGGTCGAGGTCGCGATGCAGTGGAATACATCGTATGTCGAGTCGGTGTTCTCGTTCGCCAACAACATCAACACGACCGAGGGCGGCTCGCACCTCTCCGGCTTCAAGGCGGCGCTCACGGGCACGTTGAACAGGTACGCCCGCGAGAAGGGCCTCCTCAAGGAGAAGGAAGACAACCTCGAGGGTGAGGACGTTCGCGAGGGGCTCGCGACGGTGATCTCCGTCAAGCTCCGCGACCCGCAGTTCGAAGGTCAGACCAAGACGAAGCTCGGCAACCCGTGGGTGCGCGGGCTCGTCGAGCAAACGGTCAACCAGAAGCTCGCCGAGTTCATGGAGGAGAATCCGGCCGAGGCGCGCCAGATCATCACCAAGGCCCTGTCTGCCTCCCGTGCGCGCCAGGCGGCGCGCAAGGCGCGCGAGCTGACACGCCGCAAGAGTGCGCTCGAGAACTCGTCGCTGCCCGGCAAGCTCGCTGACTGCTCACTCAAGGACGCCGACCTCTGCGAGCTCTACATCGTCGAGGGCGACAGCGCCGGCGGCTCGGCGAAGCAGGCGCGCGACCGCACCTACCAGGCGATCTTGCCGCTGCGCGGGAAGATCATCAACAGTGAGAAGAACCGGATCAACAAGGTGCTCTCGAACAACGAAATCCAGGCCATGATCACGGCGATCGGCACCGGCTTCGGCGATGAGTTCACGATCGAGAACATCCGCTACGGCAGGATCATCGTGATGACCGACGCCGACGTGGACGGCGCGCACATCCGGACGCTGATCCTCACGTTCATCTACCGGACGATGCGCGAGCTCGTCGACGCCGGCCACATCTACATCGCGGTGCCGCCGCTCTATCACGTCAAGCTCGGTAACCAGGAGCTCTACTTCGAGAAGGACAGCCAGCTCGAGGAGCTCCTCGTCCGCGAGCGTGTGAAGGACATCACGATCACCTCCCGCGACGGCACCGACGTCTCGCTCACCGAGGCGCGCTACCAGCGGTTCGTGCGGGCGCTTGGCGAGCTCGAGGCGTGGCAGGCGAAGCTCGAGAGCGAGTACCCGACCGCCGCCTCGTTCGTGATCGACCATCGTCTCGTCGAGACCGGCGCGCTGTCGGCCGCCGACGCCGAGACCGCGATCGCGGCGATCCCCGCCAACGGGTACGAGTTGTCGGTGACCGAGCGGCTCGAGGACAGGCTGAGCGTCAAGATCGTCGAGACCGAGACCAGCGCGGCGACGCACCTCGACCTGCCGGCGGGCCTGTTCGGGTCGACCTCCTACGCCAATCTCAAGCGCGCCTACGAGAAGGTGGCCGAGATCGCGGGCCTCCCCGGATTCCAGCTCACCTACGGCAAGAAGTCGGCCACGGCCGAGAGCTACGCCGACCTCCGCACGGCGGCGCTCGAGCTTGCCAAGGAGGGCATGCAGATCAGCCGCTTCAAGGGGCTCGGCGAGATGAACCCCGAGCAGCTCTGGGAGACGACGATGGATCCGGCTCGGCGGATGCTGCTCAAGGTCGAGGTCGACGACGCTGCCGCCGCCGACCAGGTGTTCTCAATGCTGATGGGCGACCAGGTAGAACCGAGGCGCGTGTTCATCGAGCAGAACGCGAAGGACGTGAAGTTCCTAGATGTTTGACTTCGTCGAACGATATATGGGGCAGTCGAGGCGTTCTCGGGTCTCCGACAGCGCCGTGGGCTTGATGCTGAAAGACCCCGCCGGAGAGGCGCATGCCACGGCGCCGGCGGACGCTGCACTCACGTCCCGAATGCACTACCTAACGGTTTCTCCCAGAGGGAGGAACGTTGTCTGACGCTATCGAACCGCTCGGCGTCGGCCGTGTGGAGCCGCGCGAGCTCGAGCTCGAGATGCGTACGAGCTTCCTCGACTACGCGATGTCGGTCATCGTCAGCAGGGCGCTGCCCGATGTACGAGACGGCCTGAAGCCGGTTCACCGCCGCGTCCTCTGGGGGATGCACGACGCCGGCGTGCAGCCCAACCGGCCGTACAAGAAGTCCGCCTCGATCGTCGGCGACGTGATGGGGCGCTACCACCCGCACGGCGACCAGGCGATCTACGACACCCTCGTCCGGATGGCGCAGCCGTTCTCGTTGCGCAACCCGCTCGTCGACGGGCAGGGCAACTTTGGCTCGCTGGACGACGATCCACCAGCCGCGATGCGCTACACAGAGTGCCGGCTGACGCGCCTCGCGACGGAGATGTTGCGCGATATCGACATGGACACGGTCGACTTCGGGCCGAACTACGACGAGTCGCGCAAGGAGCCGCTGGCGATGCCGGCCCGCTTCCCGAACCTGCTCGTCAACGGCTCGTCGGGGATCGCCGTCGGCATGGCAACGAACATGCCGCCGCACAACCTGGGCGAAGCGATCGACGCCGTCGTGCAGCTGATCGACAAGCCGGAGGCGAACGTCGACGACCTGATGAAGCATCTCAAGGGGCCGGACTTCCCGACCGGCGCGATCATCGTCGGCCGCTCCGGGATCCGCGACGCCTATCGCACCGGGCGCGGCCGGATTGTGATGCGGGCGCGCGCCCACATCGAGGAGCTGCGCGGCGGCAAGAGCGCGATCGTCGTGACCGAGCTGCCCTACGGCGTCAAGAAGGGCGGCGACAGCGGCGTGATCAAGAAGATCGCCGATCTCGTGCACGAGAAGGTGATCACGGAGGTGTCGGATCTCGCCGACCACTCCGACCGCTCGGGGATGCGAATTCAGATCGAGCTCAAGCGCGACGCGATCCCGCAGGTCGCTCTCAACAAGCTCTTCAAGCACACGGCGCTACAGTCGACGTTCGGGTACAACGCGGTCGCGCTGGCCGACGGAGTGCCACGCGTGATGTCGCTGCTCGAGATCGTCACGCACTACCTCGACTTCCAGCGCGAGGTCGTGATCCGGCGCTCCAAGTTCGAGCTCCGCCAGAACGAGAAGCGCGCGCACGTCCTCAAGGGCTACCTGATCGCGCTCGACAACCTCGACGCCGTGATTGCTCTGATCCGCGGCTCGGATGACACCGACGCCGCACGCACGGGGCTGATGAGCCAGTTCGGGCTCTCGGAGGTTCAGGCGCAGGCGATCCTCGATCTGCGACTCGCCCGCCTCACCGGTCTTGCCCGCAAGGAGATAGACGCCGAGTACGCCGACCTGCAAGAGCGCATCGCCGAGCTGCGCACCATCCTCGGCGATCCTGCACGGGTCGATGCACTGATCCGGGAGGAGCTGCTCGAGGTCAAGCAGGCCTACGGCCGCGGCGACGAGCGGCGCACCGAGATCGTGATGGGCGAGGACTCGCTCGAGCTCGAGGACATGATCGCCGAGGAGGACATGGTGATCGCGATCACGCGCTCCGGCTACATCAAGCGGCTCCCGGTCACGACCTACCGCGAGCAGCGTCGCGGCGGGATCGGCGTCATGGGCATGGACATGAAGGACGACGATTACATCGAGCATCTCTTCGTCGCCTCGACTCACGACTACATCCTCTTCTTCACGAGCGTCGGCAAGGTCTACCGGCTCAAGGTGCACGAGCTGCCACTCGGGTCGCGCCAGTCGAAGGGCCGGGCGATCGTCAACCTGCTGCCGTTCCGCCAGGACGAGCTCGTCCGGGCGGTGATCGCGACCCGCGACTACAAGGAGTCGAAGTACCTCGTCTTCGCGACCAAGAAGGGTGTGATCAAGAAGACCGAGTTCCTCGAGTACAACACCCCGCTGAAGGCAGACGGGATTATCGCGCTGAAGATGCGCGAGGAGGATGAGCTGATCGGCGTGCGTCTCACCGACGGCGACAACGACATCCTGATGGTGTCGCGCCTCGGGCAGGCAGTCCGGTTTCACGAGAAGGACGTTCGTTCGATGGGTCGCCCCGCGTCCGGCGTGGCCGGGATGAAGCTCCGCGGGAGCGACGAGGTGATCGAGGTCGATATCGCCTCCGACGACGCCGACCTCCTGGTCGTGACCGAGAACGGTTGGGGCAAGCGGACGCGCGTCTCGGAGTACCCGGTCAAGGGCCGCGGCACGATGGGCGTCAAGACGGCGCAGCTCGTCGAAGGGAAGGGTCGTCTCGTCGGCGCCCGGATCGTGCGCGACGGCTACCAGGTGATGCTGATCTCCGACGGTGGCACCGTGATCCGGATGGCCGCCGAGGGGATCAAGCGCTCCGGCCGCGCGACCCAGGGGGTCATCGTGATGCGGCTTCGCGAGGGGGAGCACGTCTCGACGCTCGCTCCTGTCGTCGGGTCGGACGACGACGAGACCGAGCCGGTCAAGGCGACCTCGGACGCGCCCCCCGCCGCGCTCGCTGACGACGTTCTCGAGGACGAGCTCGAGCTCGAAGACGACGATCTCGGAGCCGACGAGCAGGACGACGACCTGTAGCGGGCGAGGCGAACGCCTCGCCCGCGGCCTGCCCTACGGGGCTGCGTCTCCCTTCGCCAGCTTCGACAGCGCCGTCAGTAGGTCGATCGGGATCGGGAAGACGATCGTCGAGTTGTTATTCGACCCGATCTCGAGCAGCGTCTGCAGGTAGCGCAACTGCACCGTGATCGGCTCCTGTGCCATCACGGCCGCCGCATCCTTGAGCCGCTCCGACGCCTGGTACTCGCCCTCGGCGGAGATCACCTTGGCCCGCCGCTCGCGCTCGGCCTCTGCCTGTCGCGCCATGGCGCGCTGCATGTCCGACGGGATCTCGACGTCCTTCACCTCGACGATCGAGACCTTGATTCCCCAGGGCGACGTGGCGTCATCGATGATCGTCTGCAGGATCCCGTTGATCTTGTCCCGCTCCGAGAGGACCTCGTCCAGGACGTGCTGGCCGAGCACGGACCGCAGCGTCGTCTGCGCGATCTGCGAGGTCGCGTTCATGTAGCTCTCGACCTGGACGATCGCCGCCTTCGGCTCGACGATCCGGAAATACGCCACCGCGTTGACCCGGACGGGGACGTTGTCCTTGGTGATCACTTCCTGCGGAGGCACGTTGAGCGTGATCGTCCGCAACTCGACCTTCTCCATCTTGTCGACGAACGGGATCAGCAGGAAGAGCCCGGGGCCCTTTGGCTCGGGCAGGAGGCGGCCGAGGCGGAAGATGACGCCGCGCTCGTACTCGCGCAGGATTTTCACGGTTGCAAACAGCAGGACGACCAGGATGACGACGACCACGCCGCCTGCGATCAGTGCGATGTTCACGGGCTAAGCCCCTTCGGTTGGATGATGGGATCCTACGACGAGCACGAGGTTGTCCTCGACGGCCTCCACTGTGACGAACTCGCCACGCGGCAGCGGCCTGCCGTCTGTCGTCCGCGCCCGCCACAGCTCACCGTTGACTGCGACGAGGCCGCCGCGGCGCACGGCAGCCTCCTCGCCGACGAGATTCTCGATCCCCACGGCGACCGGGTTGCGCCGGGCCCGGACGACCCGGGAGAGCGCGACTCCGAGGAGAAGCACGAGCGTCGCGGCGATCGCGAGAGCAGTCCAGATCGACACCTGATAGCTCGGCCCGGCGGGATCGAACAGCAGCAGCGCCCCTACCACGAACGTTACGGCCCCCGCCAGGGTGAGGGCTCCGTGCGCGGTCACGAGTGCATCGGTGACGAAGAGGCCCGCAGCGACGAGCAGCAGGAGGACCCCGGCGGCGGAGACTGGCAGCACCGATACGCCGTAGAGGCCGACCACGAGCGAGATCACACCCACCGTTCCCGGCAGGACGAGACCCGGGTTCCACAGCTCGACGAGCAGCCCGACGAGGCCGAGAGAGAGCATCAGGGCAACGATGTTGGGGTCGATCAGGGCATCGCGCGCCCGTTGCCAGAACGTCATCTCGACCGTGTCGACCGTGGCGCCGGCGGTCCGGAGGGTGAGGCCTTTCGGCTCGGTCACCTTGCCGTCGATCTCCTTCAGAAGGGCGGGAAGAGTCGGTGCGACGACGTCGACGAGATTCCTCGCGGCTGCCTCCCGCGCGCCGTAATTGGCGGCTGTCCGCACCATCGCCTCGGCCGCCCTGGCGTTGCGGCCGTGCTCGCGGGCGAGCTCGGCCGTGTAGGCGGCCGCGTCGTTGACGACCTTGCGGCGGAGATCCTTCGAGAAATCCTGGCCGCTCGTCGTGATCGGCGTGGACGAGCCGATGTTGGTCTGTGGCGCCATCGCGAGCACGTCGGCTGCCTGCCCGATCACGGCGCCGGCCGAGTCGGCGCTCGACCCGGCCGGGCTCACGTAGACGATCACGGGCACGGGCGAAGCCAGGAACGACTTGACGATCGACCGCATCGACGTTCCGAGGCCCCCCGGCGTGTCGAGGGTCACGACGAGCGCGTCGTAGCCCCCGGTTCGCGCGCGTTCGACCTGGTCGGTGAGGTACGCCTGACTAACCGGGTTTATGTCGTCGTCGAGCGACGCAACGAGCACCCGCGGCCCCACGGCGGCCCCGGAGCCCGACCCTGCCAGCAGGAGGCCCACGGCGGCGGCCGCAAGAAGAATTCCCCGCAAATGCGGATGTCTCACGTTGGTAAGGATTCTATCAGGGTGTCGCCGAAATCCTTGTGATGGGCCTCCGCGTGCGTCACCCTGGGTTCTCGCCGTGAAGTTCCTCCTCGCCGCCCTCCTTGCCCTCGCCGCACTCGTCGTGACGGGTACGGCCTCCGCAGGCCTTGCGTCGATCGCGATCCGGGACGTCCCGCTCCACGGCGAACGAGCGCTCGCGGGGTCGCCCGGCCGCTTCGACCTCGTGGGCGTGCGCTGGCGTGGCGGTGGCTCGGTGCACTTCAGCGTCCGCTCCACGTCGGGCGACTGGGGGCCGTGGCTTGCGGCCGCGACCGAGGAGGAGGATCAGCCCGATCTCACGTCCCCGGAGAGCCGCGCCACGCGTGGCTGGCGGGTCGGCAACCCCACCTGGGTCGGCCCGGCCAACGGGATTCGCTATCGGATCTCGGGGCGCGTCCGCGCCCTGCGGGCCTCGTTCGTCCGCAGTCCCGAGCTGAGGATCCCGCTGCGGGCGGCGGCGGTGGCAGGGGCGCCGCCGATCGTGCCGCGCAGCGCGTGGGGCGCGGACGAGTCGATCCGCCGCGGCGAGCCGCTCTATGCGCCGGAGATTCGCTTCGCGAGCGTCCATCACACGGCCGGCCCGAACGACTACTCGCCGGCGGCGGCGGCGGCGATCATGCGCGGGATCGAGCTGTACCACGTCAAGTCGAACGGCTGGAACGACATCGGCTACAACTTCCTCGTCGATCGGTACGGCACGGTCTACGAGGGCCGCTACGGCGGCATCGACAGGAACGTGATCGGCGCGCATATCCGGGGCTTCAACACCGGCTCCGCCGGCGTCGCCGTGATCGGGACGTTCAGCACGTCGGACATTCCTCCGGCGGCGGAGACGGCGCTCGAGAAGCTGCTTGCCTGGCGGCTCGACATCGCTCACGTCGACCCGCTCTCGACGCTCACGTTCGTTTCCGGCGGGAGCGAGCGATACCCGTCGGGCATCCCGGTGTTCCTGCGCGCCGTCTCGGGTCATCGCGACACGGGTCTGACGTCGTGCCCCGGCGACCGGCTCTATGCGCGCCTCGGCGAGATCGCGCGGGCGGCGGGGGGGATCGGGCTGCCCAAGGTCTACGAGCCGGTCGTTGTCGGCAAGCTGGGCGGGCCGATCCGCTTCACGGCCCGCGTCTCCGGCCCGAACGGGTGGAAGGCGACCGTCGTCGACGCACTCGGTCAGGTGCTCGCGTCGGCCGCCGGCCGGGGCCCTACCGTCGACTGGACCTGGGATTCGACCGTTTCCAACGGTGCCAAGGGCATCCGGTGGCGGATCGAGGTGAACGGCGCCACACCGGCGACCGGAACCATCGGGAAGCCGGCCGCCGAAGGGCCGCTCGCGATCACCGGTCTCGCTGCCGACCCGACGACGATCAGCCCCAACGGTGACGGTGCGCAGGACAGCACGACCGTCACGTTCACGACCACGGCCACGGCCCAGGTGATCGCGATCCTGCTGGACGCGAGCGGCGCAGAGCTGGCCGAGCTGCTCCCGACGACACTCCTCGCGCCCGGCGTACACACCCTGACCTTCGACGGGGCGGGACAGCCGGACGGCGTGTACACGATCGTCGTCACGGCGACCGGCACGGGCGGAGTGACCGTGTCCCAGCAGGCCCAGGTCGCGGTCACGCGCACGCTCGGGCCGGTCACGCTCGACCCCGCCGTGATCTCCCCGGACGGGGACGGGAAGGCGGACGAGCTCTCGCTCAGCTTCAGCCTCGCCTCCCCCGCGACGGTTCGATTCCGGGTTCTGCGGGACGGCGCCTGGGTGGCGACACCCTTCAACGGGCTCCTCGAGGCAGGGCCCCAGACGCTTTCGTGGGACGGATCGAAGCGGCTCGGCAAGGCGCGTGACGGGTCCTACACGGCCGTTCTCGACGTGACCGACGCCGTCGCGACCGCGTCCGTCTCACTGCCGTTCGTCCGGGATGCCACTGCGCCCGTGCTCCGCCTCGGCCTCCGGCCGCCGCGTCTGTGGGTCTCGGAGCCCGCTGTGCTGACGATCCGTGTCAACGGCTCCCGGCGCCGGGTGACGGCTGTCTCCCCCGGGGCCGTCTCGCTCGACGGGATCCGGCGGATCCGCTCGCTCACCGCCGTCGCGAGAGACGCCGCCGGCAACACGTCGGTGCTGCGTTTTCCCTGACGGCTGCTCGCGCTACGGGAGGGGCAGCGCAGGCGAGTAGACTCGCCGGGTGCAACCGTCTCTCCGCACCAATCGTGCGATCGGCGCGACGCTCCGGCCCGAGGCGCCTCTCGCCTACGAACGGCTCAGCGATCCGATCCTCGTCAAACGCGCCAAGGACGGCGACGCGGCCGCGCTTGCCGCGCTCTGCGGCCGCCACGCGCCGCGCGTCGAGCGACTTGCCTCTCACATCCTGGCCGATCCCGAGGACGCCCAGGATGCCGCCCAGGACGCACTTGCCAAGCTCTGCGTGAAGCTCGGGCAGTTCCGGGGCGAGGCCGCGTTCACGACCTGGCTCCACCGCCTCACGATCAATGCTTGCCGGGACGTCGCAGTGCGGCGCGGCGGTCGGCGTCATGATCCGCTCGACGAGGATGGGCGCGTCGCGCCCGACCGTCCGCCGGCGGACGAGGCCGAGCTCTCCGAGCTCCGCGCGGATCTCAGGGACGGGCTCGCGGAGCTTCCTGCGGCCCAGGCGCGGGTGCTCGTTCTGCGGGATGCACTCGGATTCTCGTTCGAGGAGATCTCGGCGGCCTCCGGGATGCCGGTCGGCACCGCCAAGTGCTACGCACACCGTGGCCGCGCGGCGATGCGCGAGCTGCTCGCAGTCGAGGAGCCGGGATGAGCCTGCCCGTCGTGCCCTTCGGCAAGGAGGAGATCGAGCGGATTCTGCCGCATCGCGATCCGTTCCTGCTGCTGGACGAGGTGATCGAGCTCGTCCCGGGGCACAAGGTCGTCGCGACGAGGCTCGTCCGCGGGGACGACTGGTGGTTCCCGGGGCACTTCCCCGCCCGACCCGTTATGCCCGGCGTCCTGATCGTCGAGGCGATGGCGCAGGCGGGCGCCGTAGCGGTGCTCGTCGAGGAGGAGAACCGCGGCAAGATCGCCTTCTTCGCCGGCATCGATGACTGCCGTTTCAAGCGGATCGTCTCTCCGGGCGAGACCCTCACCCTGACCTGCGAGATCGACGCCATGCGAGGCCCGGTCGGTCGCGGTAAGGCGACGGCAACCGTGGACGGGAAGCTCGCTGCCCGTGGGACGCTCACCTTCGCGGTGGAACGATGATCGGTCTCGCCACCGGGCAGCGGATCGGGATCACCGGGCTCGGGACGAATGTGCCCGCCACGGTGATGACGAACGACGATATGGCGCGCTTCGTGGACACCTCGGACGAGTGGATTCGCGAGCGAACCGGGATCCGTGAGCGGCGCATCGCCACGCAGGACGAGGCACTCACCGACATCGCCCTGCCGGCGGTGAAACAGGCGCTTGCCGAGGCAGGCGCCGATCCGTCCGAGATCGATCTCGTGATCTGCGCCACCGTCACGCCCGACATGCTGTTTCCGACCTCGTCCGCCCTGCTTGCCGACATGCTCGGGATGAAGAACGCCGCTGCCTACGACCTGCTCGCCGGGTGCACGGGCTTCATGTACGCAATCGCGCAGGGCTACGGCATGCTCGCGTCGGGCCTGTCCCGGAAGGCGCTCGTGATCGGCGGCGACGTGCTCTCCAAGGTGCTCGACTGGGAGGACCGCTCGACGGTCGTGCTCTTCGGAGACGGCGCCGGCGCCGTTGTGATGGAGCCCGTTTCGGCGGGGGGCTTCCTCGGCTTCGAGCTCGGTGCAGACGGCGGCGGAGGCATCCACCTCTGTTATCCGGGAAGCGGCTCGCGGCACTTCGACGACCCGAAGTCGATTCTCCGCATGAACGGGCGTGAGGTGTTCCGGTTTGCCACGCGGGTGATGGTGTCGTCCGCCGAGGCCATTCTCGAGGAGTGCGGTCGCACGATCGACGAGGTCGACGTGTACGTGCCACACCAGGCAAACAAGCGGATCATCGACTACGCAATCGGTAAGCTCGGGATCGCCCCGGAGAAGACGGTTGTCAACGTCGACCGTTACGGGAACACGTCGTCCGGCTCGATCCCGCTCGCGCTGGCCGACGCCCGGGCCGAGGGGCGGCTCACGGAAGGCGCGCTCGTGTTGATGACGGGAATGGGAGCGGGCCTCACCTGGGGCTCGGCTCTGATCGAATGGGGCGGCGAGGCACTTCTGCGTTCGGCAGAAGTGCGCTAGATAGTGCGTCCGGTCGTTCGCGGCAAGAGACTGAGATCGCTTGATCGGCAAGACAACGAAAGAGGAGAACCGAAGAGGTGACCAGCATGGAGACATCAACCAATTCGTCGCCCTATCTAACGGTTTCTCCCGCAGGGAGAAACCTTGTCGCATTTTGTTTTCCCGGTCAGGGTGCGCTCGAGGCCGGGATGGGACGAGAGATCGCCGAGGCGGTGCCCGCGGCGATGGAGGTCTATCGAGTCGGCAGCGAGGCGTCTGGCCTCGATCTGCAGAAGCTCTGTTTCGACAGCCCTCTGGAGGAGCTCGTCGACACCGAGGTGCAGCAACCGGCGCTCGTGGCGACGTGCCTCGCGATCCTTGCCGCAGTGCGCGCCGAAGGGCTCGAGCCCGACGTCGTCGTCGGCCACTCGGTAGGGGAGTTCTCGGCACTCGCAGCTGTCTCCGCGATGGGGACAGGCGAGGCGATCGGGCTCGTGCGTGAGCGCGGCCTCGCCATGGCAGAGGCGGCCCGCCGGCATCCCGGCTCGATGGCCGCGATCCTCGGGCTCGAGGACGAAGCGGTCGAGAACCTGTGCCGCAAGATCGTCGGTGTTTGGCCTGCCAACTACAACTGCCCTGGCCAGATCGTGATCTCCGGCGAGAACGACGCCGTCGAGGAGCTCTGCGCCGAGGCCGAGAACCTCGGCGCGCGAAGAGCCATCAGGCTGAAGGTGTCGGGGGCGTTCCATAGCCCGCTCGTAGCACGCGCGGCCGATCGGTTGAAGCCCGCGATCGACACGATCCGGTTCCACGATCCGATCGCACCCTTCATGTCCACGGTGACGGCCCGCGTCGAGCCCGCAACCCGTCTCGCATCGCTGCTCGTCGACCAGCTGACCGCGCCCGTCAAGTTCACCCAGGCAGCGCGTGAGCTCGTGCACGGCGGCGTCACCACATTCGTCGAGATCGGCCCCGGAAACGTGCTGTCGGGTCTCGTCAAGCGGATCGACAAGAGTGTGCGCGCAATCTCCGTCAACGATCTCGCGAGTCTCGAGAAGGCGCGGGAAGCTCTCTCGGCATGAGTGGCTTCTGCAGGCTGGACGGCAAGCTGGCGCTCGTCACCGGCGCCTCGCGTGGGATCGGTCGCGCGATCGCGGTGGAGCTGGCAGCCGCCGGCGCCATGGTCGTGGTGGGCTACCGGACGGGCCAGGAGGAGGCCGAGGAGGTCGCCCGCGAGATCGGCGGCCGGGCGGTGCGGGCAGACGTCTCCGATCCCGAGTCGGCCGCCGCACTCGTCGAGGCTGCGGGGGACGTCGACATCCTCGTCAACAACGCCGGCCTGACGCGGGACGGTTTGCTGGCGCGGATGAGTGACGACGACTGGCGCACCGTGATCGACACGAACCTCTCTTCGGTCTTCTACACCTGCCGCGCCGTCACCCGTCCGATGATGAAGAAGCGCTCCGGCTCGATCGTCAACATCTCGTCGATCGTCGGCGTACACGGCAACGGGGGTCAGACCAACTATGCCGCCTCGAAGGCCGGCATGATTGGCTTCACCAAGTCGCTGGCGCGCGAGCTCGGAAGCCGCAACGTCCGCGCCAACGTCGTGGCCCCCGGCTACGTGAAGTCCCAGCTGACCGAGGTCTTGCCGGAGGAGGCAACTGCGGCCATGCTCGCGCAGACGCCCCTTGGCCGCCTCGGCGAGGCAGAGGACGTTGCCGGCGCCGTTCGCTTCCTCTGCTCCGCCGCGGCATCGTTCGTCACGGGCGAAGTGCTGCTCGTCGACGGCGGCCTCGGCATGTAGCCTGATTTCCCGTGACGGAGCAGACGCCTAGACGCAGGATCGTCGTGACCGGGATCGGTGCCGTGAGCTCGCTCGGGAATACGGCCGAGGACACGTGGGCGGGCCTGATCGCCGGAAAGTCTGGCGCCGGCCCGATTACGCAGTTCGACACGACCGGCTACCCGGTGCACTTCGCCTGCGAGGTCCGCGACCTCGAGGTCACCGACTACGTCGACTACAAGGCGTCGCGGCGGATGGATCGCTTCACGCACCTCGCCCTCGCGGCGGCACGGCAGGCGGAGACCGACTCGGGGCTGCAGATAGCGCCGATCGCCGAACGAGTCGGTGCAGCGGTCGCGACGGGGATCGGCGGCCTCAAGTCCTTCGAGACCTGTGTCAACCAGCTCAACGATCGCGGCCCCGACCGGGTCAATCCGTTCTCGATCGTCCAGATCATCCCGAACCTCGCGGCGGGGTGGGTCTCGATCGAGCTCGGCACGCGGGGGCCGTTGCTCTCGCAGTGCACCGCCTGCGCGGCGTCGAACATGGCGATCGGCGACGGGATGGACGCAATCCGGCTCGGCCGCGCGGACGTGATGCTCTGCGGAGGCACAGAGGCGCCCGTGACGCGCGTGAGCATCTCCGGATTCGGCGCCATGCGCGCGATCTCGAGGCGCAACGACGACCCGGAGCGCGGCTCGCGCCCCTTCGACGGCGAGCGCGACGGCTTCGTGATGGGTGAAGCTGCGGCGGTGGTCGTGATCGAGGAGCTCGAGCACGCGAAGGCACGCGGGGCGAAGATCTATGCCGAGCTGCTCGGCTACGGCGTCTCCTCCGACGCGAACCACGTCTCCGACCCCGACCCGACGGGTGAGAACCCCGCCCGGGCGCTCAGGATGGCCTTCGCCGATGCCGGCATCGAGGCTGAGGACGTCGGCTACGTCAACGCCCACGGCACCTCGACGCCTTCCGGCGACACGGGCGAGACGCGCGTGCTCAAGATCGCGCTCGGCGAGGAGAAGGCCTACCGGACGCCGATCTCCTCCACCAAGGGCGCGACCGGGCACTGCCTTGGCGCCGCCGGCGCGATCGAGGCGATCTTCACGATCCTCGCCCTCGAGCGCGGGATCCTGCCGCCGACGATCAACCAGACGACGCCGGATCCGACGTGCGATCTCGACTACATCCCGAACGAGGCGCGACACGAGCAGGTCGAGGTCGCCGTCTCCAACTCGTTCGGCTTCGGCGGCCACAACGCCTGCCTCGTCTTCCGACGCTGGCACGACGAAGCCTGACCGACTCGCGAGTATGAGCACGCTGCGGGCCCGCTGTCCCGACTGCCGGACGCTGACAGCGGTCGCGATCGACGACGAGTATCAGTGCCACAGCTGCGGGCGGGAGTTCGCCGCAGGGCTCGTGCGCGTGCCGCGGGCCTGGGGCGCGGGCGGTGAGTCGATCGCGGAAGCGGCCTGGCTGGAACTGCCCTACCCCGAAGCGGCGGTGATCGAGGAGGAGTCTCTCGAGGAGCAGATCGCCGCCCAGGAGCGGAATCGCCCGTCTCGCCCGCTCGTGCTCGGCGGCTGCTGTTGCGCGCATGTGGGAGCGATCCGCGGGCTGGCCCGGCGAGGCGGCCGTCTTGCGGTCGTCTGGATCGACGCCCACGGCGACCTGAACACGCCCGAGACCTCGCCGTCCGGCAATCTCTGGGGGATGCCGTTGCGGTTGGCGATCGACGGCGGGGACGTCGCGCCGGGCGATGTCGCGCACGTGGGTGCGCGGAGCCTCGATCCGGCCGAGCTCGCGTTCATGGAAGACCACGGGATCGACGGCGACCTCGGCCGGGCGCTCGCCGGCTGTGACCGGGTTTATGTGGCGTTCGACTGTGACGTGTTGCGGCCGGGGGAGCTCTCGGTCTTCATGCCCGTGCCGGGCGGGCCGACCGTCACCGAGGCCGAGGCGCTGCTGGGCGACGTCGTCCGGCGGCTCCCGCTCGCGGGGCTCGGCCTGACGGGGTTCGCGCCCGACGCCGACCCGGCCGTCCTCGTGCGGCTCGCTGCTGCCGCAGGGCTGTAGCCCGCCGGCCTGTAACCGTGGGCGGCCGGGCCGGGTCTAAGATGGCGCAGATGTCCGCTACCGACAAGATCGACGTCTCGATCGAGCACAAGCGGGCCACCCTCGACGACGGGTCGACGAAAAAGCACCCGAACACCTGTCCCGGCTGTGGATCCCACTACCGCGACGACGAGTTGCAGGTCCACCTTCGCGTGTGTCCCCAGTGCGGGCACCACTACCCCGTGCGTGGTCTCGATCGGGTTGAGCAGCTGGCGGACGGGGGGAGCTTCGTCGAGGACGAGCGGTCGCTTCGCTCGGGCGATCCGCTCGAGTTCTTCGACCTCAAGCCCTACCCCGAGCGACTAGCCGAGGCGGAGGTTTCGACCGGGCTCGGCGACGCGATGATCACCGGCGCGGCACGGATCGAAGGTCATCCGTGCCGGCTCGCGGTGATGGACTTCTCGTTCATGGGCGGCTCGATGGGGAGCGTCGTCGGCGAGAAGTTCGTTCGCGCCTGCGAGCACGCCGCCGAGGAGCGGCTACCGCTCATCTCCGTGTCCTCGTCCGGCGGTGCTCGGATGCAGGAGGGGATCCTGGCGCTGATGCAGCTGCCGAAGACGGTGTGCGCGCTGGAGGACTTCCATGACGCGGGCGGCGTGATGATCTCGGTGCTCGCGCACCCGACGACCGGCGGTCTGCTAGCAAGCTTCGCCTCGCTCGGCGACGTGCTGCTTGCCGAGCCGGGGGCGCTGATGTCCTTCGCCGGCCCACGGGTCGTGGCCCAGACGACGCGGGAGAAGCTGCCCGACGACTTCGGCCTCGCCGAGTCGAACCTGCGCTTCGGGCACATCGACCGGATCGTGCCCCGGCCGGAGCTCCGGCCCGTCCTCGCGCAGCTGCTTCGGCTCTTCGGGAGCGAGCCGTGACCACCGAGGCGGAGCTTGGCCTTCGCGACCGCCTCGCCAAGCTGAGCGGCGTCAAGCTGCTTCGAGGAACGCGCCTCTCGGCCGAGCTCGAGAGGCTGCAACGCCAGCTCGAACGACTCGAGGACGACACCTCGGACGAGGAGATCTGGAAGCGCGTCGAGCTCGCCCGCCATCAGGACCGCCCGTACACGCTCGACTACGTGGAGCGGATCCTGGCCGACTTCTTCGAGCTTCACGGCGACCGCGGCCGGATGGACGACCACGCGATCGTGAGCGGGATCGGGAAGCTCGAGGGTCGTACGATCGCCCTGCTCGGCCATCAGAAGGGCCGCGACCTGAAAGAGCGCACGAGCCGCAACTTCGGCATGGCCTATCCCGAGGGCTACCGCAAGGCGATGCGCGTGATGGAGCTCGCCGACCGCCACCGCTTTCCGCTCGTGACGCTCGTCGACACGCCGGGTGCCTTTCCGGGTGTCGCTGCCGAGCAGCATGGCCAGGGCGGCGCGATCGCCCGCTCGCAGGCCGTCATGGCCCGTCTCGGCGTTCCCACCGTCTCGGTCGTGATCGGCGAGGGTGGCTCCGGCGGCGCCGTCGCGATCGCCGTCGCCGACCGGGTACTGATGCAGGAGAACGCGATCTACTCCGTGATCTCGCCCGAGGGTTGCGCGGCGATCCTCTGGCGGGACGCCTCGCAGGCCAAGAAGGCGGCGTCGGCGTTCCGACTCGACGCGGCGCACTGCCTCGACCTCGGCGTGATCGAGGGCATCGTCCCCGAGCCCGAGGGAGGTGCGCAGACCGATCCCGACGCAGCCGCCGTGCTGCTGCGGGAGTCGCTCGTCTCGCATCTCGCCGAGCTCGACGGCCTCGACGCGGCTACCCTTCGCCGCACCCGCCGCGCGAAGTTCCGCGCCATGGGCGTCTTCGCCTAGAAGCGCGCGACCCGGTCGGCTAGCCTCGCTGGGTGGCGTGGCGCAGACTCTCCACACTTTCCACAGGCTTATCCCCCGCTCGGAAAGCCGCAATGTGCAGGGACGACCGCTCGAGTGTGACGGAGGTGTTAAGGGAGCACGCGGCGATCGGGGATGATGCGGCGATGTCTGGCCCGCCCGAGCTGTACGGACCGATGCTGGCGACCGCGACCGACTCACTGCCGACCGGCCCCGGCTGGGCGTTCGAGCCGAAGTGGGACGGTTTTCGCGCGATCGCGGTCGTCCGGAACGGCAGCGCCGAGCTGCACAGTCGCAACGGCAACGACCTGACCGGCCGCTTCCCAACGGTCGCGGCCGCGCTCGGTCAGGCGGTTCGCTCGCGCTCGGCGGTGCTCGACGGCGAGATCTGCGCGCTCGACGAGTCGGGCCGCTCCGGGTTCGGGCTTCTGCAGCAGGGGACGGGAACGCTCGTCTTCGTGGCATTCGACGTGCTCGAATTGGACGGCGAATCGATCGTGACGTGCACGTATGCCCGCCGCCGCGAGGCCCTGAAGCCTCTGCTCGACACGTCGGTCGCCGGCGTTCTGATCTCGCCGTCCTTCGAGGACGGCGCAGCGCTCGAGCAGGCGGCGCGGGAGCAGGGCCTCGAGGGCGTGGTGGCCAAGCGGCTCGACGCGCCGTACCGGCCGGGCCGCCGCTCGCCCAACTGGCGCAAGCTGAAGCTGAAGCAGCTTCAGGAGCTCGTGATCGTCGGCACAAAGGCCGGCAAGGGCCGGCGCTCGAGCGGGATCGGCTCCCTCGTCGTCGCCGAGCGGACGGCCGAAGGCCTGCGCTATGCGGGCAACGTCGGTACCGGGCTGACCGACGCCGAGCTCGACCGGCTCCACGCCCTGCTCACACCGCTGCGCCGCGAGGTGCCGCCGCTCTCCGGGGCGCCTACGCCGCCGCGATCCCGCCGCGACGAGGTGTCCTGGGTCGAGCCGGTGCTCGTCGCAGAGATCGAGTTCGCCGAGTGGACACGAGACGGTCGTCTCCGCGCGCCGGTCTACCTCGGTCTTCGCGGCGACCCGGCGACAGTACCGATGCCGGCCGAGCTTCGGCGGGGTAGTCGAGTGCTGAAGCTCTCGAACCTGGACAAGCCGTTCTGGCCCGAGGAGCGGATCAGCAAGGGCGACCTGCTCGCGTACTACCGCGACATCGCGCCCACCCTGGTGCCACACCTGCGCGACCGTCCGTTCACGATGAAGCGGTATCCGGACGGGTGGCAGGGCAAGCACTTCTTCCAGAAGGACGCCCCGAAGCACATGCCGGACTGGATCGGGCGCGCGCCGTTCCCCGCCTCGACCCGCGACGGCGAGAAGCGGCTGATCGACCACCCGCTCGTCAACGACGACCTCGCGCTCCTCTGGATGGTCAACATGGGCTGCATCGACATGAACGCCTGGACGTCCCGGATCGATCGTCCGGGGCGTCCGGACTGGGTGATCTTCGACCTCGATCCCTCCGAGGGCGTCGGCTTCCCCGAGGTGGTCGAGGTGGCGCTGCTCGTCAAGCAGGCGCTCGACATCGTGGGGCTCGAGAGCTTCCCCAAGACGAGCGGTTCCCGGGGAATCCACGTGCTCGTACCGATCGCGCGGCGGCACGGCTACGACGAGACCCGCGCATTCGCCGGGATCATCGCCGGCGCACTTGCCCGGGCTCATCCAGGGCTCGTCACGACCGAGTGGACGAAGAGCAAGCGGCGGGGAGTGCTCCTCGACGCGAACCAGAACGGCCCCGGTCGGACGACCGCCGCCGTCTACTCCGTCAGGCCTCGTCCGGGAGCTCCGGTCTCGACCCCGCTTCGCTGGCCCGAGGTCCGCGCCGGCCTCGATCCTTCCGTATTCGGCTTCGACGAGGTGCGAGCCAGGGTCGCCAGCGACGGCGACCTGTTCGCTCCGGTGCTGGCGCTGCGTCAGTCGCTCGGGTCGGCGCTGCGGTCGCTCGGCGGCTGATCGGCCAACCCGTCGGGATGCCCGAGACTCGAGAGCTCGGCGATATCGCGCCGGAAGAAGAGGGCGATCGTCCAGTCCGTGACGACACGTAAGCGACGGCTGAGCAGGGGAAGGGCATAGAGGTGGTAGGTGCGCGCGACAAACCACCCGGGAAAGCCCGAGAGGTGCACCCCGAGCACGTCGGCGATTCCCTTGTAGTGACCAAGCGTCGCCACCTGGCCAAGCATGCGGTATCCGTAGGGCTTCTCCTCACCGGCCAGGTTCCGGGCGAGGCAGCGCGCCTGGCGCAGTGCGTGCTGGCAGGTCGGAGGATCGAGCTCGCCGGGTGTGAGAGCATTCGGGACGGCGGCGCAGTCACCGAGCGACCAGATGTCGGATGTCCCCTCGACCCGAAGCGTCGGCTCGACGCGGACCCTCCCGCGGTCGTCGAGCGGCAGGCCGAACTCACGGAGGAGGGGCAAGGGCGTGACGCCGGCCGTCCAGACGAGCGTATGCGTGGGGATCGCTGCGCCCCCGGAGAGGACAGCGGTCTCGCCGTCGCACGAGACGAGCGTCTCGCCGACGTGGATCTCGATCCCACGACGCAGAAGGCGCCTGGCGGCGTACGCGCCGAGCCGGCGGGGGATGTCGGCGAGGATCGTGGGCGCGGCGTCGACGAGGACCCAACGTTGTGGCGCGCTCCGCAACGATGGGTAGAACCGTAACGCGGCCTGGACGAGATCGTGCAGTTCGGCGAGCGCCTCGACTCCGGCGTAGCCGGCGCCGACGAAGACGAAACCGAGCTCCGCCTCCGGCCCCCCGGCGGCGGCCGCCTCGAGCCGCTGCAGGACGTGGTTTCGCAGCGAGATGGCGTCTGCCAGGTCCTTGAAGCCACGGCCGTGCTCGACGAGACCCGGGACGGGGAACACCCGGGTCACGGCGCCGAGGGCAACGACGAGCCGGTCGTACGAGATCGTCGCGGGACCGACGATCGTCTCGGCCGTGATGCTCTTCGCAGCCGTGTCGAGTGACGTCACACTCCCGAGCACGAGGTCGGCGTGCGGGCACATCTGCCGGAGCGGGACGACGACGTGTCGGGGCTCGAGCGTGCCCGAGGCGGCCTCCGGCAGCAGCGGGGTATAGAGCATCGCGTTCTGGGGCGAGATGATCGTGGCGCCGCGCCGGCCGAGCTGGCGCGCCACGGAGGCTCCGGCGAAGCCGCCCCCGAGGATCAGCGTCCCTCCACGCGCCTCTTGCATCGTCATCGGAGGTGGCGGGAGCAGGGCATGTGATCATTCTGGCGATGCAGCCCGGGTCTCGTCGAGCCGTCGTTCGAGGAAGCGGCGCTCCGGGCCCTCCTCCGAAAGCTCGAGGGCTCGCAAATAGGCGCTCGTTGCCTCGTCGAGGCGCTCCAGGCGGCGCAGCAGGTCGGCCCGGGCAGCGTGATAGGGCCGATAGCCCTCGAGCCCGCCGATGACCTCGATCAGGCTCAGGCCGCCCTTGACGTCGCCGGCGAGTGCCACTGCTACACCGTGGTTGAGCCGCGCAACCGGTGACCCGTCGAGCTGGAGCAGCGCCCCGTATGCGGCTGCCAGCACGGCCGGGTCGGAGCCCTGGGCGTGGCCGGCTGCGATCGCTGCCTGAAGCTGATAGGTCCCGGGGCGCCGCTGTGCTTCTGCGCGCCGGAGCATCCGCAGGCCCTCGTCGATCGCCCGCGTGTCCCATAATGATCGATCCTGGTCGGCGAGCAGCACGAGCTCACCCTCGAGCGACAGCCGCGCATCGCGGCGGGAGTCCTGGAGCAGCATCAGCGAGAGGACCCCTAAGGCTTCCGGCTCGTCGGGCATGAGGACACAGAGGAGCTTCGCGAGCCTGATCGCTTCGGCGCACAGGCCACGCCGCACAAGCGTGGCTCCGGCGCTTGCGGCATAGCCCTCGTTGAAGATCAGGTAGATCACGCGAAGGGCTGCCGCCAGGCGGTCGGGTAGGAGCGAGTCGGCCGGTACGCGGAACGGAATCCCTGCCGTGCGGATCTTCCGTTTAGCGCGCACGAGCCGCTGGGCCATCGTCTGTTCGGGTACGAGAAACGCCGCCGCGATCTCGGGTGTCGTCAGGCCGCCGACCTCGCGTAGGGTGAGTGCGACCTGCACGTCGGCGGCGAGTGCCGGGTGGCAGCGCGTGAAGAGCAGCGTGAGCCGCTCGTCCGGCAGAGCGTTCACCTCGTCGGGGTCGAAGGGGAGTGCTTCCAGACGGGCGAGCAGCGCCGTCTTGCCGGCGAGCACGTGCTCACGGCGAAGCCGGTCGATTGCGCGGTTGCGGGCCGTCGTCACGATCCACGCTCCGGGGTTGTCCGGGACGCCGGTCTGCGGCCAGCGTTCGAGCGCGGTCGCGAACGCCTCCTGCACCGCGTCCTCGGCGCGCTCGAGGTCGCCGAGAACGCGGGTCAGGATCGCGACGCACCGCGGCCATTCCTCTGCGTAGACCGCGGTGAGCCGCTCGCTCACCGGGTCGCAAGCGGCCGGATCTCGAGTGTGCCGTACTCCGCGGCGGGAGCGATTGTCGCCAGGCGGATTGCCTCGTCGAGATCGGGGAGCTCGGTCAGGAAGAAACCGCCGATCAGCTCCTTCGTCTCCGCGAACGGTCCGTCGGTGACGAGCGTCTCGCCGTCGACGACCCGCACGACCTTCGCCTCCGACGCCGACGCGAGCTCACGGCCCATCGCGTCGGGGTCGACTCGCGCCATCTCCTCGAAGAGGGCGTTCCAGCGCGGCATCGACTCGGCCCGGAGCTGTGTCGCTTCCTCCTCCGAGTAGGAGTCCCAGCCGGACTGGTCGGTGTAGACGAGCATTGCGTACTTCATGACGCCGCCTCCTCGCCCGCATGCACCGGCCGCACCTCGATCGCGCCGCCGTGCCACGCTGCCGGGATCTTCGCAGCCCACTCGACCGCGTCCTCGAGCGTGTCGCACGAGAACAGGTAGTAGCCACCGAGCGACTCCTTCACCTCGGCATAGGGCCCGTCGGATACGAGGGCCTCGCCGCCCCGGACACGGACGCTCGTCGCCGTCCCGGTCGACTCGAGCTCGCTCGCGTCGACGAGAGCCCCGGCGGCCGTCGCATCGCGCGCCACGGCCATGTAGCCCTCGTACGAGGCGGCGCGCTCCTCGTCCGAGAGGCTGTCCCAGGTCTCTGGGTTGCCGTACACCAGTGCCAGGTACTCCATCTCTTGCTCCTTCCTCGTTCGTGGACGATTGCACGAACACGACGAACGGCTTGGCCGACAATCGACAGGCTCCGTCAGCTTTCACTCATCCGCCGCAGCAGGGCCGCCGCCGCGGCCTTGTCGAGCATCTCGTTCAGGTTGCCGCACTTCGGGCTCTGTACGCACGAGGGGCAGCCGCTCGTGCAGGGGCAGCCGCGCAGGAGCCGCTCGGTGTCAGCGACCCAGCCCGCAAAACAGTCGAAGCCGCGCTCGGTGATCCCGACTCCGCCGGCATGGCCGTCGTAGACGAACACGGTCGGCTGCCCCGTCTGGAAATGGAGGTTCGTGGAGAGGCCGCCGATGTCCCAGCGATCGCACATCGCCCATAGAGGAAGCAGCGAGATCAGCGCGTGCTCGGCGGCGTGGAGCGCGCCGAGCAGCACGGGCATCTCCTCGATTCCCTCGAGCAGGTCAGGTCCGGGTGCGAACCAGACCGCCTCGGTGTCGAAGGTGACCTCCGGCAGGATCAGGGGCACGACCGCGAGGGTCGAGCCATCCGCGATCGCCTTGTGCTGGTAGGCGATCACCTGCTCTGTCACCGAGACCTGGCCGAAGACGAGGTCGACCCCCGCAACCCGGGCAGCTCGGAGCGGCTGCTCGATCGCGGTCTGGGTGTCCTTCTGCACCTGCGTGTAAAAGTCGACCCGGCCGGGCTCGACGAGCGCCGTCCGCGTCGCCTCGTCCAGCCCGAGGACGAGGTACTGCTCGCCGAGGTGGAGGTAGACGGCGCCCTCGTGTACGGATGAGTATGCGCGCTCTCGCTCGATCAGGCCGAGTACGGAGCCGGTCGAGGTATCGACGATCGTGAACGAGTCCCTCCCTCCCGAGCGCAGCGAGAACCGCCCTGCCGGCGTGTCCCGGCCCGTCCAGACGAAGCCGGCCGGCGTCTGATCGAGCTCGGGTAGCAACGCTGCCCGCTCGAGCGCCTCCGGGCCGAGCGTCCCCGAGTCGGCGGCGGAGATCGGGCCCTCGTAAGCGGCCGCGTAGACGTGCGGGTCGAGAATTCGTGGATTCGCGTGGTCAAGCCGGGTCGCCTCGACACGCCGCCCGAGCAGCGCCTCCGGCTCGCGCATGAAGAACTGGTCGAGGCCGTCCTCGCTTGCGATCAGCACCGCTAGCCCGTGGCCGCGCCGCCCGGCCCGTCCCCACTGCTGCCGCAGCGAGGCGACGGTACCGGGAAAACCGACCGAGATCGCGCAGTCGAGGGCGCCGATGTCGATACCCAGCTCGAGAGCGTCGGTGGCGGCGACGCCGAGTAGCTCACCGTCCATCAGTCTCCGCTCGATCTCGCGGCGCTGCCCCGGCGTGTAGCCCGCGCGGTAGGGGGCGAGCCGGGCGGCTGTCGCGGCGTCGACGCGGTCGGCCGTGAAGCGGTGGATCAGCTCGGCGGCCTTGCGGCTCTTCGCGAAGCAGATCGTCCGCAGGCCGCGCGACACGAGACCGGCCATCAGGAGGGACGCCTCGGAGAGGGCGCTCGCCCTCGTCCCCAGCTCCGGGTCGAGCAGCTGCGGGTTCCAGAGCACGACATCCCGCTCCGCGCGCGCCGACGTGTCCGTTTCGATCACGGTGGCCGGGCGGCCCGTGAGCGCGAGCGCCAGCTCGCCCGGGTTCGCGATCGTCGCCGAGGCGAGCAGGAACCGCGGGTCGGCGCCGTATGCGAGGGCAAGACGGCGCAGGCGGCGCAGCACGTTGGCGACATGCGAGCCGAAGACGCCGCGATAGACGTGTGCCTCGTCGACGACGATCACCTCGAGGTTGTGCAGCACGTTGCCCCAGAGGCCGTGGTTGGGGAGGATCCCGACGTGAAGCATGTCCGGGTTCGTGAGGATCACGTTCGCGGAGCGCCGGATGTGCGCGCGCCGCTCCGTCTCGGTGTCTCCGTCGTAGATCGCGGGCCGCAGCCCGCCGAGCCGAAGTCGGGTCAGGCCTCGTGCCTGATCCTGGCTCAGCGCCTTGGTCGGGTAGAGGTAGAGCGCCCGTGCGGTGGGCGAGCGTGCGATGGCGTCGAGTACCGGGAGGTTGAACGCGAGCGATTTCCCCGAGGCGGTTCCGGTCGTGACGATGACATCCTCGCCGCGCGCCGCGGCCTCCCAGGCCTCTGCTTGGTGGGAGAACAGCCCAGTGATCCCTGCGCCGGCGAGCGCCTCGGCGACGCGCGGGTCGAGATCGTGCGGAAGCCCCTCCAGGCGCGCCGCCCGGGGCGGCTCCGTGGTGCGGGAGGCGACCTCCTCGCCCGAGACGAGATCCTCCCAGGCACGACTCACCCGTCGAGATACGGCGCGAAGGCCCGCTCGTAGCGGCTCTTGCCGTGCGGCCCGATCAGCGTCTCCCTCGCCTCGCCGCCGGCGAACAGGATCACGGTCGGCACCGAGAGGACGCCGTAGCGCGACGGAGTCCGCAGGTTGTCGTCGATGTCGAGCTTGACGAGGCGGACCCGGCCCTCCGCGGCCGCGGCGATCTCGCCGAGCGCCGGCTCGATCGCCCGACAGGGCCGGCACCAGGGAGCGCCGAACTCGACGATCACCGGAATTGCGCTCCCGAGCACGTCCTCGTCGAATGTCGCGTCCGTGACCTCGTCCATCCGGTCAAGTGTAGGCAGGCGACGGGGGTCGGCCCGCTACAGCCCCCCGCGCAAGGCCCGGTAGCGCAGCGCCGGCACCTGCAGTATCGCCTCCACCACGATCGAGCCGTCCATCTTCGACTCCCCGACCCTCCGGTCGACGAACGTGATCGGGACCTCGACGACGGAGGCCCCCGCCCGCAGGGCACGGTACGTCGTCTCGATCTGGAAGCCGTAGCCCTTGGCGACGATCGCATCGAGGTCGAGGCGCTCGAGGACTGCTCTGCGGAAGCACTTGAAGCCTCCTGTCAGGTCTCGAATGCCAACGCCGAGGATCGTGCGAGCGTAGAGACTGCCGCCCCGTGAGATCAGGACGCGGCCCCGGCCCCAGTTGACGGTGCCGCCCCCCTTCACCCAACGTGAGCCGAGTGCCAGGTCTGCCCCTCCCTCACAGGCGGCGATCAGACGGGGCACGTCCTTCGGGTCGTGCGAGAAGTCGCAGTCGACCTCGAGCACCAGCTCGGCCCCCGCGGCGAGCGCCCGCTTGAACCCGGCGATGTACGCGGGGCCGAGCCCTGCCTTCCGATCGCGATGCAGCACCTCGACCCACGGGAGCTCGGCGGCGAGCTCGTCGGCCAGGGCACCGGTGCCGTCGGGCGAGTTGTCGTCGATCACGAGCACCCGGTCGCGGGAGGTGTCGATCCGCTCCCCGAGGGCCCGCACCATCGGCCCGATGTTCTCGCGCTCGTCGTACGTCGGCAGGCAGACCATGGCGCGCATCGGGCAATTCTGCCCGCACCGGCGGGCCTATGATCGAGTGATGCCTGCAGGCCTCCCTCGAAACGACGCTCTGGCCGACCTCTTCGACCAGCTCGCGGACATGTCCGAGATCCTCGCCGAGCAGTCGTTTCGCGTCGGCGCCTACCGCCGCGCGGCTGCGCGAATCCGCGATACCGCGGCGTCGGTTGCCGGGTTGGCGCTCGAAGGAAAGGCCAAAGAGCTGCCCGACATCGGCAAGACGATCGAGGCGAAGATCGTGGAGGCCGTCGAGACCGGCGACATGGAGGCCCTCGCGAAACGGCGCGTGGAGGTACCCGGCGAGGTGACAGCCTTCATGCGGCTGCCCGGCCTCGGCCCGAAGACGGCGGCGCGAATCTGGCGCGAGCTCGGCGTCACAACGCTCGCGGAATTGAAGGCCGCGGCGGAAGGCGAGCGGCTCCGCACCCTGCCGGGCCTCGGCGCCACCACCGAGGCGAAGATCCTGAAGGCACTCGCCGAGGGCCAGGGAGCCGACGAGCAGCGGCGCGGGCTGCTCGGCAAGGGGCTGCCGGTGGTGCGCGAGGTGGTCGAGACGCTCCGCGCCCACCCGGCCGCGGTCGACGTCTCCGAGGCCGGCAGCACGCGGCGCCGGCGTGAGACGTTCCGCGATCTCGACGTGATTGCGACTGCGACCGACCCGGCGGCGCTGACCGGCTACTTCGTAGGCCTTCCCTGGGTGCTCGAGATCGTGGCCCAGGGCGACACGAAGGCGACCGTGATCACGCGACAGGGCCTGCGGCTCGACCTCCGGGTCGTGCCGCCGGAGAGCTACGGCGACCTGCTGCAGCACTTCACCGGCTCGAAGGAGCACAACGTTGCTCTTCGCGAAGAGGCCCAGCGGCGCGGGATGTCGGTCTCCGAGTACGGCGTCACGGTCATCGAGACCGGCGACGTCCACACCTTCCGCGACGAGGAGTCGCTCTACGCTTTTCTCGGCTACAGCTTCATCCCGCCGGAGCTGCGCGAGAACGGCGGCGAGCTGGAGGCAGCGCGTGAGGGGACGCTGCCCCGGCTCGTCGAGCTCGGCGACCTGCGCGGCGAGATGCACTGCCACTCGACCTGGTCGGCCGACGGCAAGGCGACGATCGAGGAGATGGCCCTTGCCACCGCCGCCCGTGGCTACGAGTTCCTCTGCCTCACAGACCACTCGCACTACCTCCGCGAGGGCCGGATCGAGCAGCAGTGGCGGGAGATCGACGAGGTCAATGCGAGGGTGGCGCCGTTCCGGATCCTGCGCGGCGTCGAGGCGAACATCACCGCGCGCGGCGTCGTCGACGTCGAGGACGACGTTCTTGCCGAGCTCGACTGGGTCGTCGCCTCGCTTCACACCTCGCTCGACAGGAGCCCCACCGAGCGCGTCCTCGCCGCGATCGAGAACCCGCATGTGGACTGCATCGGGCACCTGACCGGCCGCCGGATCTCGCGTCGCGCGGGAGCGGATCTCGATCTCGAGCTGGTCGTCTCACGGGCAGCCGAGACCGGCACGGCGCTCGAGATCAACAGCCAGCCCGACCGGCTCGACATGCGGGACGTGCACGCCCGGCTGGCGGGTACGGCCGGGGTCGCGATCCCGATCGACACCGATGCGCACTCGACCGCGGCGCTCGCCTTTGCCGAGCTCGGGATCGGCCTGGCGCGGCGCGCCTGGCTGACGAAGGAGCAGGTGCTGAACACCCGCTCCTGGGCCGAGATCGCGGCGGCCCGCGGATGAGCACCTTCCGCGATGACGGTGCCGCCGCCCTCGAGTGGGTGGCGCGGTACCTCGAGAACGTCGGCGACTACCCCGTCCTCTCGAGCGCCGAACCGGGTGCGATTCGGGCCGCTCTCCCCGCTTCTCCGCCCGAGGCGGCGGAGCCGTTTGCCGCGATCCTGCAGGACCTCGACGAGGTGCTGATGCCAGGCCTGACCCACTGGCAGAGCCCGCGCTACTTCGCCTACTTCCCGTCCTCCGCGGCGGCGCCCGGGATCCTGGCCGAGCTTCTGATCGCCGCGCTCAACCAGGTCGGGATCCTCTGGCGGGCCTCGCCCGCCCTGCAGGAGCTCGAGGAGCTGACCCTCGACTGGCTGCGGCAGCTGCTCGGCCTGCCGGAGGGGTTGCACGGCCACATCGAGGACACGGCCTCCTCGGGCCTGATCGCGGCGCTCGCCGCCGCCAGGGCAGCCGCCCCGGACCGCAACGTCGTCGTCTGCTCCGAGCACACGCACTCCTCCACCGTGAAGGCGGCGCGGCTACTCGATCTCGAGCTCCGCACGACCCCGGTCGACGGGTCGTACGCAATGCGTCCCGACCGGCTCGACCTCGAAGGCGCCTGTGCGGTCGTCGCCACGATCGGTACCACGTCCTCGACGGCGATCGATCCGGTCGCGAGGATCGCCGACCGGGTCGAGGCAGCCGGAACGTGGCTCCATGTCGACGCGGCCTACGCCGGACCGGCCGCCGTCTGCCCCGAGCTGCGCCATCACTTCGCCGGCTGGGAGCGGGCCGACTCGATCGGACTGAATCCCCACAAGTGGCTGTTTACCCCGATGGACTGCTCCGCGTTCTTCTGTCGCAGGCCCGACGACCTCCGTCGCGCCTTCAGCCTCGTGCCGGAGTACCTGCGCGTGGACGAGGATGTCGTCAGCCTGAGCGAATACGGCCAGCCGCTCGGCCGCCGGTTCCGCTCGCTGAAGCTCTGGGCGACGCTGCGCTGCTTCGGCCGCGAGGGCCTCCAGGCGGTCCTCCGGGAGCACATCCGCCTGGCCGCCCTTTTCGAGCAGTGGATCGAGGCGGAGCCAGGCTGGGAGCTGTGTGCGCCGCGGCCCTTCTCGCTCGTCTGCTTCCGCAAGACGGGAAGCGACGAGGAGAACGAGGAGATCATGCGCCGCGCCAACGAGAGCGGCGAGATCTTCCTCTCGCACACGAAGCTCGACGGCCGCTTCGTCCTGCGGCTCGCGGTCGGCAACGTCCGCAGCACCGAGGCCGATGTAGAGGTCGCCTGGGACGTGCTCCGGCGGGCAGCCGCGGGAAGCCTCTAGACGGAAACCAGCCCTGCGGGAGCGACCGCGGTGGCGAGCCGCTCGACAGCGGCGCGGTCGCCGTCGATCGTGACGGCATCCGGGTCGCCGAGCACGACGAGCGCATAGAAGCCACCAGGGGTGCCGGTCACGATCGCGTCCGCGTCCTCGCTCAGCCCCGGAACGACAACGCCCGCGTCGAGCGAGGCCCGTTCGTCGTCGATCGAGAAGGCGACCCGCTCCCGGGGGGCGAAGGCGACGACCGCCGTTCGGAGTGCCTTCTCGAGCCAGCCGGGGGGAGCGGCGAACCCGGCCGGCGGCGGGCCGAGCGTTCGCGCCCCCCACTGGGCAAGCGCTGCGATCACGGGTGCGAGCATGTCTCCGTCGGAGGTGAGCTCGTACACGGCCGACGCAGCGGGCGGAGGGAGCCGACGCCGGCCGACGACGCCGGCCGCTTCGAGGTCCCTGAGGCGGGTCGCGAGCACGTTCGTGCTGCACCCCTCGAGCCGGTCGCGCAGATCGCTGTAGCGCAGCGGCCCGTGGAGCAACTCGCGCACGACGAGAAGGCTCCAGCGCTCGCCGATGAACTCGAGCGCGTGAGCGACCGGGCAGTACTGATTGTACGGCTTCACCGGGTCATCCTGATCAGCAGTGTAGTTCTCGAAGTAGATACTTGCAACAGAGAAGTTGTAACTTGCATTTGGCAAGTTGAGTGACTAGGCTCCTGCGAGCAATCGACCACGAGACAAAGGAAGCGGAACGATGAGTGGATCGAACAGGGTGAAATGGGTGGCGCTGCTCCTGCTGTGCATGGTGCAGTTCATGGTCATTCTCGACATTGCGATCGTGAACGTCGCGCTCCCGTCGATCAAGATCGATCTCGGGTTCTCACAGGAGAATCTCCAGTGGGTGATCTCCGCCTACTCGCTCGTCTTCGGCGGCTTCCTCCTGCTCGGTGGTCGGCTCGCCGATCTGCTCGGCCGGCGCCGCGTCTTCATGGTGGGCCTCGTTATCTTCGCCGTCGGCTCCCTGCTCTGTGGGCTTTCGTGGAGCGAGGGCTCGCTGATCGCGGCGCGCGCGCTCCAGGGCCTCGGAGCTGCCACGATCTCGCCGGCTGCTCTCTCGATCCTCACCACGATGTTCCGGGAGGGCCGTGAGCGCAACATCGCCCTCGGTGCCTGGGGTGCGGTCGGCGGCGTCGGCGCAGCAGCCGGCGTCCTCTTCGGCGGCATGCTCGTCGAGTGGCTCTCGTGGCCGTGGATCTTCTTCATCAACGTTCCGGTTGCCATCGGCTCGTTGATCGCCGCGCCCTTCCTGCTCCCCGAGAGCCGCGAGGAGGCCGAGTCGAGCTTCGACGTCCTCGGGGCCATCTTCGTCACCTCCGGTCTCAGCGTGCTCGTGCTCGGGATCACGAAGGGCCAGGACTGGGGCTGGGCCTCGGGCCGGACGATCGGCGTGTTCGCCTCTGCGGTGATCCTCCTCTCGGCGTTCATCTGGCAGGAGTCCCGCACGAAGCACCCCCTGATGCCGTTCTCGATCTTCCGGCTGCAGACCCTGACTGCAGCCAACATCGTCATGTTCATCATGGGCACGGCGCTCTTCTCGATGTTCCTGATGCTGACCCTCTACATGCAGCAGGTGCTCCACTTCTCGGCGCTCAAGACGGGTATCGGCTACCTCGCCGTTGCCGGGACGGCAATCATCTGGGCGAACGTCGCCGCGGCCGCCGTGACGCGCATCGGCGTCAAGCCGACGCTCGTCACCGGGATGTCGGTGATGACGCTCGGGCTCGCCCTCTTCACGCAGGTCTCGCCCGACGGCTCGTACTGGAAGAACCTCTTCCCGGGCTTCCTCGTGATCGGGTTCGGAATGCCCCTCGCGTTCGTCTCGCTGACGATCGCGGCCCTGGCCGGGACGAGGCCGGACGAGGCCGGCCTGGCCTCCGGCTTGATCAACACGTCCCAGCAGATCGGCGGGGCGGTCGGAATCGCGATTCTCTCCACGGTCGCCACCTCGACTGCGAACAGCCAGATCAAGGACGGCACGGCGGTTCCGGCGGCCCTCACGAATGGGTTCCAGAACGCCTTCTGGGTTGGAGCCGCCGTCACCCTCGTCGGCGCCATCGTGGCAGCGGTGCTCGTGCGTCAGAGCGACTTCGCGACCGAGGCCGCGCTCGAGGCGATCCCCGAAGGCGCCTGACGTCGAGGGCGGGTCCGCACGGCTCCCTAGGATGGGGCCGTGCGGCTCGTCCTCATCGGTCTCGTCGCAGGCCTGTTCAGCGCGCTGTTCGGCGTCGGCGGCGGCATCGTGATCGTGCCGCTGCTGATCACGGCTGCGGGTTTCGGGCCGAAGCCGGCTGCCGCCACCTCTCTAGGGGCAATCGTGATCACCGCCCTCGCGGGCGTCATCCTGTACGCCCTGCGGGGAAAGGTGGACGTCGGCTACGCCGCCCTGATCGGGATACCGGCGATGGCAGGCGCGGTCGTCGGTGCGGGGCTACAGCGCCGGATATCGAGCAACGTCCTCACGTTCGGCTTCTCGGCGCTCCTGGCCGGAGTCGGCATCTGGCTGATCGTCGGATGACCACGACGACGGCGGTCATGGCGGTTCTGCTCGGGCTCGGCGCCGGCGTGATGTCCGGGCTGTTCGGTGTCGGCGGAGGGATTCTCTTCGTACCCGCCCTCGTGGCACTCGGCCTGGGCCAGGTGGAGGCGGCGGCGACGTCCCTCCTCGCGGTCGTGCCAACGGCCGGAGTGGGCGTCTGGCGGCACTCCCGCCACGGAATCGTCCGGTTCCGCCCGGCGCTCGTGATCGGCGTCGCCTCGATCGTCGGAGTCGAGGCGGGCGTCCAGATCGCCACCTCGCTCCCGGAGCACGCGCTCAGGCGGCTCTTCGGCGTCCTCCTCCTCGTCGTCGCTTCCCAGCTCGCCTGGCGGGCGCTCCGGGCTCGCCGCGAGCTACCCTGACCGCGGTGAGACGCGCCCTCTTCCTTCTCGTCGCCGTGCCGGTCGTCGTCGTGCTCGTCGGCTCGCTGGCCTCCGCCTCGCCGACGCAACCGGAGGCCACCGCAACGGCCGTGGTCTCGCGGGTCGTGCAGCCCGGTGAGCCGGATCAGGTCTCACTTTCCGTCTCGTCGCCTCCGGCGACCGAACAGAGCCTTTCCGGATACCTCTTCCCGGATGACGGGTCGGTCGTGAAGATCGGCTCGGCGGACGTGCGTGTCGCCGGCCAGCCGGGCGTCTCCTCCAGCGCGCAGGGCGGTATCCGTGCCCTTGCCGTTTCGATCTTCGGCGGCGAGATCACGATCGACTCGCTCGACGTGCGGGGCAGCGTTGCAGCCGGCACGGCGAATGCCACGGCCAACGTTGCCAACTCCTCGCTGACGGGCCTGACGGTGCTCGGGCAGCTCGTCACCCCGGTCGCGAACGGTGTCGTCACCCTTGCCGACTGGGGCAGTCTCGAGATGCTCCCATCGGTGGTCGAGACCGTCCAGGAGGCACCGCGGTCTGCTCAGGCGACGGTGGCGGCGATCCGGATCAGGCTGCTCGCCGATCACGGCGGGCTTACGGCGGGCAGCTCGATCGAGCTCGGATCGACATCGGTGCAGGCCTCCGCGGCTCCCGTTGTCAAGGAGACGCCCGCACCGGCGACCCGTGTCCCCACAAAACCGAGCCCCCTCCCGCCGATCCCCGCCGATGCCCCCCGCGAGCCGGGAACCTCCATACCCGGAGCGCCGCCGGAGCTCGTGCGGCCGGCGCCGCAGGTTACGGCCCAGCTCTCGAGTGGCGGCTACGTCTTCCCCGTCTACGGCCCCGCCTCCTTCGGCGACACGTTCGGGGTCCCGCGGGGCGATGTCTCCGGCGGCTGGCATCACGGCGAGGACATCTTTGCCCCGCTCGGAACCCCGCTGCTCGCGGTGGCCGACGGGACGGTCTTCTCGGTCGGCTGGAACGACGTCGGCGGCTGGCGGGTGTGGCTCCGCGACCGTGCTGGAAACGAGTTCTACTACGCCCATCTCTCCGCCTACTCGCCGCTCGCCGTGGACGGTCGGCAGGTCAAGGCGGGCGACGTGCTCGGGTTCATGGGCAAGACCGGAGACGCCCGGAACTCGGCCGTCCACCTCCACTTCGAGATCCACCCGGTCTCGCTGCTTGTGCTCGGCTATGACGGTGCGGTGGCGCCCTATCCGTTCCTGACGGCGTGGCGGCGTGCCCAGGATGTGTCGTTCGATGCAGCGCAGGCCTATCTCCCGCTCGACGGGCCGGCCGCCGCCCGCAACGGTGTTGCCCCCCCGACCGGGGCGGTTCTCCTCGAGGCAGACGACATCTCGAGCACGAGTGGCCTCGTGCCCGGCGCGCTCGAGTCGACCCTCTCCGGCCAGGCCCCGAAGAGCCCAGCCGGAGGAGGCGACCGCTAGGCCTCGCGACTAGGAGGCGTCTTCGACGGCTTCTTCGACCGCATCGGCGGCCTTGTTGACCGTATCGGCAGCACCGTTGGCGACCGCCGAGGCGTCGGATCCGGATTCGTCCATCCCGGCCAGGTCGAAGTCCTCGAGCGGCTGGAGGTCGTCGTCTCCGGCGACCTTGTCCATCAGCCAGTCCCGGGTTTGTGACCCTGACCACGGGTTGTAGAGCGCGCCCGCGATCAGGCCGGCGAGCAGCATTGCATTGCGGCCCTTGTGGCTCTTCTTCTTGCCCTTCTTAAGGGTGCCTGCCGCCTTGCCGAATTCCTCGAGCGCGTTCCGGAGGTTCTCCTGGACCTTGGCATCGGTGGCGAGGCGCGAGGCGGACTTGACCGCGCCATCGTCCCTGGCGTCCTTGGCAAGCGGCCCGTACAGCTTCTTCGCTGCGGCGAGCGCCTCTTTCAGGTCGTCGCGGAATTCCTTGTCGTTGAGCGCGCGATCGAGATACGGCTTGAGCGTCTCGACTGTCGGCGCTGTCTTTATGTTTTTCTTGGCCATCTCGGCCGTCCTTTCCTCGTGCTGCGGTTACCTTCAGTATGACCCACGCAGCGTTGCGTACGATTGGTTGTCCATGCAGCGGGTGCGACAATTCCTCGGAGCGGCCACGATCGTGATGGCGGGCCTGCTCACGATCTGGTTTGCAGCGGTTCGCGCTGTACCGGGCGTTCACCGTCGCAAGGCTGCTCTGCGACGGGAGCGCATGGGCTGATAGCCCGTAGGCTGGGTTGGTGCAGTCGCCGCCCCTCGTTAGAGGCTCCCTTGCGATCCGCACGTTCTCACTGGTCGCGGGGTTGTTCCTGTTCGCCTTGGGAATCGTCTTCCTGCTCGAGTCGGGCCTCGGTCTCTCCCCCTGGGACGTGCTCAACCAGGGAGTCTCCGAGCGCACCGGCCTCTCGTTCGGCACAGCGAACATCGTGATCGCCCTCTTCGTGCTCGCGCTCGCGTGGGCACTCGGGGCGAGGATCGGGCCGGCAACGGTGGCAAACGCGTTGCTGATCGGCCTCTTCGTGGACGGCCTGCTCGCCGTCGACTCGATCGACGGACTCTCGGACACGGGCCTCGCCGTGCGGATCGTGTTGATGGGCGGCGGCATCCTCCTGATCGGGATCGGCTCGGGCTTCTACATCGGTGCCGGCATGGGTGCAGGCCCGCGCGACTCGCTGATGCTCGTGGCGGCGCGGCGGGCCCGGGTGCGGATCGGCGTGTCGCGGGTCACGATCGAGGTTGTCGTCACGGTGGTCGGCTTCGCGCTCGGCGGCACGGTCGGGATCGGCACTCTCGCGTTCGCCTTCGGGATCGGACCTGCCGTCGAGCTCTCGTTCTGGCTGCTCGAGCACAGCCCGTTGGCCGACGCGGCCCCGACCGCCTCGCACGCGGCGTGATCGCGGTTACGATCGCCGCATGAAGGGACTCGTCTGCGCGGGTGGAGCGGCGACGCGGCTCGGTGAGCTGACGCGCGTCACGAACAAGCATCTGCTCCCGGTCGGCAGTTGGCCGATGGTCTACTACCCGCTGCAACTGCTCCAGCTCGCCGGCATCCGCGAGGTCCTGGTCGTCACAGGCAAGGGGCACGCCGGGCAGATGATCGACCTGCTCGGGGACGGGCACCTCTCGGTTCGCGGGAGCGACGCGCCGTTGCTCGAGCTCGATCTCACCTACAAGGTGCAGACCCGGCCGGGAGGGATCGCCGAGGTCGTCGGCATGGCGGAAGACTTCGCCGGCGACGAGCCGCTCGTGGTCGTGCTCGGCGACAACATATTCGAGTACTCCCACGCCGACGAGATCGCGGCCTGGGGCGCGACCGGCACCGGCGCTCAGGTCTTCGTCAAGGACGTCCCGGATCCCGAGAACTTCGGCGTCGTCGTCTACGACGGCGCGGGAAAGGTCGTCGACCTCGCCGAGAAGGCCGGGGTCGTCGATCTCCGCTACCTCGCGCCTCCGACGAGCGACGCCGTCGTCGGGCTCTACTGCTATCCGCCCGACGTCTTCTCGGTGATCGCGAGCCTGGAGCGGTCGAGCCGAGGCGAGCTCGAGATCACCGACGTCAACCGGGCCTACGCCCAGCGTGGGGCGCTCTCGGTCGTCCCGGTGCGCGGCTGGTGGGAGGACGCCGGCAAACACTGGCAGCACCTGGCCGAGATCGGCAGCACGATAGAGGCGACCGGTGTCAACAAGTGAGCAGTCCGTCCACACCGGTCTCCGGGATCGTGCGCATCCCGCTGCGACGCTTCGCGGACGAGCGAGGGTGGTTCTGCGAGCTCCGCCGCGAGAGCCTGCTGCCGAAGCCGACGGTCCAGACCAACGTCTCGTTCTCTCGCTGTGGCGTGATCAGGGGCCTGCACTTCCACGAGCGCGGCCAGGACGACCTGTTCGCGTGCCTCAGCGGAACCGCGCGGGTTGTCGTGCTCGACCGTGACAGCGGCGCCACGTTCTGTGAGGAGATCGGCGACGACAATCCGGTGGCGCTCTACATCCCAGGGCGTCACGCCCACGGGTTCGAGGCGCTCACCGACCTGATGTTCGTCTACCACGTGACCGAGGAGTACGACCCGGGCGACCCCGACGAGCAAGGGATCCCGTGGGACGACCCGCGCGTGAGGGACCTGTGGAGCACCCGGACACCGACTCTCTCAGCCCGGGACAGCGCCGTCGCGTCCTGATCACGGGCGCCGGCGGCCAGCTCGGCGTCGCGCTCGCGGCAGCGTTCGCTGCGGACGAGGTCCGTGCGTTGACGCGCGCCGACTGGGATGTGCGCCTCCCGGCGCCTCCCGGCCTCGGGCTTCCCGACCTCGTGCTGCACGCCGCGGCCTGGACAGACGTCGACGGAGCCGAGGACGATCCGCAGGGCGCAGCCGAGGTGAATGTCGGCGGCACCATGCATGCCGCGGAGCTCGGCGCACCGCTCGTCGCCTTCTCCTCCGACTACGTCTTCGACGGTCGCAAGGGATCGCCGTACGTCGAATCCGATAGCCCGCTTCCGCTGTCTGCCTACGGGAGGTCGAAGTTGCACGGCGAGGCGGCAGCAGGCGAGCGCGCGTGGGTCGTGCGCAGCTCTTGGCTCTTCGGGTCGACGGGGCACAACTTCGTGCGCACGATGCTGCGGCTCGGGGCCGAGCGTGAGGAGGTCGCCGTGGTGGCAGACCAGCGGGGCTGCCCGACCTATGTCGGCCATCTCGCAGCCGCTACGCGGGAGCTCGTCAACGCTCGGGTTGCCCCCGGCACCTGGCACCTCGCCGCGGGGGCCGATTGCACCTGGGCCGACTTCGCCGAGGCGATCTTCGAGCAGGCCGGGCTCGCCTGTCGGGTGAGGCGGATCAGCACCGCCGAGTTCGGGGCGAGGGCTCCCCGGCCGGGGATCTCGATTCTTCGCAGCGAGAAGGGCGCTCCCGAGCTTCCCCACTGGCGCGAGGGCCTGGCCGACTGCCTTGCCGCGCTCGACTCGTCCGCCTAACCGGGCAAACCGAATCGTCGAGCTCGGCGAATATCTTTCGTGGCCTGCTACAGCTTCGTGACCATGTGGCTGTTCGACGCCCCGGTCGAGCCCGTCTGGGACGCGATCTACGACACCGACGCCTGGCCGACATGGTGGCCTGGTGTTCGCCAGGTCGACGTGCTCCATCCGCGTGGGCCGGACGGAGTCGGTGGGATCTCGCGGTTCACGTTCCGCAGCGTGCTCCCGTACTCCCTCGTCTTCGATATGCGCTCGGTCTGTGTCGAGCGATACCGGCTGCTCGAGGGCGAGGCGTCGGGCGAGCTCGTGGGGTCGGGCCGGTGGAGGTTCCTGAGACAGCTGCCCGCCTAGGGTGATCGGCGAGAACAGCGGCTACCCTTTCTCGATGCGCGTGCTCGTCACCGGGGGGGCCGGGTTCATCGGCTCGCACTTCGTGCGCCGCCTCGCCGTGGAGGGCATCGAGGTCGCGGTCCTCGACAAGCTCCCCTACGCGGGGAACCCGGCGAACCTGATCGACGTCGAGCACGACTTCTTCCAGGGCGACATCGCCGATCCCGTTGCCGTCGCGCAGGCGGCGGCCGGGTGTGAGGCGATTGTCAACTTCGCCGCCGAGACGCACGTCGACCGGTCGATCCTGGGGCCGCAGGAGTTCGTCCACACCGACGTGCTCGGGACGATGTGCCTGCTCGAGTGGGCGCGGGCAAACGACGCGCGCTTCGTTCAGGTCTCCACCGACGAGGTGTACGGCGACCTCGAGGCCGGCGGCCGGGCCGCCGAGGGCGATCCGCTCCGTCCCTCGAGCCCGTACAGCGCTGCCAAGGCGGGCGGCGACCTGCAGGTGCTCGCGTACGTGCGCACCTACGGAGTCCGGGCCTCGATCACCCGAGGCGCCAACACATATGGTCCGAACCAATACCCGGAGAAGCTCGTGCCGCTCTTCGTCACGAACGCGCTCGAGGGGGAGCCGCTGCCGGTCTACGGCGACGGCAAGCAGGTTCGGGAGTGGCTCCACGCCGAGGATCACTGTGCCGGCATCGAGCTCGTCCTGCATGAGGGCGCGCCGGGCGAGGTCTACAACGTGGGGGGCGAGGAACACGAAAACATCGAGGTCACTCACCGGATCCTCGAGCTGACTGGCGCCGACGCATCGCTGATCCGCCACGTCGAGGACAGGGCGGGCCACGACCGCCGGTACGCCGTCGACGACACCAGGCTACGGGCGCTCGGATGGGCGCCTGCGCACTCCTTCGGGGAGGGAGGCCTCCCCGACACGGTCGAGTGGTACCGCGACCGCCGTGACTGGTGGGAGCCGATCAAGTCGGGGGCCTACCGCTCCTACTACGACGAGCAGTACGCAAACAGACTCAAGGCTTGACGCGTCCTACCGAGAACAACCCGGTGAGACCCCGTATGCTCTATCTGACCGCTCTCGTCATCTCGCTCGTCATCGCGACGGCAGCCGTCGCCGGCCCCCCTCGGCCTGGCCCAGGCTCTACGACGCTCCCGCCGGAGCCGACCCCTGCTGCGGCGCTGTCGGCACCCATCTACGTCCTCACCGGCAGCGGGTACGGGCACGGCGTTGGGCTCAGCCAGTGGGGCGCCTTCGCTCAGGCAAAGGCAAATCGTGACTATCACCAGATCCTCTCGTTCTACTACCCCGGCACGACCGTCGCGAAGGCCCCGATTTCGAAGGTACGAGTCCTGATCGCTGACGCCCGGCCCGCGGTGACGATCGGTTCGGCTCTGCCGTTCTCGGTGCGAGACGCCTCCGGTGCCGAGACCCCGCTGCCGGCGGGGAACATCATTCTCAAGCCCGACCTGAAGCTCGTCGTCGACGGCGTCTCGACGACGCTGCCGGCCCCCCTCGCCTTCGTGCCCGGCCCCGGCAGCCCGCTCACGCTCGACGGCAAGGGCTATCGCGGCCAGCTGCGAGCCACCGTCACCGCGAAGCGACTGCGGATCGTTGACCTCGTCGCCCTCGACGCGTACATCCTCGGCGTCCTTCCCGGCGAGATGCCAAATCAGTGGCCTGCAGCCGCCCTGGAGGCGCAGGCGGTCGCCGCCCGGTCGTACGCGCTGGCCAGCATCGTGAAGGACCAGGACTTCGATCTCTACGCTGACCCACGGAGCCAGATGTACTACGGCATCGCTGCCGAGTCGCCGGCGACGACGGCTGCCGTGCAGGGCACGCGCAGCGAGATCCTTACCTACGACGGCAAGGTGGCCACCACCTTCTACTCCTCGTCCTCGGGTGGGCAGACCGCGGCGAGCGAGGACGTGTTCGGCGTCAAGACGCCCTACCTCGTTTCTCGCCCCGATCCTTGGGACGCGCTCTCGCCCTACCACCGGTGGGTCCCACGTACGTTCACGGCAGCATCGCTCGGGATCGCCTTCGGGCTGTCGGCCCCGGTCGTCGACGTCGAGATCGTCCAGACGCCGTCCGGACGCCCGGCTTCGGTCACGCTGATCAAGAAGACCGGCGTCCGCGTGCTGCTCAAGGCGGCCGACGTCCGCGCGCGACTGGGGCTGCGCTCGACGGCGTTCCGGCTCGGCGTCCTCAGGGTCGCCACGCCGCCTTTCTCGGAGACGCCCGGCACGCCCGTCGCCGTGACCGGTGTCGCACGTGACGTCGATGCGCCGGCGCTCGAGAAACTCTCGGCCAGCGGATCGTGGGTGCCTGCCGTGAGGCTGAAGCCCGTCGTCGACGGATCGTTCGCAGCCACCGTCCGACCCACTGCGACGGCCACCTACAGGCTCACCGCCGCGGGTCAGGCAGGCCCTGCCCTGACCATCAGTGTGGCCGCCGCCGGCGTGCCCCGGTGATACGCGCGGCCGCAGTTGCCCTCGCTGCCGGCGCGCTGCTGCTCCTCGTCGCGGCTCCTGCCGGTGCAGGGAGGATCGCCGTCGGCGTCACTCCGGGGTCCGACCGCACTGCCCTAGCGGAGCGTCTCCGCGAGCACGGTGCCACCCGGATCGTCGACCTGGCGCCGCTTCCTGCCCTTGTCGTGTCGGCGTCGAGCCCATCGGCCCTGCGCAGCGTTCCCGGAGCCGGCTACATCGAGCCGTTGCCCGTCCGGCGCCGATCGTATGTGCCCAACGACCCCCTCTTCCCGAGGCAGTGGTACGCGACCCAGATTCGCTCCTTTGACGCCTGGTCAGCTTTGCCCCCACTCGCGGGTGTCAGAGTTGCGGTGATCGACTCGGGCGTCGACGGCTCCCATCCCGAGCTGCACGATCGCATCGTCGCCTCCAGGAGCTTCGTCGGAGGATCCGCCACGGTCGATACGGAGGGCCATGGGACGTTCGTGGCCGGACTGATCGCGGCGACCACGGACGACGGCATCGGGATGGCAGGCCTGGCACCGCCTGCCGAGCTGCTCGTCGCCAAGGTCGTGGGGAGGGGCGGCACGATCGGGGTCGAGGCGGAGGCGAAGGCGCTCAGGTGGGCGGTCGAGAACCACGCACGCGTGATCAACATGAGCCTCGGCGGCCTCCGTGACCCGGGCAACCCGGGCCGCGACAGCTACTCGCAGCTCGAGGCGGACGCCGTCGCTTACGCTGTGTCGAAGGGCGTGCTGGTGGTCGCCGCGGTCGGGAATTCCGATCAGTCGCCGGCCCAGCCCTGGCCGTATGCGAGCTGGCCGGCGGCGCTGCCCCACGTGCTCGGTGTCAGCGCCCTCTCCCGCTCGGGAGCCTCGCCGTCCTTCTCGAACCGGGACATCCAGTTCAACGATATCGCCGCGCCGGGGGAGGACATCATCTCGACGCTGCCGTTAGCGATGACGGCCGCGCGCCCCGGTTGTCTCGATCAGGGCTATTCGCTCTGCGGGCCCGACGAGTACCGGCCGGCCGAGGGCACGAGCTTCGCTGCACCGCAGGTGACGGCAGCTGCGACGATGTTGATCGCGACCGATCCGACACTCACCCCGGACCAGGTCATCTCGCTCCTGCAGCAGAGCGCCGTCGACGCCGTCGCGGCCACCGGCTGTGCGTCGTGTGCGACGGGCCGCGACCGCTTCACCGGCGCCGGCCGGGTCGACCAGGTCGGGGCGTTCGACCTGCTCACCGCCGCCGCGCCGCCGCGCGACGCGTTCGAGCCCAACGACCGGGGCGGAACAGGGTCGTACCCCCTCTTTGGCGCCAGTCGGCGTGTCGAGGCAACGCTCGACTTCTGGAACGACCGTGACGATGTCTACCGCACGTACGTCCGGACGGGCGAGCACGTGACCGTCTCGGTGGCCGCCACGACGAGCGTTCTGCCAGCGCTCTCGCTCTGGCGTCCCGGAACGGAGACGGTCGACTCCGCCTCGGCGCCGGTGCGACGGCTCGCCGCGCGTCCCCCGGGAGTCACCCTCGCCTACACGGCGCGCGTAGCCGGCTGGTACATCCTCAAGGTGCGCGCCCCGCGGGCCGGGGTCGGCGCCTACACGATCACTGTTGCGAAGGCAGGCTAGCCCGCGTCCAGCTTCTCGTCGGGCGGGACGTCCCGGAGAATGCGGGCCGGCGAGCCGACGACGACGACTCCGGGTGGCACATCCTTCGTGACTACTGCGCCGGCGCCGATGAAGGCTTCCTCGCCGATCTCGATCCCGGGGCAGAGGATTGCGCCGCCACCCACCCGGGCACCGCGGCGGATCGTCGGCCCCTTGATGTTGCCGAAGCGCTTCTCGGTGCGCCCCATCAAGTTGTCGTTCGTCGTCACGACGCAGGGAGCGATGAAGACGTGCTCCTCGAGCGTCGAGTAGGCGGTGATGTAGGCCTCGGCCTGGATCTTCGTCATCGCCCCGATCGTGGTGTCGTTCTCGACCAGCGAGCCACGTCCGACGACGACGTCATCCCCGATCGTGACGCGTTCGCGCACGCACGACTGGTCGCCGAGGATCACGCGAGCACCGATCGTGGAGCCCGCAAACACGATCGCGCCCGTCGAGACGACGGTGCCGTCGCCGATCACCGTCGGCGGCAGCGGGTCGCGCCTTGCGGTCGAGCGGGGAGAGAGAGTGGGCTGCTTGCCGACGACGGCGTTCTCGAGTACCTTCACGCCCTCGCCGAGCACGGTGCCCGGGTAGACGATCGCGCTCGGGTGAACCTCGGCGGCGACGGTCAAGCGGGCGCTCCGGTGCGCAGCGAGGTCGTGAGGCGGTCGAGCGTGCGCACGACGGCGAGCCCGTCGGTCGCCTCACGATGGTCGCCGGGCCCGTCCTCAACGAGCTTCAGGAAGTGCTGCAACTCGAGCCGTAACGGCTCGTCGTTTGCGATCTTCGGGCTGAAGATGTCGCCGGTGCGCGTGCGCCACTCGCCGTAGGTCTGTGCGGGCTCCCAGGGGCCCTTCTCGTAGACCGTGACCTTGCGCTCGAGCTCCATGTCGTCGAAAACGACCATCTTCTCCCGGCCGACGACGGTCATCTTCCGCATCTTGTGCGGGTCGAGCCACGAGAGGTGCATGTGGGCGACCTTGCCGGAGGGGAAGCGGAGGAAGCAGAAGACGACGTCCTCGATTCCCTTCTGCAGGTAGTCGACGCCGTGCGCAACGGCCTCGCTCGGCTCCTCGCCGAGCAGCCAGAGGATCACCGAGAGGTCGTGGACGCCGAGCGACCAGAGCGCGTTCTCGTTCGAGCGGATTACGCCGAGGTTCTGGCGGTTGCCGTAGACGCAGGCGACGTCGCCGAGCTCGCCGGAGTCGACGAGCTCCTTCACCTTGCGGAGGCCCGGATGGTAGAGGAGGAGGTGGCCGGGCATCAGGACGAGGTCGTTTGTCTTCGCGATCGCGACGAGCTCCTCCATCTCCTCGCCCTTCATCGCCGGGGGTTTCTCGACGAAGACGTGCTTGCCGGCCTCGAGCGCCTCCTTGGCGAGCGCGTAGTGCGTCGGAACCGGGGTCGCGATCGAGACCGCGTCGACGGTGTCGTCTGCGAGCGCCTCCGAGAACGATCCCGTCACCCGCGCGTGTGGGTAGCGCGCGGCATAGTCGGACTGGCGGGCGTGATCGGTGTCGACCACCCAGGCGAGCTCGGCGAGCTCCCCGACGACCCGCACGACGTTCTTCCCCCAGCCGCCGACGCCCGCGTGGGCGACGCGGGTCACAGCTTCCAGACCTTCGCGTCGCTGATTCCCTGCCGGCCGGCGGCGTTCCGCAGGTCGACGACGAGCTTTGCATCTGCCACGAGCTGCACGTAGTCGATGCTCGTGTGGGCCGTGGCGATCACGACTGCGTCGTAGGCGCCCGGGTCGAGCGGCTGCGACGCGAGCTCCGTCCCGTGCTCGAGGAAGGAGGGAACGTGAGGGTCGTGGTAGGCGACGGTCGCGCCCGCGTTCTGCAACAGCTCGATCAGCTTCACCGCGGGCGACTCGCGCATGTCCGAGATGTCGGCCTTGTAGGCGACGCCGAGCACGAGGATCCGGGATTCGCTGAGCGACTTGCCGGCTCCGTGGTTGAGCGCCTGCGAGACCCGCGAGCGGCAGTAGTACGGCATGTTCTGGTTGACCTCGCCGGCGAGCTCGATGAACCGGGTCGAGAAGTCGTACTCCCGGGCCTTCCAGGTGAGATAGAAGGGATCGATCGGGATGCAATGACCGCCGAGGCCGGGGCCGGGGTCGAAGCGCATGAATCCGAACGGCTTCGTCGAGGCGGCATCGACAACCTCCCAGATATCGATCCCCATCCGGTCGCACAGCTGCGCCAGCTCGTTGACGAGCGCGATGTTGACCGAGCGGAAGATATTCTCGAGCAACTTCGTCAGCTCGGCCGCCTCGGGTGTGGAGACGCGGTGGATGCTGTCGATCGCCGCACCGTAGAGCGCGGCAGCCGCTTCGGTCGAGGCCTCGTTGATCCCGCCGACCACCTTCGGCACGGTCTTCGTCGTGTGGTCGAGCCGGCCCGGGTCGACGCGCTCGGGCGAGAACGCGAGGTGGAAGTCAACGCCCGCCGTCAGCCCGGAGCCTCGCTCGAGGATCGGCAGCACCTCTTCGCGGGTCGTGCCGGGGTAGGTCGTCGATTCGAGTACGACGAGATGGCCGAGCCGCAGGCGCGTCGCGATCTGCTCCGTGGCGGCGAGCACGATCGTGAGGTCGGGCTCCCGCTGCTTCGAGAGCGGCGTCGGCAGCGCGATCAGGATCGCGTCGGCCTCGCGAAGCTCGTCGTAGTCGGTCGTCGCCCGCAGGCCGTGCTCCTCGACGAGCTGCTTCAGCTTGGGGCTCGGGACGTCCTCGATGTAACTCTCGCCACGGTTCAGCTGGGCGACGCGCTCGGCGCTGACGTCGACGAGCAGGACGGAGCGGCCCGCGTCCGCGAAGACCTGGGCGAGGGGCACGCCGACGTAGCCGGCGCCAATGATGGCGACATCACGATGCACAGCGGGCCATCGTACCGCCGAGCACGGTCACGATCCGTTCGGAGGCGTGCCCGTCGCCGTAGAGCGGGGGCCGCTCCGCCGGGATACGAGCCTCCGCGAGAGCCTTGGCGATCAGCTGCGGGTCGTCGTCGACGAGAACGTTGGCCCCGGCGGCGACCGTGTCGACCCACTCGGTCGAGGGGCGCATCGTCACGCACGGCACGCCGTACCAGTACGCCTCCTTCTGGAGCCCTCCGGAGTCGGTCGCGATCACGGCTGCCTGCGAGGCGAGGGCGGCGAAGTCGAGATACCCGAGCGGCTCGACAATCGTGATCGTGTCGCCGATCGTGATCGCGTGCTCGGCCAGGACGTTGCGCGTGCGGGGATGCGCGGGAAGCACGACCGGGAGCTGCGAGCGCCCGAGGCCCTCGACGATCCGCCGCAGGCGGTCGGGCCGGACGTTCGCCTCCCGGTGCACCGTCGCGAGCACGAAGGCGCCGGGCGTCAGGCGGAGCGTCTCGAGAATCCGGGAGCGCTCGCGGGCGAGCGGGCCGAAGCGCGCCGCTGCATCGGCCATCACGTCGCCCACCACGTGGATCTCGCCGTTGACACCCTCGCCGTGTAGGGTTGTCGCGGAGCGCTCGTCGGGGGCGAAGAGGATTGTCGAGATGCGGTCTACCTCGATCCGGTTCCGCTCCTCGGGCATCGAGAGGTCGCCGCTGCGAAGCCCGGCCTCGACGTGGGCTACCGGCAGGCCGCCCGCCGCCCGCGCACCGGCCAGCGTCGAGTTCGTGTCCCCGTAGACGAGCACGGCGTCAGGCTCGCGCTCGGAGACGGTCGATCGCAGCGCCGTCTCGAGCTCTGCGAGGTTCGATGTGCGGAGGTCGAGGCTGACGGCCGGCTCGGGGATCGAGAGCTCCTCGAAGAAGATCGCGGAAAGGGAAGGATCCCAGTGCTGGCCGGTGTGGACGACGATCTCATCGACGCCGTCGGCACGCAGCGCCACCGAGAGCGGAGCCGACTTGATGAACTGAGGCCTGTTGCCGACGACGGTCAGGAGCCTCATCGGCCGCTCCTCGGTTGCCGTCGGCTGCGGTGGCTCACGCCCTGAGCGTAGCCAGCGGCGATCTCGGCCCCGATCCCGGTCACGATCTCGATGAAGGCCATCGCCGCCCGCGTCGGAGTGCGGTCGGCATGCCAGGCGAGCGTGATCACGCGCGGCGGGATGCCCGCCACCTCGAGCACCGCGACGTCCGCCTTCTCGTCGACCCCGAGCAGCGGCACGACCGCGTAGCCGATCCCTGCGCCCACGAGCCCGATAACGATGCCGCCTTCGTCCGAGCGGAAGACGATCTCGGGGTCGAGGCCGCGCGATCGGAGGAACGCCTCTGCGCCCTCGGTGGCACGGCGGTAGCCGATCAACGGCAGGGCGGCCATCTCTCTCGGCCTCACCGCCCTGGTGCTTCGGGCCAGCATCGAATCGGAAGGCGCAAGAAGGACGTAAGGATCGGAGAGGACGTGGACACGTTCGAACGCGGGGTCGTCGCTCTCGAGGACGAAGGCGAGATCGAGCGCGCCACGCTCCAGCAGCCCATGTAGCTCCTCGTCGTACCCGGCCTCGCTCAGCCGCACCTCCACGCCGGGCCACCGCTCGACGTACCGGCGCATCGCCTCGGGAAGCAGGCGCACGCCCGCGCTCTGGAACGTCCCTACCCGGAGCGTGCCGGCCTCCCCCTCGGCCAGCGCGCGTAGGTCGGCCTCGGCTGCGCGCATCGCGGCGGAGGCCCGCCGCGCGTGGCGGAGCAACCGGGTGCCCGCCTCGGTCGGCGTTACGGGCTTCCGACCCCCGGGGCGCTCGAGCAGCTGCAGCCCTGCGGCCCGCTCCAGCGCTGCGATCTGCTGGCTGATCGCGGATTGCGAGTAGCCGAGCTCGGCACCGGCGCGATGGAACGACCCGGTCTCGGCTACGGCCTCGAGAGCGGCCAGGTGGCGAATCTCGACGCTCGCCAATCGATGTTGTTTTGTGATCGATCGCTCCATCAATTCGCATTTTACTTATCGGTCGGATGTGACGATCCTGAGGGCATGAAGCGTTTCGACATCGAGCTTCGCGTTCTGCTCGCCCTCGCCCTTGTCAACGGGATTGCCGAGTCGTGCCTGGTGCCGATGCTTCCTTCCGTCCGCAGCGACCTCGGGCTCGCTCCGGTCGAGGTGGGGCTCGTCCTCACGACGACGACCCTCGCGATGCTCGTCGGCGCGATGCCGATCGGCTACGCCGCAAACCGCTTCGGCACGAGGATTCCTCTGCTGCTCTCGGCGACGCTGATGCCGCTCGCTCTCATGGCGCAGGCATTCTCCGGCAGTCTCGGGACACTGCTCGCAGCTCGGCTCCTGTTCGGTTTCAGCTTTGGAATTCTCTGGGTGATCGGGCCCGCGCGCGCCGCGGCAGGCGGGCGCGGGGCCTCCGGGACGGGCCCACTGGTCGCCGCCTCGGGTCTCGGCTGGCTCGTCGGGCCGGTCGCCGCCGGCCTGCTGGCCGATGCGGCCGGCTGGCGTGCCGCTTCGGTGGCCCTAGCCGTGGTGACCCTGCCGCTGATTCCGCTCGTCGCACGCTACGCGGCGCCGCGGGAGGATGGGGTGACGCTCGAGAGCGTTCGCCCCCGCGCCGCCCTCGCCCTCGTACGCCGCAACCGTGCCGTCGCAGGCGCCGCCCTGGTGAGCGCCCTGCTCGGCGTCGTGGGCGGGGTCTCGGGGCTGCTCGTCCCGCTTGCGCTCGCCGCCAACGGGTTGTCGGCGGGAGCGATCGGCCTCGCCTTCGGGATCTCCGCCGCCGTCTGGATCACGGCAGCGGCCGCCGTCGCCCGGCTGCGGGCCTCGGCGGTTCACCTCCGCGGCGTCGGGATAGCGGTTGCAATCATGGCCGGCGCGTGGCTCCTGCCCGCCTTCCGGCTCTCGACCCTCGCTCTCGTCGCCTTCCTCGTCGTCTCGACGGGCTCCCGCTCGGCGATCAACGCGCTCAACTACGCCGTCGGAGCGCGCGCAAGCAGCGGCGACTCCGCGCCCATGGTGATCGGCGTGATGAACCTCGCCTGGGCCGTGATGGCGCTCGCGACGCCGCTGCTCGCCGGTCTCGCCGAGGGCAGCGCTGGAGTCCGGGTCGCGTTCGCCGTCACCGGGGTTGCTGCTGCTGCCGTCGCAGCCGCGCTGCTCTTGCCGCGACGGCACGTCAGGATCGACGCGCTGACATCCTGACGACGGCACCGCGCTTCGTGGCTACACTTCCGATCCGCTCGGGCCGTTAGCTCAGTTGGTAGAGCAGGGGACTCTTAATCCCAAGGTCGAAGGTTCGAATCCTTCACGGCCCATGTTGTTGCAAGTGGACGTCTGCTGGGGCGACCCTCCCTTTTTTGGGGCTCGAGGGCGCTCGCTTCGGGCGATTCACCGATTCCTTACGAGTCCGTCACCGCGGACGCGGCTACAGTCGGCCTCGGTCGGTCATACTCCGCGCGATCCGTCGATCGCACACCGTTCAGGAGGACACGCATGGCTTCACGACTCGCTCGCCGCCTGCCGCTTCTGGCCCTCGGGCTCGTCGTCCTGCTGCTCGTTCCCGCCGTCGCCGCTTCGAGCCTGCGCTCCGGCAGCGGCGACCCCAAGGTGCTCCGGATCGGGACGCTCTTCTATGTCGACACGCTGAACCCGCTGGTCGGAATCGAGACGAACGACACGACCGCCTACTCGATGGTCTACCCGCAGCTCGTCCAGTACGCGCCCGGGCCGAGGCTGGCCGGCGACTGGGCGTCGAGTTGGACGCACACGAAGAACGGGCTCAGCTGGACGTTCAATCTCCGGAAGGGGAAGTGGTCGGACGGCACGCCCCTCACTGCGCAGGACGCCGTCTGGACGATCCGTACCGTCCTCAAGTACAAGGCGGGCGCCACGTCGTACGTGGCGAGCACGCTCGAGGGCGTCAAGAGAGCGTCAGCGCCGAATGCCCAGACGCTCGTGATCACCTACAGCCGCCCGATCGCGCCCGTGCTCGCAAACCTGGCCCAGTTCTTCATCCTGCCGGAGCACATCTGGTCGCTGCAGCTCGGGAAGAACGGTCGCGGCCTGAAGGAGTACCGTCCGCAGGAGCACCTGCCGGCCGTCTCCGGCGGCCCCTACACGGTGACCCAGTTCGAGCAGAAGGGCACCACGGCCTTCAAGCCGAACTCGAACTTCTACGGCCCGAAGTCGAAGTCGGCCGGCGTCGCGCTGACCTACTACACGAACGCGACGGCGATGACGGCCGACATGAAGCGCGGCAATCTCGACTTCATCGATGCGCTCCCCTACGGCGCCGCGAACGCCCTGAAGGGCCAGAACGGGACACGCGTGAACTTCGGGGACGGCACCGAGGTGACGAACCTCGGCTTCAACTCGAACCCGAAGAAGACGAAGAACCGTGAGCTCCTGAGCCCGCGCGTCAAGGAGGCGCTCGAGATCGCAATCCCGCGGCAGCAGATCGTCGACATCGTCTTCAGCGGCCACGCCGAGTCGTGGGCGAACATCCTCTCGCCCGCCTCGCGGTCAGAGGGTTGGCTCAACCCTGCTGTGAAGCCGCTCCCCTACAGCCCTGCCCGGGCCAACAAGATTCTCGACGCCCTTGGGTATGCGCGCGGCGCCGACGGTCTCCGGGTCGTCCCGGCGACGAGCGGGAAGCTCGCCCAGCCCGAGCACGCGATGAGCTACCAGGTGATCGTCCCCAAGGACCTCGACTTCAACGGCGACCGGCAGTTCCAGATCCTCGCCACGGCGTTCGAGAAGATCGGCGTCAAGCTCAACGAGAAGCCGGGCGGTGACGGCGCGCAGGCCTTCGAGCTGATCACGGCTCCGGCAGGCAAGTACCTCAGCGCCGACATGTACACCTGGTACTGGCATCCCTACATCGACCCGTCGTTCAACCTCTCCGTCGTCACCAAGGCCGAGTGGTACAACAACAGCGATACCGGCTTCGACGAGCCCCTCTACGACAGCTGGTGGAAGAAGCAGAGCTCGCTCGTCAACGTCAAGGAGCGGCGGGCGCTCGTCTGGAAGATGGAGGCGTACCTCGCGCAGAAGCGCCCCTACATCCAGCTCGTCGTTGCCGACGCGATCACGGCCCAGTCCTCGGGCTGGACGGGATTCGAGCCGACGCTCGGGGGCTCGTGCAAGTGCTACTACACCGCGCCGCACCCGTCGCCCTGACCCGTGCCGGGGTCGCTCTTTCACGAGGACGGGATCTGGCTGCGCTGTCAGTTCCACTCGCACACGACGAACTCGGACGGCGAGGCATCGCCTGACGCCCTCTGTGATCACTACGCGGGCGCCGGGTTCGACGTCCTCGCGATCACCGATCACTGGCACGTCACCGAGGTCGAGCACGATCGGCTCATCCTGGTCCCTGGCAGTGAGCTCACGGCCGATTTCCCCTCGGCCCACGGTGAGGCCGAGGCGCTCGCACTCGGCGTTTCGGTGCTGCCCGACGCGAGGCAGCCGTTTGCGGACATCGAGGCGATGGCGGTGTGGATCGTCGCGAGCGGTGGCGTCCCCTTCCTCTGTCATCCCTACTGGAGCGGCCTCAGGGGCGCGGACGTCCTCGGCGCTCCGTCGCTCGCCGGGATCGAGATCTGGAACGGCAGTGCGGAGGTGCTCCAGGGCAACGGCCTCTCGACCGTGCACTGGGACGACGCGCTCCAGCAGGGACCGCTGCTGACCGGCATCGCGACCGACGACTGCCACACCCCCGGCCGGGACAGCGGCTTCGGCTGGACGTGGGTGCACGCCGACGAGCGATCCGTCCCAGCCGTGCTGGATGCGTTGCGGCATGGCCGCTTCTACGGCTCTGCAGGGCCACGGCTAGTCGACGTCGAGATCGGGGAATCGGCTGTGACCGTGCGCTGCTCGCCCGTGAGTTCGATCCGGCTGCGCTCGGGACCCTGGGACGGGTGCGCCGTCTCCACGGATCCGACGGCGGGCAGCTGGCGCGGCGAGACTCTCGAGCGCAGTCCCGACGGCCTCGTCACCGGCGCGCGCTTCGAGCTCCCGGAGTTCTGGCGGTGGGCCCGCGCCGAGATCGAGGACGAGCGTGGCCGTCGGGCCTGGAGCAATCCCTTCTCGCTGGCCGGCGAGCCTCACGGCTGACCGACGGTCTGTCAGAGCAGCCGCGACGGGCGACCGTTGCCCGCGCCCGAGCGCGGGTGGGTGATGTAACCTCGCACCGTGCGTAGGGGTGCGATGGTCCGTATGGCTCTGATCGGGATCGCCGTGGCGATACCCGTCACGCTCGTCGCGGTCCTGATCCCGTGGCTCCCGACGTCGGCCTCGAAGCAGATGGACCGGATCGAGTTCGTCTTCTGGTTCGCGACCATCATTTGCATCGCGATCTTCTCGCTGGTGATGGCGGTCCTGCTCTACTCGGTGCTCTCGTTCCGCGCGCCTCCCGAGGATCTCTCGGACGGACCGTCGATCCACGGCAACACCACTCTCGAGATCGCGTGGACGGTTGTCCCGGCGATCCTCGTGATCGCGATCGGCGTGCTCAGCGCAATCGTCCTTTCCCAGAACGGCAACGCCGGCACCAACCCGATGGTCGTGAAGGTCACGGCGCAGCAGTTCGCCTGGCGCTTCGAGTACCCCGCGAGCAAGAACCTCAAGTCGGGCACGCTGGTGTTGCCGCTTGGCGACCCGATCAAGTTCCAGTTCAAGGCGCTCGACGTGATTCACTCGTTCTGGATTCCCCAGATGGGGCAGAAGCAGGACCTCGTCCCCGGGATCGACACGAGTCTCGTGATCACCCCCACGCGCACAGGCACGTTCTCGCTCGTCTGCACCGAGCTCTGCGGACTCGGGCACGCCACCATGCGCGCGGTGGTGAACGTTGTCTCCAAGGACGACTTCGCAGCCTGGGTCGAGAAGCAGCAGTCCGGCGGTGGCAGCGGGGCCTCGGGGGCCGCGCTCTTCGCGTCCGCCGGATGTAGCGGCTGTCATGCCTTCACGCCTGCGGGGTCGGCGGCGGCGATCGGGCCGAACCTCGACAACGTCGCCGCCAGCGCGGCGAAGGCAGGCCAGAGCACGGAGGAGTACGTCAAGGAGTCCATCGTCAACCCGAACAAGATCGTCGCTCCGGGATACGCCCCCGGCGTCATGCCCGGTAACTTCGCAGACACCCTGTCGGCCAAGGAGATCGATGCCCTCGTGCAGTACGTCGTGACGGGAGCGAAGAAGTGAACGGAGGAGTGAGCACGTGAGCGTCGCCGAATACGCAGCGCACGAGACAGGCCACGGCGGCGGCTCGGCTCCGCACCGACGCGGTCTCCTGATGCGCCCCGGGTTCATCCGTGCCGCCTGGTGCTTCGCGGTCTTCTTCCTCGTCGGGCTCTACCTCGTCGCGGGTATCCGCTGGCTCGCCGGCTGGGACCCGATCTACGACTGGAACATCATCGTCCTCGTCGGCGGGCTCGTGATGGGCCCGGTCGGTTTCCTACTCGGGCTCGGCGCCTTCGATTACTGGCTCTACTGGATCTCCGGCCGACCGACGAAGCCGGACGACCACGCCAACCACGGTGCCCATACCTGGACGGACTACTTCAAGGTCAACACCGACCACAAGGTGATCGGCGTTCAGTACCTCGCGACGACGTTCGTCTTCTTCGTCCTCGGCGGCCTCATGGCGATGCTCTTCAGGGCCGAGCTCGCGCAACCGGGGATGCAGTTCATGGATACGCAGACCTACAACGGCCTCGTCTCGATGCACGCGGCGCTGATGATCTTCGTGTTCATCATTCCCGCATTCGCAGGCCTCGCGAATTTCGCCGTGCCGCTGATGCTCGGCGCGCCGGACATGGCGTTCCCGCGGCTGAACGCGCTCTCCTACTGGTTCCTCCCGATCGCCGGCACGATGTTCCTCGCGAGCTTCCTTGCACCCGGCGGCGCCTTCGCGACAGGCTGGACGAGCTACGCGCCGCTCGCCTCGGAGCAGCCGATCGGCCAGATCTTCTTCAACATGGGCGTCCAGTGGGCCGGGGCCTCGTCGATCCTGACCGCGCTCAACTTCCTCGTCACGATCATCACGATGCGCGCGCCGGGGATGACGTTCTGGCGCATGCCGCTGCTCGTCTGGGCGAACTTCACGACGTCGCTGCTGGTGGTGATCGCAACGCCGTTCATCGCCGGCTCCCAGTTCTTCGTCATGTTCGACCGGGTCATGCACACGAGCTTCTTCGTCCCCAAGGGCGGAGGCTACGTGCTCGGGTATCAACACATATTCTGGTTCTACAGCCACCCGGCCGTCTACATCATGATCCTGCCCGGCTTCGGGATCGTCTCCGAGATCATCTCCGTGATGAGCCGCAAGCCGATCTTCGGCTACCGCCTGATGGCGATGTCGCTGCTCGGGATCCTCGTGCTCGGCTTCTCGGTCTGGGCCCACCACATGTTCGTCGCGGGCATGGCGGACTGGCTCCGCGTCCCGATGATGATCACGACGCTCCTGATCGCCGTTCCCACAGGCGTCAAGGTGTTCAGCTGGCTCGCGACCCTCTGGGAAGGCCGCATCCATCTCAACACGCCGATGCTCTTCGCGCTCGGGTTCATCTCGATGTTCGTGATCGGCGGCCTCTCGGGCATCTACCTCGCGTCCGTGCCGATCGACATCCACGCCTCCGACACCTACTTCATCGTGGCGCACATCCACTACGTCCTCTTCGGCGGCTCGGTGCTGACGATCTTCGCCGGCATCTACTACTGGTTCCCGAAGATGACCGGCCGGATGTACAACGAGCGGCTCGGGAAGCTGCACTTCTGGCTCACGTTCGTCAGCTTCAACCTCACGTTCTTTCCGATGCACTGGGTCGGGCTCGTCGGCATGCCGCGGCGGGTGGCCGACTACTCGGATCGGTTCGCCAACCTCAACCTCATCATCACGATCTCGTCGTTTGCGCTCGGTGCGTCGGTCGTCGTTTTCTTCTACAACGTGATCGTCAGCTGGGCGCGTGGGCCGATCGCCGAGAGTAACCCGTGGCGGGCGCTGACGCTCGAGTGGCAGGTTTCCTCGCCACCGCCGATCTTCAACTTCGACGAGATCCCGCAGGTGGTCGGTGGACCGTACGAGTACGGCGTTCCGGGCGCCCGCCATGCGATCCTTTCGGGCGGCGCGGCCCAACCACAGGAGACGACCGTATGAGCGCGCACGCGGAGTCCGCAGTCCACGGGCACGACCACCACGGCCCACCGACCGCCAACAAGAGCTCGCGGATGGACGCGACGGTGCTCGGGATGTTCCTCTTCATCGGCACGGAGGCGATGCTGTTCGGATCGTTCTTTGCCGCCTACTTCTTCGTGCGGGTCGTCAATCCGGATGCGTCTTCGATCTGGCCGCCGCCGCCGTACGAGTTCCCGAAGTTCGTCGCCGGCATCAACACGGTGATCCTCGTCACCTCGAGCTTCACGATGCACTGGGCGCTGCAGTCGATCAAGCGCAACAACCGCCGTGGTCTCCAGGCGGGCCTCGTGCTGACGATCCTGATGGGCACGGCGTTCCTCCTGACGCAGTTCATCGAGTATGCCCACGTCGGCTTCAACACGGGTGATGGGGCGTTCGCATCGGTGTTCTTCGGTCTCACCGGCCTCCACGGTGCTCACGTCTTGATCGGGCTGACGCTGCTCACGATCGCCGCAGTGCGCGCCTTCCGTGGCCACTTTTCGCCCGAGCACCATCACGGTGTCGAGCTGCCGGGGATCTACTGGCACTTCGTCGACGTCATGTGGCTCGTCGTGTACGCCACCGTCTACCTGCTCTGAGCTCGGCTCTCCTGCCCACAAGCGGCCGCATTCGGTCATGATGGAGGGAGTGCGCAACCCACTGCAGGACGAGGAGGCCGCCTTTCGCTTCCTGCTCGGCACGATCGCCTACTTCGCGGTGATCGTGCTCGCGTCCTGGGTAGCGACCTGGCTCGGCCTCGTCGCCTTCGGCGCCCTGTCGCTCGGCGTGATCGCGCTGCTCCGAGGTGGGAAGAAGCCGCCCGACCCGGGGCTCGATGCCGACCGTGCGACGGTGGAGGATACGCCCCGCGGAGACCCGGAGCTGCCGCCGACCTAGTCCTTGCCGGCGACGGCACCCACGTAACTTGCGATGTCGTTGGCGTCCTGGCCCACGACGAGATCCTTCGGCATGCCCGGCGAGCCGGTTGACGTGTTCGTCACGGGGTAGGCGATCTGGCCGCGCACGACCTGGACGAACGTGCTCTCCCCGAGCCCGCTCCGGCGGGCGTCCCTGAAGGCGTCGTCGAGGTTCGGGCCGATCTGTCCCTTCGTGCCAGCGTCGGCGAGCGTGTGGCAGCCGCCACACTTCTGGACGAAGAGATCCTTGCCGTTGCTGCGATCGCCGATCCCCTTGGTGTAGCCGACCGTCTCGCCGCAACCGGCTGCCACGAGAGCGGCGGCGAGCACGACGAGCAACGCAGCTGCCAACCGCCGTCTGCCTGCCCGGGTCGAGGTCGGTTTCATCGACCCGAGTCTAACCGGATCAGCCGGATGCCTGTTTCAGCTGCTTCAGCTGCCGCTTGACGATCACTGCGTTCGGATCGTCGGGAGCAAGCCTCAGGAAGGCCTTGTAGGCCCCGATTGCGGCCGGGATGTCGTTTGCCTGCTGGGCAGCCTGCGCGAACTCGAGCTGGACGTTCGGGTCTCGCGGCTGCAGGAGGACGATCTTCTTGTAGGACGCGACGGCGTTCGTCGACGCCCCCTGCGCCGTGATCAGCAGCGCCTGGACATCGGTCGATGACTCGCCCTTGAGCGTCGCGCTGATCTTGTCGTCGACGAGCGACTGCCCGGTCAACGAGGTGAACGCACCGGGAAAGCCCTGGCCGGGATAGGTGTAGAGCGCCCTCACCTGCAGGGTCTGGGCGGCGCGCTGCTTCTCGGTCGACTGCGCGAGATAGAGGCCGGCGAGCTCGCGGAGCGCGTCCGAATCCTTCGGCGACAGGATCACAACCTGCTTCTGCGCGGCGATCGCCTTGTCGGTCTCGGCGTCCGTCTGCAGTGCGGTCGAGAGCTCCTGCCAGGCGGCGACGCTCTTCGGGTTCTTCTCCGTCGCCTTCTGCGCCTTCGCGACCGACGGGGACCCGCTCGCCCCGCCGCTGTTCTTGAAGATGTCACCGACGCCCGTGCCACCGGCGCCGACGCCGAAGATCACGAACCCGCCTGCAAGGGCGACGGCAAGGAACACGAACATCCACTTGGCGTGGCGCCGCAGCCGCGGGAAGAACATCGTGTCCTCGATCGACGGAGCAGTCGAGCGCTTGGGCCCGCGAGTCGCCGCTACGGCAGCATTTTGCTTCGGGCGTTTCGTGCTGCTCTTGTCGAATCGGGCCATCGGGACGTTCCTTTCGAGTATCGCTCTTCGCCGGCCACCAGAGTAGCTGTGACGCGGCTCGGGGAGCCGCCCAGGACGACTGCCGTAACGGGATCTTCAACAGGGTCGAACGGAGATTCCCCAAGCGAGATCACCGCGAGGTCGGCCTGCTTGCCCGGGACGAGGGATCCGACCCGATCCTCCAGTCCCAGCACGCGCGCCCCGCCGAGCGTCGCGAGCTCGAGGGCGTCGGTCGCCGGGAGCGCGTCTGGCCGGCCGGCGCGTGCCCGAGCGCCGACGATTGCGGTGCGGATCTCCTCGAAGAGGTCGAAAGACGGCGTCGAAGCGGGGCTGTCGGTTGCGATCGAGACGGGGACTCCGGCCGCGCGCAGCTCGGCGAGGGGGGCGACGCCGCAGCCGAGGTAGCCGTTGGAGCGTGGGCAGTGCGCCACGCCGACGCCGTGCTCCGCGAGCAGGGCGATCTCCTCCTCGTCGGCGTGCACGCAGTGTGCCGCCATCAGGGAGGGGCCGAGCAGCCCTGCGGCCGCGAGCATCCGGATCCCGGTCTCGCCCGGAGGCGGGACGAGGAAACGGGCGAGCCCGCTCCAGTCGCCCTTCCCGTCGACCAGCCACTCGCGCTCGGCGGCGCTTTCCGCGAAGTGGGTCGCCTGCGGCAGCCCGAGCCCGGCACACGCGCGGTACGCCTCGACCGTGCAGGTGTACGGGGCGTGCGGCGAGACGCCGACTAGGACACGGTCGGAGAGAACGTGTTCGATCCGTTCGCGGGATTCGTGGAAGCGGTCGAGGGCATCGGTATCCCCGAAAACCTCGAGGTAGACGATCGCCCGCAGGCCGGTCGCGGCGGCGGCGAGGCCGGCCGCGCCGGTGAAGCTGCAGTCGCCCACGGTGGTCACCCCGGAGCGGAGGCACTCGTGGGCGCCGACTGTCGCGATCGCGGTCATGTCGGCGAAGTCGAGCGCGTCCTTGCGCGCGATGTGCATCCCGATCCAGGGAACGAACGGAAGGCCGTCCCCGAAGCCCGCATAGACCGCGTACTCGAGGTGGGAGTGCGCGTTCACGAAGCCCGGGACGATCACGCAGCCGTCGTGGCGCTCGCCCGCGCCGAGGTCGGCGGCGGAGCCGACGGCTGCGATCGTGCCGTCGTCGGCGATCCCGATCGCTCCGTCCCGGATCGGGACGCCCTCGACGGGGACGACCCAGTCCGCCGAGAGGATCCTCACGGGGTGGAGCCGTCCTCCGGATCCGGCTCGGCGGGCGCCTCGGCTTCCGTGACGACGGTTTCCTCGACGTCGGGCTCGGAGCTCGTCTCCTCGTCTTCGCCGAGTGACCAGTGCGAGATCAGCGGCATTCCTGTGCCCCAGCGCTTCTCCATCAGCCGTGCCATCCAGATCGACGCCTCGAAGAGGATGAGCAGCGGGATCGTCTCGAACAGGAGCGAGACGGGGTCGACGGTGGGGAGCAGGACCGCGAACCCGACCATCAGGGCGTAGCCCTCCTTGCGGTGCGTTCGGAGCTTTTCGTAGCTGAGCACCCGGATCCGGACGAGCGCGAGGATGAAGATCGGCATCTCGAACGCGAGCCCGCAGGCGACCAGGACGAGCGAGGTGAACGAGAGGTAGTAGCTGGCGCGGATCTGGACCGTGTAGAGCGTGTCGTCGAAGTTCGTCAGGAACGTGATCGCGGCCGGCAGAACGATGAAGTACGCGAACACGACCCCGAGGCCGAACAGCGCCGTCGCTACGACGAGGAAGCCGCTCAGCACGCGCTGGGTTGCCTTGTCGACGGCCGGCGCCAGGAACCCCCAGACCTGCCAGACGAGGATTGGCAGCACGATCGCGACCGCGGCGAGACCGCTGACCTTGACCGCGGTCGTGAACGGCTCGACGACGCCCAGGGTGATGAGCGTCTTGTCGGGCGGCAGCGGCCGCTTGAGCCACTCGATCAGGGTCGTGTGGAAGGCGAAGGTGACGATGAACGCCGGCACGATCGCGAGCACGGCGATCAGAAGCCGATGCCGAAGCTCCGAGAGGTGCTCGACGACGGTGGCTTCTTCGTCCGTGCCGAGCCGGCGCGGGGCGAGCCTACGGAGCATTCTTCGCGGGGAAGTTAGGAGACGGTGTCCCGCTCACGCGACTCGGTCGCCGCGGGCGCAGGGGGCGGGATCGACTCGGCGGGCGGCAGGGCCACTTCCTCGTCGTCCTTGGAGTCGCCGGTGACCGAGTCCTTGAACTCGCGCATCCCCTTGCCGAGCTGGCGGCCCATCTCCGGCAGGCGCTTGGGCCCGAAGACGAGGAGCAGAACGAGCAGGAGGATGAGGAGCTCCCAGATACCGATACCGAAGGGCATGGCGGCAGCGTACCAGCGAAATCCACTGCCGGCCGTCGCGCGGCTCTGGTAAACGCGCCCTCAACATGAGCCGAAGGCCCTCTCACCCGGCAGGAAGAGGGGTCCGGCTACGATGCGGCGTGGTAGGCTTCCTCTAACTACCGAAGAATACTTCAGGCTTTCTGAACCGAGGAGACTAGGAACTCACGTGGCATTGCTGGAGATCAAGAATCTGCACGTTGCGCTCGAGGACGGCACCCCGATCGTCAAGGGTGTCGACCTGACGGTCAATACCAACGAGAAGCACGCGATCATGGGCCCGAACGGCTCGGGGAAGTCCACCCTCGCCTACGCGCTGATGGGCCACCCGGCTTATGAGATCACCGAGGGCGAGATCCTGCTCGACGGCGTCGACGTCTCGGATCTCGGAGCCGACGAGCGCGGGCAGCGCGGGCTCTTCCTCGCCTTCCAGTATCCGCACGCGATACCGGGCGTTACGGTCACGAGCTTCCTGCGCAGCGCGATCAACGCGAAGCGCAAGGCGGCGAACGGCGGCGAGGACGACCCGATCGCCGTCAAGGAGTTCCGCATCGAGATGCTCGCCGCGATGGAGCACCTGAAGGTGCCGCGCGAGCTCGCTCAGCGCTACCTGAACGACGGCTTCTCGGGCGGCGAGAAGAAGCGCGTCGAGATTCTTCAGATGGCGATGCTGAAGCCGCGCATAGCTGTCCTCGACGAGACCGACTCGGGCCTCGACATCGACGCCCTGCGCGTCGTCGCGAACGGTGTCAACGAGCTGGTCGGCCCCGAGATGGGCGCGCTCGTGATCACGCACTACCAGCGGATCCTCAACTACATCACCCCGGATCACGTGCACGTCTTCGTGGACGGGCGAATCGTGGCCTCGGGCGGCGCGGAACTCGCGCAGAAGCTCGAGGCGGAAGGCTACGAGGCCTTCATCCCTGCAGGTGTAGCGAGCGAGGCATCATGAGCACCACCGAGAACGACGTCGTCAAGGAGATCCGCAGCGAGTACCAGTACGGCTTCTCGAACCCCGACGAGGCGAAGGACTACTTCTTCAAGTCCGGTCGCGGCCTTTCGCACGAGGTCGTCGAGGCGATCGCGGAGCACAAGAACGAGCCGGACTGGATGCGCAAGTTCCGCCACAAGGCGCTCGACTACTTCTACGCCCGGCCGCTGCCCGCCTGGGGTGGCAACGTCGCCGAGATCGACTTCGACAGCATTTTCTACTACATCAAGCCGACCGAGAATCAGGTCGACAAATGGGAGGATCTGCCTGCCGACATCCTCGACACCTGGGACAAGCTCGGCATCCCAGAGGCGGAGAAGAAGTACCTCGCGGGCGTCGGCGCCCAGTACGAGTCCGAGGTCGTCTACCACAAGCTGCAGGAGGATCTCGAGCGCAAGGGAGTGATCTTCCTCGACATGGACTCGGCGCTGCGTGAGCACGAGGACGTCGTCAAGCAGTACATGGGCACGATCATCCCCTCGAACGACAACAAGTTCTCCGCTCTCAACTCGGCCGTCTGGTCGGGTGGCTCGTTCATCTACGTGCCGCCGGGCGTGCGCATCGAGATGCCGTTGCAGGCCTACTTCCGGATCAACGCGGAGAACATGGGTCAGTTCGAGCGCACCCTGATCATCGTCGACGAGGACGCCTACGTGCACTACGTCGAGGGCTGCACGGCACCGATCTACTCGTCCGACTCGCTGCACTCGGCGGTCGTCGAGATCATCGTCAAGCCGCGGGGCCGCTGCCGTTATACGACGATTCAGAACTGGTCGAACAACGTCTACAACCTCGTCACCAAGCGCGCAGTCGCTCACGAGGACGCGACGATGGAGTGGGTCGACGGCAACCTCGGCTCAAAGCTGACGATGAAGTATCCCGCGATCTGGCTGATGGGCGATCGGGCCCACGGCGAGGTGCTCTCGATCGCCTTCGCCGGCAAGGGTCAGCACCAGGACGCCGGCGGTAAGGTCGTCCACGTCGGCAAGAACACCTCTTCGGTGATCACATCGAAGTCGATCTCCAAGGACGGCGGCCGCGCGGGTTACCGCGGACTGCTAGAGGTCGCGAGCGGCGCCACGGGCTCCAAGTCCAAGGTCGTCTGCGACGCGCTGATCCTCGACGACGAGTCGCGCTCCGACACGTACCCGTACATCAAGGTCGATGAGAACGACGTCGATCTCGGCCATGAGGCGACGGTCTCGAAGATCGGCGAAGAGCAGCTCTTCTACCTGATGAGCCGTGGCCTCTCGGAGGCCGAGGCGAGCGCGATGATCGTGTCCGGCTTCGTCGAGCCGATCACGAAAGAGCTCCCGCTCGAGTACGCCGTCGAGATGAACCGGCTGATTCAGCTGCAGATGGAAGGCTCTGTCGGCTAGCCGACGGAGCCTCAATGTGGTGGAGAATTCTATGGGCGGCGGCGGAATCGACTTCACCGGCGACACGTTCGACAGCGGCCTCCGCCGCATGTCCTTCGTCAGCGATCCCGACGGAAACGCCCTGATGCTGCACCGGAGGTACGCGCCTCATGCGAGCTGAGCTGCTCGAGCGCTATCAGGCGATCCCGCTGCCGACCAAGTCGGACGAGCACTGGCGCTTCACCGACCTCGCCGGCTTCGACCCGGACAGCTTCACCGCCGCCGCCGGTGCCTCCGCCGCGCTTCCCGAGGCAATGCTGGAGATCGACGCATCCGGCGTCGTCTCGGTCGGCGAGGGTGGGATCACGATCGAGCACGCGCCCGACGGGATTCGCCTCGAACTGCTGACCGACGACCACCCGCTGCTCGGCACGCTCGTTGGGCACGGCGAGAAGTTCGCCGCCCACAACGCGGCGATGTGGCAGCACGGGCTGCTCGTCCACGTGCCGAAGGGCTTCGTCGTCGAGAAGCCGATCTACGTGCGGATCGCAAACGCCGTCGACGGCGGCTCGTTGTTCTGGCGGCTCCTGATCGTGGCGGAGGCGCAGAGCCGGTTCACCGTGATCGAGGAGTACGCATCAGCAACGCCCGAGCTCTCCGGGTACTCGAATGCCGCCGTCGAGATCGTGGTCGAGGACGGAGCGAAGGTCGAGTACGTCTCCGTGCAGAACTTCTCCCAACAGACCTGGCACTTCGGCTCCCACCACGCCCGCGTCGGGCGCGACGCCGAGCTCGACTGGGTCGCGGGAGGCTTCGGCTCCGGCGGCGGCAAGGTCTGGATCCAGAACGACCTCGCCGGTCAGGGCGCGACCTCGCGCGTGACGGGCGCGTACTTCGCAGACCACGAGCAGCGCCTCGACTACGACACCTTCCAGGAGCACATCGCACCCAACACGACCTCCGACTTCGCCTTCAAGGGCGTGTTGCGCGACACCGCGAGCGCGGTGTGGCGCGGCATGATCCGCGTTGAGGAGGGTGCGCAGAAGACGAACGCCTACCAGGAGAACCGCAATCTCCTCCTCTCCAAGACAGCGCACGCAGACTCGATCCCCGGCCTCGAGATCCTCGCAAACGACGTGCGGTGCACGCACGGCGCGACCCTGAGCCAGGTCGACCGCGAGCAGTTGTTCTACGCCATGGCGCGTGGCCTCACGCGCCAGGAGGCCGAGCGGCTGATCGTGCGTGGCTTCTTCCAGGACGTGCTCGACCGCATCGATCTGGATCCTGTGCGCGAAGCTCTCGGGCAGGCGCTCGAGGCTCGGATCCCCGAAGCCTAGAAACGTTCTACGCCGACTCGGGTGCGGCGGCGCGTGCGGGACGCTTCGGCTTTGCAGGCGGGATCATGGTGCGCCAGGCGGTCGCCATCACCACGGTCCCGATCGCGCCGAGATACATCCCGAGCGCCCACGGCTGGGTCGTGTCGGTCCCGGACATGATCCCGTGGACGACCATCGCGGCGAAGATGCCGTACGTCGCCCAGTGCAGGCGTCGCCAGTTCTTGACCCCGATGCGCTTGCGCTGCGAGAACGACGCGTACACGAGCACGAGGAGCTCGGCGGCGACGACACCGACGCCGACCCAGAGGGGACGGTACGACACAAGGCCGGGTACGAGCAGCCCGGCGATGCCGATGTGGATCGTCGAGTCGAGCACGAGCGCCAACCCGTGGATTCCGGTCGCGCCGAGACACAGCAGAGCGAGGAAGCGGTGCGTGTCCGTCACCGTCGCAGGCTTCAGCGCAGTACCGAACGGCCGCGACTTGAGCACGAGCCCGGCGACCACGGAGAGCGTCAGCAACCCGAAGGCGAGCATTCCGGATGCTCGGGCCTCGATCCAGAACGTGGGGTCGGAGCTCACGACAGGCCTCCCGCGAGGATGACACGACCGTCGTCCGTGACCAGTACGGCCGGGATGGCCAACGCGTCGGCCTCGATCTGCGCTGCCTGCTCGCCGGCGAGCAGGAGCGCCTTTGCTCTCACCTCTGCAGCCGCCGCGCGATCGGCGAACACCGTCACGCGCAACAGCGAGGTCGTCGAAGGGAGCCCGGTGGACGGGTCGACGAGGTGGTGGAGTTCAACGCCGCCGCGCCGCCAGCGACGGTGATCGCGACCCGAGGTGGCGACAGCGCCATGGCTGAGCCCGATGGTCAAGGGGGCTCCCGGAACCTCGACCGCTACGGGCCAGACACCCTGCTCCGGGGTCCCCTGGATCGCGAGGTCACCGCCGGCGTTGACGATGCACGGCCCGGCCGCACTGAGCAGGGCACATGCCCGGTCGACGGCATAGCCCTTCGCGATGCCGCCGAGGTCGAGCCGGTAGCCCGGCTCGACCTCGATCATCGCACCAGCGACGGTGACGCGACCACCGCAGGTGGCTCCGGGCAAGATCGCATCCCCGTCCGAGGGCACGTCGTCGAACGAGCGGTCATAGCCGGCCGCAACGACCGCGTCGTGCACCGTCGGGTCGAAACGTCCACCGGTGCGCTCGCGCGCCTCGAGAGCGAGCCGGGTCACCTCGACGAGCTCAGGGGACGCCTCGAGCGAGCCGGCCGCATTGAGGAGCGACAGCTCCGATGTCGGAAGAAAGCGTGAGAGTATTTCTTCCAGTCGGCGGATCTCTCGCTCAGCGTCGGTGAAGGCCGCCTCGCCGCACTCGGGCGCGCCGTCGAGGATCAACTCGACGGTCGAGCCCATGGCGACGAAGGCTCGCCGTGTCAGCGACCCGCGCGGACGATCGGGCGAGGCGATGCTCAATGCTGCGACGACTTGGTCGTGGTCACGGGCGGGAGGCTCACGACCTGGACGGGCGGCGCGGCCGCCGGAGCCGGAGCCGGCGCGGGCGCGGGCGCGGGTGCCGGCGCGGGCGCGGGTGCCGGCGTCGATGCCGCGGTGGCGGGTGCCGGAGTCGGTGCCGGTCCCGCGGTGGCAGGTGCGCTGGGCGCCCCCGCTGCGGCCGAGGCCGCCACCGAGGGACGGCCTGCGGCGGGGGCCGCATGCCGGCTCACCGTGGGGGCCGGCGTCCCTACGGCCGAAGGTGCCTGCGGGGCGGTCGTCGACGCGACCGTTGTGGTCGAGCCGGACGTCCCGAGGTGCTGATTCGCCCATGCCACCACACTCGCTGCGTAGACGCGAGCTTGTGCCGTTTGCGCGACTGCCGCCTGCGCCGCGCGGACAGCGGCCGCCTGCGAGGCCTCCAGCTGTTGGAGGTGGCGCTGCAGCGCTACTGCGTTTTGCTGCTGGCGGAGTGCCGAACGGCGCTCGTAGATCGCCCAGCGGTGGTCGACGACACGCTTGACGTCCGCGGCGCGCTTCTGCAGCCGCTTCTCCCGCGCGGAGAGCGCGACGAGCCGCGGATCCTGGGGCGTCACCTGCTCGGTCGTCGCCCACGGGTGCGCCGCGATCGTGGCCCACAGCAGGAAGAACACGACTATCGCGCCGGCGGCGGTATAGAGCCGTACGAAGTGGTTCGTCATCCCTTCTCCTCCGCAGCCTGTTTGAGCGCCTCGCATTGCCTCTCGGCATCCTGCTTGACCTGCTCGCTCTTACCCTCCGCGGCCCGCATGAGGGCCCTGCACTGTTGTTCGACAGACAGCGGCGCAGGTGGCTGCGCAGGCTGGGGTCGTGGTGCGGGCGCCGCCGCCGGTGCTGAGGCGACCGCGACGGGCGCCGGTGCCGGGGTTTCGCGCTCGGGGGTTTCGTGCTGCGGCTCGGTGGCGGCGACCGGAGCGGTGTTGGCCGCCTCGTCGTCGTGGCGCGCGGCCTTGGCGACGACCGGCCTGGACTTCGCCTTTACCCTGGACGCCGTCTTCGCCTTTGCGACCGGCTCGGAGGGCTGCTTGACCTCTAGCACGGTCCTGCCGGAAGGAGCGGCGGGGGTAGGCAGCGATGCCGCACCCGGCGCCGAAACGTATGTCACGGCTGCGTAGCGGTTCAGGGGCGGCAGAGCCGGCGGCCGTACTTTGAGCGCCTTCTTCAGGGATGCCTGCCAGTCGTCGAGCTTGTGTGCCCGCTTGGCGATTGCACGACTCGAGACCACCTCGGGTTTCGTCTGAGCGTCGCCGAGGTGAGCGGTGACGACGATCGCAAAGAAGCCCGCAGCGGTGGCCGCTCCGAGAAGGAGCGAGAGGACGAGGCCGTGCGCGCGCGGGATCACTGGCCCGGCGCCGGGTGTCGATCTTCAGAAGGTGTTGGCAAAATCACCGCGATGGCGGCGCTGGCGATGAGGTGCATGTCGACCCTTCGTCGGAGGTTGGCGATCTACCCGTCAAGAGTGGATCGGCGCGATTTTCTTGCGCCGGCTCACTCGGACGGGTGATCCGTGGCTTTCACGACTAGGCTTCGAGCGATGTCGGAGATCGGACTGTTCCCTCTCGGCCTCGTGCTGCTCCCCACGGAGCAGGTGCCGCTGCACATCTTCGAGCCCCGCTACCGCGAGCTGGTCGGCGAGAGCCTCGAGGACGGGCTCCCGTTCGGGGTCGTCTACGCCGACGACGACGGGTTGCGCCAGATCGGGACGCTCGCAACCGTCGCCGAGGTAACGGAGCGGTTCGAGGACGGCCGGCTCAACATCGTCGTCGAAGGAGAGTCGCGCTTCCGCCTGCTCGAGCTCACCGAGGGCAGGTCGTTCGCGACCGGTCGTGTCGAGCCCGTCGCCGACCAGGACGATCCCGCCGAACCGGCCGTCGTGGAGCGGGCGCTCGGGCTCTTCGCTCGTCTCGTCGAGCTGACGGAGTCGGGCGTGGAGGCGCCCTCGGCCGACACACCGGAGCTGTCGTTCGCGATCGCCGGCCGCTTCGACTTCGCGGCAGACCTCAAGCAGGAGCTGCTCGACGAGAGCTCGGAGCGGATTCGTCTCGTCCGGCTCTGCGAGCTGCTCGGGATCGCCGCCGACGCGGTGGCCCGGCAGAAGGAGATCGGCGCCCGGGCGCAGACCAACGGCAAGGTCGAGCCCCCCGCCTGACCTTTTCCGCGCCCGGCTGAGTCCTGCGCTCGGACTCATGAACTCCTTAGCTCGTTCTTGCTGCTTCCTTAGATAGGCCGGCTCAAATGATGGTGAGCCATGTCCACCGCCTCTCTCACTCGGACCGCAACCGTCCCCGGCGCGACCGCGGTCCTCCGTCGCGACGTGACGTCGTAGCTCGTGCGCGCGCCTATTCTCTCGTCGTGAGCCAGACCCTCCGGATTCTCGTCGTCGACGACGAGCGCGCGGTGCGCGATGGGCTGAGCCGGGCTCTAGGGCTGGAGGGATACGCTGTCGAGCTTGCCTCCGACGGAGCGGAAGCGATCGAGATCATACGTGCCCGCCCCGCGGACGCGGTCGTGCTGGACGTGCTCATGCCCCGCCTCGACGGCCTCGAGACCTGTCGTAGGCTGCGGGCCGAGGGCAACATGACGCCGGTGTTGATGCTGACCGCCCGGGTGGAGGTCGGCGATCGCGTCGAGGGCCTCGACGCCGGCGCGGACGACTATCTCGCCAAGCCGTTCGCGCTCGACGAGCTGCTCGCCCGTCTGAGGGCAATCCTTCGTCGCTCGGTGCGTGCCGACGATGGCGACAGTGGTGTGCTGCGGTTCGGCGACCTCACGCTCGATCCGGGTACGCACGAGGTGCGGCGCGGCAAGCGGCAGCTCCAGCTGACCCGCACGGAGTATCTCCTGCTCGAGCTGTTCCTCCGCAATCCGCGCCAGGTGCTCACGCGGTCGTTGATCTTCGAACGGGTGTGGGGCTACGACTTCGGCGCGACGTCCAACGCGCTCGACGTCTACATCGGCTACTTGCGACGAAAGACAGAAGCAGGTGGAGAGCCGCGCCTGATCCAGACGATCCGGGGCGTCGGCTACGCCATCCGCGACTCGTGAGCCTCCGCGCCCGCCTGACGCTTGCGGCCGCCGGCGCTGTCGCGATCGCGGTCCTGCTCGCCTCGATCGGTGTCTACTTCGTGGTGCGCTCACAGCTCCGTGGCGAGGTCGACACGAGTCTCCGCGAGCGGGCGACGGTGATTCAGTCGGTGGTTCGCTCGGGCGATCTGCGCGCAACGGTTCCCCCGAATCTCCCCGCGGTGCCGCCCGCCGACCTCGGTCGGGCGAGTGGCTATCTCCAGGTTGTCTCCCGGGACGGGGCCGTCACACGCGGCCCCGGAGCACGCGTAGCCGTTCCCGTGGATGCCAGAACGCTTGCCGTCGCACGGGGCGAAGAAGGGACGTTCCTCGCCGACTCGACGGTTGCGGGTACCCACGTCCGCGTGATCACCGCATCGATCCGAGGCGCCAGGGCGCTTCAACTCGTCCGGCCTCTCGACGAAGTCGACGGTGTCCTGAAACGGCTGCGCTGGATCCTGCTCTCGATCGCCGTGCTCGGCGTCGCGCTCGCGGTGCTGCTCGGCGCAGCCGTCAGCCGGACAGCGCTGAGGCCGGTACGCCGGCTGACCGAGACCGCCGAGAACGTCAGTCGGACCCTCGATCTCTCCGAACGCATCGAGAGCACCGGAACCGACGAGGTGGGGAGGCTTGCCGCGAGCTTCAACAGGATGCTCGAGGCGCTCGAAGGTTCGGTCGGAACCCAGCGGCAGCTCGTCGCCGATGCCTCTCACGAACTCCGCACGCCGCTGACGAGCCTTCGGGTCAACATCGAGACACTGATGCGAGGCGATTCGCTGTCGCATGAGGATCGTTCGCGGCTGTCCGAGGACGTCGTCGAACAGCTCGCTGAGATGACGACGCTGATCGACGAAGTCGTCGAAGTCGCTCGTGGCGACGAGCCAGAGGCCGAGCTGGAGCGTCTCAGATTTGATCTCGTGGTGTCCGACTGTGTCGAGCGTGCCCACCGCAACGCTCCCGGCGTCGAGTTTGCATCCGATCTGGCACCTGTCGTCGTCCGTGGTGTTCCGGCGCGACTCGAGCGCGCAGTGGCAAACCTTCTCGACAACGCGCGCAAGTGGAGCCCGCCTGGAGGTCGGGTCGATGTCGTTCTCGACGCGGCCGGGGCACTCGTCGTGCGCGACCGCGGTGCCGGCATCGCGGCGGAGGATCTTCCGCATGTGTTCGATCGCTTCTACCGCTCCAAGGACTCCCGGAGCCTTCCCGGCTCGGGACTCGGACTCGCGATTGTCCGCCAGGTAGCCGAGGCGCACGGCGGCAGCGTGCGGGCCGAGAACGCCCCGGATGGAGGGGCGATCCTGCGCTTCTCGATCCCATTAGATATCTCTTAGGCCAGACTCAGGGGCCACTTAGGAGCGGCTGGTTCGATCGTGGAATGACACGACGAATCCCATCCAGAACCATGCTCGTCGCCCTCCTGTTCGCCGTAGCCGTCGTCGCGCTCCCAGCGGCCGGCTGTGGCGGCTCGTCGGCGAACGACGCTTCCTCTACCTCGACGACGTCTACCACCGCGGGCGGCGCCACCTCTTTCGCCGACTGCCTGAAGGAGAACGGCGTCGAGAACTTCGATCTCTCAAAGCTCGGCGCCCGCGGTGGCCTGCCCAAAGGCGTCGACCAGGCGGCGCTGCAGAAGGCGAAGCAGGCCTGCGGCAACCTGGTTCCGCAGGGCAGACTGCCACAGGGCGCGCCTAGCGCCGGTGGCGGCAATTTCCAAGCGTTTGTGCGCTGCATGAAGCGCCACGGCGTGGAGCTGCCAGGAGCGGGCTCGACGGCGAGGCCGGTCGACACCACGTCGGCGAAGCACGCCAAGGCGCAGAAGGCTTGCGCATCGCTCCTAGGGGCAACCCGATGAGATCGGCTGATGCCGACGGGCGACGGAGGCTCTGGATCAACATCGCGCTCGTGGTCTGTATTGGCGTCGCGGTGGTCGGGGCAAACGCGCTGATCGGGTCGGCGCCGAAGGCGGCTGCTGCATCGCGGACGGTGAGAGCGCAGAAGGGTGTCGTCCTCTCGACGGTCTCGGCGACCGGCAACGTCTCGGCTCCCACCGACCTGGCAGTGAACTTCCAGAACTCCGGAGTCTTGACGGCCGTGACGGTGCAGCAGGGCCAGACAGTCCAGGCCGGCCAGGTTCTTGCGACACAGGACTCGACTGCGGCCGAGAACCAGGTGAAGACCGCGGAGGCGAACCTCTCCTCTGCCGAAGCCCATCTGCAGCAGCTCGAGGCCGGGACAACGACGCAGACGAAACAGCAGAACGAGGTCTCGGTCGAGCAGGCCAATCAGCAGCTGGCGTCGGCGAAGAGATCCCTCGTGTCTGCGAACTCCGTCGCGAAGAAGGACAACGCGAGCGCCGCGCTGTTGCTGAAGCAGGCGAAGCAGCAGCAGAAGACCGACGCAGCCCAGCGCGCCGTCGATCAGAAAGAGCTCGCTGCGGCGAACAAATCGGTCGCGACATCTCAAAGGGCCTACGACCAGGCGACTGCGGCGGTCACCACTGACAAGGCGACGCTCGGGTCGGCTCAGGAGGTGCAGCAGTCGGCGCAACAGAAACAGACGACGGACTCCGGCAACGCGCAGCTCCACCAGCAGCAGCAGACGGCCGATCAGCCCGCGCTGTCGAACGCGAACACGACTCTCCAGCAGGCTCAGCAGACCGAGACGACCACCTGCTCCGGGGCTCCACTCTCGCCGGCGTGCACCAGCGCGACGTGTGCTACAGCTTCGGCGCAATCCGCTGTTGACTCCGCCCAGGCGAAGGTGAACGCCGGGCAAGCGCAGGCGATCGCCGATCAGCAGACCGTGAACGACAATGCGACCGCGGTGGCCACCGCAGGGTACGCGGTGACCAAGGCGCAGAGCACGCTCAGCGACAGCCTGAGTGCCCAGCAGACGGCCGGCACCAACCTGACGACCGCCCAGACCAAGCAAGACTCGCTCGAGACGACGGTCGCGAGCGACAAGTCGAAGCTCACGACCGGCACGAATCAGGTGAGGACAGCGCAGACGTCCCTAGAGTCATCGGTGGCGCGAAACGCACAGTCGAAGGAGAATGCGAAGCAGGCGGTCAACGCGGCCCGACTCAGCAGGCAGTCCACCATTACCGGGAACGCGGTCAAGGAGGCGCCGGCCTCGTCGAGCGATATCGCGGCTGCAGAAGCGAGTGCCGCGACGGCCGAGGCGAGTCTCGCGACGGCGGACGTGGCTCTCTCCCAGACTACGCTGAAGGCACCCGCGAGCGGCACGATCGCGTCGATCGGCGCCGTCGTCGGTGAGACCGTGAGCGGCGGCGGCACGACCTCGTCCACCTCGACCACCGCCGGTGGAAATGCGGCAACGCCACTGTTGGAGCTTGTCGACCTCCAGGGACTCGAGGTCGTTGCGGGCTTCAGCGAGACCGATGCGGCCAAGGTTCGCGTCGGGCAGCCGGCGGCCGTGAGCGTCGACGCGCTTCCCGATCAGAAGTTCGCCGCTCACGTAGTTTCGATCGACACGCTCTCGACGGTTACGAGCAACGTGGTCACCTACAACGTCACGTTCCTCCTCGACAACCCAACCACGGGCGTGAAGCCGGGGATGAGCGCAAACGTCGATGTCGTCACCGCCAAGGCAGGGAACGCGATTAGCGTCTCGAGCTCGGCCGTCCGTACCGTCGGCGCCCGCTCGACCGTCATCGTCAGGCGCAACGGTCAGGAAACGACCGTTGCCGTCATTACCGGCATCAAGGGCGAAAGCTCGACGGAGATCGTGAGTGGGCTCCAGGCCGGTGCCGAGGTCGTCCTCCCGACGACGACGCTCTCGATCGGGTCGGGTGGGCCCCCGAGTGGATTCCCGGCCGGAGGCCCTCCCGGCGGCTTCGGCGGGATCGGCGGCGGCTGATGAGCAGTTCCCGTCCGATCATCGCCGCCCAGCGGGTCGTCAAGAGCTACGAGCTCGGCCCGACCGCGGTGCACGCCCTTCGCGGCGTCACCTTCGCAATCGAGCGGGGTGATCTTGTGGCGATCATGGGGGCGTCGGGAAGCGGCAAGAGCACGCTGATGAACATCGTCGGCTGCCTCGACGTCCCCACCTGGGGCCGCTATCTACTCGACGGGATCGACGTTCGCGGCCTCGACGAGTACCAGCTCGCCGTGGTTCGCAACCGGAAGATCGGCTTCGTCTTCCAGAGCTTCAACTTGATCCCGCGCACGACGGCCTTGCAGAATGTGGAGCTGCCGCTCGTCTACGCCCGGGTCGGCGGGGCAGAGAGGCGCGAGCGGGCGCTCGAGGCTCTGCGGGTCGTCGGGCTCGCCGACCGCGCCCGTCACCTTCCCTCGGAGCTCTCCGGCGGCCAGCAGCAACGCGTCGCGGTCGCGCGGGCGATCGTGAGCGAGCCGGCGATCATCCTCGCCGACGAGCCAACGGGGAACCTCGACTCCGTCGCGTCCGCCGAGATCCTGCAGGTGCTCTGCCGACTCAACGTGGCCGGCCGGACCGTGATCCTGATCACCCACGAGCACGAGGTCGCGACTGCCGCGAAACGCGTGATCACGCTCCGCGATGGCTCGATTCTGGAAGATCGGCGGCAGGGGCCGGTCACAGGGCTTCCACCGGGGTTCGTTCCCGGCGACATTACGCGCGGGCGGGCGACGGCGTGATCCGTCGCGAGGGCGTGATGATCGCGGTGCGCGGGATTGCCGCAAATCGGCTGCGGTCGGCGTTGACGGTGCTCGGGATCACGATCGGTGTCGCCGCGGTGATCGTGCTCGTTGCCGTCGGTCGGGGGTCAGGGGTCGACGTGCAGAACCGGATCGGCAGCCTTGGCACGAACGTCCTCACTGTCTTCGCGGGTGGCGGCTTCCCGTTCGGCGGTGGTGAACCGGGCGGCGGGACGAGTCGAACCGGCACCCAGAGCGTCGCTGTCACCCTGACGGCGAAGGACGCCAAGGCTCTGAGCGACAAGGCGGTGGCGCCTGACGTGAAGAGCGTCTCGCCGATCGTGAACGCCCAGAACGTGACGGCAACCTACAACGGCGCGACCCACGCCGTCTCATCGACCTTCGGCTCGACAGCCTCCGTTGCCGAGGCACGAAACTACACTGTTGCCTCGGGAAGATTCTTCACCGACGACGACAACAAGGCACACGAGCGGGTCGTCGTTCTCGGCCAGACTGTCGTCCAAAACCTCTTCGGCTCGGCTGACCCTCTTGATCAGACCGTGAAGCTCAACGGGGTCGGCTTCCGTGTCATCGGCGTGCTCGAGTCGAAGGGATCGAACGGCTTCCAGGACGAGGACGACGTCGCGGTCGTGCCGCTCACCTCGGCCCAGGACACGATTGCGGGCGGGGGCACCTACTCACAGCTCGTCGTCCAGGCGACCAACTCTGGCTCGATCACGGCGGCCGAGAGCGAAGTGACGAGCGTGCTCCAGAGCACGCACCCGGGCAGCTCGAGCTCAGACTACCGCGTCCTCAACCAGGCCTCGCTCCTGCAAACCACGAACGACACGAACCGCACGTTCACCGTGCTGCTCGGCGCAGTCGCCGCGATCTCGCTCCTCGTCGGCGGGATCGGCGTGATGAACATCATGCTCGTCTCGGTCACCGAGCGAACGCGCGAGATCGGGATTCACAAGGCGATCGGCGCGCAGCGCTCCGACATCGTCGGCCAGTTCATCGCCGAGGCCGTGCTGCTGTCGATGATCGGCGGCGTTGCCGGCATCGCCGCCGGTCTTCTCCTGAGCCGCGTCAAGATCGTCGGCGTGCAGCCGGTCGTGCAGCCGTACTCGGTCGTCCTCGCATTCGGTGTGGCCGTCGCCGTGGGCCTCTTCTTCGGCATCTACCCCGCCCATCGCGCAGCGTCGCTACGACCGATCGAAGCCCTGCGTTACGAATGACGACCTGAGGAGACCTGCGATGAGCACCCACGACACGTTCGAATCGACCCTGCCGGCCTCGTCCGACCCCTTCGCGGACGATGCCCTCGACGACGACTGGGACGTCGCGCCACCGCCGAAGCGGCGCCTGCATTGGTCGACGCTCCTCCTCGCGCTGGCAGTCGTCGCGGTCGCCGCCTTCGGCGGCGGAGTGCTCGCGCAGAAGCACTGGGGCAAGGCGTCGACGGCCGGTGGGCTCTCGTTCCCTGGCGGCGGCGGCCTGCCGGCCGGGTACCCGCAGAACCTCGCCGTGACCGCCGGTGGCGCAGGCAGTCCCGGCGCCGGAGGCTTTCCAGGGCTCGGCGGCGGCAACAACACCACCGGGACGGTCAGCTACGTCCAGGGCACGACGCTCTACGTCACGACAGCGTCCGGCAGCGTGGCAAAGGTCACGACTCCGAAGGGACTCTCCGTCGAGCGGACCGTGAAGAGCTCCGTGACCTCGGTCAGGCCGGGCGAAACCGTTGTCGTGCACGGCGACCCCGGCCCCGGCGGGACGGTGAGAGCGTCGGACGTCACCGTGACCTCGGGGTAGAGGGGATCGTGGAGCTCGCACTCGCGCGCGAGCAAGCCATCCAACAACCCCGAGCCCTGTTAGCCTCGTTCCGGTGAGCCCGGGGCTGACCGAGCAGGAGGCCGCAGCGAGGCTCGCGGCTCGCGGCGAGCCGCACGAGCCGGCCGCGAGCCGGTCGACCGCAGCGATCGTCCGGGCGAACTCGCTGACGCCCTTCAACGCGATCCTGCTCGCCCTCGGCCTCCTCACGCTCATCTTCGGCGACTGGCGGGACGCCCTCTTCCTCGGGGTCATCGTCACCAACACGGGGATCGGGATCTGGCAGGAGCTGCGGGCCAAGCGTAAGCTCGATGAGCTCGCCGCTCTCGTGGCGCCGCAAGCGACCGTCGTCCGCGACGGCCAGCCGCGCTCGCTCCACGTCTCGGAGGTCGTCGAGGGAGACCTCGTGCGCCTCGCCCCGGGCGATCAGATCGTCGCCGACGGGCACCTGCTCTCAGCGAGCGGGCTCCTGATCGACGAGTCGATCCTCACGGGCGAGGCGGAGCCCGTGGGGCGCTCGGTGTCGGATGAGGTCCGGTCGGGGGCGTTCGTCGTCGAGGGCACCGGATCGTTCGAGGTCGTCGCGGTGGGCGAGTCGAGCTACGCGGAGCGCCTCGCCGGCACCGCCCGCGAGTTCCGGCACCCGCGATCGCCACTCGAGCGGTCGATCGACCGACTGCTCTACGTCCTGCTCGTCGTGATGGTGCCGCTCGGGACGATGCTGATCGTCGCTCTCTGGAAGCAGAACGTAGCAATTGGTCATGCGGTGGACACAGCAGTGGCGGGAATGGTCACCCTCATCCCGGAAGGGCTCATCCTCCTCGTCTCGGTCACCTACGCGGCAGCCGCTCTGAGGATGGCGCGCGCGGGAGCGCTCTCGCAGCAGCTGAACGCGATCGAGTCGCTTGCCTCTGTCGACACGATCTGTCTCGACAAGACGGGCACGCTCACCGACGCCTCTCTCCGGGTCGTCGAGCTCGTTCCGGCAACAGGAACGAGCGAGCAGGAGCTCGGTGAGCAACTCGGGCGCTTCGCCGCCGCCGCACAGGCGCAGAACCTCACGCTCAGGGCGATCGCCGCCGCGTTCCCATCCGCTGCAGCCGACGCCGAGGAGGAGATCCCCTTCCTCTCGCGTCGGCGGTGGAGCGGCCTACGGCTCGACGGCCGCCGTTACGTGCTCGGAGCGCCCGAGATCTTTCCCCTCGGCGCGCTCGCCGGCGCTGCCGAGTCACATCAGGAGGCAGGTCGGCGGGTGATCGCCTTCGGCACGACGACGGCGCCGTTACCCGGCGATCCGGACGCAGGCCCGCCGCCGCTCGCGACCCTCGGCCTCGCAGTCCTCGCCGAGGACCTGCGCGCGCAGACGCGCGAGACGATCGCCTACCTGGTCGAGCAGGGCGTCGAGATCGTCGTCCTCTCGGGGGACTCCGCCCGCACCGTAGGGTCGATCGCGGCCGATGCCGGCATCCCGGAGCGGGCCCCGCCGCTCGAGGGCGACGCGCTGCCGGACGACGATCTCGAGCTCGACCGGGCCGCGCCCGAGCTGTCGGTGGTGGGGCGTATCTCTCCGGAAGGCAAGCGCAGGGTCGTCGAATCCCTCCGCCGACGCGGCCGCTACGTGGCGATGGTCGGGGACGGAGTCAACGACGTGCCTGCACTCAAGGCGTCCCGACTCTCGATCGCGCAGGGCTCGGGCACCCAGATGGCCAAGGCGGTCTCGGACGTCGTCCTCGTCAACGGCGATTTCGCGGCGATCCCCGGCATGATCGCCGAGGGACGACAGATCCTCCGCAACATCCAGCGCGTGACCAAGCTCTTCGTCACGAAGTCGGTGTTCGCGGCGTTCCTGATCGTGGCGATCGGGATCACGCCGACCGACTACCCGCTGCTTCCTCGCCACCTGACGATCGTGGGCACCCTCACGGTCGGGGTCCCGGCGTTCTTCCTCGCCCTTGCGCCGAGCGACGGCCCGTGGCGCACCGACCGCTTCCTGCGCGAGGTCGGCCGCTTCTCGGTTCCGGCGGGGGTGGCGGCCGGCCTCGGTGTGACGACCTCGTACCTGATTGCGATCAACGTGTTCGATCTTGGCCTGCTGCAGTCGCGAACGGTGGCGACATCGACCCTGACCGTGATCGGCCTCTATCTCGTCTTCGCACTCGAGGCGACGAGCCGGAGGCGCGCGAGACTGGTCGGGATCCTGTGCGCCGGGCTGCTCGCTGCCTACATCGCGGTACTGTTTGTCCCCGGATTGCGCCGGTTCTTCGAGCTCGCCGTGCCGAATCCGGCTGGGGTCGCCCTGATCGTGCTGGGGTCGGCGATCGCTGTCGGGTTCCTCTGGCTCACGGATAACCGCTTTGTACCGTTCCGCGGCGGGCAGGGCTGACCCTCCTGGCTACGATGGGTTGATGGCCATAACGACGCCGAGCTCTCTCGACACCACAGCTCTACGGGCTGACTTCGCCTATCTCGACGACCTCGTCGGCGGTCGTCCGCTCGCGTACCTCGATTCGGCGTCGTCGACGCAGAAACCGCGACAGGTTCTCGACCGGATGCGCGCCTTCTACGAGCACGAGTACGCGAACGTGCATCGAGGGGTCTACGGGCTTGCGGAGCATGCGACCGAGGGCTTCGAGGACGCCCGGCGAAAGGTGGCCTCATTCATCAACGCTCCGTCGGAGCGCGAGGTGATCTTTACGCGCAGTGCCACCGAGGCGATCAACCTGGTCGCGTATGCCTGGGGCCTCGAGAACCTCGGCCCGGGCGACACAGTCGTGATCACCGAGCTCGAGCATCACGCCAACTTCGTCCCCTGGCAGTTCATCGCCAGCAAGACTGGTGCAAGCTTCCGCCATATCCCGATCGACGACGCAGGTGAGCTGCAACTCGACGCGCTCGACGGTCTCGCCCGGGAGGGGTCGATCAAGGTCGTGGCGACCGGCCTCGTCTCCAACTCGCTCGGCACGATCAACCCGGTCGAGCGGCTAGCGGCCTGGGCACACGAGCAGGGCGCGATCATGGTCGTCGACGCGGCACAGGCGGCGCCGCACCGCACGATCGACGTCCAGGCGCTCGGCTGCGACTTCCTCGCCTTCTCCTCGCACAAGCTGTGCGGCCCGAGCGGCGTCGGCGCTCTCTGGGGCCGGCGCGAGCTGCTCGAGGCGATGCAGCCGTTCAACCTCGGTGGTGAGATGATCCGCTCCGTCTCGCTCCAGCGGACATCGTTCAACGAGCTGCCGTACAAGTTCGAGGCGGGGACGCCGGCGATCGCCGAGGCAGTCGGCTTCGGCGCCGCGATCGACTACATCTCGGCGATCGGCCTCCCGGCGATCGAACGGCACGAGCACGAGCTCACGGTGTATGCGCTCGAGCGCCTGGCAGAGCTCGACTTCGTGACGCTGTACGGCCCGCCGGCCGCGCGCCGGGCCGGCATCGTCTCGTTCGCGATCGATGACATCCATCCGCACGACGTCGCCCAGATTCTCGACTGGGAGGGCGTCGCGGTCCGCGCCGGCCACCACTGCACCCAACCGCTGATGACGCGCCTCGGGATCGCTGCGACGACACGTGCCAGCTTCTATCTCTACTCGATCGCCGACGAGGTCGACCGCCTCGTCGAGGGCCTCCACAAGGTCAGGAAGAACCTGGGATGAGCGAGTTCGAGCAGATGTACCGCGAGGTCATCCTCGACCACTACAAGTCGCCCCGGCACCACGGTCTCCTCGACCCGAGCGACGCGATCGCCGAGGGCCAGAACCCGCTCTGCGGAGACGAGGTGGCGGTCTCCGTGCGCTTCGGCGACGGTGATGTGATCGAGAGCGTCGGCTTCGAGGGGCGTGGTTGCGCAATCAGCCAAGCGGCCACCTCGATGCTCACCGATCTCGTGATCGGGCGCACCGCGCAGGACGTGGCTGTGATGGACAAGAGCGAGCTGCTGGAGGAGATCGGCATTCCGCTCACGCCC
>JBBQRN010000004.1:0-158969 GCA_038214705.1 Gaiellales bacterium | reverse complement strand
CTGCGTGCGATCCGCTCCGCGGCGCCGCAGCTGGAGCCGCTCTACGAGACGCTGGCCGAGGCGACGCGGGCGGTGGCGCTGCGATGAGGACGGTGCGGACGATCGCGGCGGTGCGCGAGGCGCTCGAGCCGTACCGCGCCGGCGCCACCGTCGGGCTCGTGCCGACGATGGGCGCTCTCCACGCCGGGCACCTGTCGTTGCTCGCAGCCGCCCGGGAGGAGTGCGACACCGTCGTGATGAGCCTCTTCGTCAATCCCTCCCAGTTCGCCGAGCCGGGCGACCTCGACGGCTACCCGCGCGACGAGACCGCCGATCTCGCACTGGCGGAACAGGCCGACGTCGATCTCGTCTTCGCTCCGGCCGCGACCGAGATGTACCCGCCCGGCTTCCAGACCTGGGTCGACGTCGAGGATCTCGGCGCGATGCTCGAGGGCGAGCACCGGCCGGGGCACTTCCGCGGCGTAGCGACGATCTGCCTGAAGTTGTTCACGATCGTGCGGCCCGAGATCGCCTACTTCGGCCAGAAGGACGCCCAGCAGGTTGCCGTGCTGCGACGGATGATCACCGACCTCGCGCTCGAACTCGACCTCCGCGCCCTCCCCACGGTGCGCGACGGCGACGGCCTTGCCCTGTCGTCTCGCAACCAACTGCTCTCGAGGGGCGATCGCGAGCGCGCCCTGGCGCTGCCCCACGCCCTCGCCACGCGCGACCCGGAGCTCGCCCGCGCGCTGCTCGAGGGGCTCGACGTGGACTACGTCGAGGTCGCCGCGTTCGACCCGCCCGTTCTCGCCGCCGCCGTCCGCGTCGGCACCACCCGCCTGATCGACAACGTTCCTCTCGAGGAGGCCACATGAGCACCCGTCCCCGCAACTCGGGCCACGGCACCGCGGCGCCCGGCAAGCTTCCGATCACCGATCTCGTCGCGATGAAGGAGAGCCGGTCGCCGATCGCGATGATCACGGCCTACGATGCGCCCTCGGGTCGTCTCGCCGACGCAGCCGGTGCCGACATGATCCTCGTCGGCGACTCTGCCGCGATGACCGTGCTCGGCCACGACTCGACGGTGCCGGTGACGATGGAAGAGATGCTCGTGCTCACGCGCGCGGTGACGCGCGGCGCGCGCCGGCCGCTCGTCGTCGCCGACATGCCGTTCGGCTCCTTCCAGATCTCCGACGAGCTGGCCGCCACGAACGCCATCCGCTTCGTCAAGGACGCAGGGGCAGACGCGGTCAAGATCGAAGGCGCCGGCACGATGCTCTCGCGCGTGGCTGCGATCGTGGGCGCGGGCGTACCCGTGATGGGGCACATCGGTCTGACGCCGCAGTCGGCGACGGCGCTCGGCGGCTTCAAGGCGCAGGGGCGCACCGCCGCCAAGGCCGCACAACTCGTGCGCGACGCTCTCGCCCTCGAGGCTGCTGGGTGCTTCTCGGTCGTGCTCGAGGCGGTACCCTCCCCCGTGGCCGCCAGGATCACGGAGCTGCTGACGATCCCGACGATCGGGATCGGGGCCGGCCCCGGCGTCGACGGCCAGGTGCTCGTCTGGCACGACCTGCTCGGGCTCTACGAGGGTCACGCGCCGCGCTTCGTGAAGCAGTACGCCCAGCTCGCGACAGAGATTCAGGCGGCCGTCGAGGCGTACGTCGGCGACGTCCGCGAGCGCCGTTTCCCCGAGGAGATCCACACCTACGGGATGCCCGCGGAGGAGCTGGCGGCGTTCGAGGCGGAGGTTCCGGTACATGGCGTCACCCACGCCTCCACGAATCCGGCGACAGGCTGAAGCCTGTCGCCACCGCGGCTTCGGCCGGACGCCGGGCTACCACGCACCGGGCTCAGAGCACTGTTGGGACAACGGCAAACGCCGCCACGATCACCGCAGCGAGACCGAGCGACCCGACGACGCCCCGCCACGGCAGGTCGAACGTCGTCCGGAGGCCGAGCCCGACCAGGCCGAGCGACCAGACGGCGAACGCGAGCCCGATCCCGACCACGACGAACCGACCGCTGCCGTCGTCCGAGCCACCCGTGCGGAACCAGTCGGCCCCGAAACCGAGCACGATCGCCGGAACAGTGACGAGCAGCGAGAGCGCGAGCGGTAGGCACGCGAAGGCGAGCACGTGCCGCAGCGGCCGGCTACGCGTCTCGAGGCCGACGGCCCGCGCACCGAGCCAGAGGACGAGACCGAGCAGGAAGTACCCGGCAAAGCCGTAGAAGAGGCCGCCGAGGAACGTGACGACCGCAAGCGTGATCCAGTCGAGCGACTCCGTGTCGGTGAGCGTTCCCCAGGCAGGCGTGAGCAGGATCCCGGCCATGCCCGCGAGAATCACGATCGCGAGGATCGGCTCGGAGCGAGCATCGACATCCGTCTCGTCGTCCTCCTGAAGCGCGACAAAGACCGCAACGGGACGGGTCAGCACGCGCGGCACCTGGCGCCACCAAAACCGCGCCCGCACCTGGCCCGCGTCCGAGCCGGCGAGCGCCTCGCCATCGGCAACCGCTCCCGGCTTGGACGGCCCCTCACTCATCAGAGCGAGCCTACCGCGCTACGCCTCGGCGGGGACGAGAGCTTCGATCCCGATCGAGGCAGCCGCCTCGGCAAGCCGCGTGTCGGAGACGACCATCACGTCTCCGCTATCCAGGATTGCCTCTGCCGAAGCGAGATGGATCGCGTCGTAGCCGCGGAGCGCATGGGCCGCAGCGAGCTCGGCAGCGCGACTCGCCAGCGACTCGGTCAGCTCGAGACCGTCCACCTCGGCCCACAACCGATCGAACGTCTCGAGCGCTTCGTCATACCCGTGGTCGTCAATGCGCCCTGTTCGATGCGCAGCCGCGATCGCCGCGCCTCCCTCGGCGAGCAAGGCAACGGAGGCCATACGAGACGACGCCTCTCGCCACGCGAGCCGGGCGTGCGCAGCCCCGGGCTCCTCGAGCAGGAGCTTGACGAACGACGAACTGTCGTAGTACGCGCTCAGCTGCGCTGCTCGATGACGATGTCGCTCACAGCGCCTTTCACCGGAATGAGCTTCGCCGGCAGCCACCCCGTCCTCGAGCGTGCCGGGATCACGACGCCCTCACGAATCAGGCGATCGATCTTGCGCTCCCCATTCATCGGCACGAGGCGTGCGACCGGCTTGCCATGGTCGGTGACGACGATCTCCTCGCCGTGCTTCACCTGCTCGACATAGCGACTCAAGCCTGCGCGCAACTCTCGAATACCGACGTCCATGTTCTCGATTGTAGCGCTTTACCCACTCACTTTGTAGTGTCACTCGGAGACATGCCCGTTCAGTCGCACTGCGGGTTAAGGTCGCACCATGAACTGCGGAGGCTGTGGGACAGAGAACCGAGGCGCTCGAAGCCCAACTCCTGCAGGAGGCAACTGCGTGATCCACGGCTCCTGACAGCGACCCGGCGCCCAAATGATCCCGTTCACGCCAGCACTGCGCGACCAGCTCGCCGGCAATCTGGCACGACACACACGCCGTGAGCAAGCGCTCCAGGGACGACGTCAGGCAGCGGTTGCCATCGTCATCGTCGACAGCGATGTCGAGAGCGACGGCCACGACCCATTCCCCGTGGAAACCGACTACTTCGCCGACATTGAGTCCGACGTGTCCGGCCTCGACGGTCGGATGTCCGGCGTGGCGGGCGGCGCGGCCTTTCTCTTGTGTCGCCGTGCGCCCAAGCTCCGCGCTCACGCGGGACAGTGGGCGCTACCGGGCGGTCGCTGCGACGACGGTGAGGCGGCGCCCGAGGCCGCGCTCCGTGAGCTCCACGAGGAGCTCGGGCTCCTGCTCGACGACAACGCTGTGCTCGGCCTGCTCGACGACTACGTCACGCGCTCCGGGTACGTGATCACGCCGGTGGTCGTCTGGGGCGGCGGCGACGTCGAACTCACCCCCGACCCGGCCGAGGTCGAGTACGCCTATCGCATTGGGTTGCACGAGCTCTGCCGGGCCGATTCGCCCCGCTTCGCGACGATCGCCGAAAGCGACCGGCCGGTTGTCGAGGTCCAGCTGGGCGGCGATCTGATCTACGCACCGACCGGCGCCATGCTCGTCCAGTTCCGGTGGGTTGCCATCGAGGGTCGAATCAACGAACGCGTCGACGGCTTCGAGCAACCCGTATTCGCATGGCGATAGGCACGCCGAGCGCGACTCAGGCAACAAGCTCGACGTCACCGCCCACGAGTGCGTAGGTCACGAGCGCGCGGCGATCAGCCGTGACGAGCGTGGCACTCTCGGCCCCCGCAGTGGCTCCGATCAGGGCATCGTACGTCGCTCGGCCATGAATGTCCGCTGCGGAAAGCCGCACGAGGAGGAGACGTTGGGCAGCAGCCGGCAATCCGATCCAACGATTCTCGAACCAGTCGTCGAGAAAGAGGAGCGCTGCGGCCGGATGCATTCGACTGGGCTCGGGCATCCGCGTCAGCGCCGAATAGGTCTCGACGGCTGCGCGCGCCACGATGCCGGGACGCGACCCAGCAAGTGCGTCGAAGGCCGCCTCGTGGCTCTCATGCCACGGTGATGCCGCGGCGACTGCCACACTCGCGTCGGCGACCTTCAACGCCTCAGCTTCTCGAGCAGAGCACGGACATCGTCGGCAGTGAGAGTAGGCATCTCGCGATCGGACGCGGCGACGAGACGGCCGCGCTTTCGCTCGAGGCGGACGTGCGATGCCACGGGAGCGATCTCGACCCTGCCATCGACCAGCCCTATCTCGACCTCGGTCCCGCCCGTCAGGCCGAGCTCATCGCGCATTGCCTTTGGGACGATGACGCGCCCCGCCTTGTCGATGGTAGTTAACATGGTAAAGCGGCAATCGTGGCGGAGGGCCTGTGCCGGAGACCGCCTCGAGCCGGCCACCCAAGAGCCGCATTTCGTCGCGAGCCCAACTCCGCGTACGATCGCTGTCATGCGCTGCGCCAACTGCGGTGCGGAGAACGCGCCCGCGGCGAGGTTCTGCTCGGAATGCGGAGCCGGGCTGGAGCACGCCTGCCCGACCTGCGCGGCCCCCTACGCCCCGGGGGCGAAGTTCTGCTCCTCGTGCGGCACGGCGCTTGCAGGCCCGAGCCCGGTCGCGCCGCCCGGCACCGCACCGGTGGCCGAGCGGCGATTGGTGTCGGTGCTCTTCGCCGACCTCGTCGGGTTCACGACCGCGTCAGAGGGACGGGATGCCGAGGACACGCGCGACCTGCTCACCCGCTACTTCGACACCTGCCGCACGATCATCGAGCGCTACGGCGGCACGGTCGAGAAGTTCATCGGCGACGCCGTGATGGCCGTCTGGGGCGCGCCGACGGCGAACGAGGACGACGCCGAGCGGGCGGTTCGCGCGGCGCTCGAGCTCGTCGACGCGATTCCCGGCCTCGACGACGCCCTCCGGGCGCGCGCCGGGGTCCTCACCGGCGAGGCTGCCGTCACCCTCGGCGCCACCGATCAGGGCATGGTCGCCGGCGACCTCGTCAACACCGCCGCTCGCATCCAATCCGCCGCCGAGCCCGGCTCTGTGCTCGTCGGCCAGACGACCCGGCACGCAACGGAGTCGTCGATCGTGTTCGCAGACGCCGGCGAGCACGAGATGAAGGGCAAGACCGAGCCCGTGGCCCTGTCGCGCGCCATGCGCGTCGCCGCGCAGCGGCGCGGCGGAGGGCGAGCGGCGGGCCTGGAGGCGCCGTTCGTCGGTCGTGACGCAGAGCTCCGACTCGTGAAGGCCATGTTCCACGCTTCCGCAGACGAGTCCCGATCGCGGCTCGTCTCGGTCGTGGGCGTGGCCGGCATCGGCAAGTCACGGCTCTCGTGGGAGTTCGAGAAGTACATCGACGGCCTCGCCGCCGACGTCTGGTGGCACCGCGGGCGGTGTCTTTCCTACGGCGACGGCGTCGCCTACTGGGCCCTGGCCGAGATGGTGCGCGGGCGGGCCCAGATCGTCGAGGACGAGGCGCCCGAAGCGGCGGCGGCGAAACTCCGGGCCATGATCGAGACGAGCATCGCGGACATCGCCGAGCGCGAATGGGTCGAACCCCGGCTGCTCCAGCTGCTCGGGCTGAGCGACCGCTCGGCACCCGACCGCGAGGATCTCTTCTCGGCCTGGCGCCGGTTCTTCGAACGACTCGCCGAGCAGGGCCCGCTCGTGATGGTGTTCGAGGATCTGCACTGGGCGGACGAAGGGCTCGTCGCATTCGTCGAGTACCTACTCGACTGGGGTCGCCACCATCCGATCTTCGTCGTCACTCTCTCCCGGCCGGACGTCGCGGACCGCCACCCGGGCTTTCCGGGCTCGACTCGCAGCTCGACGACCCTCCCGTTGGAGCCACTCGACGACGCCTCGATGGACGAGCTCCTGCGCGGGCTGCTGCCCGGACTCCCGGACGACGTGCGGCATCGTCTGAGCGAGGCAGCCGACGGGATCCCGCTCTTCGCCGTCGAGATCGTGCGAATGCTTCGCGATCGTGGAGTGCTGGAACAGCACGGCGACCGAATCGTCGTCACAGGCGACCTCGGCTCGCTCGAGGTGCCGCAGACGCTCCAGGCACTCATTACATCGCGCCTCGACGGGATCCCCGAGGGGGAGCGCCGCCTGCTCCAGGACGCCTCGGTGCTCGGCAAGACGTTCACGGCCCGGGGGCTCGCGGCGCTGTCCGGGCTGACCGAGGGCGAGGTCGACGAGCACGTGCGGAGCCTGCTCCGCAAGGAGCTCCTTGCGATCGAGACGGACCCGTTCTCCCCCGAGCGCGGTCAGCTCACATTCCTGCAGGCCCTCGTGCAGCGGGTCACGTACGAAACGATCGCCCGTCGCGACCGGCGCTCGCGCCACCTTGCGGCTGCCCGGTTCCTGGCGGAGGCCGCCGGGATCGACCCGGACGAGATCGCCGAGGTGATCGCCTCGCACTACCTCGATGCGCACGAGGCGGACCCGGATGCGACCGATCACGACGACGTGAGAGCGCAGGCACGAGCGTGGTTCACACGCGCCGCAGAGCGTGCCGCATCCCTCGCCGCTTCGTTCGAGGCGCAACGGGCGTTCGAGCGGGCCGCGGGACTGGCGAGCGAGGACGTCGAGCGTGCGACGTCGCTCGCGCGGGCAGGAGACCACGCAATGATGGGCCGCCGCTTCAGCGACGCTGAGACGCTCCTGCGCGAGGCGATCGCGATCTTTGGGAAGGTAGGCGCGCGCAGCGGCGCAGCGGAGGCGCAATCTCGGCTGGGCGAGGTTCTGTTCGCCACGAACCGAATCGAGGAAGCAGTTGCGCTACTCCAGCCGGCGCTCGCGGCTCACGAGGCAACAGGAGACGAGGCTGCGAGTGCCACAGTGTCGACCCAGCTCGGGCGGATGCTCTACTTCGAAGGGAAGGCAGCCGAAGCACTGCCGTACGTCGATCGCGCGCTCGAACTCGGCGAGCAGCTCGGGCTCGCCGAGGTCATCGTCGAGTCGCTGATCAACAAGGCGCTCATCATGATGCGCCGGCCGAACGAGAGCCTCGGATTGATGCGGCAGGCACTTCTATTGGGCGAGGAGAGCGGCTTCACGCGGGGCGTGCTTCGTGCGTCGATGAACCTGAGCTACCTGCTCGCCGTAAACGGACGAGACGCCGAGGCCGACGCAGTCATCGAACGGGGCATCACGATCGCAAGACAACGCGGCGATCGGATCTGGGAAGGATCTCTCACGTCGAACCTCGTCGCCTCGCGCGTGTTGGAGGGCCGCTGGGACGAGGCCGAGGAACTCTGGGCGGCAATTCCCGCGGACGAGGCCGCAGTGAGGAACGCTGTCCACGCGATCGGAACAATCGAGATCGCAACGATTGCCTACCGCCGTGGGGACACGGCTCGAGCTCTGACCAGCGCCTTGCCAATCGCTGCGTGGGGAGAGAATGCGAGCTTTCAGACCCAAGACGCTGTGAGCATGGCTCGAGCGTTGGCCGCACTCGCGCAGGGAAATCGTGCGGAGGCAACCGCCGTGATTACCGCTGCGCTGCGGCAGCTCCCCGAGGCGCTAGATCCCGAGTCGGTGACGTGGTTCGCCGCTCTCGGAATCGAGTCCTCGGAAGCCTCACTCGAATCCCAGTACGAGATCAACGGGCTCTTGGACGAGCTCGTGGCATCGGGCTTCCGGTCACCGGCCCGACTCGACGCCCACCTCGCGTTGCTGCGAGCACGCATGCGGGCGGGAGACGGTTCTGACGAGCCCGATTTCGAGGCTGCGATCACGGCTCTCGGCGAGATCGGGGATGTGTTCTGGAAGGCGACCGCCCAACTCGACCACGGCGAGTGGCTCATCTCGAGGGGTCGACCCGAGGAGGCGGCTGCCGTACTCGCCGAGGCCCGACGTGTGCTCGGCGACTTGCGCGCGACACCTCGGCTCGAGCGACTGGCGAAGCTCGAGGCGGGCCTCGGCGCGACGACAACGCCCTAGAGCCGGCGCAGGAGTCACGCATCGGCGAGCCAGCCTGTCCGAGACGACCATCACGTCGCCCTCGTCCAGGATTGCCTCAGCTGAGGCTAGATGGATCGCGTCGTACCCGCGCAGGCCGTGGGCGTCCTCGAGCTCGCCGGCTCACAGCGCGAGTGCCTCGGTGAGCTCGAGCCCCTCGGTTTTCGTTCCAGCGGCGCTTCACCGCGCGCACAGCGACCGCATCCTCCCCGTCTGCCAGGCGACCGAGCCGACGCGGTTCAGGCGGCTGCGACTGCCGCTTCGCGCTGCTCGAGCACCCCGCGCAGAAACTGCCCCGTGTAACTCGCCTCGACCGCAGCAACCTCCTCGGGCGTGCCGGCGGCGATCAATTCGCCGCCCTCCTCCCCGCCCTCGGGGCCGAGGTCGACGACCCAGTCGGCCTGCTTGATCACGTCGAGGTTGTGCTCGATCACGAGCACCGTGTTGCCGGTGTCGACGAGGCGCTGCAGCACCTCGAGCAGCTTCTCGATGTCGGCGAAGTGGAGGCCTGTGGTCGGCTCGTCGAGGATGTAGAGCGTCCGCCCGGTCGCAACCTTCGAGAGCTCCGAGGCCAGCTTCACCCGTTGCGCCTCGCCGCCCGAGAGCGTTGTCGCGGGCTGGCCGAGCCGAATGTAGTCGAGGCCGACGTCATGCAGGGTCTGGAGGCGTCGGTGGATCTTCGGGATCCGGGCGAAGAAGTCGAGTGCCTCCTCGACCGACATCTCGAGCACGTCCGCGATCGACTTGCCCTTGAACCGCACCTCGAGCGTCTCCTTGTTGTAGCGCTTGCCGTGGCATGTCTCGCACGGCACGTAGACGTCGGGCAAGAAGTGCATCTCGATCTTGATCTGTCCGTCGCCCTTGCATGTCTCGCAGCGGCCGCCGCGCACGTTGAAGGAGAACCGCCCCGGCTTGTACCCGCGCACCTTCGCCTCAGGAGTGAGCGAGTAGAGGTCACGGACGTGGGTGAAGAGATCGGTGTAGGTGGCGGGGTTCGAGCGCGGCGTACGGCCGATCGGCGTCTGGTCGATGTCGATCACCTTGTCGAAGACGTCGATCCCCTCCACGCCGACGTGCTCGCCCGGCTTGATCCGCACCTTGTTGAGTCGGTTCGCGAGCGCCTTGTAGACGATCTCGTTCACCAGCGTGGACTTGCCCGAGCCCGACACGCCGGTGACGCAGATGAACTTCCCAACGGGGAACTCGACGTCGATCCGCTTCAAATTGTGCTGGGCGGCGCCACGCACCGTGAAGACACCGCGGTCGTCGAGCTCGCGTCGCACCGGCACGGCGATCGAGCGGCGACCCGAGAGGAAGTCGCCCGTCACGGAGCCCTTCGTGCGCATCACCTGCTTGGCCGTCCCCTCGGCGACGACGTGACCGCCGTGCTCGCCGGCACCCGGGCCCATGTCGACGACCCAGTCGGCGACGCGCATCATCTGCTCGTCGTGCTCGACCACGAGCACGGTGTTGCCGAGCGCCTTCAGCCGTTGCAGCGTCCCGATCAGGCGGTCGTTGTCGCGTTGGTGGAGCCCGATCGACGGCTCGTCGAGGATGTAGAGGACGCCGACGAGCTGCGACCCGATCTGTGTCGCGAGCCGCAGCCGCTGGGCCTCGCCGCCCGAGAGCGTCTTTGCAGCGCGGTCGAGCTGGAGGTACCCCACGCCGACGTCGAAGAGGAACGTGAGCCGCTCACGGATCTCCTTCACGATCCGGTGGCCGATCAGTTCCTCCGTCGGCGTCAGCTCGAGCTCGTCGAGGAAGCGCAACGCCCCCGTAACCGAGAGACGGGCGAACTCGTCGATCGAATGACCTCCGACCGTCACGGCGAGCACCGCGGGCTTGAGTCGCGCTCCGTTGCAGTCGGGGCAGCGCCGGAACGTCATGTACTCCTCGATCCGCTCGCGCTGCTGCGCAGAGTCGGTCTCGCGATATCGCCGCTCGAGATTGCGGATGATCCCTTCGAAGGCCATCGCGTACTGCCGCTTGCGGCCCATCCGGTTCTTGTATTGGACGAGGATCCGGTCGCCGTTCGTGCCGTAGAGGAACCAGCCTTGCTGCTCCTCGGAGAGATCGCGCCACGGGAGATCGGTGTCGACCTCGTATCGGTCGGCAATCGCCTGGATCACTCCTTCGTAGAAACTCGAGCTGCCGATCGACCACGGCACGAGAGCGCCCTCCGCGAGCGACACGGACGGGTCCGGGACGAGCATGTCCGGATCGATCTCGAGCTGGGAGCCGAGCCCGGTGCAGCGGGGGCAGGCGCCGTGCGGCGCATTGAAGGAGAAGATCCGCGGCTCGAGCTCGGGCAGCGAGACGCCGTGCTCGGGGCAGGCGAAGTTCTCGGAGAAGAGCATGGAGTCGCTGTCGACGACGTCGACAGCGACCAATCCGGCCGCAAGTCCCGTAGCCGTCTCGACGCTCTGGGTGAGGCGCTGTCGCAGGTCGGGCTTGAGGACGAGGCGATCTACGACGACCTCGATCGTGTGCTTGAACTTCTTGTCGAGGACGATCTCCTCTTCGAGCAGCCGAGGCTCGCCGTCCACCTTGACGCGCGTGAAGCCGTCGCGGCGAAGCTCCTCGAGCACGTCGCGGAACTCGCCCTTGCGGTCGCGCACGATCGGCGCGTTGATCGTGAAGCGTGCCCCCTCCGGCAGCGCGAGGATCTGCTCGACGATCTGGTCGAGGCTCTGCCCGGCGATCGGCCGCCCGCAGACCGGGCAGTGCGGCCGACCCACACGGGCATAGAGAAGCCGCAGGTAGTCATAGATCTCGGTCACGGTGCCGACCGTCGAGCGCGGGTTGCGCGACGTCGTCTTCTGGTCGATCGAAATTGCCGGCGAGAGGCCGTCGATCGAGTCGACGTCGGGCTTCTCCATCATCTGCAGGAACTGCCGCGCATAGGCCGAGAGCGACTCGACGTAGCGCCGCTGCCCCTCGGCGTAGATCGTGTCGAAGGCAAGTGACGACTTGCCCGAGCCAGACAGGCCGGTGATGCAGATGAGGGCGTTGCGCGGGAGGCGGACGGTGACGTCCTTAAGGTTGTGCTCCCGGGCGCCGTGGACGACGAGTTCTTCGATCGGCATCTGACTCAGCTTATCGTTCCTGTCTCAATCGAACAAGTGTTCGGATAACGACCAGGGGTCTGACTCTCGCGCCGACCGATCTGCGAACGCGCTCGGTGCCCGCGGTCGAGGCATCCGCGTCGCCCCTACGACAAACGTCCTCCTCCACGAGGGAGGGATCACAGGGAACCGTAGGTTCCCGGCTTCAGGACCGCGCGAAGCGCGCAGAAAATAGAGCGTCGGCGGGCGACGCGATACGCTCTCTCATCGCGTCGCCCGCCGACGCCCGAAGACGAGGCCGCCGAGGGTGAAGCCGAGACCGAAGGTGCCGATCGCGAACGCGCCCACGGCGAGTGCCTTGCGCCAAACCGAGAGCCGCTGCCAGTGGCCGAGCGCCGCCTCCTCCTGCTCGGTTAGCTCCTCCCCGCGGCGCTGCTTGCGCAGGGCGCCCCCGGCCTGGAGGCCGAGGTAGAGGTCGTCGAAGATCTCCGGGGACTGTTCCGACATGCTCCGAGTGTATAGCCTCGTTCGGCGGTGACCGCCTGCGCAGTCCACATCTCCGACCTCCATCGCGGCGCCCGTGAGGCACCTGCGCTCGACGATGCGCTCGTCGAGCTCTGTCGGGAGCTCGAGCCCGAGCTCGTCATCGCCAGCGGCGATCTGTCGAACCGCGGGCGGGTCAGTGAGCTCGAGCAGGCCAGGGCGCTCCTCGACCGTCTCCCGGTTCCCGTTCTCGCGGTGCCCGGCAATCACGACATCCCGTACGCATTCCCGACGCGGTTCACGCGACCGTGGGAGCGGTTCGAGGCTGTGATCGGGCCGACCGACCCGACCCTGCGGACCCCCGGCGCCGTCGTCAGCGGGCTCAACTCCGTCCGCCCCTGGCGCCACCAGGGCGGCCGCCTCGACGCTCGCCGACTCGAGCTCGCGGCGACCGTGCTCCGCGACGCGCCGACCGGGGCGCTGCGGATCGTCGTCTGCCATCACCACCTCGCGGGTGCCCCGTGGCGCGCCTCGCGCAAGTTCCCGCTCAAGCACCGGGACGTCGCCCTCCACGGCCTCGCCGCCGCGGGTGCCGAGCTCGTGCTCGGCGGCCATATCCACCAGAGCACCGCCGTCGAACGGCGTGCCTTCGAGGTGCTGGAGGGGTCCGGCGGCCCGGCCCTCGTCCTCGCGACGGCGCCCGGCTTCGGCCGCCCCCGGCCCCACCGGCTCGGCGAGGCGAACGGGCTCCACGTCGTCCGCTGGAGCGCGACTGAGATACGCATCGAGGTGCGGACCTGGAGTGGTGACTCATTCGAGCCCGTGAGCGAGTACCGTGTGCCTCGCAGCGAGTTCGAGGGTTGAAGAAACGCCCCAATTCCAGAGGTTGTTTGTTTCAGCTGAACGTGGCACCATGAGCGAGCCGTTAGTGCAGTGAGTAAGGAGGATTGGGGAGATTTCTAGGTCGCGCGCAGCGATGGCGGTTCCTTCCGTCACGATGGGTCTGGTGACGCTCTTTGCGCCCGCCTCTTCGGTCGCGGGCGCGACCTCGTCGCGTCCCAGCGGCGGCGCTCTGCACGCTTTGGAGAACGGCGCCTGGACGGACTCGACGCCGGCCTGGCGTCCCTGACCCCCGGGGCTCCCGGCAGCTCGGTGGAACCGCTGCTCGCAGAGCTGAAGGAGCGCCTCGGCGTGGTCTCGGATCTCCGCTCGGCTACGGAGCTTCTGGAATGGGATCAGCAGGTGATGATGCCGCCAGGCGGCGCCGGCGTCCGTGCCGACCGGCTCGCGACCGTGAGCCGGATCGCGCACGAGCGTTTCACCGACGACCGCGTCGGCGAGCTGCTCCGTGAGCTGGCGGGGCTCGAGGCCTCGCTGCCCCACGACTCTGACGATGCGAGCCTGATCCGGGTCACGCGCCGTGACTGGGACAAGGAGCACCGGGTTCCCCCTGCCCTCGCCGGTGCGCTCACCAAGGCGGCCTCCGAGGGGATGGAGGCGTGGGCAGCCGCCCGCGCCGCCGACGACTACGCCTCCTTCCGACCATTCCTCGACCGGCAGCTGGAACTGAAGCGCGAGTACATCTCCTGCTTCGACGCGATCGAGGTCCCCTACGACATCCTGCTCGACGACTTCGAGCCGGGCACTACCTCGGCGGAAGTGCGGGTCGTCTTCGACCGGCTCAAGCAGGAGCTCGTCCCGTTGGTCGCGGCGATCACCGACGACCCCGCGGCCACCTTCGGCGACGGCCCCTTTCCCATCGACCGCCAGCGGGCGCTCGGGGTCGAGGCGATGTCTGCCTTCGGGTTCGACCGCGAGTCGTTCCGGCTCGACGACAGCCTACATCCCTTCTGCTCCAACATGGCGACGGGCGACGTGCGCGTCACGAGTCGCTATGACGAGCGCACCTTCGAGTCGCTGTTCAGCGCGATGCACGAGATCGGCCACGGGCTCTATGAGCACGGAGTCGACCCGGCGCTCGAGCGCACCCCGCTCGCCTCCGGGTGCTCCTCCGGCCTCCACGAGAGCCAGAGCAGATTGTGGGAGAACATCGTCGGACGCTCGCGCCCGTTCTGGCGTTGGTTCGCTCCTCGTCTCGCCGCGACGTTCCCCGAGACCCTCGCGGACATCACAACGGAGCAGGCGTTTCGCGCAGCCAATCGGGTGCGGCCCTCGTTCATCCGTGTCGACGCCGACGAGGTGACCTACGGGCTCCACATCATCCTCCGCTTCGAGCTCGAGCAGGAGCTCGTGGCGGGATCACTCTCGACTGCCGATCTCCCGGAGGCCTGGAACGCCCGCTTCAAGGAGTACCTCGGCCTCGATGTGCCGAGCAACCGCGTCGGCGTGCTCCAGGACGTCCACTGGTCCTGTGGCCTCTTCGGCTACTTCCCGACCTACCAGCTCGGAAACGTGATGAGCGTCCAGATCTGGGAGGCGGCGAAGGCGGCGCTGCCCGGACTCGAGGAGCAGTTCGAGCGCGGTGACTTCTCGGCGCTCGGGACTTGGCTGCGCGAGAACCTCTACGCACTCGGCCGCAAGCTGACGCCGAAGGAGACGCTTCAGCGTGTGGTGGGATCCTCACTCGACCCGGAGCCGTACCTGCGCTACCTCAGCGGCAAGTACGCCACAGATAGCTGACGACGCCACCCTGGATCGTCGCCACGAGCCTCACGATCGCGATCCGCAGCGAGCAGGCGCCGGTCTCGCGGCGCGACTGGTCGAGGTGACGGCATGAGCACTCGCCACGGGCCACGTCAGCGCGGCGTCGCCCACACGAAGCCCGACTCGTACGCGGCGATCACCAGCTGAGTGCGGTCGCGCAAGCCCAGCTTCTGCAGCATCGAGCGGATGTGTGTCTTGACCGTCGCCTCGCTGACGAAGAGCTCGCGTGCTATCTCGACGTTGCTCAGCCCGCGCACGACCGCGCGCAGCACCTCGCGCTCGCGGGCCGTCAGCTCGGGCAACGGGCCTTCGGGGCCGGCAGTGGCCGGCCCCGGACGGCGGGCGAACTCCTCGATCACGAGGCGCGTCACCGACGGCGCGAGCAGGCTGCCGCCCTCGGCAACGAGGCGGATCGCGACGACGAGATCGTCAAGCGGCGTGTCCTTGAGCAGGAACCCCGACGCGCCGACGCGGAGGGCGCGGAAGACGTACTCATCGAGGCCGAACGTCGTCAAGACGAGGACGCGCACATGGTCGTCGGCGGCCACGATCCGCTCGGTCGCCGCGAGGCCGTCGAGCACCGGCATGCGGATGTCCATCACTATGACGTCCGGCCGGTGACGCCGGGCAGCTTCGACCGCCTGCGTCCCGTCGGCCGCCTCGGCGACGATCTCCAGCCCGTCCGCCCGTTCGATCACGCGCCCGAACCCCTCCCGCACGAGCGGCTGGTCGTCCGCAAGAAGGACGCGGATCGGGTCGCTCATCGCGGCGTCTCGAACGGCAGCGTCGCAGCGACGACGAAGCCGCAGGGCCCGGGACCGGCGGAGAGAGTACCACCGTAAAGGCGAACGCGCTCGCGCATGCCCACAAGGCCATTGCCACCGCTGTCGGCACCATTCAAGGCTCCGCTGCCACGGCCATCGTCCTCGACCTGCAAGCTCAGGCCGCGGTCCGTGTAGCCGATCACGACGGTCGCGCGAGCCGGCCCCGCGTGCCTCAGCGCGTTCGTCAGCGCCTCCTGCACGATGCGGTAGGCCGTTAGGTCGATTCCCGGTGAGACGGGGCGCGGCTCGCCCTCGATGCGCAGGTCGACGGGGAGCCCGGCCTGCCCCACCGTGCGCGCGAGCGCATCGACCGCCGCGAGGCCCGGCTGGGGCATCAGAGCGGCGCCGATCTCCGCTGCGTCGTCGGCACGCAGCAGGTCTAGCAGGCGGCGCATCTCGCGCAACGACTCCCGCCCGGTGCGCTCGATCTCCGCGAGCGCAGCATCAGCGACGACCTCATCGGGCTCCAGCTCGTGCCGGGCGGCGTCCGCCTGGATCACCATCACGCTCATCCCGTGGGCGATCACGTCGTGCAACTCACGCGCAATGCGATCCCGCTCCTCGCGAATCCCGTCTCGGGTGCGCTCGTGCGCAACGCGGGTGACGTGCTCGACCTTCCGCTCCCGCCGGCGCACGACCCGGCCGACCGCGAACGGCGCCGCGAAGACGAGCAGGTCGATCACGATGTCGAAGCCGTTCAGCGTGGGGTCGACGACGTCGCGGGTCACGACCGTCAGTGCGATCAGGGCTGCGGCCACGATCAGGGCCCGTCCGTCGAGCTCCGCGGCAATCGTGTACGAGAGTAGGACGCCGGTGATGCCGACCGCAAGGAGCTGTGGTGGATCACCGCCTGCGACGAGCAGGAAGGTGCCACAGGCGGCGATCGCGACCGCGACGAGTGGGGCTGCGCGCCGGAGCGCGAGCGAGCTGCAGACGATCGTGGCCCCGACGACCTGGAGCGCCCGCGACTCGCGCGTCCACTCGTCCCAGACGAGCAGCTCAGCGAGCAGGAGGGTCACGGCGAGCGCCGCCAGCGTCAGGTCCAGCCACGGGACGGGAAGACGTCGGGCCATCGCCTGGACGCTAACGCCCCACGGGCTCGCTCGCATCAGCCCCAGGGCTGACGGCTGTTCCCGCCCTCGTGTCGATGTGACTGCTACGGCCCCGGCCTAGGTTCTGGGGTACGAGCCCACGGAAAGGAGCACCTCATGAGCGAGACCCGCAACGCCCCGCACGACTCGACGCTGCGAGCGCCGCTGATCGCCGCGGCGATCAGCGGCTTCGTCTACTTCCTCGGCGCCTTCGTTCCCCAGGTGGACGGGCCGGACGTTGAGACGGCCACGGCCGGCCAGATCCGCACGTTTCTCGCAGCGCACGACTTGGGGATCCGCATCGGGGCGGCTGCGGGAGCCGTCGCGATCCCCCTCGTGCTCGTGTTCACGACCTCGCTCGCACGACTGATCCGGGCGCAGATTCCGGGCTCGCAGCTCGCCGACCTCGTCGTGGGCGGCGGCGTCCTCGTTGCTCTCTGGCACTGGGTCGTGATTGCAGGAACCTCGACGACGCTCGTGCAGCGGCTCGACCGCTACGACCTCGCCCGCGTCGATGACGCCACGCTGCGCGGCTGGTACGGGCTCTCGAACTTCACCCACCTGTTCGCAGACCTCGGCATGTGCGGGATGGCCACGGTGATGGCCGCCGCATCGATCGCGATCCTGCGGGCCCGGTTCGTCGCCCGCTGGCTGGGCTGGCTCGGCGTCGCCCTCGCAGCCGGCGGCATGCTCGGCACGATCGGCGTGATGACAGCCGTGAGGGCGGTGTCTTACGTCTGGTTCGTGGGGATCTTCGGGTGGTGGTTGTGGATCCTGGCCGTCGCCGTCGGTTGCACGGTGCGACTGCGGCGCAGCCGCCGCGCGTCGGCCGTGGCAACGGCCACCAGTCCGGCGTGAGCCGCTGAGCCGGCACATCAGGCGGCGCTGCCGAAGCGCTTCGCGGCCCGCGCCCTGGCGCGGGCCGCCTCCGTCTCACGATCGCGGGGTGGCGCGGCCGTCACGAGATCGTCCAGCAGGTGACGTGAGAGGTGAGCGATCTCGCGCACCGCACGCTCGAACACCGCCTCGTTCGCCCTCGACGGCTTCGTCGTCCCGCTGATCTTGCGCACGTACTGGAGAGCGGCGGCGTGAACCTCGTCGTCGGTCGCGGGCGGCTCGAAGTTGTGGAGTTGCTTGATGTTTCTGCACATGCTGGGAAGCGTAACGCCGCAGGCGTGGCGACGCCCGACGCGTCTCCCGGGGGCCATTTTGCATGATGGGCATGCACTTTGGTTGCATGATGGGATAGTCATGCCAAAGGCGATCCAGATCCGCGACGTCCCCGAGAACGTGCACGCCCGGCTGCGTGCGAGGGCTGCGGAGGCCGGGATGTCGATGTCGGAGTACCTCCGCAGCGAGCTGATCCGCCTCGCCGGCCAGGACACGATCGAGGAGGTCTACGCGCGCATCCTGACCCGGCACGGCGGGGTCTCGACCGATGAGATCGTGCACACGATCCGGGAGATGCGCGGTCCGCTCGAGTCGTGATCGTCGTCGACGTCTCTGCCCTGGTCGACTTCCTTGCACCTTTCTCCCGCAAACCGCTGCTCGACGCGCGGATCAAGACGAGCATCGAACTCCACACGCCCCACCTCGCGGATGGCGAGGTCGCGTACGCGCTGCGGCGGCTGGTTGCCCGGGGCTCGCTCGGCGCCGACCGCGCGGCCGACGCCCGTTACGACCTGATGAGGCTTCCGGCGCGGCGCTACGCCCACAGGTTCTTCCTCGAACGGGCCTGGGAGCTACGGCACGCTGTCAGCACGTACGACGCGATGTACGTCGCGCTCGCGGAGGCGCTCGACGCCCCGCTCGTCACCTGCGACGCAGCACTCGCGCGAGCCCGGGGCATCAGGGCGAGCGTCGAGGTCTACGCACCGACCTGAGGGCGACGGCCTCGCGTCAGCAGCCGGTCGCGTGGCCGAGGGCGCAGCATACGCTCGCCATCCGCTCCGGACCCAGGGTGCAGATCGGCTCGACGAAGAATGCCTTCGGGATCGCTCGCACATTGTCGAGCGTCAGGGCGCAGCGGTCGGGCATCCCGTCCTCACGGCCCAGCTCGACCTCGGTTCGGATGCCCCGCACCGTACGCGTCGCCGGCACAGCGATCACCGATCCGAGCATGGGGATCGCTGCGTCACGGGTCAAAACGAGGTGCGGTCTCCGCCCGGCATCGGGCCTCTCGACCCACCACACCTCCCCGCGGTTCACCAGGGCTCCGCGCGGATCGAGTCGTACGCCGAAGCCTCGGCCCACCGCAGCTCCTCGTCCGTCTGCGGGATGCGCGTGTAGCCCTCGACGATCTGCCGGTCGATCTCGCGCTGCTCCAGCTCGTCGACGAGGCGGTTGATCGCCTCGACGATGAGGCTGGCGCGCGTCGGGTAGGTGCCGGCAGCGACAAGACCGTCGATCTGCGCCACTCGATCCTCCTGCATACGCACTGTAATCATTTTTGACATACATTCAGTATGTCATCCTCGGAGGTTCCGGTCAAGCCCCTTCGAGCGCCTGCAGCTCCCGTCGCAGCTCCTTGATCTCGTCCCGCAGCTTCGCCGCATACTCGAAGCGCAGCTCCTCGGCGGCGGCGAACATCTCCTCCTCCAGCGTGATCGCGAGCTTCTCGAGCTCGGCCTGGTCGAGGCCCTCGACCTTCGCCTTGCCGCGGCGACGGCGACCCGGCACGGTCGGCGACTCGAGCGAGAGAAACTCCGCGATGTCCGAGACCCCCTTGGTGATGTTCTCGGGTGTGATCCCGTGCTCCTCGTTGTAGGCAAGCTGGGTCGCGCGCCGGCGATCGGTCTCCTCGAGAGCGCCGTTGATCGCTTCCGTGCGCTTGTCGGCATACATCAGCACCTTGCCGTTGACGTTGCGGGCCGCCCGCCCGATCGTCTGCAGGAGCGCCGTCTTGCCGCGCAGGAATCCCTCCTTGTCGGCGTCGAGTACCGCCACGAGCGACACCTCCGGCAGGTCGAGCCCCTCGCGCAGCAGGTTGACGCCGACGAGCACGTCGTACTCGCCGAGACGCAGCTCCCGGATGATCTGGATCCGCTCGAGGGTGTCGATCTCGGAGTGGAGATAGCGCGTCTTGACGCCCGCCTCGAGCAGGTAGTCGGTCAGGTCCTCGGACATCTTCTTGGTCAGCGTCGTCACGAGCACGCGCTCGCCCACGTCCGAGCGGGCGCGGATCTCGCCGAGCAGGTTGTCGATCTGGTTCCGGGTCTCGCGCAACTCGACCTCGGGATCGACGATCCCGGTCGGCCGGATCAGCTGCTCGCTGATCACGGCCGAGTTGCGCAGCTCATAGCTGCCGGGAGTGGCGGAGACGAAGATCGTCTGACCGACCCGCTGCAGGAACTCGTCGAAGCGGAGCGGCCGGTTGTCGAGCGCCGAGGGGAGCCGGAAGCCGAAGTCGACGAGCGTCTGCTTGCGGGAGCGGTCGCCCTCATACATGCCCCCGATCTGTGGCACGGTTTGATGCGACTCGTCGATGAAGCAGAGGAAGTCGGACGGGAAGTAGTCGATCAGCGTGTGCGGCGGCGACCCGGCGGGCCGGCCCTCGAGCACGCGCGAGTAGTTTTCGATCCCGTTGCAGAAGCCGAGCTCCCTCATCATCTCCATGTCGTACTCGGTGCGCTGGCGAATCCGGTGTGACTCGAGCAACTTCCCCTCGGCCTCGAACTGCGACACCTGCTTGTCGAGCTCGCTGCGGATCCCGTCCATCGCCGCCTCGATCGTCGGCTTCGAGGTGACGTACTGCGTCGCCGGGAAGATGGTCAATGTGTCGAGCTTTGCGTACACCTCGCCGGTGAGCGGATCGAAGTGCGTGATCTGCTCAACCTCGTCGCCGAAGAGCGAGATCCGATACGCGGTCTCTGACGACGCCGGCTGGACCTCGACGACGTCACCCTTGACCCTGAACCGTCCGCGTCCGAGCAGGGTGTCGTTCCGTACGTATTGGGTGTCGACGAGCTTCCGCAGCAGCTCGTCGCGGTCGTGCTCCTCCCCCACCGCGAGGTTGACGAGCCGCTTCTGGTACTCCTCGGGCGAGCCGAGGCCGTAGATGCACGAGACCGAGGCGACGATCACAGAGTCGCGCCGGCTGAGCAGGCTCGAGGTGGCGGCGTGGCGGAGCCGGTCGATGTCGTCATTGCGCGACGAGTCCTTCTCGATGTAGAGATCCGCCTGGGGGACGTACGCCTCGGGCTGGTAGTAGTCGTAGTAGGAGACGAAGTACTCGACCGCGTTGGCGGGGAAGAACTCCCGGAACTCGTTGCAGAGCTGGGCGGCGAGGGTCTTGTTGTGGGCGATCACGAGCGCTGGTCGCTGCAGCTTCTCGATCAGCCAGGCCATCGTCGCCGTCTTGCCGGTGCCGGTCGCCCCGAGCAGCGTCTGGAAGCGGTTACCGGCCTCCAGCGAAGCCGCGAGCTCGACGATCGCCTTCGGCTGGTCGCCGGTCGGCGTGTAGGCAGCGGTGACGCGGAGATCCGGCATCGAAGCAGCGTATCAAGCGGGCGAACGTCTGTTCGACCGATCCTGGTGGCTACGATGCCGCCCTCATGCGCCCCCGTCACGCGATGCTTCCGGGGGCCTTCCTCGCCCTGGCAACCGTGCTCCTCCTCCCGGCCGCGGGCCTGCCGGCACGGGCGACCGGGCACGCCGCCGACGGATCGGCGCCGCAACTCGTCGGCCTGCGCGCGTACACACTCTCGCCCGAGAAGTACGCCGGCGACGGCCGTCTGGCGGTCACGATCTCTCCCAACGGCGACCACCTCCGCGACATGGCCAAGATCGCGTTCACGCTGACCGAGCGCGCCACGGTTCGCCTGCGCATCGCCCGCACCCTGAGCCGGCCGGAGACGGTGTACGAGGTCGAGAGGACGCTGCGGCCGGGGCGCCACGTTCTCAACTGGTCTCCCGGGCCGGAGATCTCCCCGCGCACCTACCTGACGCTGATCGACGTGACCGATGCCGCCGGCAATCGGAGAAGCTACGGGGCGCGGAACGCCGAGACCGGACGGCGTCCGACGGCACCGGTGATTCGCGTGCTCGGGGTCGAGGCAGGCTTCACGCGGGAGAGTTACGTCCCCGGCGAGACGGCGACGCTTCGGATCGAGAGCGACGCCCTGGCTCTGTCGGTGCAGATCTTCCGGGCAGGCACGGAGGACGTCCCGACGTACGACGACACGCTGATGAACGGCGTGCCCGTCTCGGATCCCGTCAATGTCGGCTGGGCAACCCCTGACCGCCCCGGGACCGTGCCCGTGCAACTCGGCAACTGGCCGTCGGGCCTCTACTTTGCGAAGCTCACTTCCGAGGACGACCGGATCGGCTTCGCCCCGTTCGTGATCAGGCCCTCGACGCTCGGCTCCACCCGCGTCGCCGTGATCATTCCGACGAACACCTGGCAGGCGTACAACTTCCGCGACGAGAACATGAACGGCTGGGGCGACACCTGGTACGCCAAGGGCTCGCAGAGCACGGTGCGGCTCGGTCGGGCCTTCCTCCGGCGCGGCGTGCCGCCGCAGTACCGCAAGTACGACCTCGGCTTCCTACGCTGGCTGCCGCAGCAGGGCAAGCAGCCCGACTATCTGACCGAGACCGACCTGGAGGTGCTGAACGGCGACACGCTGTCCCGTCTTTACGACCTCGTCATCTTCGGCGGTCATACGGAGTACGTGACGCCCCGCGAGTACGACGCGGTCGAACGCTTCCGCGATCTCGGCGGCAACCTGATGTTCCTCTCCGCCAACAACTTTTTCTGGCAGGTGCAGCGGCGCGGGGGCACGTTGACACGCACGCGGAAATGGAGGGACTTGCGACGGCCCGAGTCGGCAGTGATCGGCGTCCAGTACCGGGCGAACGACGATGGTCGGATCCAGCGGCCGTTCATCGTGCGGGCCGCCGACACGCTGCCCTGGCTCTTCGTCGGCACCGACCTCTCGAACGGCGCACAGCTCGGGCAGGAGCTCGGCGGCTACGGGATCGAGATCGATGGGACGACATCCGCGAGCCCGCCGGGAACGATCGTCGCCGCCGACCTCCTCGATCTCTATGGGCCGGGCTTCACCGGCCAGATGAGCTACTACGAGACGGCGACCGGCGCGAAGGTCTTCGCCGCGGGAGCGATCGACTTCGGCGGCACGGCCCTCCTGCCGGCGGTTTCGCGAATGCTGGTCAACCTCTGGTCACGGTTGTCGGTGCCGTAGCGGGCCACTCGACCGAAGCTGCATCTACCGTACTGGTCGATGGACCGGCCGATCAGACGCTCTCGCTTCCTTCGCTCCGTCAGCGGCCTCGTGATCTCGCTCGCAGCGACGACGGGTGCCGCCAGCGCCGGGGGAAGACGCGCCTCACGCTCCCTCGCCTTCTCGGCCCGGAATCTGGGCCGACGGTATGCGGGCGACCACAACCTGTTCGCGACGGTCTCCCCCGGCGTTCCCGGGCGCGACACCGCCGCCGTCGAGTTCCACCTCAACCGCCCGGCCAGGGTCACGCTCGAGGCGATCCGTACCTCCCTCCGCAAGAGCAGCGTCGTCTGGACGACGTCGGGTCCGTTCAAGCCCGGTTCGCACCGGCTGAGCTGGACACCGGAGCTGACGGCGCAGGTGGGCTCGTACGTGATGCGCCTCACGCTCGAGCACCCGGACGGGCAGACGATCGTGGTCGGTGGTCGCCGCCCGGCGTCGGTAGGACGCCAGGCTGCACCCGTCGTCCGGGTGCTCGGCGTGGAAGCGTGTTTCCTCCAGCGCTCGTACCTTCCCGGCGAGCCGATGGACCTTCGCGTCACGGTGGACGCTCCCTCGTTGACGTTGCAGTTCCTGCGCCTGGGCTTCGAGGACGCAACCACGACCAGCGAGCGCAATGACGAGCTGTCCGGCGCTCCGATGGGCGATCCCGTGCCGATCGACTGGACCGGCAAGCGCTCCGGGCCGGTGACGATCACCGTGCAGACGGGTGGCTGGCCAAGCGGTGTCTACGCCGCCCGCCTGACTACCGACGACGGCCGGCTCGGGTTCGCACCGTTCGTGCTCCGTCCCGCGGCACCTGGAACGCAGCGCCAGCTGATCGTCCTTCCCACGAACACCTGGCAGGCGTACAACATGTACGACCGCGACGGCGACGGCTGGGGTGACACGTGGTACGCGGGCGGGAACCCGCCGGTCGAGCTCGACCGTCCGTACCGAGATCGCGGTGTGCCGCCCCGGTTCAAGCTCTACGACCGCGCCTTCCTGCGCTGGCTCGCGCGAACGGGGAAGCGGCCGGAGATGGTCGCCGACGACGACCTGGAGGCCTTTGCGTCGGGGGACGACCTGCGCCGGCTGTACGACCTCGTCGTCTTCCCCGGCCACGGCGAGTATGTCACGGGCCACGCCTACGACGTTGTCGAGCGGTTCCGCGACCTCGGCGGCAGGCTGACCTTCCTCTCCGCCAACAACTTCTTCTGGCGGATCGACAAGGGCACCGACGTGATGCGCCGGATAAGGCAGTGGCGCCAGGAGGGCCGGCCCGAAGCACGCCTCTGCGGCGCCCAGTACCGCGCCAACGACGACGGCACACGACAGGGGGCCTACACGGTGGTCGCAGCCGAGGCGGCGCCGTGGCTGTTCGACAGGACGGGCCTCGTCACCGGCTCGACCTTCGGCGAGACGGTCGGTGGCTACGGGATCGAGATCGACGCAACAACGGCCGACTCGCCGCCGGGCACCATCGTCCTGGCGCGGCTCGTCGATCTCTTCGGGCCTGGGATCAGCGGCGAGATGACCTACTACGAGACGCCGGCCGGCGCCCGCGTCTTCGCGGCCGGCTCACTCGACTTCGGCGGCTCGGCGAACACGTGGCCGGTCAACCGGATGCTCGAGAATCTCTGGCGACACATGCTCGAACCGGTGCCGCCGACCGCGCCGCCGCCGGTGCCGGCGCCCTAGTCGAGAGCGAGCTCCTTCGCATACGAGGAGGCGTAGATCTTCTTCGCGTGCTCGACGTTGGCGACGTACGCGCGCGTCTCGGGGAACTGGATTCCGACCCCCTCCGCCCGCCAGCGGTCGACGTTGCCCTGGCCAGCGTGGTAGGCGGCCAGCGCCGTCTCCTCGTCGTCGTACCGATCGAGGAGGTTTCTCAGATACCAGGCGCCGTAGCGGACGTTCAGCTCGGGGACGTACAGATCCGAGACGACGAACTGCTTGCCACCGGTGCGAACCGCGATCCCCTGCGCCGTTTCCGGCAGGAGCTGCATCAACCCGATCGCCCCGGCCTTCGAACGAGCCCGCGCGTTGAAGCGGCTCTCGGTGTAGATCACGGCCGCGAGGAGCGAGGGATCGAGGTCATAGTTCCTGGCGTGGCCGCGCACGATCTGCTCATACCTGAGCGGATAGCGGATCCGCTGCACGAAGTCGGGCTGGTGCTCCACGAGCGCGATCGCCACCACTCCGAGGAGGGCGACTCCCGCGAGCACGACGGCCAGGCGCCTCACCGGCCCGCGCCGCTCAGCTCCGCCATGACGCGGGCAACCCAGGCGTCCAGATCCTCGAAGGTTCCTGTGTTGACGTAATGGAAGTCGGCGCGCCGGACCTTTTCACGATCGTCGATCAGCCGGTCGTCCCGATTATCGAGCGGAACCTGGCGGCGTGCCTCCCTCAGCTGGGGTGGGGCAGTGACGACCGCGACCCTGTCGAAGCGGGTCTCACCGCCGGACTCGTAAAGCAGCGGAACCTCGGTGACGCACACCGCCGGGGTATCGTCGAGCGTCGCCAGCTGCTCCCGCCAGATCAGGTACTCGCGTGAGACGAGAGGGTGCAGCAGCCCCTCCAGGAACGCGAGCGCGTCAGGGTCGTCGAACACGATCGCGGCGATCTTCGCCCGGTCGGGAACGCCGTCGGCATCGAGAATCCCCTCGCCGAGCCGATCGACGAGGCTCGCCTTCACGTCCTCGTCGGAGCGGAGCAGGTGATGGACGATCTCGTCGCTCGACACCGTTGCGGCACCGTGGGCACGGAATGCCGCAAGCGCGCTGCTCTTCCCTGCGCCGATCCCACCCGTGATCGCGAGGGCGATCGGGCGCGACAAGGCCCTAGGCGGCCGGTTCGTCGTCGGACGCCACCGCAACTGCCTCTTCCGCGAGCTCCTCGGCGACTGCTTCCTCGACGACGGCTGCTTCCATCAGCTCGACTGCGACCTCGTCGGCGGCAACCGCCTCCTCGGCGAGCTCGACCGCGACGGCTTCCGAGACGGCTTCCTCCTCGGCGAGCTCGGCTGCCGTCTCGGCGTCACCCGCAGCGTCGGCCTCGAGTGCCTCCTCGGCGAGCTCAACCGCGATCGCGTCGGCGATCAGGGCCTCCCCCGCCAGCTCGACGGCCAGCTCTTCGACAACAACGGCCTCGGCCGCGAGCTCCTGCGCTTCGTCGTCCAGTGCAAGAGCCTCCGAAGCGAGCTCGTCGGCGCCGGCAGGGAACGCCTCCTCCGACAGTCGCAGATTCGGCGTCAGGTGCACCGACTCGCCACCGTCGGCCCGGGGCAGCGGCTCCGCGCCCTCCTCGACCCGCTTCAGCGAGAGCGAGAGGCGGCGGCGATCGCCGTCGATCTCGAGGATCAGCACGTTGACCGGGTCGCCCTGCGACACGACCTCGCGCGGGTTCTCGACGTGATGCTGAGCAAGCTCGGAGATGTGGACGAGGCCCTCGACGCCCGGCAGGATCTCGACGAAGGCGCCGAAGGTGACGACCTTCGTGACGCGACCCTCGACGACGTCCTCCTCGTGGTAGTGCTCGAGCACCTGCTGCCACGGATCCGACTGCGTCTGCTTGAGGCCGAGCGAGATCCGCTGGCGCTCGCGGTCGATGTCGAGCACCTTGACCTGAACGGTCTGCCCGATCTCGAGCACCTCGGACGGATGATTGACGTGGCTCCAGGAGAGCTCGGAGATGTGGATCAGGCCGTCCATTCCGTCGAGGTCGACGAAGGCACCGAAGTCGACGATGTTGGAGATCTGGCCGTCGACGACGTCGCCCGGATTGAGCCGATCGAGGATCGCCTGGCGTGTCTCCTTACGCTCGTCCTCGAGGACGGCGCGGCGAGAGAGAACGACATTGTTGCGCGAGCGGTTGAGCTCGATCACCTTGCAGCGGAGCTCCTTGCTCATGAACTCGTCGAGATCCTGGACGCGCCGGATATCGACCAGCGACGCCGGCAGGAAGCCGCGCACGCCGAGGTCGAGAATCAGCCCGCCTTTGACGACCTCGATCACGCGACCGTTGACTGCCTCCCCGCTCTCGGCCGCGACCTCGATCGCCTTCCAGGCGAGCTCGAAGCGGGCGCGCTTCTTGGAGAGGATGAGGCGCCCCTCGGCGTCCTCCTTTGTCATCACGAGCGCGTCGATTTCCTCACCAACGGAGACCTCGTCGGCCGGGTTCACGGAGCGCCGGATCGACAGCTCGGAGACCGGGATCACACCCTCGGACTTGTAGCCGATATCGACGAGCACCTCGTCCTTGTCGACGCGCACGACCGTGCCGTGCACGACCTCCCCCTCGTTGATCGTGGGGAACGTGGCGTCGTAGTCCGGGATCAGCTCCCCGTCGGGGCCGGTGATCCAGACACCGTCTTCGAGCATGGGCACTTCAATAGTTGACACTTCAATAGTTGACATAGGGGTGCTCTCGGTCGGGTGGTTGGCCATGGGCGAACGAGGAGTATAGCGAGCATTTCGCTTCGCGAAATGGCTAGATAGGGAGTTCAAAACGGCCGTGGTCGACGCTCTGAAGAGCGCTCCTACGTTGCCGCCGCATCCGGACAGCCCACCGCCTCGCGGTGGTCAGTCCTTCGCCGCCGCATCCGGACAGCCCACCGCTTCGCGGTGGTCAGTCCTTCGCGTCGGCCCAGTTGTCGCCCGCGCCGACATCGACGGCGAGCGGGGGATCGAGCGGGTACGCGCCGATCATCTCGGCGCGAACGATCTCCTTGACACCGCTGACCTCGGCGTCGGGTACCTCGAGCAGCAGCTCGTCGTGCACCTGCAGGACGAGCCGGGCGCTGCGACCCTCGGCTCGCAAGCGGTCGTGCGTCCGGATCATCGCCACCTTGATCACGTCTGCGGCAGTGCCCTGCATCACGGTATTGACGGCGAGCCGCTCGCCGAGCGAGCGGGTCTGCCGGTTCGAGGCGCGGAGCTCCGGGATTGGGCGCCTGCGGCCGAGCAGCGTCGTCACGTACCCGTCCGCCGCGGCCTGAGCGATCGTGCGGGCGATGAACTCCTGGACGCTCGGGAACCGGGCGAGGTACGTGTCGATGTACGCCTGGGCCTCGTCGCGTGGGATCTCGAGGTTCTCGGCGAGCCCGAACGAAGAGATCCCGTAGATGATCCCGAAGTTCACCATCTTGGCGACGTCCCGCTCGGAGCGGGTCAGCGTCGCGGGATCCTTGCCGAGTACCTCGGCTGCGGTTCGCGTGTGGATGTCCTCCCCACGCTCGAACGCCTCGCGGAGGACAGGCTCGGCCGAGACGTGGGCGAGGATGCGCAACTCGACCTGGCTGTAGTCGGCCGACACGAGCCGGTGCCCTTCCTCGGCGATGAATGCAGACCGGATCTGGCGGCCGAGGTCGGTGCGCACGGGGATCGACTGCAAGTTGGGATTCGACGTCGAGAGGCGCCCTGTCGCCGCGACCGCCTGGTTGAAGGTCGTGTGCAGACGATCGTCTCGCTCCGAGATCAGCGAGGGCAACGGCAGCAGGTACGTGTTGAGCAGCTTGGAGTACTCGCGCCACTCCTCGATCACCGCCACGATCTCGTGGTCGTCCCGGAGGCCGCGAAGGACGCGGCTGTCGGTGGAGTAGCCTGTCTTGCCCTTGCGGCCGGGCTCGAGCCCGAGCTTCTCGAACAGGATCCGCGCCACCTGCTGGGTCGAGCCGAGCATGAACTCCTCGCCCGCGAGATCGGTCGCGCGCGCCTCGAGCTCCTCGACCCGGTCGCGGAGGCGGGCCGTGATCTCGCCCATCCGGTAGGTGTCGATCTTGACGCCGGCGTCCTCCATCGCGGCGAGCACCGCCGTGAGCGGCAGCTCGATGCGCTCGTAGAGGTCGAGCGACCCTCGCTCGACCAGGCGCTCGCGCATCGGCTCGGCGAGACGACGGGCCGCCTCGGCATGCCGGACGAGGGCCGCGGTGGTCTCCTCCGCCGGCGGCTCTGGCTCGATCTCGAGGCCGTACTCTGCCGCAAGGTCGTCGATCAGGTACGCGGAGCGGCCGGGCTCGATCAGGTAGGCGGCAATCATCGTGTCGTCGATGGGCGAAAACGGCAGGTGCAGCGACTTTGCGTCGTGGGCGACGATCTCGGCATCGCGCAGGAGCGATGCCCGGCCGCCGTCCCAGTCGGCGACGAGCACGCCGTCGCCTGAGGCGACCGCGACCCTGCCGTCCTCGATCGCGACGCCGACCCGTCCGCGCGTCGCCTCGAGCGGCCCCTCGCGCCACCCGACGGATGTCCCCGTCAGGTGCTGCTCGGCGGCCGGCAGGGCGGCATCCAGCTCGTCGACGCGGTTGAGAAGACTGCGGAACTCGAAACGCCGGAACATCTCCTTCAGCTGCGAGCGGTCGGGCGCGCCGGAGACGAGGGCCGCAGGGTCGACCTCGAGCGGCAGGTCGCGACGCATCGTGGCGAGCCCCTTCGAGGCGCGGGCCTGCTCGGCGTGCTCACGGACGGCCTTCCCACGCGCGGGCGAGAGCTCGTCGGCGTGCACGATGACCCCCTCGAGCGAGCCATACTGCGCGATCAGCTGCCCCGCCGTCTTGTCGCCGATCCCCGGGATCCCCGGGATGTTGTCGGAGCTATCGCCTTTGAGCCCGATGAAGTCGGGCACCTGGTCGGGGCGCACGCCGTAGCGCAGAAGGACGCGCTCAGGGGTGTAGACGTTTACGTCCGAGACGCCGCGCGGCGTCATCATCAGCGTCACGTTCTCCGAGCAGAGCTGAAAGGCGTCACGGTCGGTCGAGACGACACAGGTCTTCACCCCGGCGACGTCGGCGAGCGTGGCGATGGTGGCGATGACGTCGTCGGCCTCCCAGCCTTCGAACTCGAGGTTCTGATAGCCGAAGGCCTCGACGATCGGCCGGAAGTACGGGAACTGCTCCCGCAGCAGATCCGGCATCGGCTTGCGGCCCTCCTTGTAGACGACGTCCACGGCCTCGGCCGCCGCGGCCCGGTGAGTGGGACGCGTGTCCCAGGCGACCGCCACCCCGCGAGGCTGGTAGTCGGCGAGCAGCTTGAAGAGCATGTTTCCGAACCCGAGCAGCGCGTTCGTCGGCATCCCGTCACTCGTCGCGAGCTCCTCGGGCAACGCGAAGAAGGCGCGATAGGCGAGGTTGTTACCGTCCACGAGGAAGAGCTCCGAGCCTTTCGCGGGGCCGTCGTCGAGCTCGAGCTCCTCGCCGGTGATCGACTTCGGGCTCACCGCGCGAGTGTAGAGGGTTGCCTCTGACGACCGGGACGATGCTTCGAGCGCCAGCTCCGCGCGAAGCTGCTTGGATGCCCTCGTGCGCCTTCCCCTCCTCTCGGGCTCGCGCGTCCCGCTCGTCACGGTCGCCGACGACGCAGTCCTGCTGGCGCCGCCGCCGCCTCTCGACCCACTCCTCGACGTCGGCGCGGCCGTCCTCGAGGCCCTCCGCTACCCGCTCTCCGGCCCCGCACTGGCGGAGCTCACGACGCCGGGTGGCAGCGCCGCGATCGTGGTCGAGCCGCGCAGCCTGCCGCTGCCGGGCGTCGACATGGATCCTCGCCAGGAGGCAGTCGCAGCCGTCGTCGCCGAGCTCGAACGACTCGGGATGCCGGCCCGCCGCCACACGATCGTCATTGCAGGGGGGCTCGAGCGGCGAGCAGGGCGCCGCCAGGTCGAGGGGGTGCTCCGTCCACTCTCGGCCCGAGACTTCCGGGGAGCCGTCGTCGTCCACGACGTGGCGGCCGACGAGCTAGGGGTGCTCGAACTGGTCGACGGGAGCTCCGTTTCGATCAATCGGGCCCTGCTCGACGCCGACGTCGTCGTGTGCGTCACCGCCGCCGAGACGACAGAGCGCGGTGGGCCCTGCGCACTCCTCGCCGCCTGCTCGGCGGGGGAGATCGCCTCGGTCGCGCCCGCGCCGTCGCTCCTCATGCCGTCGCTCTCCCCGACGGGGGATCTTGCCGGCAGGATCTCGGCGGTGCTCTCGAGGCGCACGCCGTTGGTCGGCGTCTCGATCGTTCTGGACCACCCGCGGGCCCTCGGCCGCTACCGCGGCTATCCATGGTCCCCTGCAGGAGTCGAAGCGGTTGCCCGCTCTCCTCTCCGCCGGATCACGAACCTGCTCCCCGGCGACGCTCGCTCGCACCTGCTCCAGAACGCCGGGCGCGAGCTCAACGCGGTGGCCGCGCTCGCCGGGCCGCCGGCGGTTGCGCACGCCGAGGCGCTCCTCCGCGGGGTCGCTCTGCGCGAGATCCGACTGGATCGCGAGCTCGACACGATCGTGGTGCCGCTTCCCTGGTCGTCGCTCCACGAGCGACGCGAGAGAATGAACCCGATCACGGCGGCGGCGACCGGGCTCGGCCATGTCCTGCGACTCTGGCGCGACGCCCCGCCGTTGCGCGAGGGAGGGACGATCGTGCTGCTCCACGATTTCAGCCGGACGTTCGGGAACGGGCCCGGGGCTCCGTACCGGGAGCTGTTCCACGTCCTGCGGGGGAGCGGGGTCGAGGAGCAGCGACTCCGTCGGGCGAGGGCGGCGGCAGGCCGCGACGAGAAGGCGATTGCCGCCTACCGGCAGGGACACGCACCCCATCCACTGCTTCCGTACCTCGATCTCGAATCGTGCGGGCCTGCCCTCGACCGGGTCGGGAGCGTGCTCGTCGCGGGTTGCCGCGACGCGGGAGCCGCCCGTGCCCTCGGCCTCGTGCCGACCCACAACGTCGCCACGGCCCTCGAGATGGCGCGTGGTGTCGCGGGCGGCAGCCATCGGCTCGGTGTGATGCTGGCGCCCCCGTACCCGCCGGTGGAGGTGGGTGGGGATCAGGACTCAGCCTGACTCCCGAGGAACTCGAGGGGAAGTCGTGGTGCGAGCCAGGCTGAAGCCTGGCACGAACGCGTTTGCGGGCGTGGCGCTACCTCGCCGCCGCGGCCGCGTCGATCGTCGCCTGCATCGGCGCGATCGTCGTCACCGGCACGGCGGCCCGCCAGAACGTCACGGCGGTGACGGGGCCGCGGGTGTCGCCGGGATCACCGCCCGGAAAGATGGAGAACGCACCGAGTAGGTTGCCTCGCACCCTGCTCGGGAGAAGCCGTTGCAGCACACTGGCCCGGCGGCCGTCGGATCCCGCGATCGCGTCGAGAAGGATCCGCGTCGCAGCCGCCGCGTGGATCGCGAGCGGATCCGGCCAGCTCGACTTTGACGCGCGCGCAGCGCTCCGCGCGACCCGTTGCGCCTCGCGATCGAACCGCGCGAGCGGCTGCCCCGCGACCGCGACGACGAGGCCACGGGTCGGCGGCCCGGCCGTGGCGACGGAGGCAAAAGCATCGGAGGCGATCACGGAGACCCTGCCGTCGTTCAACCCCGACGCGCGCGCCTTGTCGTCGAGGAGTTGCAGCCCTCCACGTTCCGGAAGGCCTGCGAGGTAGACGACATCGGCGCGTGAGCGCCGGATGGCCTCGAACAGCCGTCCGTGATCCCCGCTGCCCCACACGTCGAAGCCGACGACGGGGAGACCGAGCGACCGCGCCGCCTGCCGAAAGCCCGTCGCCAGCCCTAACCCGTATGCCTCGTCGTCGTGGAGGATGAAGACGCGCCGATGGCCGGTCGAGCGGGCGAACTGCGCAGTGGCGGCTGCCTCCACGACGTCGTCGGCCGCAATCCGCACGAAGTTGCGTTGCCCCGCCGGGTAGTACTTCGCCGGCTCGGAGACGTCGCAACCGGCGCCTGCCCGGGTCAGACAGGGGTACGTCGCTACAGGCGAGAGCAGTGGGATCGCTCCGTCGGTGGCGCTGCCGAGGATGGGGATCTGGGTGATGGCACAGCCCGAGTCGTACGGGCCGATGACGCCGATCACGCGCTCGAGATCCGCGTAGGCGGTCGCGTTGCGCTGACAGGCTGCGCTGCTCCAGCCGGCCTCGCCCGGGGAGCTGTCGTCGCACTGCTGGAGGCCGATGCGGAAGCGCCCGGCGCGGTAGCCCGCCAGCCGAAGCTGGCGCACGACCGCCGCGCGCATCTGCGCGCTCGCCGCAGCGGCCGGGCCCCGTGACGGAAAGTCAACTGCGATCAGAAGGTCCGGGGCCGCACCGCCGCTCTGCACGGCGCTGCACGCAGCCAGTGACAGCGTCGCAGTCTGATCCGACGCCCGACCCGCATGGCCGCAGCCGCCAACGACGACCACGACCGCCAGCGCCACCCCGACGAGGGCGCTCGAGCCAGGTCTGCCGCACCTCACGCGCGCACCCGAGCCCCGGAGGTCGCGATCTCGTTCGCCATGCCGGTCAGCCTATGCGCGACAGACGTGACCCGCGCTGCGGTTCAAGTCCCTTCCTGGCACCGCTACAGCTTGTTCAGGCACACTGCACGCCGTCCCGGCTCATGCCGTGACGGCCCCTGGATGGATTTGCCACGGGGCCGAGGTGTGACCCGATTGCGAGGAGTAATCATGAATAGGAATCTTGCTCAGCTCCGCCAGGTGTCGCTGGTCATTGTGCTGACCGCGGCCCTCGGGCTCGCCGCATCAGCGGCGGGCGCGCCTCTCCATACCACCGGAGGCACCCTGACCTTCTGCACGGACGCGACCTACCCGCCGGAGGAGTTCTACCAGGGGACAAAGCTCGTCGGCTCGGACATCGACATCGGCACCGAGATCGCAAAGCGAGTCGGGCTGACCGCGAAGTTCCAGAACACCGGCTTCGACGGCATCATCGCCGCTCTCCTCGCGAAGAAGTGTGACGCGATCATCAGTGGGATGAACGACACCGCGGCGCGCCGCAAGCAAGTTGCATTCGTCGACTACCTCTCGGTCGGCCAGTCGCTGATGGTGAAGAAGGGCAACCCGAAGAAGCTCACGACCCTCGCCAGCCTCTCGGGCAAGAGCGTCTCAGTCGAGGTTGGAACGACGAACAAGCAGTTCCTCGACGCCCAGAACAAGATCCTCGCCAAGGCAGGAAAGAAGGCGATCACGATCACGACCTTCCCCAAGGACACGGATGCAGCGAGCGCCCTCAAGACCGGACGGGTCGACTCGTACTTCGGCGACTCCCCCGTCGTCGCGTACTACATCACGCGCGACCCGTCGTTCGGGTTTGCCGGCTCGCCGGTCAACCCGCTGCCGGTCGGGATCGCTATCCGGAAGGGCGACGCGCTGATCCCGAAGATCCGGAAGGCCGTCGTCGGCGCGTATGCCGACGGCACGATGAAGAAGATCCTCGCCAAGTGGCAGATGGGGGCCTTCGCAAAGAAGTAGAGGCAATCCAATGTCGTGAGGAGCGTCCGAGATGATCGCCGTATTCGACTGGAACACGTTCTGGGACCGCATCTTCGGGGTGGACGGGGCGTTCGCCTCGGCGCTCTTCACGACGATCTACATCGCAGTGATCGCCCAGATCCTGGGGGTCGCTCTCGGGCTTCTGCTCGCCGTGATGAGAACGTCGCGGCTCCGTGCGGCGCAGTGGTTCTCGGGCCTCTACGTCTGGGTGTTCCGCGGCACCCCGGTGATCGTCCAGATCTTCTTCGTCTACTTCGGGGTCAACATCCTCTTCGGTGTGACCGTGATCCCGAACTCTCTCAACCTCGGGGCCTTCGTGCTCAGTGGTGCTGCGTTCGCCGGCATCCTCGCGCTCGGGTGCAACGAGGGCGCGTACATGCGAGAGATCATCAGGGCGGGCATCGACTCCGTTGACAAGGGGCAGCTCGAGGCGGCCCGGTCGCTCGGAATGACCTCCCGGCTCGCGATGCGGCGCGTGATCCTCCCCCAGGCCGCTCGCGTGATCGTGCCGCCCCTCGGCAACGAGTTCAATAACATGCTCAAGACGACATCGCTGCTCTTCTTCATCGGCGTCGTCGAGCTGTGGGGGAACGCCGAGATCGGCTACTCGCAGACGTTCAAGCCGGTAGAGTACTTTGCTGCCGTTGCGATCTGGTATCTGCTGCTGACGACGATCTGGTCGTTGATCCAGGCCCGGATCGAGCGGCGGCTGTCGGCGAGCGACCGTGACCTGGGCGCGCCGACGCTCGGCAGCCGGATCCGCGACGCGACCTCGTTCAGCAGCCGAGGGCGGGCGTGACCGAGCTCGTCCTCCATGCGGCGGACGTGGCCAAACGGTTTGGCAGCCTCGAGGTGCTGAAAGGCGTGTCGCTCGACGTGACACGCGGCGAGACGGTCTGCATCATCGGCCCGTCCGGCTCGGGAAAGACGACGTTCATCCGGTGCATCAACCACCTCGAGAAGATCGACGGGGGGCGAATCGAGGTCAACGGGCAGCTGATCGGGTACCGGGAGAAGAACGGCGAGCTGGTCGAGGACAGCGCACGCTCGATCGCGAGGCAGAGAACGCAGATCGGCATGGTGTTCCAGCGCTTCAACCTCTTCCCCCACATGACCGCGCTGCAGAACGTGATGGAGGCGCCGGTACGCGTGCTCGGGCAGCCGAAGGCCGGCGCCGAGACCCACGCGAAGTCCCTCCTCGCCCGGGTCGGCCTGTTCGAGAAGCGCGACGTCTACCCCGGCAAGCTCTCCGGAGGGCAGCAGCAGCGCGTCGCGATCGCGCGGGCCTTGGCGATGAAGCCGGCGCTGATGCTGTTCGACGAGCCGACGAGTGCCCTTGACCCCGAGGTGATCGGCGAGGTGCTCGAGGTGATGGCCGAGCTCGTCAAGGACGGCGTGACGATGATCGTGGTGACCCACGAGATGGGGTTTGCGCGTGAGGCCGCAGACCGGGTCGTGATGATGGACGACGGCCAGATCATCGAGTCGGCCCCGCCGGCGCAGTTCTTCGACGCCCCCACGAGCGAGCGCACGAAGCAGTTCCTCTCGAAGATCCTCTAACCCGGATGCCGAAGGGGGGAATCGAACCCCCACGCCCTTTCAGGCGCCGGATTTTGAGTCCGGTGCGTCTACCAATTCCGCCACTTCGGCCTGGCCGGATCCTAGCGCCGCGCCGTGATCACGCCTCGCTCTCGCTCCCTGTGGCCAATGCTTCCGACGGTTCGGGCGTCGACGCGACTCGTCCTGAATTAGTATCGGCACCGAACAAACAGAGGAGGCGGCGGTGCGGATCGGAATTCTCACAGGCGGCGGCGATTGCCCTGGCCTGAATGCGGTGATCAGGGCGGTGTCCCGGCGCTCGTTCGACCACGGACACGAGGTGGTCGCCGTCCGCGAGGGCTGGCGCGGGCTCGTCGATGGGATCTTTGCGCCCCTCGAGCACCAGGACGTCTCGGGCATCCTCCCGCGCGGCGGCACGATTCTCGGGACCTCGCGCACGAACCCGTACAAGGTCGAAGGCGGCGTCGACGCAGTTCTCCGTCACTTCGAGGACGAGCGGCTCGACGCACTCGTGGCGATCGGCGGCGAGGACACGCTCGGCGTCGCCGCCCGCCTCTACCGGGAGAACGCCTTCCCCGTCGTCGGTGTCCCGAAGACGATCGACAACGACCTCTCCGGCACCGACTACACGTTCGGGTTCGACACGGCCGTGACGATCGCAACGGAGGCGATCGACCGCCTTCACACGACGGCCGAGTCCCACAACCGCGTCATGGTCGTCGAGGTGATGGGGCGTCACACCGGTTGGATCGCCATCATGAGCGGGATCGCGGGCGGCGCCGACGTGATCCGGATCCCGGAGCACCCGATCACGGTCGAGGAAGCTTGCTCGATGCTCGTGAAGCGGCACCAGGGCGGCAAGGACTTCTCGATCGTCGTCGTCAGCGAGGGCTACGAGCTGACCTACTCATCGGGCGAGAGCAGACTCGTCGCCGGCGACGCGCGGGCGACGGACCAGTTCGGGCACGTCGCCCTCGGCGGCGTCGGCGACGTGCTCGCCCGGGAGATCGAGGAGCGGACCGGCTTCGAGACCCGGGTGACCGTGCTCGGGCACGTGCAACGGGGCGGCGTGCCGACCCCGCGCGACCGCATCCTCGCCACCCGCTTCGGCCTCAAGGCAGCGGATCTCGTCCACGCAGGTCACTTCGGGCGGATGGCCGCGCTGCACGGGGATGCCGTCGTCGACATCTCGCTCGACGAAGGAACGGCCGCGCTGAAGACGGTACCGCCGGACTGGTACGAGGTCGCGCGCGCGTTCTTCGGCTGAGCTACCCGGCCAGGCGGTAGATCCGAACCCAGGGGCCGGCGAGGGCCGGCTCGCTCGGGAAGACAGCGAACGCCGGACGCGATCCGTGGCTGAGTGCTTCGTAAAAGTGCGCCTCACGCGAGTAGCGATCCGGCACCGCGAGTACCCGGTCGGTCACCACTCCGGACAGGATGACCCACTTCACCCCTAGGCGGCGGAGAGCATCGAGATCGCGGCGCGGATCTGACGGGCGGCCGGGGCCGGGGAGCTCGAGCCGGACGACCGCGCGCCCGGCCAGCGGCAGCGTCGAAGGGTCGGCCGCGATCGTGTCGGCGGCGGGGACGTGGCGTTGCACCCACGCATCCGCGCGCAGCCGCGTGTCCGTCCCGGTCAGCTCGCGCGCGTCTCCGACGCTCCAGGCGAGCGGTACGAGGAGGGCTATGAGCGCCACGGGAACGGCGGCACGGAGGCTGCCGGCGAGCACGGCGAGCACCGGAACGAGCGGCAGCACGTAGCGGTCGAAGTGCGCCTGCTGAGGCATCAGATAGAGCCAGTAGGCCACCACGAACGAGACGAGGACGAGGTCTGTCTTGCGCCGCCGCACGACGGCCGCGACGAGACCGACAAACGAGACGAGGAGGAGCGGCCCCACCGCCTCCCAGAGCCGGTCGAGATAGGCAAGGGGCGTGACGGGGTCGTTCTCGAAGCCGAGCCAGCCGGCCCGGGCGAGGCGCTGCACCCGTGAGATGTCGTCCCATGCCGCGCCGGCATGGATAAGGACGAACGGGCTCGTCAGCGCGAAGCCGGCAGCGGCGAGGAGCGCTGCTCGCCCCAGGGCGCGCCACCTGCCCCAGCCTGCGACGATCACAGAAACCGCTGCAATCGCGCCGGGGTACTTCGCCGAAGCAGCGAGCCCGATGGCGAGCCCGGCCCACTCGATCCGCCCCTCGACCGCCAGGGCGAGAACGCAGGTCACCGCGAGCGCGAGGAGCACGTCGGTGACCGCCATGCGGGAGTAGGCGACGTGGGTCGTCGCGACCGCGACCGCTGCGGCGCCGACGATCGCCGCCCCGGTGCCGTAGGCCCGCCGCCCGAGCCACCAGGTCGCGCCAACGCCGCCGAGCCCGATCACGATCGCGACCGCGCGGGCGGCGCCGTAGGCCGGCGCGCCGAAGAACGCCTGCACCGGCGCGAGCAGCGCCATCAGGAGCGAGGGGTAGTCGTACCAGCCGGGATCGAGGTGGCCCTGACCCATCCGCCAGGCGCGGGGGACGATGCTGGACTCGTCCGGGTTGAGGACGACCAGGGGCAGGCCGTAGCGGATCCCGACGAGCCGAAGAACGGCGGCGAGCACGAGGATCGCCGCGAGGGCGATCCTCGGGTCAGACGTCCGGAAGCGTGTCACCCACGAGCGACCCGACGTCCCTGCCCGACACGATCACGGCATCGACGCCGGCGCGCTCGAGCTCGATCACGTCCTCGCGGCTCGCCCCCTGAAGCTCCGCGATCGCGAGCTTGCCGGCGGGGATGTCGGGCAGCAGGTCCAGCAAACGTTCGAGCGGCGCCTGGCCGTCGTCCGCCGCGTCGGCGGAAAGAAGCAGGATCTCGGGGTCGACGAGCTCGAGCACCTCCTCGAGCTCGTCCTCGTCCCTGACGAGCAGGACGCACTCGAGCCCGTTGGCGTGCGCGGCCTCCACGATCTCCCCGATAGAGTCACCGTGCTCGGAGACGTCCACGACCAACGCATCCACGTCGCCGACCTCGTGCTCGCGACCGAAGGCGAGTACCGGCAAGCTGGTGCCGTCCCTGATCGTCCCGGCATGGCCGCGGACGACGAGGCCCTCGGCTCCTTGAGCCTCTGCGCTCCCGGCGCCGGCGCCGTCGGCAACCTCTACGAGCACGGAGATGCCGTCGCCTTCTGCGATCGCCTGGCTCAGCAGCCTTGCACCCGTCACGGATCGTGATCCTACTCGGAGGAGGTGTCGGCGCGGTGGATTGACGACGGATCCCGTAGGCTGCGACCGTGACCGGGCTCGTCAAGCGCGTCTGCCTGCTCGGTTCGGAGTCGACCGGGAAGACAACCCTGGCCCGGGCTCTGGCAGTCGAGTTCGACACCGCGTGGAACCCGGAGTACGGCCGCCCGTACACCGAGATCGGCCGCGATCAGGACGCGCCCTGGACGAGCTCGGAGTTCACCCACATCGCCCGGATCCAGTGCTGGTACGAGGACACGCTCGCCGGCTCGGCTCACGACGTGCTCTTCTGTGACACCGACGCGTTCACGACGGCGCTCTTCCACCAGGTGTATCTCGGCGGCGAGCCCACCCATGCCTTCGACGATCTCGAGGCCCGGAGCTACGACCTCTTCCTCGTCTGCGGCCTCGACGTCCCCTGGCGCCACGACGGGATCCGCGAATTCGACGAGCAACGGAAGTGGATGCACGAGCGCTACCTGGAGCGAGTGCGAGCGAGCGGCTCGCCGTGGCTCCTGCTCGAGGGGCCGCACGAGAGTCGGCTGGCCGAGAGTCGGGGCGCGGTCGAGCGCCTCCTCGCGCAGTAGATGAACGTCCAGATCGTCGACGGCGGCCTCTCGACGGCACTCGAGGAGGCGGGGCACACTCTCGACGACCGACTCTGGACGGCCCGGCTCCTGGTCGACGACCCCGAGGCGATCGTCGGCGCTCACCTTTCGTTCCTGCGCGCGGGCGCGCGTGTCCTGATCTCGTCCAGCTACCAGGCAAGCGAGGCCGGCTTCGGCGCAGCCGGCCTCGCTCCGGATGCGGCGATCGAGGCGCTTCGATCAACCACCGCTCTCGCGGTCGAAGCGCGAGGCCGATTCGGACTGGAGGATCCGGCCGGGGCCCGAGACGTGCTCCTCGCCGCCTCTGTCGGCCCCCACGGCGCCACGCTGGGCGATGGCTCGGAGTATCGGGCACCTAGCGTCGACGAGGTCTCTTTGATCGAGTTCCACACGAGGCGCCTACGAGTCCTGATCGACACGCAGCCCGACCTGCTTGCGATCGAGACGATCTCGTCGACCCGCGAGACGCGCGCGATCCTCAGCGCACTGGACGCATTCCCGCCGCTCCGCGCCTGGGTCGCGTTCACCTGCCGCGACTCCGCCACGACCTGGGGCGGCGACCCGATCGAGGAAGCGGTCGAAGCTGCGACAGCATGCCCCTCGGTGCTGGCGGTCGGGGTCAACTGCACAGCGCCCGCCGACGTCGCACCGCTACTCGAGCGGATCGGCCGGGTCACCGACCTGCCGCTCGTCGCCTACCCGAATAGCGGTCAGCGCTGGGATGCCGGCGGAAGAGTGTGGACCGGCGGAGTATCCCGCTTCGCAGCCGAGGAGCTCGGTGAGTGGATCGGCCTCGGCGCCCGCTATCTCGGCGGTTGCTGCGGCGTCGGACCATCGGGGATCGCGGCGCTCGCCATCGCGCTCGGGAACGTCGACCCGACCCCGCCTGCCGGCTGAAGGGGGTCAGCCGGCGGCGCTGAGCTGAGCACTGGCTGCGACGGCGTCCGCGTGGAACTCGATATAGAGGGGGTCGAGCTCGTCGACGGAGACACCGGCGATGCGCGCGGCCTCCTCGATCCGAAGGGTTGGATCGGCGACCACGGCGTCGATGTAGGCGATGTTGCGGGCGAGCAGAGCCGGTTCGGTCGTGTCTCCATGGCAGGGGAGGACGTAAACCGGGTCGAGCTCCTGCAGTCGCACGAGCGAAGCCCGCGCCTGCGTGAGCCCCGCGGGCGTGTCGATGTGCGGGAACGGCTGCTCGGCGGCATCGCCGGCGAGCACGACCCGCAGCTCGCGGATCCAGATCGAGATGTGATCCTCGGTGTGGCCCGGCGTGTGGACGAGAACGAGCGTCAGATCGCCGCCGAGGATCGACAGTCCCTCGTCACCGAAGGCGAGCCCCGGCGGCGTCAGCACGACGTCATCGAAGCGCCCGGGCTGCTCAATGCTCATCCTCGCGAGCGACGCGGCCCCGTCCGCCTCTGCGAACCGCGCTACGCAGCGCTCGTGGCCGATGATCGGAGCGGGGTAGGCGGCGTCAGGACCTGCGAAGATCTGGTTTCCCCAGGCGTGGTCGTAGTCGGCGTGGGTGTTGACGACGAGCAACTGCCGCTCTGCTGCCGGGTCGACGCATTGCTCGGCGAGCTGAAGGGCAAGCGCGGGCGTGCTGTGGGTGTCGACGATCACGAGCCAGCGCTCCGTCTCGACGACGAACGTGTCGACCTCTTCCCCACAGCGGAAACGGCGGATTCGTGGGTCGAGACCGGGCGGCGCCTCGGTCACGTCGGTGGGGTACGGGAGAGAGCCGATCAGGCCCCCAAGCCTAGCCTCGTGCCAGGCCCGCAGGCGGGTCCCTTCAGGATCACGCGAAGCGTGCAGAAAAGAAGCATCCTGTCGGTACCCGAGCATCAGCGATACGCTTTTCAATCGCAGATGCTCAGGTACCGACCGGGTGCCAGACGGTCTTCAGCTCGAGGAAGGCCGAGATCTCCCACGGGCTCTGCTCGCTGCCGCCGCGGACGACGCGCTTGACGTTGTCGGCGGCAAGCACCTCGAGCTCGGTCGTCTCGTCGCCCGCGCCCGTGACGTCGATCGCGTTCACGTCCATGTGCGCGGCGAGGATCGGGCCGAGCTCGGCGCGGTAGCCGGTGAGCAGATTCACGACGCCGCCGGGAAGGTCGGAGGTCGCGATCGCCTCGGCGAGCTCGAGCGCGGCGATCGGGTTCGTTTCCGAGATGACGACGACGGCGGTATTGCCACTCACGATCACCGGGGCAATCCGTGAGACGAGCCCCTCGAGGACGGGCATATCAGGAGCGAGAACGGCCACGACCCCCGTCGGCTCGGGCACCGTGAAGTTGAAGTACGGCCCGGCAACCGGGTTCGAGCCGCCGAGAACCTGCGGCAGCTTATCGGCCCAGCCGGCGTACCAGACGACGCGGTCGATCGCTCGCTCGACCTCCCGGCGACCGGAGCAGGACTTTGCGAGATCGCCGGCGCGCGCCTCCATCATCTCGGCGAGCCTGTAGAGCACCTGGCCCCGGTTGTAGGGCGTCGCTCCCGACCACTTCGGGAAGGCGCCGCGCGCCGCCTTGACCGCGTCGCGCGCGTCCTTGCGGGAGGCCCACGCGACGTTCTGCCCCAGCGACTCGAAGGTGCGGCCCGACTCCGAGCGCGGGAACGCGCCTCCGATGTAGAGCTTGTAGGTCTTGCGGACGGCGATCCGGCTCATCGGTCGAACCTCAGATATGGCTCGAGACCGTGGAGTCCGCCCTCGCGGCCGAAGCCCGATTCCTTGTAGCCGCCGAACGGCGAGGTCGGGTCGAAGCGGTTGAATGTGTTCGCCCAGATGACGCCCGCACGGAGGCGCTCGGCCATCCACAGGATCCGCGATCCTTTCTCCGTCCAGACACCTGCCGAGAGCCCGTACGGCGTGTTGTTCGCCTTCTCCACCGCCTCGGCAGGCGTGCGAAACGTCAGCACCGAGAGGACGGGCCCGAAGATCTCCTCCTGGGCGATCCGAGAGCTCTGCGCCACGTTGGTGAACACGGTGGGCGCGAACCAGTAACCCTTCTCGGGCAGCACGCATGGCGGTTGATACATCTCGGCGCCCTCTTCCTCACCGCTCGCGACGAGCTCACGAATCCGGTCGAGTTGCATCCGGGAGTTGATCGCGCCGAGGTCGGTGTTCTTGTCGAGCGGGTCACCGACCCGGATCGTGCGCAGGCGCCGCTTCAGCTTCGCGACGAGCGGCTCGTAGATCGACTCCTGCACGAGCAGGCGCGAACCGGCGCAGCACACATGGCCCTGGTTGAAATAGATCCCGTTGACGATTCCCTCGACCGCCTGATCGAGCGCACAGTCGTCGAAGACGATGTTCGCGGCCTTGCCGCCTAGCTCGAGCGTGAGCTTGACGCCGGTGCCCGCAAGCTCGCGGCGAATCGCCTTGCCGACCTCGGTCGAGCCGGTGAAGGCGACCTTGTCGAGATCGGGGTGCTTGACGAGATGTGCCCCGGTCGAGCCGTCGCCCGTGATGATGTTGACGACACCCGGCGGCAATGCCGCCTGGCGGCAGATGTCGGTGAAGATCAGCGCCGTCAGCGGTGTCGACTCGGCCGGCTTCAACACGACCGTGTTGCCGCAGGCGAGCGCCGGGGCGATCTTCCACGCGAGCATCAGGAGCGGGAAGTTCCAAGGGATGATCTGGCCAGCGACGCCGAGAGGGCGTGGCTTCCGGTTCGGGAAGGCGTACTCGAGCTTGTCGGCCCAGCCGGCGTAGTAGAAAAAGTGGGCCGCGGCGAGCGGGATGTCGACATCGCGCGACTCCTTGATCGGCTTACCGCCGTCGAGCGCCTCGGCAACGGCGAGCTCGCGCGAGCGCTCCTGGATCAGCCTCGCGATCCGGAACAGGTACTTGGCTCGCTCGGCCGGCCGCAGGGTCGACCATCCGTCCTCGAAGGCACCGCGACCGGCCTGGACCGCGAGATCGACGTCGCGCGCGCCGGCGAGCGCGACGTCTGCGAGGTGCTCCTCGGTCGCGGGCGAGGTAGTCGCGAACCACTTCCGCGAGCGCGGCGCGACCCGCTCGCCGCCGATGAAGAGCCCGTAGCGCTCCTCGAGCCTGACGATCTCCCTCGCCTCGGGCGCAGGGGCGTACTCCCACTCGAGCGGTGAGGGCACGGCACGGGTGGCAGGAGTCTTCGCTGCCATCAGTCGATCGTGAAGTAGTCGCCGGACTGATACGCGCCGCTGCGTTGCTTGCGGATCTGCATCAACACGTCGTTGAGGAGTGACGAGGCCCCGAAACGGAACAGATCCGGTGTCATCCAGGCCGTGCCCAGGGTCTCCTTGAGGACGCACAGGTACTGGATCGCCTGCTTGGCCGTGCGAATTCCGCCTGCGGGCTTCATCCCGATGATCCGCCCGGTCTCGTCGTGGACGTCGCGGATCACCTCGAGCATGCAGAGCGTCACGGGCAGCGTCGCCGCCGGGCTCACCTTGCCGGTCGAGGTCTTAATGAAATCCGCCCCGGCGGCAATCGCGAGCAGCGACGCCCGGCGGACGTTGTCGTAGGTGCCGAGCTCACCGGTCTCGAGGATCACCTTCAGGTGCGTCGAGCCGCACGCCTCCTTGACCCGCACGATCTCGTCGACGACCTTCGCGTAGCGGCCCGAGAGGAACGCGCCGCGGTCGATCACCATATCGATCTCGTCGGCTCCGAGTGCTACGGCCTCGCGCACGTCGGCGAGCTTGACGGCCAGCGGCGACTGGCCCGACGGGAAGGCCGTCGCAACCGACGCTACCTTGACGCTGGAGCCCGCCAGGCGTTTCTTTGCGACGGCGACGAGGTTCGGGTACACGCACACGGCAGCAACCGCGGGGATCGACGCGTCCGCGGGATCCGGCCGCATCGCCTTCGCGCAGAGAGCCGCGACCTTGCCCGGCGTGTCCGCGCCCTCGAGCGTCGTCAGATCCATCATCCGGATCGCGAGGTCGAGCGCAGCAAGCTTCGAGGCTTTCTTGATCGAGCGCTTCGCCAGCTCGCCGGCGCGCGCCTCGAGTGCTACGGCGTCAACCGCGCCGACGCGGGGCAGACGGAGGTCGAGCGGCAGGTCGACATCGCGGGGCAAGAGGGCAGCCTGAGGCATTGGCCAAGTCTAGTCCCGAAGGGCCCGAGACTCGCGTTCGCCGTGGCGGCGGCCCTATAGAGTTCCGACATGCAACTTGGCAGCAACGCTAAGGTCGACCTGATCAAGCATACGCCGCTCTTCGAGCACTGCTCGAAGAAGGACCTGAAGCAGATCGCGCAGATTGCCAATGAGATCGTCATGCGCGCCGGGAAGGTGCTGATCGAGGAGGGCGAGCGCGGCCGTGAGTTCTTCGTCCTGGTCAGCGGTGAGGCAGACGTGCGGCGCAAGGGCCGCAAGGTGGCGACGCTCGGCCCCGGCAGCTTCTTCGGCGAGATCGCGCTGCTCTCGAAAGCGCCCCGGACCGCGACCGTCACCGCCGCCACCGACGTGGACGTGCTCGTGATCAACGATCGCGCCTTCATCGACCTGCTCGACAGGATGCCCGAGCTCTGGCTCAAGGTGGCGCGTGCGCTCGCGGAGCGCGTGGGCGCCGATGAGCTCAGCGACGGCAAGTAGCGTGGGCGATCTCACGCCGCTGGCCCGCGATCTCGCGTGCCGTGCGAACTTCGCAGCACTGACCGTCAACCTCGCCTCCGGCCGAGCGATGACGCACGTGATGTGGGTCGACGCCGACGACGACCACCTCCTGATCAACACCGAGATTCACCGGGCCAAGTTCAAGGCGATCGAGCGCGATCCCCGGGTCACGGTCGCGATCTGGGAGCGCGACGACCCCTACACCTATGCCGAGGTTCGGGGGCACGTCGTCACGACGGTACGCGGGCCCGAGGCCCGGGCGCATATCGACGCCCTGTCCCGGAAGTACCGTGGGCGAGACTACGATCCCGAGAACATCACGTCGGAGCGAGTGATCCTGAAGATCGCGCCCGACGTGCAACACGAGCACTGAGACGAGAGGAGCAGGCAATGGCGGGCGAGGTCGTGCACATCGAGTTCCCATCCGAAGACGTGAATCGAGCGCAGCGGTTCTGGGGAGGACTGTTCGGCTGGGAGTTCGCGGACTCCGGGATGCCAGGCATGGACTACCGGATGGCACGCACGAGCGAGACGTCGGGGGCGGCGATCATGCAGGCGGAGCCCGGCCATCCGAACTTCTACTTCTCGACCGACGACATCGACGCGTCGCTCGCCAAGGTACGAGAGCTCGGCGGCTCGACGGAGGACAAGATGCCGATTCCCTCAATGGGCTGGCTCGCAGCCTGCTCGGACAGCGAGGGTAACGCCTTCCACCTGTGGCAGTCCGACCCGGGCGCGGGAAATTAGCCGCACCACCCAGCCACGTCGACGAGAGTTCGAAGCAATCCCGCGTCCGACTCGCGCGCCCTTCGCATGAGGGATGTTCTCCTGCTCCATGCGGGGATTGCCGACCGCCGCATGTGGTCGCCGCAGCTCGACGCGCTCGCAGCGGCGGGTCACCGCGTCAGTGCACCCGACCTCCGGGGCTTCGGCGAGCGACCGCTGGAACCCGTGCACTTCTCCCACGTGCGGGACGTCGAGGAGGCCATCAACGGCCCGGCAGCGGTGGTCGGCTGCTCACTGGGTGGTCGCGTCGCACTCGAGTTGGCGATCCACCGGCCCGACCTCGTCGAGCGGCTCGTCGTGATCGCTCCCGGCCTATCGGGCTGGTCGTGGTCCGAGCAGACACGCGCCGGCTGGGCGGAGGAGGAAGAAGCACTCGCGCAAGGCAACCTCGAGGCGGCGGCGGAGGCGACGCTGCGAATGTGGGTCGATGGCCCCACTCGAGCTTCGGCAGACGTCGACCCGACAGTGCGCTCGACGATTCGGACGATGGTGTTGCGCTCCTACGAGCTGCAAGAGCCCGCGTGGGCCGCTGGTGCCGAGGAAGACACGATCCTCGATCCACCGCTCGGCGAGCGACTCGACGAGATCCATTGCCCGACGCTGGTCGTCGTCGGCGATCACGACCTGGCAGACATGCAGGCCATCGCCGAGCACGTAGCCGGGTCGATAGCGGGCGCCCGCCTCGTGAGAATTCCCGGCGCAGCTCACCTGCCGAGCCTCGAGCGGCCGGACGTGGTCAACGCGATCCTCCTGGACTTCCTCGAATAGCCGTGAGTCTGGTCGGTCGCCGTCGAGGCTTCGGGGAGGGCGAGACAGGTCTTGGCCCCTACATGCCGAGGCGCTCGATCATCTTCGGGTCGCGGCGCCACTTCGAGCGCACCTTGACGACCAGCTCGAGAAAGACAGGGTGGCCGACGAGCCGCTCGATCTCCGGGCGCGCGCGTGAGCCGATCTCGCGCACCATCGCTCCCTTCTTGCCGACCAGGATCCCCTTCTGCGATTCCGTCTCGACGAGCAGATACGCGCTCACTCTCTTTTCGTCGATCTCCTCGACGACGACCATGATGGCGTGCGGCACCTCGTCGCGGGTGAGATGAAGCGCCTTCTCACGGATCACCTCGGCGACCCGATCCTGGATCGTCATGTCGGTGGACTGGTCGATCGGGAAGTAGAGCGGACCCTCCGGGAGCAACTGCACGAGATCGTCTCGCAACGCCCCCACGCCGTCCTTGGTCACGGCGCTGACCGGGTGCAAGGCGTGGAAGTCGCCGAGCGTCGCAGCCGTCTTCATCTGCGTCGCCACATGCCCGTGCTTGAGACGGTCGATCTTGTTGAGCGCGATGATCACCGGGATCCCGAGCGAGAAGACGCGGCGAGCGACGAAGCGGTCGCCGGCGCCAATGCGATCGCGGGCCGAGACGACCAGCATGACGACGTCGATCTCCTCGAACGACGAGTCGACGGTGTTCTGCATGCTCGCTGTCAACGCGTCCATGGGTCGCTGAAAGCCGGGCAGGTCGGCGAGCACGAGCTGCCAGTCAGGTCCGTTCGCGACGCCGAAGATCCGGCGACGGGTCGTGTTCGGGACGTTCGAGGTGATCGCGACCTTGTCGCCGCAGAGCGCGTTGACGAGCGTCGACTTGCCGACGTTCGGTCGTCCGGCGACGACGACGAAACCGGATCTCACGCGAGGTCGCCGGCGTCGAATTGCTCCGGCAAGAGCTCGTCGACGGTCATCGCGACTATTCGCCCGCCGTTGCGGAAGACGACCCGTTCGACCTTCATCTCGGCCAGCCACTGCCTGCAGCCGCCGCACGGCGATGCCGTGATCGCCGCCACCGTGAAGTCCCCCGGGCGGTAGCCCTCGGCCATCGCACGCGAGAACGTCGTGCGCTCGGCGCAGACGCCGAGCGGGTAGGCGGCGTTCTCAACGTTGACGCCCTCGATGACGCTTCCGTCGCGCGTGAGAACGGCGCAGCCGACCTCGAAATTGGAGTACGGCGCATACGCGTGCGCGGCGATTGTGTCCGCTCGCGCGAGGAGCTCCTCGTCGGTCACGCCGAGAATGCCTGGTAGATGACGAGCGTCACGATGACGCCGAGGGTACCGCCCGTGACGACCTCGAGCGTGGAATGGACGCCGGCCTCGACCCGAGTCTGGGCGACGAGCAACGCCATGATCAGCACGATCGAGGAGACGAGGAACCGATGCTCGGAGCCGCCGAGGGTGAGCGTGACGGCCGTCCAGCCGGCGAATGCGACGGCGGCGTGCCCGGACGGCCACCCTCCCCGGAGAGGCGTGCCACGACCCGACAGCGCCTTCATCGAGATCACGAGAACGACCACGAGCACGAATGCGACGATCGTGAGCTCGGCCGGCGCCTTCGAGAGACGGTCGAGAAACCGGTTCGAGCGGTCGGCGACCTGGCCCGAGAAGACGAGGTAGCCGACGGCGACCGCGTTGACCGCCGCGATCAGCACCGCGCCCGCGGCGATGTCCTTGGCGAGCTTTGCCATTGGGTCGAACGATGTCGAGGCGACGTCGACAGCAGCCTCCAGCGCCGTGTTGATCATCTCCGCGATCAGAACGAACGCAATCGAGAGGAGCAGGACGATCAGCTCGATTTTCGACACGTCCACCGCCAGGGCGGCGATCAGCACCGCAACCGCAATCAGGAAGTGGATCCGCATGTTCCGCTGGGTGCGGAGCACATGGATGATCCCCTCGAACGCGACATTGAAACTCTCGAGAATCGAGGGTTGCCGACGGCCGGGAGCAGGGCTCATCCCGCCCCCTCGAGAATCTCGCGCTCCCGCTGCTCCATGGCCTCGCCGTGGTCGAACCCGAGCAGGTGGAGGATCCCGTGGACGAGGGGCCAGCGCCACTCGTCGCCGACGACCTGCGGGCAGATGACGACGTCGCCCAGGGCTCGCGGCACGCCTTCGGGGAGCTCTTCGAGACCGTCGATCGGAAACGAGAGCACATCCGTCGCCTCGTCGATCCCGAGATACTCGGCCTTCAGGGCCCTGATCTCGTCGGGGCCGACGAACGCGATCCCGAGTTCGGCCGCGTCGATTCCCCGCTGGCCGAGGGCGCTGCGGGCGAGTTCCACGGCGCCCGCCGCGTCGACCTCGACGCCGCTCCGGTTCTCGACCTCGACCTCGATCACTTCTTGCGCGCGGTGCCGGTCTCTTCGGCGTGCCGCTTGTACGCCTCGACGATCCGCTGGACGAGCTTGTGCCTCACGACATCCTCGTGCCCGAACTCGACGACGCCGATGCCGTCGACCTCCCGGAGGATGTCGCGCACCTGGATCAGCCCGGACGCCTGCTCGCGCGGGAGGTCGACCTGGGTGATGTCTCCCGTGACCACCATCTTCGAGCCGAAACCGAGCCGCGTCAAGAACATCTGCATCTGCTCGGGCGTCGTGTTCTGAGCCTCGTCGAGGATGATGAACGAGTCGTTGAGCGTGCGGCCGCGCATGAAAGCGAGCGGCGCCACCTCGATCGTGCCGCGCTCCATGTAAGCCGTCAGCCGATCGGGGTCCATCGTGTCGTACAGCGCATCGAAGAGTGGCCGCATGTACGGGTCGACCTTCGCGAGCATGTCGCCGGGCAGGAATCCGAGCCGCTCGCCCGCCTCGACCGCCGGGCGGGTGAGGATCAGCCGGCCAACCTGCTTCTCGCTCAGCGCCGCCACCGCCATCGCAATCGCGAGATAGGTCTTGCCCGTGCCGGCCGGACCGATTCCGAATGTCACCGTGCTCGACCTGATCGAGTCGACGTAGCGCTTCTGGGTGACGGTCTTCGGGGCGATCTTCTTGCCACGGTGCCGCCAGACCACGTCCTCGAAGATGTCGCGGATATCCGCCGCCTGGTCGAGCGCGGCTGCCACCGCCCCGACCGTGTCAGGCCCGATCGCATGGCCGCCTTCGACCAGCTCGACGAGTTCGTCGAGGACGGCGCGGGCCTCGACGACCCGGGCGTCGTCGCCGTCGAGAGTGAGCTTGTTGCCGCGCAGCGAGATCGAGCAGCCGAGCCGCTCGCGCAGCGAGTCGAGCACGCCGTCGGTGACGCCGGCGAGTTCGGCCGCAACCTCGTTCGGGACGACGATCACGTCTTGCATGCCGCCCAGTGTAGGGATCGGGGTGACGGGCCACGCCCTCCCGTGAGCAGGCTCAGTCGACCGCGAGCAAGTCGACCACGAAGACGAGTGGCTCGTTCGGTGCGATCACGCCCCCCGCGCCGCGTGACCCGTACGCCATCGCGGACGGAATCGTGAGCTTGCGGCGTCCGCCGACCCTCATCCCCTGCACACCGGCGTCCCAACCCGGGATCACCTGACCCTTGCCGAGCTTGAACTCGAATGTCTGGCCGCGGTTCCACGACGCGTCGAACTCCTCGCCGGTGGAGAAGGCGACGCCCACGTAGTGCACCGAGACCTTATGGCCGCGCGTGGCTGCCTCGCCGTTACCGACGACGATGTCCTCGATCCCGAGATCGAAAGGGATATCGCCTTCCGGCTTGTCGATCTTGGGGCGCTCGGGTGACACTGCAGAGAGCGTAGTCGTTGGGGCGACGAGGCGGCTGCGCTTCGCGCTCGGAGGATGCCGCTCGTGCACCCAGAGAGGGGTCATGGGGACAGCAGGTTCCCCGCTTCAGGATCGGGCGAAGCCTGCAGCAAACAGACGCGTGAGGGAATCCGCGAAATACTCGTTCATCGCGGATTCCGTCACGCGAGTTTCTCGCGGACGATCTGGCTGACGGCGGAGCCGTCAGCCTTGCCCGAGACACGTGGCATCACGTCTGCCATGACGCGGCCGATGTCGCGCAGCGAGGTCGCGCCGACCTCGGCGATCACGTCATCGACGATCTCGTCGAGCTCGTCCTCGGAGAGCGGCTCCGGCATGAACTCCTCGAGCACTTCCAGCTCGTAATCCTCCTTGTCGGCCTGCTCCTCCCTGCCCGCCGCGTCGAACGCTGCGAACGCCTCGACGCGCTTCTTGCGCTCGCGCTGCAGGACCTGTAGCTCCTCGTCGTCGGAGAGGGGCCGCTGGAGCTCCTTCTCGGCCGAGCGGAGGCTCGAGAGGATCAGCGTCAGCGCGTCGCGACGGTCGTCGTCGCGCGCCAGTCGCGCCTCTTTGAGCTCGCTCTCGATCGTGGAAATCAGGTTCACACCGACAGTCTGCCCGCAAATTGTGATCAGTGGAACCCGGGTAGCGCTTTTCCGCCGAGAACGTGCCAGTGCAGGTGAAAGACCGTCTGGCCCGCGCCGGCTCCGACGTTGACCACGAGCCGGTACTCGTCGAGCCCTTCAGCGGCGGCCGTCTCGGCGATGAAACGGAGCATCCGAGCCGCCTCGTCGCCGGGAAACTCGCCGATCCGACGGAACGTGTCGACGTGCCGTTCGGGCAAGACGAGAAGATGGGTCTCGGCAGCCGGTTTGATGTCGCGGATCGCGACGAAGCCGTCTGCGGCACGGACGTGATTGCCGGTCGCAACGAGCTGGCAGAAGAGACAGTCGGGATCAGCTGACGACAACGGCCCTTACCCCCTCGTCCGAGATGCCCACCGCACGAGCCCGGACGATCATGCCGACCGGGGCGCCGTCGAGAAGCCACGGGGTGTAGTCGGCCGCATAGCCGAGGCCCGGGCGATCGACGAGCACGACGTCCTCGCTGCCGATCCGGCTCTGCCAGCGGGCGCGAGAAGCCGAATCCGATGCCGCGCGCAGGCGGGCGCTGCGATCGCGCTTGACGCCGGGTGGGACGAGATCCTCGGCCGCCGTCCTCGTGCCTGGCCGCGGTGAGTAGGGGAAGACGTGAACGCTGGTGAATCCGATCTCCGAGATCGCGGCGATCGTGTTCTCGAAGGCAACCTCGTCCTCGGCCGGGAAGCCCACGATCACGTCGGTCGTCAGGTTGAAATCGTCGAGGGGCACGATCTTCGAGCGGTACTGACCGATCGTGTATCGCCGGCCCATCGCCCGCAGAACACCGTCGTCGCCGGATTGCAGCGGCACGTGAAGGTGGGGCGCGACGACGTCCGTCTCGCGCAGCGCGGCTATCAGCTCCGGGGTGACGTGGTTGACCTCGATCGACGAGAGCCGGAGGCGCTCGAGCCCGGAGATCGTGCCCGCCTCGCGAATCAGGCCGGCCAACGTGAGGCCGGCCTCGCGGTCGCGGAAGCAGCCGAGGTTGACCCCGGTCAGCACGACCTCGCGGTGCCCGTGCGCGACGCGCCTCCGGATCTCCGCGAGCACCGCTTCTGCAGATCGACTTCGGGTGCCGCCGCGGACGAGCGGGATCACGCAGAACGCGCACGAGAACGAGCAGCCGTCCTGGATCCTGACGAAGGCGCGAACCCGGTCGAGCCGGTGATCGGCCTGAACGCAGCCGATCGCGCCGACCTCGACGGCCACGGCGTCGGCCACCTCCTCGCTCCGTCGAGCGACAACCGTGACGTTGTCGGGCAGGCCGGCGAACGTCTCGGTGGAGAGGTTGGCAGCACAGCCGGTGACGTAGACGCGGCGATGGCTCCGGGAGGCCTGCGCCGCCGCCTGGCGCGACTTCGAGACCGCCTCGGAGGTGACGCAGCATGTGTTGATCACGGCCACGTCTGCGGGGCCGGCCGTCTCGTCGTGACCGTCGGCGAGGAGGCGCTCACGGATCGTCTGCTCGTCGACGAACGACACCTTGCAGCCGATGAATCGCGTAGTGAAGGTAGCCATCAGTTCGAGAGCGTAGACGCTAGGCGAGTCGCTCGAACCTGTCCGCTGCCCAGCCGTCGAGCTCGACCCGATCGACAGGGCGCCACCCCGGCGCGTCGGGGTGATCGCTGTCGAGATACCCCGACGTGATCACGACGGACGAGCGGAGCCGCGCGAGGATGCTTTCTACCGGGGCGAGCAGGACGTTCGCCACTGCGACGTCAGCATTCGGCAGCTCGTCCATCTCCCCGTCCAGCAAGACGGCTTTCAGATCGACACCGTTGACGGCGGCGTTCGCGATCGTCGTCTCGACAGCGATCGGGTCGTTGTCGACGGCACATACCGGCGCGAACTTGAGGCGTGACGCGGCGATCGCGAGTACGCCCGAGCCGCAGCCCACGTCCAGCAGCGAGCCGCGCGGCACCCTGGCGAGGAGCCCGATGCAGAGACGGGTGGTTGGGTGGGCGCCGGTGCCAAAGGCGCGACCCGGGTCGATCACGACTGCCGGTACGCCCGCGGGAGGTCGCTCCCAGGGAGGACCGACCCAGAGACCGCCCACCTTGACCGGCCTGTGGAAGGCACGCCATGCATCCTCCCAGCCCGGTGCGACCGGGGCGACCTCGACGTCGGCGAAGGCTGCGCGGATCACCGGAACGACGGCCTCTTCGACGTAGAGGTCGAGGGTGATGGTCTGATCGGTCCGGGATTCGGCAAACCCGCCGGGTGCCAGCTCGATGGCGATCGCGATCGCCTCCTCCGCGTGTTCGAGGGGCACCGTGACCGACGCCCTGACGGCGTTGTCGGTCATGCCGGTGCTCGTCGGCCGACCGCACGTTCGCTGGAGGGTGCGGTCAGCGGAACGCGTTCCTGATCCGACCGTAGAGTCCCCCGTCCTCGTCGTCGGCACGATAGGCCTGCTCGTCGAGGACGTTGCCGAGCTGCTCGACGAGCGCGCGCTGCTCGTCGTCGAGGCGCCGCGGCACGCGAACGCGGACATGAACGTGGAAATGACCCTGCCGCCGACCTTCGAGCGAAGGCATGCCCTGGAAGCGGAGCGTCTGAATGTGTCCCGGCTGGACCCCGCCCGGAAGGTCGACCTCGATCTCACCGGCGGGGCCCGGCACAATGACCGACGTTCCGAGCGCGGCTTCGGTCATCGTCACGTCGACGGCGGCGTGGAGATCGGCGCCGTCGCGCTCGATCCCCTCCAGCGGCCGCACTCCGACCTGAACAAAGAGGTCACCGGTCGGCCCACCCAGCGTTCCTGCATGGCCGGCACCGCGGACGCGGATCCGCTGGCCGTCCGAGATCCCAGCCGGGACGTCCACATCGACCGAGTCCTCGTGGATCGTGCGCCCGAGGCCGTCGCACGTGGCACAGGGGGTTTCGACCGTCTTGCCGCGCCCCTCGCAGCGAGGGCAGGTGCCCGTGCGGACGAACTGGCCGAAGACGCTCTGTGACACCTGTTGCACCTGACCGGCGCCGTGACACACCTCGCACGTCACCGCCGCGGTGCCCGGTGCGGCGCCGTCGCCCGCGCACGTATCGCAGGTGCGGGCCACGCGCGTCGGGACGGCCACCGAGATCCCGGTGTACGCCTCGGCGAGCGTTATCTCTACCTCGCCGCCGACGTCACCGCCACGTGTCGGTCCGCCGGACCGGGCCGCCTGGCCGAAGAGCGACTCCCCGAAGAAGGCGCCGAAGATGTCGGAGAGATTGCCGAGGTCGAAATCGCCGGGGGTGAAGCCGCCGCCGCGCAGCCCCTCGCGCCCGAAGCGGTCGTAGGTCGCGCGGCGCTGAGGATCGGAGAGAACCTCGTAGGCCTCCGCGGCTTCGCGGAACCGCTCTTCAGCGTCGGGCGCCTCCGAAACGTCCGGATGGATCTCGCGCGCGAGCTTGCGGAAGGCGCGTTTGACGTCCGCATCGGATGCCTCTCTCGGTACGCCGAGGATCTCGTAATAGTCGCGCTCGGCCGTCGCCATCAGAGTGTCGAGGGTACCGGCAGGGCCTCTGGTGGAGTGCCGGTGCTACCCGTCCTCGTAGACATCCTCGGCGAGGCGAGAGAGCTCGAAGGCCGCTGCGCGGACGGCTCGGATCGCCTTGTCGTAATCCATCCGCAAGGGACCGAGGAGCGCGACCGAGCCGAGAGAGCGACTTGCAATCCCGTAGGTCGCTCCGACGTAGGAGACATCGTGAAGTTGCCCACCGTCGACCTCGGGTCCGACCCGGACGACGGTGCGACGCGGATCGAGCGCCGCGGAAAGCAGCTCGAGCACGGCGGCGCGTCGCTCGAGGACGTCGAGGAGGTGCTGGCATGCCTCGAGCTCGCTCCCCCGGGCCTCGCCGAGCAGGCCGGCTGCACCACCCATGTAGAGCTGCGGGCCGTCGTCGGCGACCGCCTCGACGAACGCGGCGCGCAGGCGGGCGAGGAACGCGAGCTCCCGTGGCGGCAGTGCGGGATCCGCGAGCCGGCGACGCAGAGTCGTGGAGCCGAGCCGGAGTCCGATCACCTGCTCGTCGAGGTAGCTTCGCGCCCAATCGACGAGCCCAGGATCGACCGACTGTTCGAGCTCGAGCACGCGCTTGGTGACGCCGCCGGTCGATGTGATCACGACGACGATCACGACGCGAGGCTGCAGCTGAAGCACGTCCACATGCCGGACGGTGGCGGCGCCGAGCGCCGGAGCGGAGACGAGGGCGAGCAGGCGCGTCGCTTGCGAGAGCGTCTCGGTCGTCGACTGGAGCGCGCCCTCGAGCTCTCGTCGGACCGTCGCAACATCGACGTCGGGCTGCTCCGGGCGGCCGTCGATCGCGTCCACGAGCTGTTCGGCGTAGACCCGGTAGCCGCTCTCGGTCGGCACCCGGCCCGCCGAGGTGTGCGGATGCGTGAGTAAGCCGAGGGCCTCGAGCTCCGCAAGCTCACTCCGAACGGTCGACGACGAGACGTCCATGCCTGCTTGCTCGACGAGCGATTTCGATCCGACGGGCTGGCCGGTCGCGACGTGCTCCTCGACCACCCGCCTCAGGATCTCGCGCCTGCGCAGGGAGAGGTGCTCCATGATCGACCGATCCTACCGGTGTGCGTCGACGACTCCTGTCCGGCACTCTGGGACTCCCCTCCGGCGAGGAGCGGGTCGCTCGATGCGCCCCAGAGCTCGATGCGCCTCAGACGAGCAGCTCGACCGTGACGCCTCCGCCGAGGAAGCGACCCCTGTGGGTCAGCGAGAGCTGTCGCGCGCCCGTCGCATCGGCGCCGACGGCGGCAAGGCCGCCCCGCACCATCCGCGCAAGCGCCTCCTCGTCGATCGCGCTTTCGAGCCCGGCAAGCGGCAACGGCTCGTCGAGGCGCAGTCCGAGCATCACGCGCTCGCGAGCCTTGATCGACGCATCGAGCTGCTCCAGCTCACGAGGAGGGCTCTGCCCGGCGGCCAGGGTCTCGAGGTAGCGCCCGATCGAGGCACCGTTGCGCCGTCGCTCGCTGCCGAGGGTCGACACCGCGCCGACCCCGACACCGACGTAGTCGCGCCCCTGCCAGTAGCCCAGGTTGTGGTGTGCGCGGAGATCTCTCCCGCCCGCAGCCCCGCCGGTGAGGCAGAAGTTCGCCGTCTCATACCAGCGATAGCGGGCGGCAGTGAGCGTCTCGACGACGCGCTCGAAGTACCCCTCCATTGCCTCCGACTGGCGGTCGAGCTCGTCTCCGTAGGCGTGGGTGAACCGGGTGCCCGGCTTCGCCTCGAGCTCGTACAGGGAGAGGTGCTCGGGCGCGAGCGCCAGAGCCTCCGCGAGGTCGGCGCCGAGATCGGAGGGCTCCTGGCCCGGGATCCCGTAGATGAGATCGAGGGATATGTTGTCGAAAGAGGCATCACGAAGAGTGTGCACTGCCCGTCGGATGTCGTCCGGCCCGGCAACGCGCTCGAGTACCCGCAGAAGCCGCGGCGAAAAGGTCTGGGCACCCAGCGACACGCGCGTGACGCCGTGCTCGCGAAGAAGCGCGGCGAGAGCCGGCGTCACCGTTTCCGGGTTCGCCTCGACGGAAACCTCATCGGCACCTGGCAGTGCTTCGAGCACGCGCCGCAACGCTGCCGGCTCGGTGAACGTGGGCGTGCCGCCGCCGACGAAGACCGTGCTCACCGGGTCGGCGAGCACGCCTCGCTCGCGCCCGAGCTCAACGAGCAGAGCATCGACATAGGCGCCGTGCTGCCCGCTCTTTCCCACGACCGTGACGAAGTCGCAGTACCCGCAGCGGTGAGCACAAAAAGGCAGGTGAACGTAGAGATGACGCGCTCCGACCGCCGCCGCGCCGGTCACGCTGTCCGGATCGAGCGTGTTCGCCCCGACCGCGCGCTCAGCCATCGCGCGCCGCCAGGAAGCTCTTCACGAGCGTCTTTGGCGCCTTCAACACCCACGCATCCTCGACGAGCTCGCGCACGAGCTGCTCATCCGCGCTCGGCAACGCGACGAGCACCATCGGCCACGCCTCGTAGTGCGGCGTGATGAAGAGCTCCTCATGGGCATCGATCAGCAATGGGCGCTCCTCGATGTCGCAGCGGATCGCGAGCGTCTCGCCGTCTTCCCGCAACCGGCCCATGAACGAGCCACGGACGCGAAGCGCCGGCGTCCCGTACGCCGAGCCCACCTCGACCTCCGGCAGCTCGAGCCCGATGCGGACGACCCCGTCCCACGTCAGCCCCACCCGCTCGGCGCCGGCGGCCATGCCCTACTTCTTCTTGTCTCCGTCGAGGTTGAGCACCGCAAGGAACGCCTCTTGCGGCACCTCCACCCCACCCACCTGCTTCATCCGCTTCTTGCCCTTCTTCTGCTTCTCGAGCAGCTTGCGCTTGCGGGAGATATCGCCGCCGTAGCACTTCGCGAGCACGTCCTTGCGCCGGGCCTTCACCGTCTCGCGCGCGATCACGCGAGAGCCGATCGCCGCCTGGATCGGCACGTCGAACATCTGCCGCGGGATCTCCTCGCGCAGCTTCTCGACGAGCAGCCGGCCCCGGTCGTAGGCGAACTCCCGGTGGATGATCAGGGACAGCGCATCGACCGGCTCGCCGCCGACGAGCACGTCGACGCGCACGAGCTTGCCGCTCTGGAAACCAGAGAGGTCGTAGTCGAAGCTCGCGTAGCCGCGCGTACGCGACTTGAGCTGGTCGTAGTAGTCGAGCACGATCTCCGCGAGCGGCAGCTCGTAGAGCAGATGAACACGCTCGGGCGAGAGGTACTCGAGATGGTCGAAGCGGCCACGCCGATCGTTGTTCAGCTCCATCACGGTGCCGACGAACTCCTTGGGCACGATGATCGAGGCGCGGATGTACGGCTCCTCGACCTCCTCCAGTTCCGCCGGCATCTCGGAGGGGTTGTGCACCTCGCGCCAGTCGCCGTTTCGCTCCAGTACCCGGTAGGCGACGTTCGGGGCGGTCACGATCAGGTCGAGGTCGAACTCGCGCTCGAGCCGCTCCCGCACGATCTCCATGTGGAGCAGACCGAGGAAGCCGCAGCGAAAGCCGAAACCGAGCGCCTGCGAGGTCTCGGGCTCGTAGAAGAGTGCGGCGTCATTGAGCTTCAGCCGCTCCAGCGCATCGCGCAGCTCCGGGTACTCGTCGGAGTCGCTCGGGAAGAGCCCGGCAAACACCATCGGCTTGACGTCCTTATAGCCGGGCAGCGGCTCCTTGGCGGCGGCACCTCTGCGCGTCGTCAGCGTGTCGCCGACGCGAAGCGCGGAGACGTCCTTGAGCCCGGTGATCACGTAGCCCACCTCGCCCGCCACAAGCGCCTTCACGGGCACGCGCGAGGGCGACATGAAGCCGAGCTCCTCGGCGTCGAACTGGGTGCCGAGAGCCATCGCGCGAAGCTCGGCGCCGGTCTCGAAGCGCCCATCGACGACGCGGATGAACGCGATCACACCGCGGTACTGGTCGTAGGACGAGTCGAAGATGAGCGCCCGTGCCGGGGCGTCCGGATCGCCCTCGGGCGCCGAGATCCGCGCCACGATCGCATCGAGCACCTGATCGACGTTGATCCCCGTCTTGGCCGAGATGCGGACGACGTCGAGCGGGTCGCCGCCGAGCAGTTGCGTCACCTCGAGCGCGGCCCCGTCGGGGTCGGCGGAGGGAAGGTCGATCTTGTTCACGACCGGCACGATCTCGAGCTCGTTCTCGATCGCGAGGTACGCGTTCGCGAGCGTCTGCGCTTCGATCCCCTGCGCGGCATCGACGACGAGCACCGCTCCCTCGCACGCCTGTAGGGAGCGGGACACCTCGTAGGTGAAGTCGACATGGCCCGGCGTGTCGATCAGGTTGAGCTGGTGGCCCTTCCAGGCAACGCGCACCGCCTGGGCCTTGATCGTGATCCCGCGCTCGCGCTCGAGGTCCATCGAATCGAGTAGCTGTTCGCGCATGTCGCGGTCGGCGACGGTGTCCGTGAGCTGCAGAATCCGGTCGGCCAGGGTCGATTTCCCGTGGTCGATGTGGGCGATGATCGAGAAGTTGCGGATGTGGCTCTGGTCCATGGGAATCCGGCCCGGATGCTAGCTGTGATGCGGTTTTGCCTCTATCCGGCCACGCCAAGTGAGCAGCCTGGGATCAGAGGTGGCGACGCGTTGACCGGGAGAGAGCGCCCCAGGGTCTAGGCACGCCGCCGCGACACCGTCTCGCGCAGCACATCGAACTCGCGGACGCGGAGCAGCCGGCAGGCGCCGAAGTAGACGCCGCTGCCGACCAGCAGCGCAGCCCCTAGGGATACGACCTGCGTCGGAATCGACCGCCCGAGGGCCTGATCGAGCGCGTACCAGACGCCGAACGCGAACGCCCCGAGCGCGGCCGACGCAATCGCGATCCGAACGACGGCGTCGCTGACCCGGGCCAGATCGAGCCCACCCACGCGCTTCCGCAGGAAATAGACGAGGAAGGCGACGCCCACGACGTTGACGAGCGAGGTCGCAAACGGGATCCCCCAGATCCCCACCCGGTAGAAGGCGAGGTCGAGGACGGCGTTGAGTACGAGCGTGCCGACCGCAACCAGGCTGGGCAGCCAGTTCGACTGCAGCCCGTAGAACGCGCGCGTCAGCATCAGCATCCAGCCGTTGAAGACGAGCCCGAGCGAGAAGGCCGCGAGAGACGACGCGACGATCGTGACGTCGCTCTCCGTGAAGGCGCCGCGCTCGTAGACGAGGCGGACGATCGGCCCGGCGAGCACGGCGGAGACGACTGATGCGGGAATCAGAAGGAACCCGATCTGGCGTAGGCCTGTGCTTGCAGTGGCCCGGAACCCGTCGAGGTCGTTCCGCGCTGCGAGTCTTGCAAGGGCAGGGAACAGCACCGTCGCCACTGCGACCGAGAACATCCCCTGCGGCAGCATGTAGAGCCGGAACGCAGAGTTGATCGCGGCGGGCGCGAGATCCGGATTGATCAGCCGGGAGGCGATCAGGGTGTCGATGACGGCGCTGAAGTTGATCAGGCCGAGGGTCAGGGTGACGGGAAGCATCAGCGCGAAGAAACGGCGCACGGCCGGGTCCCGCCAGTCGAGCACCATCTGCAAGCGCCCGTCGAGCCCGCGCAACCAGGGGACCGGGAGCAACAGCTGGATCAGGGTGGCGGCGAGGATCGAGAAGGCGTAGACGTAGAGTTCCGCGCTGTCGCTCGAGACGCGCGGCACGCCCAACACGAGCCCGACGATGATCGCGATGTTCCAGGCCACCGGGGTCAGCGCCGGCACCGTGAAGTGGTCGTGCGTGTTGAGGATCCCGACGATCACGCCGCTGAGCCCGAGCAGGACGACGATCGGGAAGAGCACCCGCGAGAGGCCGACCGCGAGGTGGAAGTCCGCCGGTGCCAGCCCGAAGGGACGGATCAGGAGCGGTGCAAGGAGGATGAACAGCGCGGTGAGCCCGCCGAGGACGAGCAGCACGAGCCAGAAGATCGTCGACGCGACCCGCCACGCGCGCTTACGATCACCCTTCTCGATCAGGTCGCTGAAGACCGGGACGAAGGCCCCCGAGAGGGCGGCATCGGCAAGGAGCGCACGCAGAAGGTTGGGAATCTGAAAGGCGACAGTAAACGCGTTGATCGCGCCGTTGATGCCGAAGTAGTAGGCGGCGACCATCTCCCGCACGAGACCGAGCACGCGCGAGATGCCGGTGGCGATCGAGAAGATGAGCGTCGACCGGGCGAGCCGGCGATGCCGCCCGGCGGCGGGCTCGGCACCCCCCGCGGGATCGGCGGCGTCGCTCATGCCGGTCGAGTTCGGCGCGGACACGCTCCTCACCTTCGCACGAACAAGGCCTGCTCGCACCGACAGCCGGATGATGAACGACGCTCTGCTACCATCGTCGAGCCCGCAAGCTGCGGGCATTCCTACGCTCTGAGACGTCCCGGAAAGAGATAGATGCCGAACATTCAGCAGCAGAAAAAGCGCGTTTTGGTCGCCGTCCGGCAGCGGGACGAGAACCTCCGCTACCGCTCGACGATCAAGACCCTGACGAAGCGGCTCGAGGCCGCGGTTGCCGCGGGCGATGCCGACGCGATCGCCGCCGAGCACCTCGGGCTCGTGCGCATGATCGACAAGGCCGCCTCGAACGGCGCTGTCCACAAGAACACCGCCGGGCGCAAGAAGGCCCAGGCAGCGCGCCTCGTCGCAACCCCCGCCGCGTAGGTCACCTTTCCACCTGGAGCTGCCGCCGCCCGGCGGGCGCGCGTTCGCCGGCCGGCCGCGACCCGGCGCGGTCGTTCGTGGCACCCGGATCGAGTCAGGAGGACGGTGGACGTCGCCACACCGACGCACGGCGAACGAGCGTCCCGTCCCTCCCGGTGTGTCCCTCGGCGCTGACGATCAGCGCGACCCACGGCGTACGCGGCATCACGTCGCGAGCCGGCGCGCCAGATCTCGCTCGAGCCCGTCCAGGATCGGCTCGAGCCCGTACCCGAACTCGTTGCCGCAGCGGAAGCCGGGCTACCTCGTGTCGGGGAAGGCGCGCGGGAAGATCGCGGTCACGGTGTTCGAGGGCGAGTAGCGCGCCGAGGGGCGAGACGAGTCTCGCCCCTACAGCTTGCTGCCGCGACCGGGATCGACACTGACGTCGATCAGGGCCCGCTGGAGCTCGAGATCGGCCGAGAGCCGGCTGCCGCCCTTGAGGGCGAGGTCGAGCTCGGCGAACCTGACAGTCGCGCCGGCGAGCTGCTCCTCCGTGAAGCTCTCGGCCTGACGGTAGACCTTCTCGCCGTAGAACGGGTGCATCTTGAGTGCCGTTGCGGCCTCGCGGGCTGGGACGCCATCGGCCGCGAGCCGCTTCAGTTGCCGCATCCGCGAGAGGTGCCCACCGAGGGTTCCGGCGAGCCTTGGCGCCGTGTCGCGGCGCGGCTTGTCGGCCCGATCGAACATCGTCTCCGAGATCGCGAGCAGCCGGCCCGGCCGGTGCTCGGCCCAGGCATCCGACAGGGCGAACGACGGCACGTCGGCGACGGGAGACACGAGTTGCTCGATCTCTGCCACGCCAACCGGCTCGCCGTTGGCCCACGTTGCAATCTTGGTGATCTCGTTGGCGAGCCCGTGCAGATCCTCCTCCCCGACGTACTGAACGAGAAGCGCGCAGGCGTCCGTCTCGGCCTTGACCCCTGCCTGACGGAACCGCTCGGCGACCCACCCGACGCGACCACGCTTGGCCGCCTCGTAGAGGAGGAGATCGCCCTTCTTGGCGCAGGCCTTGGCGAGGGCGGCGTCCTTCTTCACCTCGAGCCCGACGAGAGCCAACACCGTCTCCGGGACGGGAGCCGCCAGGTAGGCGGCGATCGCCTCCATGTCCGCGGCCTTCCAGCCGCCTGTCGGCGGCCGACTGTCGTCCTTCTTCGTCCCATCCACATCGGTGACGACGACCAGCCGCTCGTCGCTGAAGAGGCTGCCCGAGTTGCACAGATTGACGACCTCTTGCCCAGGGGACTCCAGCGCCGAGACGACCTCGACGGACTCCGGCAGGAACCGGGCGCGCAGCCGTTGCACTGCGGTCTCGACCTTGGGCCGGTCGCTTCCGGAGATCAGGTAGACGGGCTTCAGCGCGGGCCGCTCGCTCATGCGCTCTACGGTACTCGACGCTCCGTACGCACCGAGAGCGAGCGTCCGTCCGACTCGAGCACGATCCGGCCGCTCTCGTCGGTGCGGTAGACGGCGAGGCCCGGCAATGCGTGAAGAGCGGCCAGCGTGTCGGCCCGCGGATGGCCGTAGTCGTTGTGAGCACCGACCGAGATCACCGCAATGCGCGGCCGCAACATGCGAAGCTCGTCCGCGAGGCCGGGGTCGGAGGAGCCGTGGTGAGCCACCTTGAGCACCTCGACCGCCCTCAGCGGTAGGGAGCGGGTGACGGGCGACTCGGAATCGCCTGTGAGCAGGAGGTCGACTCGACCGTAGCTCGCGATGAGCACGGTGCCGTGCAGGTGCGGATCCTCGTCGGGCGATCCCGCGTGGTCGGGCCAGAGGACGCGGAGCACGAGCCGGCCGAGCCGGTAGACGCGTCCTTCTCGCGCGGGCACGAGCGGGACGCCGCGCCGGCGCGCTGTCCGCCGCATGTTCTGCTCGTCCAGGGCGAACCCGGGCATCGCGCTCGGCGGCTGCATCGGGTCGATCACGCGTCCAACGGCCAGATGGTTCAGCACGGCGGGAGCGCCGCCGACGTGGTCGCGGTGCTCGTGCGTGATCACGATCGCGGCCAGGGAGTGGATACCCATCCGTCGAAGCTGCCTTTCGACGCGCGCCTCCGGAGGGCCGGTATCGACGAGCATCGCTCCCCGGGGTGTCTCGAGCAGGATCCCGTCTCCCTGGCCGACGTCGAGGAACGAGACGCGCAGGCCGCGCGGCGGCGACCAGGTCGGCGGGGGATGGACCGCCCACCACCCGACCAGAGTGAGGGGCACGAGCGCGGCCACAGCTGTGACGACGACGCGCCGGCGGTATCCCGGGAGTGCCCTGAGGCCCAGCACCGCCGCGATGACGAGCCCGGGAACGAGAACGACGACCAGCGACGACGTCTGAGCGAAAGGTAGCGACGCGATCAGGCGGGCAGAGAAGGCGATCCACGCCGCAGCGAGGCCGGCCACCCACGACAGCGCCCCGGCGGCGGACGGCACGACCGGCGCAAGCGAGGCCGCACCCAGGCCGGCTCCGAGCAGTACCGGCATCGCCGGCTCGGCGAGAGCATTCGCGGGCACGGTCCAGAGCGGAATCAGGCCGAACTGCAGCCAGAGGATCGGGGCGGTCGCGATCCCGCACGCGGTCGAGATCCCGACCACCTCGAGCAGACCTGCAGGCACGGGGTAGCCCTCCGCGAAGCGACGTAGTCGCGGCAGGGTGGCGAAGATTGCGGCGACGGCGACAAAGGAGAGCTGGAAGCCGGGCTCGAGCAACGACCTGGGCGTCCACGCCAGCAGCACGACGGCGCCCATCGCCATCGTGTGCCAGCGGTCGCTCGGCCGCGAAAGCAGCCAGGCCACCGACGCAAGGCAGCCCGCCACGGCGGCCCGCACGACCGACGGCTGCCAACCGACAGCGAGCGCGTAGGCCAGGATCGCCGCGATCGCGAGCACGTGCCCGAGCGCACGCGGGATGCCTGCCACGTAGGCCAGCCCGAGCACCCCGAAGCCTATGAACACGATGTTCTGGCCGGAAACGGCGAGTAGGTGATAGAGGCCCGATGCCTTGAACGCCTGCTTGAGATCCGGGTCGAGGCCCTCGTCGGCACCCAGGATGATGCCGGCGACGAGGGACCGCCGCTCGCCCGTCGTCCCGAGCGCGAGCGCCCGTGTAACCTCCGCGCGCAGCCGGTCGCCGACGCCGCCGATCCCGCCCCGCCGGCCGACGATTCGCCAGGAGCCGCTCGCATGAAGGACGACGTGAATCCCCCTCCGGTCGAGCCAGCCCTTCTCGTCGAATCCGGTCTCGGGCCCTCGCGGGGCGACCGGGCGCGCACGCAGTTCGAGTACGGCGCCCTGCGGGGGCGCGCGGCCCGCCGGGAGCTCGAGCAGCACGCGCTCGCGCAACGCGAGACCGTCGAACCGAAGCACCTCGGCGGCGGCACGAACAGCAAACGGGGAGTGCGAGGCCGGCCCGGTGACCACGACCCGAGCGGACGCCGGGGTTCCGATCCGCGAGGCGAGATAGCTGTGCGCGAGCTCGTGGAGGCGCAGCCCTCCCCACCACAGCCCGGCGGCAGCGAGCGTCAAGCCGGCCAGCCCGAGCCGGACCGGTGGCGACAGCCTCGCGGCCGCGCCGATCGCGGCGCAAACGGCCACCACAGCAGCAGGAAGCGGTGCAGAGATCCAGTTGGCCGCTCCCAGCCCGAGTGCGAGCGCGAGCAGCAAGCCCGCCGGCCACCCCTGCTCCAGCGCCGCCCGGGCCCTGCTCATGGCGTCACGAGGTCGCGCAGTTGCTCGATCCGGGCAGGCCCGATCCCCGGCACGGCATCGAGGTCATCGACCGACCTGAGCGGGCCGTGCGCCGAGCGCCAGTCGATGATCTTCTGCGCCGTGACGGGCCCGATCCCGGGGAGCGCGTCGAGTTGCTCGAGTGTCGCGCTCGCAAGGCTTACCTTCGCCGGCGCCGCCGGTCCCGCGGTCGCTCCGGCGCCTCCCCCCGGCACCAGGGCCGGTACGACAACCTGCTGTCCGTCTGCGACGGGGGCCGCGAGGTTGACGGCAGCGAGGTCGGCCTTCCGCGACGGTCCTCCCGCTCGCTCGAGCGCGTCGGCCACTCGTGCCCCGTCGGCGAGTCGCACGAGCCCCGGGCGACGAACGGCTCCAACGACGTAGACGACGAGCTTCGGGGCAGGCGAGGCAGTGATCGCGTCACCCGAAGCTCCGTCGAGTGTCACCGCCTGGCCGGGAGCGTGGGCGGTCCCGGCGGTGGCGATCCGACGCCCGACGAGCGCCAGCACGACGACGCAGAGCACGAGCAGGATCGCCGTCTGACGGCGTGGCAGCCTCTCGAAGATCATGTCTCCTATAGTGGCAACAGATGTGTGACGCCTTCGTGTCGAGAGAGTGCCCACTTTGCGGCAACTCCTCCACACCCGGCGAGCCGAGCCCCCGAGGTCTCGCCCCTACGATAGGAGGCCCGATGACCACCGGCATCGTGGGCGACCTTCGTCGCCCTCCGGCGCGAGCCTCAGACGACGAGCGAGACGAGCCTGCCGCTGACGACCACCGTCTTGCGCAGCTCCTTGCCGTCGACGTGCGCCTGCACCTTCTCGGAGGCGAGCGCGAGCGCGAGCAGGGCCTCGTCGTCGATCGCCGCTGCCACGCGCAGACGGTCGCGCACCTTGCCGTTGACCTGCACCACGATCTCGACCTCGTCCTCGACCAGCAACGGGGCGTCGGCCTCCGGCCACGGCCGTTCCCACAGACGCCCTTCCCCGAGCACGCTCCAGATCTCCTCCGCGACGTGCGGGGCGTAGGGCTGGATCAGCGAGACGGCGGTCTCGGTGGCAAAGCGGGCGGCGGGGTCGGCGGGGCTCCGCTGGATGTCGTTGACGAGCTCCATCACCGCCGCAATCGGCGTGTGGAACGAGAAGCGGCGGTCGATGTCATCGGTCACCTTCGCGATCGTGCGATGCGCCTTGCGTGCGAGCGCGCCCGTCCCCGGGTCGCCCGCCGGCTTGCCCGCCTGCTCGTGCCCGATCCGCCAGAGGCGGTTGAGGAATCGCCAGATGCCCTCGAGCCCGTTGGCCTGCCAGTCCATGTCCTCGTCGGCCGGGCCCATGAACAGGGTGTAGAGCCGCACCGTGTCGGCGCCGTAGCGCCCCGCGAACTCGAGCGGGTTGACGACGTTGCCCTTGGACTTCGACATCTTCGCCCCGCCCGCCGTGATCATCCCCTGGTTGAAGAGGCGTGCGAACGGCTCGCGGAAGGAGCACAGCCCGAGCTCGTTCATCACCTTGACGAAGAAGCGCGCGTACAACAGGTGCAGCACCGCGTGCTCGATCCCCCCGATGTACTGGTTGACCGGCAGCCAGTAGTCGGCGATCGGGCGGTCGAACGGAAGCTCGGTATTGGCCGGGTCGGTGTAGCGGATGAAGTACCAGGACGAGTCGACGAACGTGTCCATCGTGTCCGTCTCCCGCAGAGCCGGCCCGCCGCAGGTGGGACAGGTCGTCTGCACCCAGTCCTCCGCGGCGGCCAGGGGTGAGCGCCCCTTCGGAGCGACCTCGGTGATGTCGGGCAGCTCGATCGGAAGCTGGTCGTCGGGCACGCCGACCTCGCCGCACGAGGGACAGTGGATGATCGGGATCGGGCAGCCCCAGTACCGCTGCCGGGAGAAGAGCCAGTCGCGTAGCCGGTAGCCGATCGTCTGTTCACCGAGGCCGCGCGCTGCGAGGTCGGCGACGATCCGCTCCTTCGCCTCCGGGCTCGGCAGCCCGTCGAAGGCGCCCGAGTTGACGAGCACTTCGCTCGCGCTGTGGGCGACGTAGGCGCCGCTCTCGGGCAGAGAGACGCCCTCCGGCGCGACGACCTGACGGACATCTATCCCGTAACGCTCGGCAAAAGCGTGGTCGCGCTCGTCGTGGGCCGGCACGGCCATGATCGCACCCGTGCCGTAGCCCATCAGCACGTAGTCGGCGACCCAGATCGGGATCGGCTCGCCGTTGACCGGGTTGACGGCGAAACGGCCCGTGAAGACGCCGTCCTTCTCCTTCTCCGCCCGCTCGACCTCGGAACGGGCCGAGGTGCGACGGACGTAGTCGAGCACCTCCACCGCGTGTTCGGTGCCCTCGACGAGCTCGGCAACGAGCGGGTGCTCCGGCGCGAGCACGAAGAAGGTGGCCCCGAAGAGCGTGTCGGGCCGGGTCGTGAAGACCGGCAGCTCCTCCCCGCTCCCCTCGACGCTGAACACGACGCGGGCGCCAGCCGAGCGGCCGATCCAGTTGCGCTGCATCGTCAGCACGCGCTCGGGCCAGTCCTCGAGCAGGTCCATCTCGTCGAGCAGCTCGTCCGCGTAGTCGGTGATCCGGAAAAACCACTGCGTCAGGCTCTTGGCCTCGACCTCGGCGCCGCAGCGCTCGCAGCGGCCGTCGACGACCTGCTCGTTCGCGAGCACGGTCTGGTCGTTCGGGCACCACTTGACCGGCGCCTCCTTGCGGTAGGCGAGGCCGCGCTCGTAGAAGCGGAGGAAGAGCCACTGCGTCCAGCGGTAGTAGGCGGGGTCGTGGGTCGAGATCTCGCGGCCCCAGTCGATCGCCCAGCCCATGCGGTGCATCTGCTCGCGGATCGAGGCGATGTTGCGCTCGGTGACCGTGCGTGGGTGCCCGCCCTCCTTGATCGCAGCGTTCTCGGCCGGGAGGCCGAACGCGTCGTAGCCCATCGGCCGCAACACCTGGATCCCCTTGCGGCGGCGCAGATGGGTGCTCACGTCGCCGATCGTGTAGTTCAGCGTGTGCCCCATGTGGAGGTCGCCGGACGGATACGGCAGCATCTCGACGACGTAGGACTTGAGCCGCCCGCTCGCGAGCTCCGACGGCTCCGGGTTCGGGACGTGGAACGACTGCTCGTCGGCCCAGACCTTCTGCCACTTTGCCTCGATCGCCTGCGGGTCGTAGCGCTCCATCGTCTCCATCGTTCGCCTCGGGGTACAAAAAAGCCTCTCGTGGGAGAGGCTCAGGGGAGGTCATAGCGGCGCTCGCCGCACTCGCTCCTGCGTCACGTAAGCAGCAAGACCATCGCTTTATCGTACCACCGCCTGTTCACCGGTTCACTCGTTTCGGCCCGCGACTAGGCTGGCACAACGACAACCACGAAGAGGGAGAACCGAACAGATGCCGCTCGTCTCGATGCGCCAACTCCTCGACGAAGCCGCCGGTAGGGGCTACCTCCACCTCGACCACGGGAACGAGCCCGCCGCCTGCATCTCGGCGATCGACCTCGGTTTGACGAGCGTGATGATGGACGGCTCGCTCGAGGCCGACGGCAAGACGCCCGCCTCGTTCGACTACAACGTCGCCGTCACAAAGGAGGTCGTCGCCTATGCCCATGCTCGTGGCGCCACGGTTGAAGGCGAGCTGGGGAGGCTCGGAGGGATCGAGGAAGGACATGGCTCCGGCGAGGTCCACGTGACCGATCCGGACGAGGCTGTCGCGTTCGTCGAGGAGACGGGCATCGAAGCACTGGCCGTCGCGGGGGCGATCCGTAAAGTCTTCGCGGAGTCGCCGGAGAAGTTCGACCCTCGTGACTACCTCAAGCCGCCGTGGGAGGGGATGAAGGCTCTGATCGCGGAACGGATGCACGACTTCGGCCAGGCCGGCCAGGCCGACGACTACGAGTCGCTCTCACTCGAGCAGATCTGCGACGGGTACGCCGCCACGGCGGTCTGAATGGCCGACGCGGCGAGACACATCGGCATGCTCGGACTCTTTCCCGACTCGGCACGGGTCGAGGGAGCCGAGCTCGAGCTGGGCGGCGTGCGGGCGAGTGACCTTGCGAACGAGTTCGGCACGCCGCTCGTCGCCTACTGCGAGGAGACCCTGCGGGCCAGGGCGCAATCCCTTCGCGCCGCGGTCGGCGCGAGCGGACACGTCGCCTACGGGACGAAGGCCTTCGCCAACGTCGCCGTGCTGCGCCTGCTGCGCGAGGAGGGACTCGGCGCGGACGTTGCCTCGACGGGTGAGCTGGCTTTCGCGCGCGCGGCCGGCTTCGGCGGTGACGAGATCGTCGCCCACGGCAACAACAAGGACGCGGCGTTTCTGCGGGAAGCGGCAGCCGACGGAGCAACGGTCGTGCTGGATGGGCCGGACGAGGCCGAGCTCGCCGCCGAGGCGGGCGTGGAGCGAGTGATGATCCGCGTGACGCTGGGCGTCGACGCCGATACCCACGAGGCGATCCGCACCGGACACCACGGCTCGAAGTTCGGGCTCCCTCCCGCCCAGGCGCGCGCCCTCGCGGAGGACGCGTTCGCGCGAGGGCTCGACGTGATCGGGTTGCACGTCCACATCGGCTCGCAGCTCGCCGATTTCGACGCGCAGGCCGAGACGATCGCCCTGCTCGCCTCGTTCGCCGCATCGTGCCGCGACGGGCTCGGCTGGACGCCACACGTCGCCGACCTCGGCGGCGGATTCGGGATCCGCCACAACCTCGACGAGCACGCCCCCGACGCGGCCGCGCTCGCCGCGAGTGCCGCGGAGACTGCCCGTACCGCCTTCGCCGAGGCCGGCCTGCCGGAGCCCGAGGTGTGGCTCGAGCCGGGGCGCTCGCTCGTCGGCACTGCAGGAGTGACGCTGTACACCGTCGGAGCCGTGAAGCGCCTGCCCGAGCGCACCTGGGTCGCGGTGGACGGCGGTATGTCCGACAACCCCCGGCCCCAGCTCTACGACGCTGTCTACACCGCCCTTTCCGCCACGCGCGCGGACGAGCGGGTCGACGAGCACGTGAGCATCGCGGGAATGCATTGCGAGTCGGGCGACGTGCTGATCGACGACGTCGAGCTCCCCTCCCCGCGCCGCGGCGACCTCCTCGCAGTGCCGGCCACGGGCGCGTACACGCTCGCGATGGCCTCCAACTACAACGGCGTCACCCGCCCTGCCGCGGTGATCGTCGGCGGCGGCGAGGCGCGGCTGATCCGCCGCCGGGAGACGCTCGACGATCTCCTGCGCGCCGAGGTCTGACGACGGCCGCCGCGCTCGACGAGGCAGCCGTGCTCGCCCCGGTCTTCCGGGACGGAGACGACGTGCTGCGCATCCTGCTCCTGCTTCGCACCGACCACGGCATTCACGGCGGCCAGCTCGGGCTCCCGGGCGGCAGGCCGGAGCCAGGCGACGCCGACTTCCTCGCGACCGCTCTGCGCGAGACGGAGGAGGAGGTAGGCCTTGCCGCCGCCGACGTCGAGGTGCTCGCCGCACTCGATCCACTCGAGACCGTGCAGACCGGCTGGCGCGTCCATCCCTTCCTCGGCCGGGTCCCCGGCGACCACCCCTGGCGCCCACAGCCGACCGAGGTGGCGGCGCTGCTGACTCCGTCCGTCGAGCTGCTCGGCGACCCGACCCGCCGCACGCGGCTCCCGTTCACGTCGAGCTACTTCCGGACGCCGCTCGAGGTCGAGGGGATAGACGTCGACGGGCACGTGCTCTGGGGGATGACGCTGCGGCTCCTCGACGACCTCGTGCCACGGCTGCTGGCCGGGGAGTGGGCGATCTAGGAGCCCGGGGCCGGAAACCGCTGCCTGAACGTGAACGCCTCCACCGTCGGGCCGTGTGCCGCGAGGAGCCGGAGGCGGCGGAAGGCCTCGTCGAGCGTCGGGGCCTCCCCCGCCGGCTGCCACCACAGGACGACGTTCGGGCCTGGTGAGCGCTCGAACCAGTCGAAGCGCCGGGCGAACACCGTCTTGTGGTCGGAGCGGTAGGTGAACGCGAACAGGTCGTCGATCGACTCCCAGACGGTGAGGTTGACGATCACCAACGGATCGTCCTCGACGCGGACGTCGGTTGCGTTTCCCCCCTCGCCCTGAAGCCGCCAGACGAACCCGGGACTCCGCTCTGCGAGCGCGTTCACCTCGTCGAGGCGAGCCACGAAGTCGGCTAGGCGCGGATCGTCGAGCGGTGCGACGGAACGCGACACATTGAGCTGGGCGACGTGGAAACCGTTCACAACTCGTCCAGCGTTGGGAACGCTGCCGAGGCCGCAAGGCAGCTCTGGAGGTAGAGGGCCGTGCCCGGATCGCCGGTAAACAGGCTATAGCGGCCACGACCGTACTCGACGGTTGCGCCCTCGACCTGCCCGCTCGCGTGGATTGCGAAAGACCGCGCTCGCGAAAGCCACAGCTCGTCGCCGGTGCGCTCGAAGAGCTTCAGGAAGGCGTAGCCGTTGCCGGCAGTGCCGTGACAGAGGTTCGCGCCCTTCTTCAGCGGCCCGGCCAGCCAGGTCAGCTCGCCGCCGGCGAGCAGGATCGCCGTCAGCTCGTCGTTGTCCGGAGCGAGGGTGGCGACCGAGGCGACGATCCCGGGCGCACCATGGCACCACTGGGTGCGGACGGCCTGCGGCCCTCCGGTCGGCGGTTCGAGTGCCGGCGGCCACTGGGCGAGCTTGCCGTCGCGGTGCGCGTAGCGCTCGAGCACCGCGATCGTGCGCCGCTCCAGCTCGGCCCGGCGGTCGGCGGCGAGCGTCGCTCCACGGCCGAGCGCGAGCACATTCCCCGCAAAGCCGTGCGCGGGACCGAGGATGTGGACACGGCTGCCGTAGATGTCCTGCAGCCAGACGTCGTCGTGCCACTCGGCCCAGAGGCGGTCGGCAGCCTCGTGCCACGCCGCGAGGAAGCATGCATCGCCCGTGCGCTCGTGCATCACCTGCGCCGCCAGCATCGTTCCCGGGGAGCCCCACATCAGCTCCCGCGTGGGATTGTCGACGTTCGCATGCACGGCCGCCAGGAGGCGCTCCTTCTGCCACAGGGTCGGGGCGAGGCCATGCGCGACCAGCAGAATCCCTGACTCGCCCATCCAGGATGACGGCACCGGCCCGGAAACGGTGTCCTGGAAATCGGGTCTCTCCTGGTACTCCTCCGCGAGAGCCACCGCGACTGCCGCCCAGTCGCGCCGCAGCTCGGCGGCACCGGCGCCGGCCAGGGCGGCGAGCGCCCACACCACCCCGGCGGCACCCAGGTACAGCGAGGCAACCCGCGGCGGCTCGACCGGCTCGTCGAGGGGGTGGACGGCCCAGAGCGACGGCTCGTCGAAGGCGTGTTCCGCATCCTCGACGATCGCCACTATCGCCGCGCGAACGCGCGCCTCGTCCCAGGCACGGCCCGTCAGCGGCTCGTGGCCGCTGGGATCGAACAGCGGCGCCTCAGGCGTCGCCGCCGTCACGAGCCGCCCGTGTAGGTCTTGCGCTCGCCGAGCGTGCTGACATTGACGCCCGGCTCTCCCTCGACGCCCCCGCGGGCCATCACCTCGGGGAGGCTCAGGTCGGCTCCGAAGGCCTCTGCTGCCTCGGCCGTGAGGAAGTCGAGATGGATTACTGGCTGGAGCGGGTCGCCGACCGGGTGGTAGACGCGGTGCTCGAGCGCGCCATGACTCCGGCGAACGCTCTCGTGCTCGTCGAAGACGAGCTTCCACACGTCGTAGTCGCCCACCCGGTGGTGGACGGCAACCGTGACGCCCGCAGTCCCGTCCGCGTAGCGCGCCTGCTCGACGAGCTCGTTCAACCCGAGCCACGGCTCGTCGGTCACGCCTGCCCGCTCCATCGCGGCCGGAAGAGAAGGATCGGCCTTGAACGCCTCGGCGGCCGCCTCGCTCGGGAAGTCGACATGGACGACAACCCGGTTGGGGTCGTCGACGCCACGGAAGATGCGGTGCTCCAGTGCGCCGTGACTGCGGCGTACGTTCTCGTGATCATCGAAGGCCGGCTTCCACGTCCCGTAGGCGGCGACATGATGGAAGATGACGAGCGTCACCACCGTGTCACCATCGATCTCGTTCGGCATGCGGCTCCTCCGTCGGTGGGATGCGCTCTTGTCGGGGAGTATCGGGGATCGAAGGCGCCGCCGCGCCGCCGCACGCACGACACGGACAGAGCGCCAGGGCATCTCATCCACCAGCATCTCGGAGCCTGGCGTCAGGTCTTGCAATCACACACAGGCGACGCGGATGCGTGACTGCAAGACCTGACACCTGATTGCAAGACCTGACACCAAGGGCACGGAACCCACAGCGAAGATCACCAACTCTCAACTAGCCTTCGAAGGGCGATGGCGCCCCTTCGTCCACCCCGAGTTGGAGCGGTGAGAACGTGACCCCATCGAGTCGCACGAACGGTGAGGACGCTCCGACGAAAATTACGGCCCGGATCCAGGAGCTCGGGGACTGGCGAGGAGGGACGCTCGCCCGGATCCGGCAGCTCATCCACGAGGCCAACCCGGAGATCCAGGAGGAGTGGAAATGGGAGAAGCCGAAATCCCCCGGGATCCCCGTCTGGTCGAGTGACGGTGGCGTCTGCACGGGAGAGTCATACAAGCACGTCGTGAAGCTGACGTTCTTCCGTGGCGCCTCCCTGGAGGATCCCGAGAAGCTCTTCAACTCCAGCCTGGAGGGGAACACGCGGCGCGCGATCGACTTCCGCGAGGGGGAGAAGATCGACGAGGCGGCCTTCAAGAAGCTCATCCGCGCGGCGGTGGAGGCGAATGCCGAAGCCCAGGCGCAGCGGGCGGCGAAGAAGCGGAAGTAGGCCGGCAATAGACTTCCGTCGTGTTGGGTCGCTGATGAACCCAACTGGCTTGGTAGCCCTCAGCACGTGGTGGCGGGAATCGCCATCGGGGTCGTCGCGGTTGCCCGGTGGATCGGTGTCAACGCCGTGGTCGCGGTGCTCCTCCCGATCGGCGCGGCAACTAACGCGGAGCTCGTGGTCGAGCTGGTCGAGGTCCCGCGGACGTACGCGGGCAGCTTCCACCATTCGGCGAGCTACGGCACCGTCTCTGACATGGGAGCACGCCGGTAGGCGCCGTCGCCGCATCTATCGTGACCGCCTACTTCATGCCAGCTGGCACTCTTGCCGTGGGATAGTCGTTCGTGCTGCCAACCTCCGAGAGCGCTCGAAAGGAGTCCCGATGAGCGAGACGATCCATGGAGCATGCCTATGTGGGCAGGTCACGTTCGACGTGCACGATCCCGGGGCCATGAGTTTCTGTCACTGCACGCGCTGCCAGCGATGGAGCGGCGGCGCGAGCTCGTCGAGTGTCGAGGTCGAGGGAACGAACTTCGAGGTCACGGCTGGCCCGGAGCTGATCAAGCACTTCACCCCGGAAGGGTTTTCGGGTGTTGGCTTCTGCAGCAACTGCGGCTCGAGCCTCTACGCCTTCGGCGACGGGAAGTACTACGTGTCCGCTGGAACGCTCCAAGGTGTGAAGCTGCAGCCCCACTACCACATGATGGTCGCCTACAAGGCCCCCTGGGACGAGATCGGCGGCGACGCGCCGCAGTACCCGGAGGCCCCGCCCGAGGACTAGCCAACTTTCTCATCGAGCCGGCCTCGGAGAAGCCCCACGGCCGCGTGTCGTCGTTGATCGCGAGCGACCCTTGCGGCGCGTAGTGATCGGCTGGTCGCCACTGCACGACGCTTCGGTGTAGCGACGCGCGAAGTCGGACAGCTCGTCCCGGCTCTGTGGCATTGGGGGCAGCTCTTAGTGGCGACTCGGTCGCGTGACCTCGCACACTGCGTCCGGAGTGGCCACCGCCGTTTGCGCCAGCATTCTTCCACCAGAGACGAAAGGAGTCTCCCACAGGTAGTTCGCGTCAGCGAACCACCTCACGCGTGCCGTCGGCGGAGCTCCTCCTCGACCCGCTCCGGATCGAGGCCGCGTGAGGCGAGCAACACAAAGCTGTGGAACCAGAGGTCGGCGAGCTCCTCGACGAGGCGCTCGTCCGAGTCGGCGACGGCGGCGAGCGCCGCCTCGACGCCCTCCTCCCCCACCTTCTGGGCGACCGCGGCGACCCCCTTGTCGAGCAGGCCGGCGACGTAGGAACCCTCGGGGCGGGTTGCTGCTCGCTCGGCGACGACGCGCCAGAGCCAGGGCGCGAAGCACGACTCCGCGGCCGTGTGACAGGCGGGGCCTGCGGGATCGACGCGCACGAGGATCGCGTCGCCGTCGCAGTCGTCGCGGATCTCGACGACGGCCAGCGTGTTGCCGGACGTCGCTCCCTTGCGCCAGTACTCCTGCCGCGAGCGGCTCCAGAACCAGGCCTCGCCACTCTCGTGCGTGCGACGCAACGCCTCCTCGTCCATCCACGCAAGCATCAGGACACGGCCGCTCGCCGCGTCCTGCACGATCGCCGGCATCAGCTCCGTGGGATCCGGACGTTCCATCCCGCCTCCTTCAGCTCGGCCTTCAGCTCCCGCAGCCGCTCCGGCCGCTCGTGCACGATCGAGGCAACGATCGCCGCCTCTGCTCCCACCTCGAATGCCTCGGCGAGGTGGCGGGCATTGCCCGCACCACCCGACGCGATCACGGGCACGCCAACCGCATCGGCGACCGCACGAGTCAGAGGCAGGTCATAGCCCTCGCGCGTCCCGTCGGCGTCAATAGACGTCACGAGCAGCTCACCCGCGCCGCGCTCGACGGCCTCCCGGGCCCAGTCGACCGCGTCGCGGCCGCGCGGCGTCTTGCCTGCGTGGGTGACGACCTCGCCGGCCCGGGCATCGATCGCGCAGACGACCGCCTGGGAACCGAATTCGTCGGCAAGAGCGGTGAGGATCGAGGGATCGTCGAACGCGGCGCGGTTGACCGCGACCTTGTCGGCACCGGCGCGGAGGAGCGAGAGGGCGTCGTCGAGTCCGGTGACGCCGCCACCGACGGTGAACGGGATCGTCAGCTCGGCAGCGGCGCGCTCGATCAGCTCCAGGATCGGGCCCCGGCCCTCGAGCGTCGCGGTGATGTCGAGGAAGACGAGCTCGTCTGCGCCGAGCTCCGAGTAGCGCGTGGCGAGCTCGATCGGCTCCCCCATCTCGCGCAGGTCGACGAAGTTGACGCCCTTGACGACCCGCCCGCCGGCGACGTCAAGGCAGGGGATCACACGCTTCTTGACCATGCCAGCACGTTATAGAGGAGCCGTGCGCCGGCCCAGGCGCTGCGCTCGGGATGAAACTGGACACCGGCCACGGGACCGGCATCGACCGCAGCGACGATGCGGCCCTCGTGGTCGGCGACCGCCGCCACGACGCCGGGGTCGTCAGGCTCGACGGCGAAGCTGTGGGCGAAGTAGACGTCCTCGCCGCCGAGCCCGCCGAGGAGAGCCGAGTCCCGGGTGAGCGCGAGCGTATTCCAGCCCATGTGGGGCACGCGGGCCGCTTGGATGCGGCGCACCGGACCGGCGAGGAGCTCGAGGCCGGTGCCCCCCTCGTCGCTCGCACCGAAGAGAAGTTGCATGCCGACGCAGATCCCGAGCACAGGCCGACCCGCCGTGGCGCGATCGCGGACCGCGTCGTCGAGGCCGTTCGCCGCGAGCCCGCGGGCAGCGCTCTCGACATGACCAACGCCGGCGATCACCGCGAGGTCGGCATCGCGGACGCTCTCGGCGTCGAGCGCGATCGACGGGCGGGCGCCGGCACGCTCGAACGCCGAAGTGACGGAGCGAAGGTTGCCCGCGCCGTAGTCGGCGAGCACCACCTTCACGCAATCCCCTTCGTCGAGCGAATGCCGCCGTCGCCCGCGGCAACCGCCTGACGGAGGGCCTGGCCGAGCGCCTTGAAGGCCGCCTCGGCGACGTGGTGATCGTCGGCTCCCGAGGACTCGATGTGGACGGTGCAGCCGGCCTCCATCGTGAAGCGCTCGAGCGCATGCGGAAGGAGCGAGAGGGTGAGGCCGCCGACGCGGTCGCCGGTGAAGGCGAGCGAGATCTCCGCATGCGCGCGGCGCACGAGGTCGACGGCTGCGAGCGCGCGCGCCTCGTCCATCGGCACGACGGCGGAGCCGTAGCGGGCGACTCCCTCACGGGTGCCGAGCGCCTGCTGGAGAGCGGTGCCGAACGCCGCGAGGACGTCCTCGACCGTATGGTGCTCGTCGACGTCGAGGTCGCCACCCGCAATGCACTCGAAATCGAACCCGGCGTGGAAGGCGAGCAGCGTCAGAAGGTGGTCGAGGAAGCCGACACCGGTGCGGACGTGGGAGCGACCCCGACCATCGAGGCCGAGCGTGATGCGCAGGGCGGTCTCGGTGCTCGTGCGGATCACGGTCGCCTCGCGACCTGGTGCGAGGCCCGGCTCGGCACCGAGGGCGCGCAGGAGGACGTCGTTCTCGGTCGGCCGTCGAATCGAGATCCGGATCCCCTGTGAGAAGCGGCGGACGACGCACCCCTGGGCCTCGAGCAGGCCGCCGAGGTCTTCCTCGCTCCGCACCCAGACGAAGCTGCCTGCCGCGAGGGGCGCGTCGAACCCCGCAGCGACGAGCGCGGCGCGCATGCGTTCCCGCTCGGCGACCTCGGGGGCGATGTCGAAGCGTGGGTCGCGCAGCGCGGCCGCCGCGATACGAGATGCAGGAGCCGTGATCGGAGCGGGAGCGCGACGCGCCTCGAGGACTGCGGCCGTGGCAGGAGCCGCAATCGCGTAGCCGACCCGGAGCCCGGCATAACCGAAGGCCTTCGACATCGTCCGCAGGACGATCAGGTTCGGCACCTCGTCGAGCCACGGGATGACGGAATCGCCGCCGTACTCGACGTACGCCTCGTCGGCGACGACCACCTTGCGAGGGTTGCTGCGTGCCAGCTCGACCAGCTCGGCGGCAGGCGTCACCGCCCCGGTGGGATTGTCCGGATTGCAGCGCCAGAGCAGGGTTGCGCTGTCCTCGTTGGTCGTGAGCTCGGCGCCGCTCAGCAGCGTCGCCACCTTGTAGAAGGCGTACGCAGGCGCCACGATCGACGCCGTGCGGCCTGGCCCGAGGTAGGTGCGGGCGCAGAGCATGATCAGGTCGTCGGCACCTGCACCGATCACGATCTGCTCCCACCCGACCTGCGTTCCGGTCGTTGCGGCGATGTACTGCGCCGCCGCTTCGCGCAGGTCGCGATATTGCCCGTCGGGATAGAGGTTGATCGTCGCGAAGCTCTCCGCGAGTGGGATCTGAGGGACACCGGGGAGCGCGGGAGTGTTCTGATCGAACTTCAGTACCTGCACGGGATCGAGGCCGTGCCGTGCCGCGACCTGCGCCACCGTCGCCGCCCAGTCGTAGGGCGCGAACTCGTCGGACAGCGTGACCGGGCTCGGCCCGCCGCCCGCAAACCCTCCGTCGCCTGGCCGGATGTCACTCACGCTCGCTCCAGGACGCGCTCGCCCGCCGCAGCGTGGAGCGGCAACCCCTCAACTCGTGCGATTGGCCCGATCACCCGGGCTGCCTCGGCGGCGCCTGCCGCACTGGTCCGCACGATCTGGAGTGGCTTCATGAACATCTCGAGCCCGAGGCCTCCGGAGGAGCGCGCGAGGCCTCCCGTCGGCAGCACGTGGGTCGCACCAGCCGCGTAGTCGCCGATGACGGCCGACCCACCCACGAAGACCGAGCCCGCGTTGCGGACGCCTGCCAGCAGTGCCTCGGGATCGCTGACGTGCAACTCGAGGTGCTCGGGCGCGAAGGCCTCCGAGCGAGCCAGAGCCTCAGCCAGCGAACCAACTGTTTCAATCGTGATGTTGTCATATCGAGCAACAAGCGTAGTGACGGCGTCGGACAGAGCAGAATCGGTGCTGAGCAGCAACGCCTCGCTGTCGGGACCGTGCTCGGCCTGGGCGAGCAGGTCTGCGGCGCACGCCTCCGCATCGGCGCTTCCGTCCGCGATCACGACGACCTCACTCGGCCCCGCCGGCAGGTCGATTCCCACCCGGCTCGAGACCAGAAGCTTGGCCGCGGTGACGTAAGCGTTGCCCGGCCCCACGATCCGATCGACAGAAGGGAGGCTTTCCGTGCCGAAGGCGAGCGCGGCGACCGCCTGCGCGCCGCCGATCGCGTAGATCTCGTCGAGGCCGAGCTCGCGCGCGACGACGAGCGTCGCGGCGACCGGGCGCGGTGTGACGACGGCGATTCTCCGGACGCCGGCCACGAGAGCCGGAACGGCCGCCATCACGAGCGAGGAGGGCAGGGGGAAGCGGCCGCTCGGCACGCAGATCCCGACCGCATCGAGTGGGAGCCAGCGGCGCTCCGACACGATGCCCGGCGCGGCTTCGACCAAGGTGTCGACCGGCCGTTGCGCCTCGTTGAAGGCACGTACGGCGGCGATCATCGCGCGCAGGGCCACCAACACGTCGTCGCCCACCGTCGCCTCGGCAATCGTCGCCGCCGAAACGCGGAAGCCGTCCGGCCGCGAACCGTCGAACCGCTCCGTCCACTCGAGCAGGGCGGCATCGCCGCGATCGCGCACGTCGGCCACGATCGGCGCCGCGACCGTGATCGCCTCGTCGAGCCCCGCGCCCCTCACGGCACGAGCCGCTCGATGGGGAGCACCAGAATCGAGGTCGCACCGGCATCCCGGAGCGCCGGCAACAGCGACCAGACGTCGTCCGCATCGACAGCCGCGTGGACTGCGATATCTCCCTCTTCCGCAAGGGCAAGCACCGTCGGTGCTCCCATGCTCGGGAGCACGGCACGAATCGCCGGCAGCACAGCCGTCGTCGCGTTCATCATCACATACCGCCGGCGGCGGGCTGCGACGACGCCGGAGAGCATCAGCTCCAGGCGCCCGACCAGCTCGTGTTGCTCCTCGACCGCCCCACGCCCACCGATCAGAACCGCCTGCGAAGCAAGCAGCGTTCCGATCAGCCGCAGCCCGTTTGCACTCGCGGTCGACCCGGTCGAGACGAGGTCGACGATCGCATCGGCGAGCCCGAGCCGTGGTGTCGCCTCGACCGAGCCGGACACCGGCACGAGCTCGGCTTCGATCCCCCGCTCCGCGAGGAGCTTGCGGGTCGAGGTGGGATAGGCCGTCGCGATCCGGAGGCCGCCGAGATCCTCGATCGCCTCCTGTGGAGCATCGTTCGGGACCGCCGCCTGCAACGTGCACCGCGCAAAGCCGAGCTCGGAGAGCGTGACGACGTCGGCCTCGGCCTCGACCACGAGGTTCGCCCCCGTTACACCGAGGTGGACGACGCCGTCCTGGACGTACTCCGGGATGTCGCTCGGCCGAACGAGCAGGAGGTCGACAGGCGCGTTCGCACACGGCACGACGAGCGAGCGCTCGGTCGTCTCGAAGGACAGCCCCGCATCGGCGCAGAGACGGAGCGTAGGCTCGGCCATGCGACCCTTGGCCGGGACGGCCAGCGTGAGCCGGCCATTCTCGCCGGCCCGCGTAAAGGTACTCATCGCCGCTTCGCCCTCGCGAGCGCGACGCTATAACCCCCGGTTCCGTGCTTCACCCACTGGGCGACGCGCGTGACGGTGGCAGTCGAGGTGGGAACCCGCTCGGCGATCTCGACGTACGGCACGCCCTCGTCGATCAGCTTCGCGGTCTGCCAGCGGTGCACGAGCGCCTCCAGCTCGGCACGGGTGCACAGATCACGGAGGAAGCGCATCACCTCGTCGGCCGTGCGGAGCGAGCGGATCGCGAGGGCCAGATCCTCGATGCCTTCCATTCCGTCGAGCTGATCTGCGGGAGACGCGGAGCCACGATCGGTCTGTATTGTGCGGGTCATATCAATCATGATAGCATGATAACGTGTTATCACAAGACTTCAAAGTCTTGCCTGCGATCGACGTCCTTGACGGCCGGGTCGTGCGACTGTCGCAGGGCCGTCGCGAGGTGGTCACGATCGAGGGCGGCGACCCCGTCGAACTCGCCAGGCGCTTCCGTGACGAGGGGGCGCGCCGCCTCCATCTCGTCGATCTGGACGGCGCCTTCTCCGGCACGCCGACGCTCCCGCTCGTCGAGCGCGTTGCCGCAGCCTGTGGCCTCCCGCTCCAGGTCGGCGGCGGCTACCGGACGCTCGAGGCGATCGACGCCGCGCTGTCGGCAGGCGCCGATCGGGTCATGGTCGGGACGGCGGCGCTCTCCCCCACCTTCCTCCGCGATGCAGCGACGCGCTTCGGAGACCACCTCGTCGTCGCGATCGACGAACGCAACGGAGAGGTCGCCATCGACGGCTGGACGAGATCATCGGGCACGACCGCGGCCACACTCGCGGCCGACTGCTCCGCCGCCGGCATCGCCCGGCTGCTCGTCACGAGCACAGCGCGGGACGGTTCGCTCGCAGGCCCCGACACGAGCCTACTCGGCGAGGTGCTCCGGGCGGGCCTTCCCGTGATCGCGGCGGGCGGGATCTCGTCAATCGACGATCTGCTCGCCGTTCGCGATCTCGGCTGTGAGGCTGCAGTCGCCGGCAGCGCCCTGCTGGCAGGACGCTTCACGCTCTCCGAGGCGCATGCGCGGCTCGCGTAGGGCGGCGCCTCACAACGTTGGACCGGGAGCTCCGTAGGGACGGCGCAGAGCTCGACCGGAGCGAGCACCACCATCGCCCTCCCCCGGAGGAGACAGACACAACGCACTGAGCAGACGAACCAGAGCCGTGCGACGTTACCCGCCGCCACCGCCCGGGATCGGCGGATCCTGCTTCAGGGTCGCCTGGAGCCCCCGAACGAGCGCGTCGCGGTCGGCGCTCGAGAGCCTGCCGGAGGAGTGCAGGATCTTGTACTGGAACGGCGGCATCGAGCCGCTCTGGACGGCGTCGACGATGTCGCCCACGTCTGCCTGAGGCCGGTTCCACTCGGAGAAGTTGAGGGTCTCCCGGCCACCCTTGACGTCGGCGTAGACGAGCCACGAGGCCGGGGCAACGTTCGTGTACCACTTCCAGTTCGTGAGGTTGGAGTGGCAGTCGCCGCAGGCGCCCATCGCCAACTGCTCGGTGCGCGGGCTGTTCCACTTCACCGCCTGTGTGACCGGCGGGTTCGTGTGGTTGCGCCCGTAGGGGACGAGCTGGGCGAGCAGGAGCAGCGCCGTCGCCGCGATGCCGCCTCGGATCAGCCACTTCCTCATGACGCGATTTTCGGCGCGGCTGCGGCACGCGGCATCGGTAGAAACCCTGCCTCGCGCCGGAGGATCTACCGAGCTACTTGCCGGGAGGATCGGCGGCCCAGGTCTTGAGCAGCCCCTGCTCGAGTGCCTAGCGCTGCGCGTCGGTGAGTCGCGCCTCCTTGTGGATCAGGCGGTACTGGATCGGCAGCATGCCCCTATTGCGGCTTGCGTCGATGACGTCCTTGACAGTCACTGTCCTGCGGCCTCTGCCACTCCGAGAGTTCAGCACCGCCCGGCCGTCCTCGACATCGCGCGTCACGAGCCAGGAGATCGGAGCGACGTCGGTGTGCCGGGGCCACTTCGTCAGGTTCGAGTGATAGCCGAAACAGCCGTCGACGGCGAGGGTGCGGGCTGCTGCCGAGTCCCAGTTGGGCTCCTTCACCGGCAGCGGATTGGTGTGGTTGCGCCCGTGAGGGACAAACTGGATCGCGACGAGGACAATCCCCCGAGGATGACGAGGAGCCGGAAGATCCACCGCATCGGGCCTGGCATTACGGAGAGCCCGGACGACCGCACCTGCTGAAGGCCGGAGACGCGCACGCTCGTCGTTGTCGAGGCGCTCGGCACCAACCCGTTCTCTCCGCGCACAACGACCGGGCCGGAGTTCACGGGCTGCTCGAGGCCGTGCCGCCGGGCGAGCTTCGCCGCTCCGAGCCGGAGCACCTCTTCGTCGGCGACGGCGCGGGCGTCCGCGGCCCCGAGACGGCCGCGGCGCTGGGGCAGGCACTCTCCCCCGCTCCTGGTTCTCGTTTCTCACCCGGGGCGTGATGCTGCCGCTGCGAATCAGGAGAGCGAAGCAATCGTCGGCACCCGACTGACGCCGCCGAGGCCCGGACGCACCAGCCGACCGGGCCTGATCAGCCCGGCCTCACGCACCGGAGGGTTGAGCGGCTCGAGCAGCGGCGCCGCACCGAACGACCGCCGCACCTGCTCGGCCGGCGGGAGCCCGTAGGTCGTCGTGCGCTGCCGCGGCGCGCGACCCGCCGAGCGGATCACCGCCTCCATCTGCTCGGGTGAAAGCTCCTGACCCCACTCGGAGCCTGCGGCACGCGAGATCGACTCGTTCATCAGGGTGCCGCCGAGATCGTTGACGCCCGAGGCGAGCGCCTGCCGCACACCCTCCGGTCCGATCTTGACCCAGGAGACCTGGATGTTCGTGATCACCGGGTGCAGCACGAGACGCGCAACCGCGTGCAGGAGCAGGACCTCACCGAACGTCGGCCCGCGGCGCGCGCGGCCCTTGAGGAACATCGGCGCCTCCATCGGCACGAAGGGGAGCGGCACGAACTCCGTGAAGCCACCGCTTCGCACCTGCTGCTCGCGCGCTCGCAGCAGGTGATTCGCCCAGTGCACCGGCTGCTCGACGTGGCCCATCAACATCGTCACGTTCGACTGCAGCCCGACGCGATGCGCGGCGTCGTGCACCTCGAGCCACTGGTCGGTGGACACCTTGTCGGGGCAGATCAGCCTTCGCACGTCGTCGTCGAGAATCTCGGCCGCCGTGCCCGGGAGCGAGCCGAGGCCGAGGTCGCGCAGGCGGGCCAGGTACTCCTCCAGCGAGAGCTCTAGTGTGGCAGCACCCTGCCAGACCTCGAGCGCCGAGAACGCGTGAATGTGAATGTCCGGAACTGCAGCGCGAATCGCCTCGACGACGCTCGCGTAGTAGTCCCCCGTGAACGACGGGTGAATTCCCCCCTGGAGGCACACCTCCGTGGCGCCACGCTCCCAGGCCTCCTGCGAGCGCCGCACGATCTCCTCCAGAGGCACGAGGAACGCCGGCCCGCGCAGATTCTCCGCCAGTTTCCCCTTCGAGAACGCACAGAAGCCGCATCGGAAATAGCAAACGTTCGTGTACTGGATGTTCCGGGTGACGACGTAGCTCACCTCGTCACCGCAGACCTCGCGCCGGAGCCGGTCCGCCGCGGCGAGGACGCGTTCGCGCTCCGTGCCGCGCGCCGAGAGGAGGCGCACGATCTCGTCCCGGCCGAGCTCCTCGTCGCCGAGCTCGAGCGGGATCGCATCGCGGCGCACGATGAACGGCACCTCCACCTGCTCGCCCGGCGCCCAGCGATCCTCGCGCGCCATCCCGAGCGCGTCCGAGGCGCGGCGAACCGCGGGTTCGACCGCAGCGTCGACCCAGCGATCGAGGTCGGCGACATGCTCAGGGTAGAGCGGCAGCCGCGGCACCAGCGTGAGACCGCGGGCCGCCGTCGCCTCCCGCAGCCTCTCGATGTCGGGCCAGGGCGCCTCGGGATTGACGTGGTCGATCGTGACCGGCGAGACGCCGCCCCAGTCGTCGATCCCGGCGTCGAGCAGGCGCGGGAAGTCGTTGTAGGCGAGATTCGGTGGAGCCTGTACGTGCATGTCGGGACCGAGCACGATGCGGGCGGCTGCAACGGTCCAGAGCTGCTCGTCGAACGGCGCGTCGGGATGGGCAGCCATGCGCGTACCCGGCTTTGCACGGAAGTTCTGCACGATCACCTCCGAGAGGTGTCCATGCTCCTCTCCGAGCTCCTTCAAGGCGCCGAGCGCATCGAGGCGCTCGGCCCGGGTTTCGCCGATCCCGATCAGGACGCCGCTCGTGAACGGGATCGAGAGCTCACCCGCCAGGCGGATCGTCTCGAGCCTGACTGCTGGAACCTTGTCCGGCGAGGCCCAGTGCGGGCCGCCTTTCCGGGAGAGCCGATCGGAAACCGTTTCGAGCATGATCCCCATCGACGCCGCCACCGGTCGCAGCAGCTCCAGCTCCTCGCGGCCCATTACGCCCGGGTTGAGGTGCGGCAGCAACCCGGTTTCGCGTAGTACCAGGCCGGCGCAGTGCGCGAGGTACTCGAGCGTGCTCGTGAACCCGAGCGCGGCGAGCTCATCGCGGGCGACGCGGTACCGCAGCTCGGGCTTGTCACCGAGCGTGAAGAGCGCCTCGGTACACCCGGCGACGGCACCGGCGCGCGCGAGCTCGAGCACCGCGTCAACACCGAGATACGCCCGCTCTCCCCGGCGCGGAGACCGGGCGAACGTGCAGTAGCCGCAGACGTCGCGGCAGAGCGTCGTCAGGGGGATGAAGACCTTGGGCGAGTACGTGACGAGGAGTCCCCGGCGCAGCGAGCGAGCCTCGGCCATGAGGTCGTCGAGGGACGCATCGAGGATGTCGGAGACCGGGTGTGCCATCGGCAGAGATTCGAATTCCGAGCCGGGCGGTCTCCTCGCGCCGGCTCCGCACAGCATAGTCCAAGCCTCTACGACCCCGTCGTGCTCCAGAGCCCGCCGAACGACCTCCAGGCTCCGTTTTGCCAGCGTCGGAGCAGCATCTGCTCGATCGGATAGTGGTCTGCCCCCGCCGTCTTCACGACGATCCCGGGAAGCAGGAACGGGTCGCCGGGAGCCGTGAACGCATCGACGGTCTTGCGGAGCGACTCGCGGCTTAGGTCGCGGCCGGTCTGCCTGAGCGCCTCGACAGCCGTCCAGGCCGCCGCCATGCCGTACAGGTGCATAAGGTCGCCGGCGTCCGCTCCGGGTGCGTACTGCGCCATCACGCTGGAGTACAGACGAAGAGCGGCATCGCGCTTCCACTGCGGGTCGGCGGGATCCTTGAGGAAGGCAATCGACACCGTGCCGGCGACGAGTCGGTTCTGGCCGACGGCTGCCGAACTCATCGTCGTCGACGCAGCGCCGCCAGAGCTGTTGACGACCCGGGCCAGCTTCCACCCCAGCCTGGCGGCAGCCTGATACGCCTGAATCGTGTGCGCTGGAGTCGCGAAGATCGCGAGGGTGTCGGCGCCCGAGGCCTTCAGCCGCGCGATCTGCGCCGACACGTCCACCGCCGCTTCGTCGTACGGCTGAGCAGCCACGACCCTTGCTCTCGAGCGCTGCAGTCCGCGCTTCAGGCCCCCGAGCAACTCCTTGCCGAAGTCGTCGTTCTGGAACAGGACGGCAACCGTCGCTCCGCGAGCGGAACGCGCCAGGTACTTGCCGTAGACCGACCCCTCCGCCCTGTAGCTGGGCTGGAAGCCGGTCGTGTACGGATACTGCGCGTAGTCGCGTCCCCAGGTCGTGGCGCCGGAGGCGACGAACAGCTGGGGCACCTTGGCTCTGTTCAGCTCCTCGCGAACAGCGAGATTTGTGTCCGTTCCGACCGAGTTGAAGAGGGCGAATACACGATCCTGCTCGACGAGCTGTCGCGTTGCAACGGCTGCGCCGGCCGGCGAACCGCCATCGTCGGCGACCTTGTAGAGAATCTTGCGGCCGTTGACGCCGCCTCTCGCGTTGACGTACCTGAAGTAGGCGGCCGCTCCCTTGGCCACGGCCGCATACGACGCCGAGGGGCCCGTCAGCGGGGCCGTCCCTCCGAGCAACACGGTGCCGTCCGTGATGCCAGGATCACCCGACTCGCGCGCAGTGCCGGCCAGCGCCGCAGTCACACCGAGCGCGAGCGAGGCGACGATCGCGAGACCTGCGGAGACCAGCTTCGGGTTGATCGTCGTCGGACGCGGGGCGTGCATCCGGCGATCGTAGCCCCCGAGTGTTAGGGCTTCGGAAAGACCGACGCGCGCCTGACCTGTCGCGCGATCCGGGCGATGAGCCCGGAAACACCGCCCGGGAGCGCGAGCACGACGAGGATCAGGATCGCGCCGTAGACGACGGCCGGCGCGCCGGGCGACTTCGACACGTTCTGCGCCCAGAGCGGCAGGAACTGGATGAAAATCGCTCCCGCGATCAGCCCGGTAAGCGAGCCGAGCCCCGCGACGACGACGCCGACGAGCAGGAAGATCGACAAGGCGACCGGGAACGTATCCGGGTTGACGTACGTCGTCGCGATCGCGAACAGGGCTCCGGCCGCACCCGCATAGGCCGCGCTGATCCCGAAGGCGAGCACCTTCGTGCTCGACAGGCCGACGCCGAACGAGACCGCGGCCGTCTCGCTGTCCCGCACGGCTCTGAAAGCGCGTCCCGTCCGCCCACGCAGAATCAGCCAGGCGATCACATACCCGAGGAGTGCAACCGACCACGAGAGGTAGTAGAGCCAGTTGTTGAAGTTCAGCTCGAAGCCGAGGATGTGCAGCGGCGTCAGCGACGCCGTCAACGTGGGGATGCCGAACAGGTTGATGCCGGAGCCGCCGCCGGTGAAGCCATCGAACTTCTTGATCACGGCCCCGATCGAGACGGCGATCGCAAACGTCGCGAGTGCCAGATACAGGCCCGAGAGGCGGGCGGCGGGAAGGCCGAAGAGGAGTCCGGCAATGCCGCACACGATGATCGCGACCGGAATTGTGAGGATGTCCTTGACGCCGTGATCGTTCATCAGGATCGCGGTCGTATAGCCGCCGATCGCCATGAATGCGCCGTGGCCGAGCGAGATCTGGCCGGTGTAGCCGGTGAGGATGTTCAGCCCCGTCAACGCGATCAGGTAGATGCCCACATACGCGAACTGCTGCGCCCGAAAGTCGTTGACGAACGCGGGCAGTGCGAACACGACGACCGCGAGGGCGGCAAAGCCAAGCAAGGTGCGAGAGGTCGCTCGGGTCATCAGACCTTCTTCACCTGAGGCTTCCCGAAGAGGCCGGCAGGCCGGACGAGCAGGACGACGAGGATCACGAGCAGCGCCGCCGGCAGGCGCAGGTCGGCACCGACGAAGTCGACGTACGTCCCGAGCAGGTTCAGACCCACTCCCAGCATCAGGCCCCCGACGACAGCACCGACCGGCGAGTCGATCCCACCGAGCACGGCGGCAGCGAAGGCGTAGATCAGCACGGCCTGCATCATGTTCGGGTCGAGGAAGAGCGTCGGTGCCGCGAGCGAGCCGGCGATCGCGCCGAGCACGGCCGCGAGCCCCCAGCCGAGGCCGAGCATCCAGGAGACGCGGACCCCGACGAGGCGAGCTTCGGCCGGGTTGACGGCCGCCGCGCGAAGCGCCAGCCCGACCTTCGTGAAGCGGAAGACGGCCCAGAGAACCGCGACCGTCACGACCGACACGACGATCGTGCCGATGTCCTGCCACGAGATCACCACCCCGGCCGCCTCGACCGTCCCTCCCGGGAAGGGGCTCGAGACCTGCTTGACCTGGCCTGTCCAGATCCACGTCATCAACCCGTTGAGCAGGAGAAGGAGCCCGATCGTGATGATCACGACCCGGATCTGGGAGCTGCGCTCGACCGGCCGGATCACGGCCCGGTGGATCCCGACCCCGCCGAGGAACGACAGCGCCAACGTGATCGCGAACGCGGGCCAGTACGAGACTCCGTGGTTTGTGGTCAGCGTCCAGAGGATGTAGGTCGAGAACGTCGCCATCTCGCCCTGCGCGAAGTTGATCACACCGGTGGCACGGTGGATCAGGACGAGCGCAAGCGCCAGCGAACCATAGATGCCGCCGGAGGCGAGACCCGAGACGACCTGTTGGAAGAAGGCTCCCATCAGTACCCCAGGTAGCTCCGGCGCACGGCTTCGTCATCGCGAAGCTGGGCGCTCGGGCCGGCGAGGGCGACCGTGCCCACCTCGAGCACGTACGCCGTCGCAGCCGTGTCGAGCGCTATCCGTGCGTCCTGCTCGACGACGAGCACGGTCAGGCCTTCCCGTTCGTTGAGCTCTCGTACGATGCGGAAGATCTCCTTCACGATCAGCGGCGCGAGCCCGAGTGACGGCTCGTCGAGCATCAGTAGCCGAGGGCGGCTCATCAACGCCCGGGCGAGCGCAAGCATCTGTTGCTCGCCACCCGAGAGCGTGCCGGCCCGCTGGTCGCCGCGATCGCGGATCCACGGGAAGTAGCCGGCCATCCGCTCGATCTCGGCCTTCACCGATCGATCCTTCCGGGTGTAGGCGCCGAGCTTCAGGTTCTCGACCACCGAGAGCTCCGTGAACGTGCCCCTCCCCTCCGGGACGTGGGCAATCCCGCTCCGGGCGGCGGCCTCGGGACCTCCGCGCAACTGCTTGCCGTCGAGCAGGATGTCGCCGCTTCGCTTGACGGTCCCCGACACGGCACGGAGCGTCGTCGTCTTGCCGGCCCCATTCGCCCCGAGCACCGCCACGACCGACCCCTCGGGAACCTCGAGCGAGATCCCACGGAGCGCCTGCACCGGGCCGTACGCGGCAACGACGTCACGCAGCTCGAGCAGCTGATTCACGAGCCTTCCTCGCTGCCGAGGTAGGCCTCGATCACGTCCGGATTCGAGCGGATCTCACCAGGAGTACCGCCGGCGATCCTGCTTCCGAAGCTGAGCACGTTGACGTGATCGGAGATCCGCATCACGAGGTTCATGTGGTGCTCGACGAGAAGCACCGTCAGCTCGTGATCCTCCCGCACCTTGAGGATGAAGTCGCCGAGCTCCTCCACCTCCTCGTGGTTGAGGCCGCCGGCCGGTTCGTCGAGCAGGAGGAGCCGGGGCCGGGCGGCGAGAGCTCGCGCGATCTCGACACGCTTCTGGATGCCGTAGGGAAGCGAGGCTGCGAGATCGTGGGCGCGATCGCCGAGACCGACGTAGTCGAGGATCGCGCGGGCCTCGTCCTCACCCACCGCCCGGCCGCGCGAATGGGCGCCGACGAGGACGTTCTCGAGCACCGTCATGGAAGTGAAAAGGTTGATGTTCTGGAAGGTGCGTGAGACCCCGCGCTCGACGACGCCGGACGGCGCTGTCCGGAGCAACGTCTCGCCGTCCAACTCGAGCTCCCCGTCGTCCGGCGCGTAGAGCCGGGTGATCACGTTGAACGCAGTGGTCTTGCCCGCACCGTTCGGCCCGATCAGACCCGAGATCTGGCCCGCAGCGACGTCGAAGGAGACGCCGTCCAGGGCGACGATGCCCCCGAAGCGCAGGGTGATTCCGCGAAGCGACAGCAATGTGCCCACTAAACCGACGAGCCTACTCGGCCAGACGGCCGGGGTGAAGGTCAGGGCAGCCGGGGAGCCCAGAGTCCGGCGAGGGCGATTCCGCCCACGAGCAGGGCTGCGGCCGCTGCCACGAACGCGGAGGACACCTCACGCTGCTTCGACGACGTGGCTACGACGCGGCCCAGGCGACGGTACACCGCGCCGAGACGGTCAGCATCGGTCGCCTCGAAGGTCGAGCCACCGGTCGCCTCCGCGATCTGGGCCAGCGCCTTCCTGTCCGGAGGGACCGGGACGGTGATGTTCAGTCCGCCGCGCCTGACGACGACGGTGCCGCCCGACGTACCGAGCGCGATCGTGTAGACCGGGATCCCGGCCTGTCGGGCAAGCCTGGCGCCCTCTGCGGGGTCGAGCAGACCGCGGGTCTGGGATCCGTCGGAGAGGAGCACGACTGCCCCGGGCGGCCGACCGCCGCCCGTCGTGGAGCTGCCCGTCCCGGCCGGCGAGCGAACGAGTCCGACCGCCCGCGCTACCGCGTCGCCGATCGCAGTACCGCTGCCGGGAGTCATCGCGGCGATCCCGTCGAGCAGCGCCTTCTTGTCGGTTGTGGGAGCCGCGATCACGACCGGCTCGTCGGCGAAAGCAACGATGCCGATCCTGACGTCGCTCGGCGACCTGCGGATGAACCCGGCGATCGCCGAGCGGGCAGCCTCGAGCCGGCTCGGCGCCACGTCCGTCGAGTACATCGAGACAGAGACGTCGATCACGAGGACGACGGTTGCCCGACTAGAGGTGGCGGCGAGCGCAACGCGGGGGCGCGCCACCGCGACGCAGAGAAGGGCGACAGTGCCGAGCAGAAGCCCGGCCACGACGTGCCGCCTCCAGCTCGAGCGCCGGGCGACAGAGGCTAGAACGGCCAGGTTCGGATAGGCGATCGCAGAGCGGGGCGGCCGCCGCTCCATCCGGAGGTATCCGAGCAGGGCAAGGAGTGGCAGCGCCAGGGTCACGAGCAGCAGAGGGGATCCGAAGCTCACAGCCTCCTCGCACAGAGAACGCGCAACTGGAGCTCGGCGGTCAATCCGGCGGCGGGCGCAACCGTCACCCGGGCGAGCGCGACACCGTGAGCCACCGTCACGCGGGCGCGAACGGCGCCGAGCTGGCGGGCTCTCGGCGGCTCCGTCTGCCGAAAGGCGACGGCATGAGTCGCAGTGAGAAAACGCGAGCCCTGCGGGCACGAGGCACGGGCCACGGATGAGCCCAGACCGAGTTGCTCCGTGACGACCACGCTCGTGAGCGGCCGCGTCGGCCTGCTCACGGCACGAACTTTTTCTCCGGTCAATGCCCGGCCGCCGCCCCCGTTCGACGGGACGCAGCCGATGAACGGCTCGAAGCTCGTCGCTCCAGCTCCCGCCCGGGTGCGCCGGGCGGAGAACACGACGCCTTTCTGTGTCGTCACGCCCGGGCGGACTGGGCTTCCCGTCTCGCCTCGGAACGAGACGTCGACGTCGCGGGCGACGAGTCGCGCATCCGTACCCGCGACGATGTACCCGTAGAGGGGGCAGTTGAACTCGTACTCGACGCCTCCCGGTGGGACGACGACCCAGGGGCCGGTGACCGGAACACAGACCCGCAGGCCGGAGCACTCGTCGGCTGCGGAGGCCGAGCCGGCGGTGAGCGAGGCCAGTGCCGTCACCATGACGCCGAGCTCGATAGCGAGCCGGAACCTCACAACGGCCTCCTGCTCCACGCCAGAGAGAGCCCGGAGGCAACGAGCAGCAGCACGATTCCGGCGCCGGCGAATCCGGCGGTCACCTCGCGCCGCTCCTGCTTCTTGCCAACCCTGGTCGCGAGGTCGCGATAGACGCGTCGGAGCCGCTCCGAACTCGGAGCTGCCTCGTAGCGACCACCGGTCAGCTCGGCGACCCTACGTAGCGTCTTCGTGTCGGGCGCGACCACGACGCGCTCCTTGAGCCCGTTGCCGAGTGGCACCTCGACCACGGCCTCCCTCGTGCCGAGGGCGATCGTGTTGATCGTGATACCGAGGCTCCGAGCTGTCCCGGCGGCCGCGAGGGGAGCCTGGGTGCCGGACGTCTGCTCGCCATCCGAGAGCAACAACACGGTGGCCGGCGCCGCTTGCCCCGTCGGCGCCTGGGAGGCGCCACTCGGATGGGCAGCAGCGACGGAGAGCGCGATGGCATCTCCGAGCGCTGTCCCCGAGCCGAGCTCGATCTGGTCGAGCGCAGCCCTCGCTGCGTCACGGTCGGTCGTCGGGGGCAGGATCACGCTCGCCCGCGTCGAGAACGTGATGAGGCCGATTGAGTAGCCGGACGGGGCGCTGTCGAGGAACGCCCGGGCCGCCGCGAGGGCAGCTGCGAGACGGGACGGCTGGACGTCGGTCGCGGCCATCGAGCGGGAGGTGTCGATCGTGAGGATCACCGTCGCCTGGCGGCGCGGCACCGAGATCATGGCCCTGGGCCGGGCGACGCCGACGACGAGTGCCGCCAGCGCGACCAGGGCCAGCGTGACGGGAAGGAGACGCCGGACCGGATGTGGTGCCGGTGCAATCGAGGCGACGAGCGCCGGTGTCCCGAAACGGGCGCCCTGCGACCGGCGTCTGCGCTCGGCCACAACCAGGAGGCAAACGATCGCCGGCACGACGAGGAGGCCAAAGAGGGCGTGAGGAGTGGCGAAGGTCACCGCCGCCGACCCAGGTAGGAGGCGAGCGCTCGCAGCCAGTCATCGCCTGTCGAGAGCACGACGTGTCCCGCGCGGACGGCGGCCAGCTCGCCTGCGAGCTCGCTCCGCTCGAGCGCAGCGGCCTCGGCGAACCGCTCCCTCAGGCCTGCGTCGCTCGTATCGACGCGCAGCTTGTGGCCGGTCTCGGGGTCGGAGAACCAGACCTCCCCGACATCGACCAGTGCGTCCTCGCGCGGATCTCGCACCTCGACCGCGAGCACCTCGTGACGCGCCGACACGTCAGCGAGAGCGGGGCGCCAGTCGTGCGGGCCCCGGAAGTCCGAGACGACGACCACGAGCGACCGCTGCCGGGCAACGGCGCCGAGAAGCTCGAGCGCGGGCGAGAGCGCCGGAGCCGCACCGGCGCCTTCTCCCTCCTCGCCGAGCGCGAGCATCAGGCGGAGGAGACCCGACCGGCCCTGCCGCGGCGCCAGCGGGCTCTCGACGCCCCCGCCGAACGAGACGAGCCCGACGCGGTTCCCGCGGACGCTGGCGGCATGACCAACGGCGAGAGCAACCCCGACGCCCACGTCTGTCTTCCGGCGGGCGGTGGTGCCGAAGCTCATCGACGGAGTGAGGTCGAGCACGATCCAGGTCACGAGGATCCGCTCTGCAAGGTGCACCCTGACGTGTGGCTCGTGCGTCCGTGCCGTTACATTCCAGTCGATCAGGCGAACGTCGTCGCCGGGGACGTAGGGCCGAATCTGGGCAAGCTCGCTACCGCGCCCGAGGAGGTTCGAACGGTGATCTCCGGAGAGAAGGCCGTCGACGCGTCGCCCGATCGACAGTCCGAGGGCCCGGAGCAGCTGCTCCGGCATGGGGCCGGGACCCGGGCGTTCGGGCGTCTCGACCGCCCCGAGCGCGCGCAGGACGGTCACGCTCGCGCCCCCGGGTCACTTCCCCCGCTCATGCCGCGACCGGCCGCCCGAGCTCGAGCGGCGGCGCGGCGACCGCGGCCAGCACCGCGTCGAGGACGTCGTCCGCGGTCCGCTGCTCCGCGAGCGCGCGGTAGCTGAGGACGAGTCGATGCCGCAGGGCATCCTTGGCGAGCGACTGCAGGTCGGAGCCCAGCACGTAGTCGCGGCCGTGGATCAATGCAAGTGCCCGTGCGCTCTGCACGAGGGCGATCGGCCCCCGCGGGCTCGCCCCGTACTCCACGAACTCGGACAGATAGTCGAGCCCGACCGTCTCCGGTCGGCGCGTCGCCTCCGCGAGCGTGACCGCATAGGCGACGAGGGAGGGATCGACATAGATGCTCCGGACCGCGCACTGCAGTCCCCGCAGAGCGTCCAGCTCGAGGGTCTGGCGGACGGCGACCTGATCGACGAGCGACCGCTGCACCACCGTCAGCTCCTCGTCCCGGCTCGGATAGTCGACGACGACCTTCAGCATGAAGCGATCGACCTGCGCCTCCGGCAACGGGTATGTGCCCTCGGACTCGATCGGGTTCTGGGTCGCCATCACGAGAAACGGATCGGGCACACGATGCGTGTCGTGCCCGATCGTCACCTGCCGCTCCTGCATCACTTCGAGCAGCGCCGACTGAACCTTGGCAGGCGCGCGGTTGATCTCGTCCGCGAGCAGGAAGTTGCAGAAGACAGGGCCTTCCTCGGTGTCGAACGTTCCCGTGTCGGGCCGGTAGATGCGTGTGCCCACGAGATCGCTCGGGACGAGGTCGGGCGTGAACTGGATCCGCCGAAACGAGCCACCGAGCACGGCGGCCGTCGTCTTGATCGTGAGGGTCTTCGCGAGGCCGGGCACGCCCTCGATCAGGAGGTGGCCGCCGGCGACGAGACAGACGAGCACGCGCTCGAGCATCTCATCCTGCCCGGCGATCACCCGCTTGATCTCGACGAGCGCCTCCTCGAGCTGCGTCCGGTGATCGACGGGCGGATCGACCGGCGGGATCTCGGGAACGGACATCGGCTCCTCCTTCGAGGTGGCTCCGGCGCCCGGCGGAGCGGGGGCCGACGGAGTGGTGGCAACGTCCGCAGGGTAGACCCGAAGCCCCGGGGGTGGGTGAACCCACGGTTAAGAGGGTCAAGATGCCTTCGGCCCGGTGAGCCTCTAGGATCGCTGTGTGGACCTTCGCGACACGCCCGCCGAGGACGAGTTCCGCCGCGAAGTGCGTGCGTGGCTCGAGACGAATGTCCCCGACGAGCTGCGCGGCCACCGCGGCGGCGAGGCGCGGTACGCCGACGACGCTGTCCGCAACTGGAGCCGTTCGCTGTACGCCGCGGGGTACGCCGGCCTGACGTGGCCGAAGGAGTACGGCGGCGGCGGGAAGCCGCACAGCTTCCAGGCGATCTTCCTCGAGGAGACCGCGCACGTCGAGGCACCACAGCATCTCGGCGTGATCGGGCTCGGCATGGCCGGGCCGACGATCATCTCGCACGGCTCCGAGGCCCACAAGCAACGCCTACTGGCGCCCATCCTCTCGGCGGACGAGATCTGGTGCCAGGGGTTCTCCGAGCCGGGTGCCGGTTCCGACCTCTCCGCCGTGCGAACGACGGCCCGCCTCGAGGGCTCGACCTTCGTCGTCGACGGGCAGAAGGTGTGGTCGTCGTACGCTCACATCGCCGACTGGTGCCTCCTGCTCACGCGCAGTGACCTTTCATCCGAACGTCATGCCGGTCTCACCTACCTGATCGTCGACATGAAAGCGCCTGGCGTCGAGGTACGTCCCCTGCGACAGCTCACCGGTGAGGCGGAGTTCAACGAGATCTTCTTCACCGGCGTCGAGGTGCCGGTCGAGAACGTTCTCGGCGAGATCGGCGGCGGCTGGCAGGTCGCGATGACGACGCTCCTCCACGAGCGCGGAACCCTCGGGTTCGCGCTCACGGCCCAACTCGACGTGATCGTCCGCAGGCTGATCGAGCTGGCCCGCGACCGCGGCGCGACGGCTGTTCAGCGCGACGCGATCGCGCGGGAGTGGATCGAGATCCAGGCGCTCCGCTACACGGCGTACCGGTCACTGTCGGCACTGATGGCGACCGGTGTCCCGGGGCCGGAGGGCTCGATCCTGAAGCTGCAGTGGTCGGAGGCAAACCAGCGGGCGACCAGGCTCGCGCTCGACTTGCTCGGCCCCGACGCGCAGCTCCTCGCCGAGAACGCTCCCTACGGCGGCTACTGGCAGCACCAGCAGCTCCGCAGCCGCGGCAACACGATCGAGGCGGGCACCTCGGAGATCCTGCGCAACATCGTCGCCGAGCGGGTGCTCGGCCTGCCGAGGTCGCGCTGATGGACTTCTCGTTCACCCCGGAGCAGGAGGAGCTCCGCACGCAGGCACGCGCCTTCCTCGCCGAGCACCCAGAGCCAGGCTGGGCCGAGCTGGCCGAGCTCGGCTGGACCGGCGTCTCGGTCGCCGAGGCCAACGGCGGGGCAGGACTCGGGTTCCTCGAGGAAGCGGTGCTGTTCGAGGAATTGGGACGGGCGCTGACCCACGCGCCGTACCTCTCGACCGTCGCGGTGATGCTCCCGGCGCTTCCCCGTGACCTGCAGGCGGAAGTGGCGCGGGGCAGTGCGAGCTGGACGCTCGCCAACGGCCCGCTCGTGGCCGATCTCGACACGGCAACCCGCATCGCCTGCGTCGGTGGCGACACGATCTGGGAGCTCGAGGGAGCCGACCGCGAGGTCTTGCGGACGAACGACGAGACCCGTCCGCTCGGAGTCATCTCCGGCGGCACCGTCGGCCGTTTGCTCGCCGGATCGGAGCTGTTGCCCCTCCTCCGCACCCGCTCGCTGGCGGCCCTCGCGCTCGAGGCGTGCGGGGTCGGGACACGGGCGCTCGAGCTCGCGGTCGAGTACGCGAAGGATCGGCTCCAGTTCGGCAAGCCGATCGGCACCTACCAGGCGATCTCGCATCCTCTTGCCTCGACTCTGACGGAGCTCGAGCTCGGACGCTCGCTCGCTCTCTTCGCCGCGTGGTGCATCGCCGAGAATGATCCGCGCGCGCCGATCGCTGCCGCGGCGGCGAAGGCGCACTGCGCGGACGCTGCTGTGAATGCCTGCGAGCGGTCGATTCAGGTACACGGCGGGATCGGGTTCACCTGGGAGCACGTCCTGCATCGGCTCTACAAGCGCGCCCTCGGCATCCACGCCTGGGAGGCTTCGGGCGGGCAGCTTCGCGCCGAGATCGCCGATCACCTACTGGGAGGAGATGCGTGATGGACGGGTTGATGATGGACTACCAGCTCACCGTCGGAGCGATCCTGCGCCGCGGCGAGGAGCTCTTCGGCGCCAGCGAGATCTCGACCCGACTGCCCGACAAGACATGGCACCGCACCACGTACGCCGACTTCGTTCGCCGCACGAAGCAGCTCGCCCTTGCGCTCCGCAACGAGCTCGGCCTGAAGGACGGTGACCGCGTCGGGACGTTTGCGTGGAACCACCACGAGCACCTGGAGACATACGTCGGCGCCCCGGCCGGCGGGCTCGTGACCCACACGCTCAACCTGCGGCTCCATCCGGACGACCTCACGTATATCGCGACCCATGGTGGCGACCGCATCCTGATCGCGGACAAGACGCTGTGGCCGCTCGTGGAGACGTTCAAGGACCGCGTCGGGTTCGAGCACGTCATCGCGATCGGCGCCGGGCCGACGCCGGACGGGGCGATCGACTACGAGGAGCTTCTCGCGACGCAGAACGCCGAGGACTGGTCCTACCCCGAGATCGACGAGCGCTCGGCGGCGGCCATGTGTTACACGAGCGGCACGACGGGCCAGCCGAAGGGGGTCGTCTACTCCCATCGCGCGATTGCGATCCACGCGCTCACCGCGGTCGGCCTGCTCGGGATGACCTGCACCGATGTCTGTCTGCCGGTCGTGCCGATGTTCCACGCCAACGCCTGGTGCTTCCCCTTCTCCTCGATCCTGGCGGGTGTGAAACACGTCTACCCCGGCCCTCACCTCGATCCCGTGTCGCTGCTCGAGGACTTCGAAACCGAAAAAGTGACGTTGAGCGCGGGCGTGCCGACGATCTGGATGGGGATCCTGCAGGCGCTCGACGACAACCCCGGTGGCTGGGACGTCTCCGCGATGCGGACGATGACGGTCGGCGGCGCCGCCCCACCCCGCGCGATGATCGAGGCCTTCGCCGAGCGGCACGGCCTGCACATAACGCACGGCTGGGGGATGACCGAGATGTGCCCGATCGGCACGATCTCGGGCGCGCCGGGCCACGAGGTCGGGCTCTCTCGCCAGGAGGCCTACGACAAGCGGGCGATGCAGGGGCCGCCGATCCCGTTCGTCGAGGTGCGGGCCCGCGGCGGCGAGGGGCTCGTTCCCTGGGACGGCACCTCGATGGGCGAGCTCGAGGTTCGTGGCCCGTCGATCTCGTCGTCCTACTACGACTCGCCCGACAGCTCTGACCGCTGGACCGACGACGGCTGGTTCAGGACGGGCGACATCGTCACGATCCATCCCGACGCCTACGTCGAGATCCAGGATCGTGCCAAGGACCTCGTGAAGTCGGGCGGCGAGTGGATCTCGACCGTCGCGCTCGAAAATGCGTTGATGGCACACCCGGCCGTGCTCGAGGCGGCCGTGATCGCCGTGCCGGACGAGAAGTGGTCGGAGCGCCCCCTTGCGGTGGTTGTCTTCCGGGAGGGCCAGACGGCAGAGGCCGAGGAGTTGCGATCGTTCCTGGCGCCCAACTTCGCAAAGTGGTGGCTGCCAGAGCGGTTCGAGGTCGTCGACGAGATCCCGAAGACCGCCGTCGGCAAGTTCCGCAAGACCGCGCTCCGGGAGCGCTTCTCGACCCTGACCCCTTAATGGCGAGACCTGACTCGTCCTCGCACTGACCCAGACAACCCGTAGGGGCCGAGACCTGTCCCGCCCTCGGCCGGAGGAGACAATGGCAGACTTCATCAGCACCGATCGCGACGGCGCCGTCGCGATCGTGACGATCGACAACCCGCCCATGAACGCCCTCTCGTCAGCGCTCGTCTCCGAGCTCGAGGCCGAGATCGACCGGCTCGACCGCGACGAGGTAACACGTGCGATCGTCCTCTGTGGCGCCGGAGACCGGGCCTTCGTTGCGGGCGCCGACATCAAGGAGTTCCCGGCCCTCCGAGAGGGCGGCGGCGAGGGCACGGGAGCCGCCGCGGGCCTGCACGCGCTCGGACACCGGATGGATGCCGCGCGGACGCCGTTCGTCGCTGCGCTCAAGGGGTACTGCCTTGGCGGCGGGCTCGAGCTCGCGATGTGCTGCGACGTGCGCGTCTGCTCGGACGATGCCCAGCTCGGCCAGCCCGAGGTCAAGCTCGGGCTGATCCCGGGAGGCGGCGGCACGCAGCGGCTGCCGCGGCTCGTCGGGGCCGGCCGCGCCAACCTGCTCAACCTCGGCGGCGGCTTCATCGATGCCGCAACAGCCTCGGCCTGGGGTCTCGTCGAGAAGGTCGTCCCCCGCGAGGAGCTGCTGGCAACCGCCACAGCGGTTGCGCAGACGTTCGCCGCCAACTCGCCCCACGCGATCGCCGCGATGCGCGAGCTCAACCTGACAACGCGCGACCTCACGCTCGAGGAAGGTCTCCGACGGGAGGCCGACGCGTTCCGCCGCTGCCTGCTGAGCGAGGATGGCCGCGAGGGCGTCGCCGCCTTCGTCGAGAAGCGCGAGCCGAACTTCACGGGTCGTTGAGGGCACTCGTCACCGGCGGCGCGTCCGGCATCGGAGCCGCCCTCGTCGCGCGGCTGCGGGCGGAGGGGATCGAGGTCGAGGTGCTCGATCTCGTGCACGGCTTCGACGTCGGCGAGCCGGAGCACTGGCACGACGTCGGCCCCGTCGAGGTCGCGTGCCTCAACGCGGGCGTCCTCGGTGGCCCGGCCGACCCCGCCGAGATCTCGCTCGACCGCTATCGCAACGCCATGCGCGTCAACGTTGACGGCGTCGTGCTCGGGGTGCGGCGCCTCGCCGACGTGATGCCCGCCGGCGGGCGGATCATCGTCACCGCCTCGCTCGCCGGGCTTGCCCCGATGCCCGATGACCCCGTCTACGCAGCGACGAAGCACGCCGTCGTCGGGTTCGTGCGGTCCATGGCGCCCCGGCTCGAGGAGCGCGGAATCTCGATCAACGCCGTCTGCCCCGGCATCGCGGACACGCCGATGGTGGCGGGTGAGGCCCGCGACCGGCTGGTGGCGGCCGAGTTCCCGCTGCTCTCCGTCGGCGAGGTCGCCGACGCCGCCTGGCTCGCGATCGAATCGGGCCTGACGGGCCATGCCTGGGTCGTCCAGCCCGGGCGCCCGCCGCTCGACTTCCGCTTCCCGCACCTGCCCGGCCCGCGGGCCGAGGAGCAGCCCGTCGGCCCCCCACCCCCGCTCGCGGGCTGAGGGCGACGGCTCGGGCTACTTTGTGTTGATCCAACACAAAGTAGCCACACGGCCCGGCCTGGGCCACAATGTGGAATGAGCCGAGCCGCGTTCTCGAGCCCCGACGCGCCGGCCGCCGTCGGCCCGTATTCCCAGGCAGTCGCCTCGGGCGACCACGTCTTTCTCTCGGGCCAGACGCCGATCGATCCGGCAACCGGGGCCCTCGTCGACGAGGACGTGGCGGGGCAGGCGCGGCAGTGCTTCGACAACCTCGCCGCGGTGCTCGGCGCCGCCGGCCTCTCCTACGCCGACGTCGTCAAGGTGAACGTCTATCTCACGTCGATGGACGACTTCGCGGAGATGAACGCCGTCTACATGGGCCGGTTCGAGCAGCCCTACCCGGCGCGGACGACGATCGGCGTGGCCGCGCTGCCGCTCGGCGCCCGGATCGAGATCGAGCTCGTGGCGCGCCGCCACCCGTAGGGCCGAGGCGACGCCCCGCCCCTACGAGAATCGCCAACCGTCTCCGGCTGCGTAGCTCTTCAGAATCCGCCGCGCCACGACCATGCGGTGCACCTCGTCGGGGCCGTCGTAGATCCTGCCTGCGCGGGCGTGCATCGCCATCTGTGCGAGCGGAGTCGCATCCGTCAACCCGCGAGCGCCGTGCACCTGGATCGCCCGGTCGACCACCTCGTTCAGCACCCCTGCGGCGTAGAACTTGAGCAGGGACACCTCGACCCGGGCCTCCGAGCCCTCGTCGATCTTGCGTGCCGCGTCCATCGTCAGCAGGCGGCAGGCCTGGATCTCGGCCGCGGAGTCGGCGATCCAGTTCTGCACCGTCTGCTTCTCGGCGAGCGGCCCACCGAAGGCCTCGCGCTCGAGCGCGTAGGCGCACATCAGGTCGAACGCCCGCTGCATCTGCCCGAGCCATCGCATCACGTGGTGGATACGACCCGGCCCGAGGCGCTTCTGCGCCAGCCGGAAAGCCTCACCGCGCTCGCCGAGCGTGTTCGCGACAGGAACGCGGACGCCCTCGTACCGCACCTCGCAGTGGGTGTTCCAGGCCCGGCCACCGTGGCCCATCACGACCGTCGGCCGCTCGATCGTGACACCGGGCGTGTCGGCCGGCACGAGGATCATCGTGCCCCGCTTGTAGGTCGAGGCATCGGGGTCGGAGATCGCGAAGACGATCCCGAACTGCGATCCGTCGGCTCCACTCGAGAACCACTTGCGCCCGTCGATGACCCACTCATCGCCGTCGAGCACGGCCCGTGTGCGCAGGAGCGTCGGGTCAGATCCCGCCACGTCCGGCTCGGTCATCGAGAAGAACGACCGTGCGCTCCCCTCCACGAGGGGTGCGAGGAACCGCTCCTTCTGCTCCGGCGTCCCGACCTGGTGCAGGATCTCGGCGTTGCCGGCGTCGGGAGCCTGGCAGCCGAAGACGAGCTGGGCCCACCAGGAGCGGCCGATCTCCTCGTTCAGGCAGGCGTAGTAGAGGAACCCCTCCCCCGTGCCGCCCGCTTCGGGAGGAACGTGCGGTGCCCAGAGCCCGGCCGCCCGCGCCTTCTCCTGCAACTCCGCCGTCAGCTCGAGAGCCGCGTCGTCTTCGCGGTCGAGCAGGCGCTCGCTCGGGAACACGTGCTCCTCCATGAACGCGCGGTAGTACGCGCGGCGTTCGAAGTACGCCGGCGGGAAGAGTGACGTGCTCACACCAGTAGGATCGTTCACGTGCGCCTCGCTCTCCAACTCGGGTACGACGATCCGGTCGGCGGCATCGCGCTCGCGCAGGAGGCCGACCGGCTCGGGTTCCACTCCGTGTGGACGTCAGAAGCCTACGGGACAGACGCGGTCACGCCGATGGCCTGGATTGCCGCGACGACGGAGCGAATCTGCGTCGGCAGCGCGATCATGCAGATGCCGGCCCGCTCGCCCGCGGCGACGGCGACGACGGTTGCGACCCTGGACATCCTCTCGGGCGGCCGGGTCCTGCTCGGCCTCGGCACATCGGGCCCCCAGGTGGCCGAGGGCTGGCACGGGCAGCCGTGGGGCAAGCCGCTCGCACGCACCCGTGAGTACGTGGAGATCGTGCGGACGATCCTGCGTCGCGAGGAGCCGCTCGAGCACCACGGCGAGCACTACGACATCCCGTACACGGGGCCAGGGGCAACGGGGCTCGGCAAGCCGCTGAAGATCATCGTCCACCCTGCCCGGCGCGAGGTTCCGATCTACCTCGCCGCGATCGGGCCGAAGAACGTGGCGCTCGCGGCCGAGATCGCCGACGGCTGGCTGCCGATCTTCTTCTCCCCCGAGCGCGCGCCCGGCGTTCACGGCCCGGCGCTCGACGACGGCTTTGCGCTACGCGGCGGCCGTCCGGAGGGCTGGGACCTTGCCCCGCTCGTGCCGGTGCTGATGGACGACGACGCGCAAGCCTGCCGCGACTTCCTGAAGCCGATGCTCGCTCTCTACGTGGGCGGGATGGGCGCGCGCGGCCAGAACTTCTACAACCGGCTCGCTCAGCGCTACGGCTTCGAGGCCGAAGCACAGCAGATCCAGGACCACTACCTCGCCGGACGCAAGGGTGATGCCGCCGCATCCGTGCCGGATGCGCTCGTCGACGAGATCGCTCTCGTCGGCGATCGCGCGCGGATCGGCGATCGTCTCGACGCGTGGCGCGAGAGCGGTGCCACAACGCTCGTCCTGCAGGCCCGACAGCCGGAGGCGCTGCAGGCGCTCGCGGAGCTCGTGGGGTGAAGGATCGGCTCGGCGAGGCGCTTGGCGTCGAGATCATCGAGACGACGCAACTCGCCGGGGGCGCATCGAAGGAGGCCTGGGCGGTGCGCACCGCGGACGGGCGTGAACTGGTTCTCCGCCGTGCCGGCGGTGGGGTGATCCATCTCGACACCCTGACTTTGCGCGAGGAGTTCGACGTCCTCGTCGCCGCGCGTGCGGCGGGCGTTCGCGTACCGGAGCCGATCGCCTACCTGGGCGAGATAGATGGCCGTGAGGCGTTTCTGATGGAGCGCGTTCACGGCGAGGCGATTGGTCGACGGGTCGTCAAGGCAGCGCCCGCCGGGCTTCCGACCCAGATGGCCGAGGAGCTTGCAAAGATTCACGCGATACCGAGCGCCCGGTTGCCGTTCCTCCCGGAGCACGATCTGTTCGAGCGGCTCTACGCCGAGCTCGACTCGGTCGACGAGCCGCATCCTGCGATCGAGCTCGGGCTCGTCTGGTGCCGCGAGCAGCTGCCGCTGCGGCGCGATCACGTCGTCACCCACGGAGACTTCCGGATCGGCAACCTGATGGTCGACGGGGACGGGATCGTGGCCGTCCTGGACTGGGAGTTCGCGCACGTCGGCGACCCGGCCGAGGATCTCGCCTGGCCGCTGGTGCGCGCCTGGCGGTTCGGCAACGACGCGAGCCGACTCGGCGGCGTCGGGGCCGTCGCGCCGTACGTGGAACGCTACGCCGAGCTCACAGGCGTCGAGATCCCGGTGGACGAGCTACTCGCCTGGGAGGTGCTCGGCAACTGCAAGTGGGCGGTCGGCTCACTGACCCAGGCCCGCAGGCACCTGCGAGGAGAGGAGCGGAGCGTCGAGCTCGCCATCTTGGGCCGGCTCGCAGCCGAGATGGAGTACGAGTTGCTCGATCTGATCGAAAGGGCGGCATGAGCTCGGAGCGGCCCTCGGCGGGAGAGCTCGCCACTGCAGTGCGGGAGTTCCTCGAGACCGAGCTCCTGCCCGTCCTCGACGACCACCGACTCCGCTTTCGCACGCTCGTTGCGATGAACGCTCTCTCGATCGTCGAGCGGGAAGCACCGCTATCCGACGAGCCCGACTGGGAGACGGCGCGCCGGATCAGAGCCGGTGACATCCGCCCCGGCGATCTGGCGGAGCTCAAGCAGAGCGTCGAGGCGCGCCTCAGGATCGCGAGCCCGCGGTACCTCGACAGATACCGCTGAGGGAGGGGCCGACCCGACGGCCGACCCCTCCCCCGCGTTCAGTTGCCTACGACCCGCACTTGGTCGAGGAGACGGGTAGGAACACTCCGTCGGTGAACTTCATGATCTTCTCGCAGTTGATCGGGAACTGGTTGGTCGGCCCGGTCTTCTGCTTCACCCCGGGAAGCAGGAACGGGTTCGCCTGGTTCCAGTTCCGGAACGCCTTCACGAGCGAGGCTCGCGTCGGGTTCTTGCCGGCCCCGTAGAGAAGCTCGACGAACGCCTCCGCAGCGGCGACCCCGTAGAGGTTGAGCGCGTCAGAGACGCGGCCGCTCGGGTAGTACTTCGCCATCACCTGCTTGTAGAGCTTCATGCCCGCGTCGGTGTCCCACTTCGGGTTCGCCGGGTCCTTCGCGTAGTTCGTCGTGAATGTCCTGTTGACGAGCGTGCTGTTCCCACCGCTTGCCTTCGCAGCGAGCGTCAGGAACGTATCCGTGGCGGAGACGGAGTTGGTGTAGACGACGTCCGGCAGCCACTTGAACGCGAGTGCTGTTGCGTAGGTCTGCACCGTCTTGGTCGGCGTCGCGAGGATCACGAGCACCGACGCCCCCGAGCCCTTCAGCTTCGCGATCTGCGACTTCACATCCGGAGCGGTCACGTCAACCGGCTCCTTGTCCACGATGTTGGACGCCTTCGACCCGAGGCCCGCTTCGAGGCCCTTGAGGTAGTCCTTGCCGTAATCGTCGTTCTGGTAAATGACGCCGATCTTGGCATTCGGGCTGTTTCGCGCGATCGACTGGCCGTAGATCTTCCCCTCGAACTGGTACGACGGCTGCCAGCCGGTCGTCCACGGGTACTGCTTCCAGTCGGCGCCCCACGTCGCTGCACCGGTGGCGACGAGCATCTGCGGGACCTTCTTCGAGTTCAGGTACGGTCGCGTCGCGAGGTTCACCTCGGTGCCGAGGGAGCCGACGACCGCGAAGACGTTGTCCTGCTCGACGAGGCCCCGGGTCAGCTGCACCGCCTGGGCGGGCGAGTAGCCGTCGTCCTTGTAGGTCCAGATGATCTGGCGGCCGTTGACGCCACGCTTCCCGTCGGGGCCGCGGCGGGCGTTGATGTACGAGAAGTACGCCTTCATCGCAACCGGGATCGTCGCGTAGAGCGATGCCGGCCCGGTGAGCGGGAAGGTGCCGCCGATCTTGACCGAGGTCGCGTTGACGCCAGTCTCGGTTGTCGCCGTCGTCGCAGCAGCGGCACTGATACCCAGCGCTACCGTGAGCCCGGCCGCTATGAGCATGACCCTACGCATCTATTGAGCTCCTTATCCTGGAGTTGAAAGCATGAGTGACAAGGCGACCCTAACCGCCCTTCTTCTAAGACGCCACCATTGCTTCACAGTTGGGCTCAACCGAGCCCGATCTCCGCGGCCAGCTGCTCCGCCTCGTCGAGGTCGTCGGAGATCGCGTCGATGCCGTCCGCCCAGATCGACGGGTCGGTCAGATCGAGGCCCACCATCCGCGCGAGCTCCTGCGGTGACTTCGATCCCCCCGCCCGGAGCAGGTCGAGGTAGGGGCCGACGACCGCGTCACCCTCCCGACTGTATGACCGGAAGATCGAGAGCGCGAACAGGTAGCCGTATGCGTATGCGTAGACGTAGCCGGGGACATTCGTGAAGTGCGGAATGTAGCTCCACCAGGTGGAGTACCCGTCGATCCCGACCGAGTCGCCGAAGAGCGCCGCCTGGCAGTCGATCCAGAGCTCGTTGAGACGGTCTGTGGAGAGCTCGCCCTGCTCGCGACGGGCGGTGTGGACGGACTCCTCGAAGCGGTTCATCGCGATCTGGCGGAACGTGGTAGCAATCGCGTCCTCGAGCTGGCCTGTGAGGAGGTCGAGCCGGCGGCGGGGGTCGTCCTCGGCGGCGAGGAGCCGCTTGAACGTGAGCGCCTCGCCGAAGACGGATGCGGTCTCGGCGGTCGTCAGCGGCGTCGAGGCGTTGAAGAGGCCGAGCGGCTGGGCAAGCGACCCATGCAGTGCGTGGCCGAGCTCGTGCGCGAGCGTGAGGATCGAGCGGCGGTCACCCGTGTAGTTCATGAAGACGTAGGGATGGATCCCCGGAACGTTGGTGGCGCAGTAGGCGCCGTGGCGCTTGTCCGGGCGCACCGGAGCGTCGATCCAGTTGTCCTCGAAGAACCGGTCGACCGCGGCGCCGGCCTCGCCGGAGAAGTTGCCGTATGCCTCGCTGACGATCCCGCGGGCCTCCTCCCACGAGGTCTTCGAGGCGTCCTCGGCCACCGGCGCGAACCGGTCGTAGAACTCGAGCCGGTCGAGGCCGAGCAGCTTGGCCTTGAGGCGGTAGTAGCGCTGCGGCACGTCATAGCGCGACGTGGCGGCGTCGATCAACGCCTGCACGGCGTCGTCGGTGGTCTCGTTGGCGAGGTTGCGCGACGAGATCCAGGTCGGATAGCCGCGCAGCCGGTCGTCGATCCACTTGTCGACGAGGATCGTGTTGAAGATCGAGGTGCGGACGCGAAGGCCTGGCTCGAGCGACTCGGTCACGGCCGCCGCGGCGCCGCTGCGCACGTCGCGGTCCGACGAGTACAGCTTGGCCATCGCGGTCTCGAGCGAGACGGGCTCCTCGTCGCCCGGGAGGCCGACGCGCATCGCGCCGAGCACCTCCTCGTAGAGGCGCGACCAGGCCGACACGCCGGAGACGGCCTTCTCGGTGAGGATCTTCTCCTCCGGCTCCGTCAGAAGGTAGGGACGGTAGACGCGCTGCGAGGCGAGCCAGTGGCGCCAGTGGTCGAGCGCCGGATCGGCGAGCAGCCGATCGGCAACGTCGTCTTCGATCGCAGCCCACTCGAGCCCGAAGAAGAGGAGCTGCGTCTCGAGACCGGCGCCCTTTTCGCCCAGCTTCGCAACGAGCGCGCCGCGAGCGGTATCTGCCATGTCGGTCGAGAAGCGAAGGTGGGCGTAGTAGAGGGCGCGCGTCGCGATCGACTCGATCCGCTCCCGCTCGTCGATTGCAGCTGCGAGCTCTGCCGCCGAGAGCGTCGCGACCTGGCCGTGGTAGCGCTCGCGGAAGGCTGCCGACGCCGTCTCCGCCTCGGCCATATCGGCCTCGATGCGCGGGTCGTCGCCTGAGTCGTAGAGGTCGGAGAGGTCCCACGCGACCTCTTCGGCACCGGTCTGCTCGATGGTTGTCATGGAGCGGAGACTAGCTCCGCAGCACTCGTCACGGGGGCCTGACAGGTGAAGCGCTGGCAAACGTAGACGGCAGCTTGCCCGTCGACGAGCGTCTTGCCCTCGAGGAGCGGCACGCCCTCCGCGGGCCCGACGGCGACCACGGTCTGCGGCTCGAACGGGGCGAGCGCGGCGCGCGCGACCTCGCTCTCGACGGGCCCCACGATCGCGAGCTCGCGTGGTCGCGACAGGGCCAGGTCGAGGGCGCAGAGGGCCCAGCCGAAGGCTCCGGGGGCGCGGCCGAGCATCGGTGCGACGAGGCGCAGGACCGACACTCCGGCGCGCTCGAGCTCATCGTCGCCCCAGATTCGCGCCAGCCGCAGGAGTACGTGCGCGAGCATCGAGTTGCCGGACGGGATCGGGTTGTCGTCGAGTCCCTTGGTTCGTGCCACCAGTTCGTCGCCGCCCGTCGGGGCGAGGAAGAAGCCACCGTTCGACGGATCGTGGAAGAGCTCGACCGCGACGAGCGCCAGACGCCTGGCCTCGGTGAGCCAGCGCAGCTCGCCCGTCGCCACGTGCAGCTCGAGCAGGCCGTGGGCGGCGTTGGCGTAGTCGTCGAGGAAGCCCTCGCCGCTGACCTTCCCGTCACGCCAGGAGCGCGAGAGACGACCGTTCGCGCGCGAGAGCGGCCCGAGTAGGAACTCCGCCACGCCCCGGGCGGCGGCGAGCCAGTCGTCGCGTTCGAGCCGGCGGGCGCCCTCCGCGAGCGCGGCGAGCGCGAGCCCATTCCACGACGCCAGCACCTTGTCGTCGAGCCCGGGCTGCGGCCTGAGCTCCCTCTGCGCGAGCAGCCGCGCCCGCAGATCGGGGTCGAGCGTGCCGCGGATGATCGAGCGGCCGTGCTCGAAGGACTGCAGCAGCTCGGCCGGCACTCCCTCCGCTTCTGTCCACGTGAACGTCAGCCCCTCGACGCCGTTCGTGTCGGCGTCCTGGGCCGAGGCGAGGCCGCCGCCGGGGAGGCGGAGCTCCCGCACGACGTAGTCGAGCGTCTCCTCGACGACCGTGCGGAAGCGCGGCTCCCCGGTCACGGCGAAGGCGTGCAGGTAGGTGGCCGCGAGCAGCGCGTTGTCGTAGAGCATCTTCTCGAAGTGCGGCACGAGCCAGCGCTCGTCCACCGAGTAGCGGTGGAAGCCGCCGCCGACGAGGTCGACCATGCCGCCCGCAGCCATCTCGTTAAGCGTCTTCGTCACCATCTCGAGCGCCTCGGCCGAGTCCCTGCGGAGGAGGAACTCGAGCACCGACGCAGGCGGGAACTTCGGCGCCCGGCCGAAGCCGCCGTTGACCGGGTCGAAAGTACGTGCGATTCCCCGCTCCGCCTCGTACAGCAGAGCCGCTGTGAGTGGCTCCTCCGACGGCTCGAGCCGCGCCGAATGACCCACCGCTTCGACCAACCGGGCAGCCTGCACGACGATGTCGTCACGCTGCGTCTGCCAGGCCTCGGCGACGGCGCGGAGGAGCTGCGGGAAGGCCGGCATCCCGTGCCGGGGCTCGGGCGGGAAGTACGTGCCCGCGTAGAACGGCTCTCCCGCAGGCGTCAGGAACACCGTCATCGGCCAGCCGCCGTGGCCGGTCATCGACACCGTCGCGTCCATGTAGAGCGCGTCGATGTCCGGTCGCTCCTCACGATCGACCTTGACGTTGACGAAGAGCTCGTTCATCAGCGCCGCCGTCGTCTCGCTCTCGAACGACTCGTGCGCCATGACGTGGCACCAGTGGCAGGCGCTGTAGCCGACCGAGAGGAGGATCGGCCGCTCCGTCTCGCCGGCGAGCTCGAGCGCTTCGACACCCCACGGATGCCAGTCGACCGGGTTCTCGGCGTGCTGGAGGAGGTAAGGGCTCGTCTCGGCGGCGAGCCGGTTCACGGGGCGTCCGCTTCGACCTCGGGCTCCGGCACTTCCTCGACGGGCCGAGCCCGCCGATGGCGGATGAACTCGATCAGGAAGGCGACGGTGAAGGCGATGGCGAGGCCGAGCACGATCCCTTTCCAGGGCTGCTCCTCGAACTGCTTGCCGCCGAGATACCCGAGCATCGTCGCGTACGTGGCCCAGAGCCCTCCAGCGATGACGTCGTAGCGGATGAACCGATGCCACGGCATCCCCTGCGTGTAGCCGGAGGTGAACGTCACGGCGGTGCGGCCGAACGGGATGAAGCGGGCGATCAGGATGATGTAGCTCCCCCGTTCCTCCAGTTGCTGCTCCGCCCAGTCGAAACCCTTGTGTGCCTTCTCGTGATTGAAGAGCCTCTTCACGGTGCGCTCACCGGCGAACTTGCCGATGCTGTACGAGATGTTATCGCCGACGACGGCACCGCCCCAGGCAGCGAGAATCACGAACGCGAGGCTGAGGTCACCCGAGCCGGCGAGCGTGCCGGCGATGATCACCATCGTCTCGCTCGGGACGAGCGGAAAGAACGCGTCGAGCACGGCGACCCCGAAGATCGCCGCGTAGCTCCAGTTCGAGCCCGAGACCCAGTCGACCATCTGATGGAACACAACGTCATCCTCGCAGAGAGGTGCACGGCCATGACGGCGGCGCCGATACCGTTCGGGCCACCGGACCGATCGCGGCGCTCGCCGCCAAAGGAGTGATCCCGAGATGAGTCATCTGTCAGCGTCATTCAGTGCCACGATCCGCGTGCGCCTTTCGGATGCACCGGGGTCGTTCGCGCGGCTCGCGAAGGCAATCGGCGACGCCGGCGGCTCGTTCGGGGCGATCGATCTCGTCCGCGTCGAGAGGGACACGAAGGTACGGGACGTCACCGTGGACGCCGCCGACGCCGATCACCTCGCGCGGATCGTCGAGAGCGTTCGCCAGGTTGAGGGCGTCGAGGTAGAGCGCGTCTCGGACCGGACGTTCCTGATGCACCTCGGCGGCAAGATCGAGATGCGCTCGAAGGTCCCCGTGAAGACGCGCGACGACCTCTCGATGGCCTACACCCCGGGCGTCGCACGCATCTGCATGGCGATCCACGACGACCGCGAGTCGGCCTGGAACCTGACGATCAAGCAGAACACGGTCGCCGTCGTCTCCGACGGTACCGCGGTGCTCGGGCTCGGCGACATCGGCCCCGAGGCCGCGATGCCGGTGATGGAGGGCAAGGCGCTGCTCTTCAAGGAGTTCGGCGGTGTCGATGCCTGGCCGCTGTGCCTCGACACCAAGGACACCGACGAGATCGTGGCAATCGTGAAGGCGATCGCGCCCGGGTTCGGCGGCATCAACCTGGAGGACATCTCGGCGCCACGCTGCTTCGAGATCGAGCGACGGCTGCGCGCCGAGCTCGACATCCCGGTCTTCCACGACGACCAGCACGGCACTGCGATCGTGGTCCTGGCGGCCCTGCTCAACGCGCTCCGGGTCGTCGGCAAGCGGATCGAGAACGTGAAGGTCGTGACGACCGGAGTCGGCGCGGCGGGCGTCGCCGTCACCGACATCCTGCTCAACGCGGGCGTCCGTACCGTGATCGGCTGCGACCAGAATGGCGCGATCTACGACGGGCGTGAGGGGCTGAACGAGGTCAAGCAGGCCTATGCGGAGCGCACGAACCCCGAGCGCCTGCAAGGCACCTCTGACGAGCTGCTCGCGGGCGCCGACGTCTACCTCGGGCTCTCGATGCCCGGCGCCGTCACGGCGGCCGGCATCGCGCGCATGGCCGACGACGCAATCGTCTTTGCTATGGCCAACCCGACGCCCGAGATCGCGCCGGAGGACTTACCGTCCGGGAAGGTCGCTGTCGTCGCCACGGGCCGCTCCGATTACCCGAACCAGATCAACAACGTGCTCGCCTTCCCCGGCGTGTTCCGCGGCGCCCTCGACGTCCGCGCGACGACGATCACCGAAGGGATGAAGGTCGCCGCCGGCCATGCGATCGCAGCGGTGATCGCCGACGACGAGCTCGGAGCGGAGTACGTGATCCCGAGCGTCTTCAACCGCGACGTGACAGCGAAGGTCGCAGCGGCGGTCGCCGAGGCGGCCGTCGCAGACGGCGTCGCAAGGCGTCCTCCTCGCGCCTAAGCGTTTGATAGTGCGGGCGAATGTCGGGCGAAACGAAGGAAGCCCTCAGGCCGACCGCAGACGACCGAACGCCCCACCTAACGCCGTTCGGCGCCAGCCGAACGACTTCATTCGTACTGGAGCGCCTTGAGCGGGTCGAGTTTGGCAGCGCGGCGCGCGGGGAAGATCGCGGCGACGATGCCGACGATCACGGCGGCGACGGTGAACACGACAATCTGTCCCCAGGGCATCACGAAGTTGATCTCCTTGACGCGCGAGATCAGGAGCGCGGCGAGCACGATCCCGAGGATGATCCCGACGACTGCGCCGATCAGCGCGGTGATCACACTTTCGTGCCGGATCATCCGCCGCACCTGGCGGCGCGTCATCCCGATCGCGCGCAGCATCCCGAGCTCGCGCGTCCGCTCGAAAACTGTCAGCACGAGGGTGTTGACGATCCCGAAGAGGCTGACGACGATCGAGAGCGCCAGCAGCACGTAAAGCACGTTGAGGACGCTCTTGAGACCGCTGATCTGGTTCTTCTTGAACTGCTCTCGCGTCTGGGACTTTGCGTTCGGGAACGGCTTCAGCGCAGCCTCGAGGGCGGCCGTGTTGGCCGCGCTCTCACCCCCGCTCATCTTGACGAAGGTAAACAGGTTCTTCGGCTGGGCGTAGTTCGCGTCGAAGGCGACGGTCGAGATCGTCACCGGCCCGAAGGGCGATCCTCCTGTCGGAGGCTTGAAGACCCCTCGCACGGTGACGGTCACGGTCTTGCCCGAAGGGGTCAGCAGCGGCACCGTCGATCCCACAGTGAGACGGTGCTTCTTCGCGAACCCCTCGTCGACGAAGGCGCCGTCTGCCCCGAGCGATCCCAGCACCTCCTGGGAACCCTGCTTCCAGTCGAGATCGCCGAGCACCTGGCCGATCTGGGAGTCGACCGCCGTGAGCTGGATCGTCTTGCCGAAGGCGAGAGCGTCGCCGGCCCGCGTGCTCGCGATCGCAACCACCCCGGGAGCCTTCGCTGCAGCGGTGGCGGCGCTGATCGGAATCGGTGAGAAGTTGTTCTGCGCCGTGATCGCGTAGTCGGACGTGAACAGCTGGTCGACGGCGCTCGTGAAGGTGCCGATGATCCCCGCCGCGAGCGTGGCGACGAGCGTCACGAGCGCGAGGCCGATCATCAGCGCAGCTGCGGTCGAGCCTGTCCGCTGCGGGTTCCGCTGCGCATTGTCCCTGGCCAGCGCGCCGGCCACGCCGCCGATCTTCGTCGCCGGCCAGCCGAGCACGTGCGCCATCGGCGTCACCAGATGGGACGAGAAAAGCGCGACGCCGATGAAGATCAGGAGTGCGCCGAGCCCCATCCAGAGCAGCACCTGGGTGGTGCCGAGGCCGCTGCCGAAGAGTCCGTAGGCAAGCGCAGCGAAGCCGAACAGTGCGGTGAGCGCCGATCCGTAGGGGCGGAACCAGTGGAATCGACCCTCGGGCAACGTCGCACCCTCGCGGACGGCAGCGATCGGAGGGACCCGCGTTGCGCGCAAGGCTGGGCGGAGGCTCGCGAGCACGGTGACGAGAATCCCAACCGACAGCGAGACCACGATCGTCCTCGTCTCGAACGTGAGGCCGTTGTTCGGCAACGTGAAGCCGACCTGCTCGAAGAGTGAGAACAGTCCCTTGGCGAGCAGCAGTCCGAGGAAGAGCCCTGTCACGGACGCGAGCACGCCTATCACGAGCGCCTCGAGAATCACGCTGCCGAGCACCTGCCGGCGCGACGCGCCGAGGGTGCGGAGCGTCGCGAACTCGCGCGTGCGCTGGGCGATCGTGATCGAGAGCGAGTTTGCGATCACGAAGGCGCCGACAAAGAGGGCAATGCCTCCGAAGGCAAGGAGAAACTTCTGGAGGAACGAGATGAAGCTGGACGTGTCCGAAGAGTCCGACGCCGCCTGGGTGCTACCGCTCTTGACCTGGGTGCCCGGCGGCAGCACGGCGGAGATCTCGGCGACCAGCTTCGCCGGCGACACTCCACTCTTCCCTGCAACGCGGATCTGATCGAGCTTGCCCGGCTTGTCGAAGAGCGACTGCGCGGTCGGCAGGTCGAAGCCTGCGAGCGTCGCACCACCGATCGTGGAGACGGCGCCGAAGCGGACGAGGCCCGAGATCCGCAGGGTCTCCACCGGTCCTTCGACCTGAACGCCGATGGTCTGTCCGACCGCGAGATCCTTCTTGCCCGCCGTAGATACGTCGACGACGACCTGGCCCGCCTTCGGCCAAGCTCCCTCAACGAGGGTCAGCGAGTTGAACTCCGGCTTGGTCGGATCAACGCTGAACCCAAGGTTCGGCGCACCGCCGAAGACGATCGCCTTCCCGTCCTTCCCGATCAGCTGCGTGTTCTGGCTGGCGACCCCACCAATCGCTGCCTTCACCTCCGAGAGCGCCTGGATCTTCGGCAGCAGGCTCTCGTCGAACGACGGTTCCAACGTGGTGCCGCTGTTCGAGAGGTCGAAGGCCGACTTGCCCGTGATCACGGCGTCGGTTCCCTGATACGTCGTCGAAAAGATCGCGTCGAACGCCTTGCCGATGGAGTCGGTCAGCACGTAGGTACCGGACACCATCGCCACCCCGAGCACGATCGCGATCGCGGTGAGCGCGGTCCTCATCTTGCGGCCGGCGAGGCCCTTGAGAGCGAACCGGATCACTGGCTGTCGAGCTCTTCCATCGCCATCAGGATCTCCTGGGCGGACGAGTGCTGCATCTCACGCACGATCAGCCCGTCCGCCAGAAACAGGATTCTGTCGGCCATCGCGGCTGCCCGCGCGTCGTGCGTCACCATCACTGTCGTCTGCCCGAAGTCGTCCACGGACGAGCGCAGCAGCTCGAGGATCTCCGTGCTCGTCTTCGAGTCGAGGTTGCCCGTCGGCTCGTCGGCGAAGACGACGGTCGGCCGCGAGACCAGAGCGCGCGCGATCGCGACGCGCTGCTGCTGGCCGCCAGAGAGCTCGGCGGGCCGGTGCGAGAGTCGGTCACCGAGGCCAACGCGCGAGATCAGGTCAGCCTTCCAATCGGGCGTCGGCTTCTCGCCGGCGATCGTCAGCGGCAGGAGGATGTTCTCCTCCGCGTTGAGCATCGGCAGCAGGTTGAAGAACTGGAAGATGAAGCCGATGTGCTGGCGCCGGAGCATCGTGAGAGCGTTGTCGCCGAGCGTCGTAATCTCGGCGCCGGCGATCTGAACGGTGCCGGCCGTGGGCTTGTCGAGTCCAGCGAGGATGTGCATCAGAGTCGACTTCCCGGAGCCGGAGGGGCCCATCACGGCCGTCAGCGCGCTGTGCGCGATCTCGACGGAAACGCCCCGCAGCGCGTCGACCGCAGTGTCACCCTCGCCGTAGCGCCGCGTGACGTCCTGCGCCACGACGACCGCTGCTCCCGTTCGGTTCTCCACCTGTCGCCTCCTGTCGGATTCGGTCCCACGCTGCCCGAGCGTGCCTCGTCGCGCGTTGGGGACAACCGTACCGTCTCCGGTCGGGCCTCCTAGTGGGTGAGCATCCTCTCGGAGGCAACGGCGAGCACGTCGCCGAGGATCCCGACGATCTCGTCCATCTCCGCCTCGCCTGCGACGAGTGGCGGCGAGATCTGGATCACCGGGTCGCCGCGATCGTCCTGGCGGCAGATCAGGCCCGCCTCGAACAGAGCCGGTGAGAGGAAGCCGCGCAATAGCGACTCGCACTCGTCGTCGTCGAAGGTCGCCCGCGTCTCCTTGTCCTTGACCAGCTCGATCGCGTAGAAGAACCCGGTGCCGCGCACGTCGCCGACGATCGGCAGCTCGAGCAGCGTCTCGAGCTTGCCGCGGAACACGTCCTGCATGTCGTGGACATGCTCGACGATGCCCTCCCGCTTCATGATCTCGATGTTCTTGAGCGCAATCGCGCACATCACGGGGTGGCCGCCGAAGGTGACGCCGTGCGAGTACACCGACGTCGAGTCGAGGAACGGCTCCATCACCTCGTCGCGCGCGATCAGGGCTCCGATCGGCCCGTAGGAGGACGAGAGCCCCTTGGCGCACGTGACGATGTCCGGCCGGATGTCGTAGCGATCCGAGCCGAACCAGTGCCCGAGCCGGCCGAAGCCGGTGATCACCTCGTCGGCGGAGAGCAGGATGTCGTATTCGTCGCAGATCGCCCGCACGCCCCGCCAGTAGCCCTCGGGCGGCAGGAAGCAGCCGCCTGCGTTCTGCACCGGCTCCATGTGCACGAGACAGACCGTCTCCGGCCCCATCGCGACGATCGCCTGCTCGAGGTCGTCGAGCAGGAACTGCGTGAACTCCTGCTCGGTCTCGGCGCTCGGGCGGTGATAGCGATTGGTGTTGTGGACGTGGCGCACCTCGGGCACGAGCGGCTCGAACATCGCCCTCAGCGACGGGATGCCGTTGATCGACAGCGCGCCCATCGTGGTGCCGTGGTAGGCGATGTGCCGGGCAATCGCCTTGTACTTGTGCGGCCCGCGGCCCGCTGCCACGATCTGGTCGTGCCGCGTCTCGGGCTGGGGGAGCACGTGCCGGATCTGTTTCTCACCCCGGGCGGCGTAGTACTGGCGCGCGAGCTTCCAGGCGGACTCGACGGCCTCGGAGCCCCCCGAGACGAAGAAGACGCGGTTGAGATCTCCCGGCGCGAGCGAGGCGAGCTCGGTCGCGAGCTCGATCGCCTTCGGGTGCGCATAGGACCAGTTCGTATAGAAGGGGAGCTCGCGCATCTGCTCGAGCGCCGCCTGGCCGACCTCCTCGCCGTAGCCGTAGCCGATGTTGACCGAGAAGAGCCCGGCAAGCGCGTCGAGGTAGCGCTTCCCGTTCGCGTCCTCGAGGTAGCACCCGTCACCCTTGACGATAATCGGCACGTCATGGCCCGCGCCATAGCCGCCCATGCGGGTGAAGTGCATCCACAGGTGGTCGCGGGCGAGTTGCTGGAGGTCGGCGGTCATCGTTAGGCCTCCCGGGTCGGGACGACGAGCAGCGGGATCGACGAGCGCTGCACGAGCTTGAGGACGACCGAGCCGAGGAATGCGCCGGTGATCGGGTTCTCCCCCACCGTGCCGACGACGATCACGCTGGCGCCGAGCTCCTCGGCCACCGCGAGGATCGCGTCGGCCGGCTTGCCCTGCTCGAGCCTCGTCGAGGTCGGGATGCCCGCCGCCTCGAGGTCGGTGACGGCGCGGGCGAGCTCGTGGCGGCCGACCTGCTCGAGCGCCTCGCGGTAGTCGTGTGAAGCCTCGCCGCCGCCGAGCGGGGTGATGTAGTACGCAAACACGGCGACGACCTCGGCCCCGAGCCGGGGTGCCATCTCGATCGTGCGCTCGAGCGCCGCATTCGCCGACGTCGAGCCGTCGTAGCCGAGCACCAGGATCTCGCTCATATCCGCACCTCCAGGTCTGCGACCTCGCGCTTGCGCCGGAAGAAGGTCGGGTCGACTCTCCACTGCAATGCCATCAGGATCAGCCCCAGGATCAGCGCCAGGATCGTGATCGCGAGCGGCGGGCCGACACCGAGCCACGATGCTCCGGAGTCGGAATTGTCCGGGTTGGCGAGGTCGATGCATGACTTGACGAAGATGTAGGCGAACATGACCGCTCCGAGGAACGGCCCCAGTCCCGCGAGCAGGAACGTCCGCAGGTCGCGGAAGAGAATAGTGCGGAAATAGATGACGCAGGCGACGCCCGTGATCCCGAGGTAGAACGAGATCATCAGGCCCGTTGCGGTGATCGAGTCGGAGAGGATGTTCGAGCTGATCATGGTCAACGCGACGTAGTAGACGATCGAGATCACGCCCATCCAGATCGTCGCGACACCGGGAGTGAGGTACCGCGGGTGGATGCTGCCGAAGCGCTTCGGCGCCGCCCCGTGGGAGGCCATCGAGAGCGCCGCACGTGTGGCCGGCAGGATCGTCGTCTGCGTCGAGGCGGAGGCCGAGGTGAGCACCGCGATGATCAGCAGCTTGTCGAGGCCGAACGGCATCACGGCCTTCCCGAGCGGTGCGAGGATCTCGTCCTGGTTGGCGGCGAGAAAGGCTGGGCCGTGCACCGCGACCGCCGCGACCGAGACGATCACGTAGATCCCGAGCAGGAGCAGGGTGCTGACGACGGCGGCGACACCCGGCGTCGTCTCGGCGTCCTCGGTCTCCTCGTTGACGGCGACGGCGGTGTCCCAGCCCCAGTAGATGAAGACGGCGGTGAGAACGCCCGCCGTTAGCGCGCTCGTGGAGCTGATCGCGAACGGGTTGAGCCAGTCGAGGCTCGGCCTCACCGAGTCGGGAAAGTCGCCGTTGTAGACCTTGAAGAGCGCGATCACGGCGAAGAGCGCCAGCGTCACGATCTCGGCAGTCAGCAGGAACCACTGCGTCTTGGCCGAGATCTCGATTCCGCGGTAACAGATCCACGTCATCACGACGATCCAGATCGCGCCCACCACGGTGACCCAGAAGGTGCTTGCCGCGAGCGAATCGGCGCCGAAGAGGAGAAAGGTGTAGGAGCCCGCGATCTGCGAGAGACTCGCCATCACGAGGATGTCGGCGAGCAGCAGCGCCCATCCCGAGATCCAGCCGCTGATCGGCCCCATCCCCTTCGTGACCCAGCTGAACGTGGTGCCGCAGTCGGGATCGACACGGTTGAGCGAGTAGTACGACCCGGCGATCAGGAACATCGGCACGAACGCGACGATCATGATTGCGGGCGACTGGAATGCGACCGAAGCAGCCACGACGCCGAGCGATGCAGCCAGGCTGTAACCCGGCGCGGTCGAGGCGACCCCGATCACCACCGAGGAGACGAAACCGAGGGCTCCCGTCTTGAGCCCCTTGTCGAGCGGTGCCGAGCTGTGCGTGAGCTCTGTCACGATGCCTCCGTGGCGGCCGGTTCGTGCGCCCGGGCCCCCCAGTCGTAGAGCTGCTTCCACAGCTCCAGGTACAGGAAACTCTCCGTGGTGACGACCTCGGGCAGGGCCCGGATCCGATTCGTCACGTCGAGCAGCGCCCGCCGGTCGGTACAGACGAGCTCGACGAGCAGGTCGAACTGGCCCGCGGTGACGACCACATAGTCCGCCTCGTCCCAGCGGGCGATCTCGTCAGCGACGACCTCGGGCGCGCCGGCCGTGCGGATCCCGACCATCGCCTGCGCCTCGAAGCCGAGCCCGAGGGGGTTCGTGACCCCGGTGACCTGAAGGATGTTGTCGGCACAGAGGCGGCCGTAGCGGGCACGGATCGTCGCCTCCGAGACGCCGATCGTGGCCGCGATGCGGCGGAACGGCTCCCGTCCGTTGCGCTGCAGCGCCGCGATGATCGCCCGGTCGATCGAGTCGAGCTGGCGCGCGCGGCGCACGGGCCCGCGCGGAGAGGTCTCCGCCGATCTCCTGCCGCTGCCGTTGATCTTGCGCAATGCGAGGATGTTCATACCACCTGTGCCGCATTGCGTCAATGGCGCGGTGCGTTCGGCACGCGAAGCGTCGCCAGGAGATCGTCCGACCATCGACACTCGTCGATTCTGACCGCCCGATCAGGTAAAACCCAGGCATGAGAATCCTCGTGATCGGCACCGGAGGCGTCGGCTCGGCGTTCGCCGCGATTGCCCAGCGCCGCTTCTTCTTCGAGCACATCACCCTCGCCGACCTCGACCCCACGCGACCGCAGGCGGTCGTCGATCGCCTCGGAGAGCACGACCGGTTCAGCGCGGCACGGGTGGACGCGTCGAGCGAGGACTCGATCGTCGCCCTGATCCGCGACGTGAGGGCCGATGTCGTCCTCAACGCAACCGACCCGCGCTTCAACCCCCAGATCTTCGACGCCTGCCTCCAGGCACGCGTGACCTATCTCGACCTGGCGGCGACGCTCTCGCAGCCCCACCCGGAGCACCCCTATTCGGAGACCCACGTCAAGCTCGGCGACTACCAGTTCGCCCAGGACGAGAACTGGCGCCAGGCCGGCCTCCTGGCGCTGATCGGGATCGGGATCGAGCCGGGCGCGGCGGACGTGTTCGCGCGCCATGCTGCCGACGAACTGTTCTCGGAGATCGACGAGGTCGGGATCCGGGACGGTGCGAACCTGATTGTCGAGGGGTACGACTTTGCCCCTACCTTCTCGATCTGGACGACGATCGAGGAGTGTCTCAACCCTCCCGTGATCTGGGAGAAGGGCCGTGGCTGGTTCACGACCCCGCCGTTCTCCGAGCCCGAGGTGTTCGACTTCCCGGAGGGCATCGGGCCCGTCGAGTGCGTCAACGTGGAGCACGAGGAGGTCCTGCTCGTCCCCCGCTGGATCGACTGCAAGCGTGTGACGTTCAAGTACGGACTCGGCGACGAGTTCATCAACGTGCTGAAGACTCTGCACATGCTCGGGCTCGACTCGACGAAGAAGGTGCGCGTGCGGGACGTCGAGGTCTCGCCGCGCGATGTCGTGGCGGCGACGCTGCCCGACCCGATGACCCTCGGCGACAGGATGACGGGCAAGACCTGCGCCGGCACCCTCGTGACGGGGCTCGGCAAGGACGGCGCGCCTCGCAAGACGTACCTGTACCACGTCGTCGACAACGCGTGGGCGATGCGCGAGTACGGCTCCCAGGCCGTTGTCTGGCAGACCGCTCTCAACCCGGTCGTCGCGCTCGAGCTGATCGCGAACGGCAGCTGGAAAGACGTCGGCGTGCTCGGGCCAGAGGCATTCCCGGCGCAGCCGTTCCTCGACAAGCTCGCCGAGCTCGGCTCACCCCACGGAGTGCTCGAGCTCACTCCCTGACCGGGAGGCGACGCGTGGCGACCGTCCTCCTCGTCGATGACGACCGGGCCCTTCGCAAGCTGCTGCGCGCCTACCTCGAGGCCGAGTCGATCTCGGTCATCGAGGCGGCGAGCGGCGAGGAGGGCCTCGTCGCGATCGAGCGGTCGGCCCCGATGCTCGTTCTGCTCGACGTCCGGCTCCCGAGAATCGACGGGTTCGAGGTCCTGCGCCGGCTCGACAGCGTGGGCCGGTCGGTTCCGGTGATCCTCGTCGCCGTGAGGGACCGTGGCTCGCAGTGGTGCAGGCAGCCCGTGCCGAAGAAGCTCCCGTCCGGAAGGACCACGTCCCGCGTGCAGAACGCGCGAATGTCCCCGTCGACGCCCATACCCTCCTTCAGCCGCAGCCACGACGCCCACATCGCCGGCACGTCGCGCATCTCCGGCACGCTCGCGGGCGCCTCGCCGGCATGGACGCGGGAGCACAGGCTCCACTCCCACGGAATGGAGGAGTCCTGCTCGATCGGCGCCGGGAAGCTCTTCTCGACGCCACGAAACACATAGCGACCCTCGGCTGTGACCTCGGAGACGACCGTGATGTCCACTCCGCTCAGCCGCTGAACGAGCGCGCACATCGACTCGATCGCGTCAGCGCTCGAGGCCGAGCGCCGCCGTGCCGAGCTCGGCCAGCGCCGCGAGACGAATCTCACCCCCCATCGCCGGGCGGATATGCACCGCCCGGGGGACGCTGAAGCGTAGGATCGGTCGGTGGCCGTCGTCCTGCTGCGCGCACCCCTCTCGGAGCTCGCGGGATCGCGTTCGCACGAGCTCGACGGCGCCACCGTGCTCGAGGTGTTGGAGGCGCTCGAACGAGCGCGGCCAGCCCTCTCGGGCTGGATCCTCGACGAGCGGCGCACGATTCGGCAGCACGTCAACGTCTACGTCAACGGACAACCAGCGCGGGCGGACACGCCGGTCGGCTCGAAAGACCGAGTCCACGTGTTGCCGGCGATCACAGGAGGATGAGATGACCGAGCTCTTGGTCGGGACGAAGAAGGGCCTGTTCGTGCTCGAGGGCGATGCGGCGTCGGGCTTCGAGGTCACGACGCGGGCGTTCGCGGGGCAGTCCGTCGAGTACGCGATGCGTGACCGCCGCTCCGGCCGCTACCTCGCGTCGGTCACGTCGTGGTTCTATGGCGCCAGGATCTGGGTCGCGGACGACCCCGCCGGCGAGTGGCAGGAGACGCAGGGAATCGCGCTCCCGGAGGACGGCGACGCGTCGCTCGCCCGGATCTGGGTGATCACCGCGGGCGAAGCCGAGGGACTGATGTACGCGGGTGGCGACCCAGGCTGCCTGTTCGAGAGCGAGGACGGCGGCCTCAAGTGGGCTCTCAACCGCGGGCTCTGGGACCACCCCACCCGCCCCGATTGGACGCCGGGCGGCGGCGGCCTCTGCCTGCATACGATCGTGCCCTGGCCCGGCGACCCGGAGCGGCTGCTGGTTGCGATCTCCGCCGTGGGCGTCTGGCTCTCGGACGACCGGGGCGCGACGTGGCGCTATTCGAACACCGGGATCGTCCCAGGCTACCTCCCCGAGGATATGCGCGATGTCCCTGCCCAGCACTGCGTCCACCATGTACGGCGCTCCGCCGGCCGGCCCGAGCGCCTCTTCATGCAGTTCCACGGGGGCGTCTACCGCTCGGACGACGCGGGCACGACCTGGAACGACGTCAGCACCGGGACCGCCCTGCCCTCCGACTTCGGCTTCCCGGTCGCCGTCGACCCGGCCGACCCCGACAGCGCCTACGTGATCCCGCTCGTCGGCGCCGAGGACAGGACGACCCCGGGAGGCGCCGTGAGGGTCTGGGAGACACGGGACGCGGGAGCGAGTTGGAGCGCGCGCGACCACGGCCTGCCGGAGCAGCACGCCTATCTCACCGTCCTGCGCGAGGCCTTCGATACGACGTCGGAGGGCGCGAGCCTCGAGCTCTACTTTGGCGCCACATCGGGCGACCTCTACGGCTCCGGCGACGCGGGAGCCAGCTGGGCGGCCGTCGCCTCTCACCTACCGCCGGTGTACTCGGTGCGCTGCGCGTCCACCCGGGGTCAGACTCGAGCCTGACCCCGGGTGGACGCCTGGCCGTTACTTAAGGTTGGTCGGGATATTGGTGATCGCGCCGCTCGCGATCCGACTCGCGACGAGCTTCGTTCTTGCGATGTCCGCCTTGTTCGCCCGCGGGCTGAAGATCCCGAGGCCGACGCCCTTCTGGTTGAGGCCGAACGTCGCGTTGCGGCCGCCCTTGAAGGTTCCGTCTTGCACAGCCCTGGAGGTGAGGAACACCGCGGTATCAACGCCCTTGAGGGCACTCGTGAGCACGTGCGGCCCGAGGAACGACTGGTCCGCATCGACGCCGATACCCCAGACCTTCTCCTGCTTCGCGGCGAGGAGTGCCCCGAGCCCGCATCCCCCGGCGACCTGGAAGACGACTCTCGATCCGGCCGCGATCTGGGTAAGTCCAAGCTCCTTGCACTTCGCCTGATCAACCCAGTCCTGCGAGTACCCCCACCTCACCCTCGTCCCGGGGACGGCTGCGATCGCACCGGCCCGGTACCCGGCGATGTACCGGTCGACCGGCGGCTCCTTGAAGCCTCCGACGGCGCTGATTTGGTTGCCCCCGCTTCTCTTTGCGGAGAGCGCTGCGATCGTGCCGGCGAGGTACCCGACCTCCTGCTCGCGGAAGAGCAGGCCCCGGACGTTGGCGGGCTTGCCCTTGAGCGTCGTCTGGTCGACGTCGACGATCGCAAAGTTCGTCTTCGGGAACTGCTTCGCCACGGCTGCGATCGCGTCGCCCTGTGCATACCCGACAGCGATGATCAGGTCGTAGCCTTTGCGCGCCAGCGAGGTCATGTTGGGGACGTAGTCCGCCGCCGACCGCGACTCGACGACGCGGCCCTGGACGCCGAGCTGCTTCTCCGCTCGCTTGAGACCGTTGTAGGCGAGCTCGTTGAAGCCGTTGTCGTTGAGCTGCCCGATGTCGGTGATCAGCCCCACCTTGATCGGGGTTGCAGCTGCCGTGCGCGGCGCTGCAGTCGTGCCCGAGGCAGCGAGCAGTGCCACCGCGACGGCGACGAGGCCCGCGACGACCCCTGCCGTGGTCACTCGCTTTGTCATCGTCCGAACCTTTCGCTAGTTTTTGACTATGAGTCGTAAACCTCGGCCGGAGTTTACCAGACCGGCACAGGTCACCCTTGCCGCCGTGCTCCAGGTCCGAGACGGCGTCCTCAGGGTGCTGCTCTGGCAGCGCGCGCTCGAGCCGTTCGCGGGCTCCTGGGCCCTCCCCGGCGGCGTGCTCGTCGCCGGAGAGACACTCGAGGCATCGATACGGCGGCACCTCGCGACAAAGGTCGACCTGGCCGAGGTAGCGCACCTGGAGCAGGTGGCGACCTACGGCGACCCGGATCGCAACCCCGTCGACTGGGAAATCGCGACGGCGTACCTCGGCCTCGTGCCGCTCGGCGTCGACCCGTCGGTGCCGGACGACACGAGCTGGCATGCCGTGGACGACCTGCCTGCGACCGCCTTCGATCACGGCGCCATCGTGCACGCGGCGCGCGACCGACTCCGCGGCAAGCTCTCCTACTCGAACATCGGCTTCGCGCTCGCTCCCTCGACCTTCACGCTGACCGAGCTGCGCGACGTCTACGCTGCCGCGCTCGGCTACGACGTCTCGGCGACGAACCTGAAGCGCGTCCTCCTTCGCCGTGGTGCGATCGGGCCGACGGGCGGCCGTCGCGACTCGGGTCGCTCGGGTGGCCGGCCGGCGGAGGAGTTCGCGTTCACCGAGCAGGAGCTCACGATCACCGACCCGTTCGCGGCCCTGCGTCCACCCGAGTCGGGCAACGCCTGAACGACGGCGGCTACGCTCGTACGCGCACGCCGGCCGGGTCGTGCAGCGGCTCGGCTGCGACCCCGCCGCCCACCCACTCGCCGAAGATCTCGACGGCGACCCGTGTCCCGACCTCCGCGTCGACTGCCGGGAGATAGGCGTACGCGATCGAGCGCGCGACGGTGTACCCATAGCCTCCGCTCGTGACCCGGCCGACGAGGCGATCTCCGACCCAAACCGGCTCCGACCCGAGTGCGACCGCCCGTGGGTCGTCGAGCGTCAAGCAGCGGAGGACGCGGTCGGGCTCGGGATTCGCGAGCAGCGCGTCCTTGCCGAGGAACTCCCCCTTGTCGAGCTTCACGGCAAAGCCGAGCCCTGCCGCGGACGGCGAATCCTCGGGCGTGATATCGGCTCCCCAGACCCGGTAGCCCTTCTCCAGACGCAAGGAATCGATCGCCTTGTAGCCGGCCGCTACGAGACCGTGCTCCCCGCCGGCAGCCCACAGCGTGTCCCACAACCGCCCGCCGAACTCTGCCGGGCAATACAGCTCCCAGCCGAGCTCGCCGACGTAGGTGACGCGAACGGCTAGGCACGGAACCGCGCCGATCGAGAGCTCCCGGGCCTGCATATAGCGGAAGGCGTCGTTCGAGAGATCGGTCGTTGTCAGCGGCTGCAGCAGCGCCCGTGTGTTCGGGCCCCAGATGCCAAAGCACGCCTGTGCGGAGGTGACGTCGGCGATGCCGACCGACCCATCGCGTGGCGCGTGCTGGCGGAGCCAGGCGAGATCGTGCTGCCCGACCGCCGTTCCGGTGACGATGCGGAACCGCTGGTCGGCGAGGCGCGTCACGGTGAAGTCGCATTCGATCCCGCCACGGCTGTTGAGCATCTGGGTGTAGGTGACGGCGCCCACGTCGCGCGCGACCCTGTTCGCACACATCGACTCGAGAAAGTCGGCTGCGCCGGGACCGGCGACCTCGATCTTGGCGAACGACGACTCGTCGAAGATCGCGACCGCCTCGCGGCAGGCACGATGCTCGACTCCGATCGCGGGCGACCAGAGCTTGCCCGCCCAGCCGCGCGGTCGCAACGTCTCGTCGCCGACGGGCGCGTTCGGCTCGAACCAGTTGACCCGCTCCCACCCCGACTTCTCGCCGAACGCGGCACCCAGCGCGGCGAGGCGCTCGTAGGCGGGCGAGACGCGAAGCGGGCGGCCGGCGCTGCGCTCATGGCCCGGGTACTTGACGTCGTAGTAGGTCTCGTAGATCTCGGCCGTGCGCGCGAGGGTGTACTCCCGCGAGCGGTAGGCGGCGCCGAAGCGCCGCGAATCCATGTGCCAGACGTCGAGCGACGGCGTGCCCTCGACTATCCACTCGGCAACGAGCTGCCCCATCCCGCCCGCGCCGGCGAGCCCGTGGGCACAGAACCCGGCGGCGACCCAGAACCCACGCACCTCGGACGGCCCAAGGATGAACTCGCCGTCGGGCGTGAACGCCTCGGGACCGTTGATCAGTTTGACGACACCCATCTCCGCGAGGTCGGGAACGCGCACGACGGCGTTCTCCATCAGCTCCTCGAAGCGGGGCCAGTCTTCTTCCAGCAGCTTCCCGTTGAAGTCGGCGGGGATCCCGTCCAGCGACCAGGGCTCGCAGTGCCGCTCGTACCCTCCCATGATCAGGCCGCCCGACTCCGGCCGGTAGTAGACGAGCAGCGACGGGTCGCGCATCGTCGGCATGTCGGTGGGCAGGCCTGACGGCTGGAGCACGAGGTACTCGTGTGCCATCGGGATGATCGGCACGTTGACGCCGGCGAGGGCTCCGATCTCCCGCGCGTACATGCCGCCCGCGTTGATCACGATGCCCGTCTCGATCGAGCCACGATCCGTCTCGACGCCCGTCACCTCGCCGTCCTGGACGGTGATCCCGGTGACGCGAGTGTTGGTGTTGACCTCCGCTCCACGGCGGCGGGCGCCCTCGGCGAGCGCGAACGTCAGCTGACTCGGATCGATGTAGCCGTCGCTTTGCAGGTAAGCCGCGCCGAGCACGCCCTCCGTCGACATCGGCGGAAACAGGGCCTGTGACTCCTCCGCCGAGATCAGCTCCAGCGGCAGCCCGAAGGTCTTCGCCCAGCCGGCCTGGCGCGTGATCTCCTCCAGTCGTTCGGGCGAGGAGGCGAGCCGAAGCGACCCGACCTCGCGCCAGCCCGTTTCGAGCCCGACCTCGGCCTCGAGCGTTCGGTAGAGCTCGACGGAGTTCATCATCATCCGCGTCAGCGCCAGCGAGCTGCGCAGCTGTCCGACGAGCCCTGCGGAGTGGAACGTCGAGCCGCTCGTCAGATCCGCCCGCTCGACCAGAACGACATCGTTCCAACCGAGCCGTGCAAGCCAGTAGAGGATCGAGCAGCCACCGACCCCGCCGCCGACGACGACGGCCCGCGCGCGTGCCTTCACTCCCCCGTCCCCGTCGATTCCACCACGATGCTCGTACGATCGCACCTGAAGCGGTCGCGCGCGAGCTCGACTGCCCTTCCATCGGCGGCGTACCCGATTCGCTCGACGAAGAAGAGCGGCGCATCACGTCGCACGCCGAGCGCCCTGGCGTCTGCCGACCGTGCCTCCACGATCTCGAGCCGCTCGACCGCACGGACGGGCCGCAACCCGAAACCGTCGTCCATCAGGTCGTGGAGCGAGCCCCCGAGATCGAGGTCCTCGATATCCGGGAAGAGCCGTACAGGCAGCGAGGTGCGCTCGATCGCGAGTGGCTTCCCGCCCGCCAGTCGCATCCGGACGATCACGACGACTCGGTCGCTCTTCTTCAGCGCGAGCGCATCGGCCGTGCGTCGCCTGACGGGCTCGACATCGACGGAGACGAGCTCGACGCCACTTGCCGCACCGCCGCGGCGCAGAGTAGCCGAGAGCCCGTCGATCTCCGCCGAGCCACCCCCGGCAGCCGGCTCCGAGACGAATGTCCCTCCCGCCCGGCCGACCACGCGGCGCACGAGCCCGTCGTGCTCGAGCTCGCCGAGCGCCTGCCGTACCGTCATCCTGCTAACGCCGAGCCGCCCCGACAGTTCACGCTCGGGCAGCAGGCGCTCACCCACACCGAGCCGACCCGCCCGGATCGCAGCGGCGAGATGCTCGGCGATCGCAACGTGCATCGGCTTCGAGCCCCGCGCCGCGAGGGGAATGTCGTAGGCCGCATCCATCAGGCCACCGTACGATGAACGGGACCTATTGTCTAGACCGTTGTGGCGCAGCCGTCGGTGGCCGCCACTGCTACGGTCCGTGACGTGCGGCTCGTCGCTGACCCGCAAACGCTGCAGCAGATCGCCGATTCCGGCGGCGACGTCTACCTCTGGGCGCACGGCACCCGCTGCTGCGCCGGTTACACCTACGACCTGCGGGCCGCGACGCAACCGCCCGAGCGGGAATTCCGGCGAGTCCACGAGGAGGCGGGCATCTCGGTCTGGGCGCCCCCGGGCCTGGCCGAGCCAGAGGAAGTCCATCTCGAGGTCAGCCGGCGAGGAAAGCTGCGCGCGTACTGGAACGGCCAGGCCTGGATCGGCTGAGAGCGCCTGCTGCTAGCCGTCGAGAGCCCTGACGAACGCCGGTGCGGTCGCCGTCACCTGCAGCCGCTCGAAGTGCTCCGCCGCGTAGGAGGCGAAGTCGAAGTCGAGCTGCGAGACGGCTCCCTGGACGACGGCCCACATCGCCTCGCGGAAGTCGGACATGAACAGCATCAGCTCGAGCGCCCGCTCATCCGCCGGTCGCACCTGACCGAAGTAGGCGGCGAGGAGGGCGCTGCGGCTATCGCGATCGAGGCCGTGGTTGATCGAGAAGTTGGCGAGGTCGAAGAAGACGTCGCCCATCCCGGCGTACTCCCAGTCGACGATCCGGATTCGGCTGCCGTCGTCGATGAGGTTCGCGTTGAGGAGATCGTTGTGGCAGGGTCGCTCCGGGAAGGCCCCTCGGGCGCGCTCGACACGACGAGCGATCTGCCGGGCCCAGGCGTACTCGGGTGGCACCTCGGCGCCGTGAGCGAACGCAGTCGTCCGGTAGTCCTCGACAACGCGGAACGAGATGAAGCGCCCCGGCAGCGGCGGTCCGTGATGAACGGGCCGCAACGCACTTGCCACCCGCCGGATCGACTCCGCCTCGCGCATCCGCTCGACCGGGACGACGGTGCCTTCGATGAACCGGGTCACGAGGTACCCCTCCGGCTCGACGAAGGCGACGACCTCGGGGCCGACACCCACCGCAGCAGCCGCGAGGGATGCCTCGTGCTCGAGGGACCGGTCGATCCCGAGCAGGTCCGTGTTGTGCCCGGTGACCCGCAGGACGTACGAACCCCCGGCCACGTCCACCTTGAAGTTGTGGTTCGTGATTCCCCCGCCGAGCACCTCGAACCGGGCCTGCTCGCCCGGCCAGATGCGGGCGACGATCGCCTCGACGTTCATGCAGGTGATCTTCGCATGCATCCTCTCCTGCGGCCGCTACAGGGGCGTCCTGGTTTTGTATAGAATCTATTCCATGCAGATCGCGATCACCGGCTCCTCCGGGCTGATCGGCACGGCGCTTGCGTCGGCGCTCGAGAGCTCCGGCCACGAGGTCATCCGCATCGTGCGCGGCGCCCCGACAGGGCCCGGCGAGGCCCACTGGGGAATCGCGGCGCAATCGATCGACGAGAGCGCGCTTCAGGATGTCGGCGCGATCATCCACCTAGCCGGAGAGAACATCGGCCGCCGCTGGAGCGACGCTGTCAAGCAGCGGATCCTCTCCTCGCGGGTCGAGGGAACGACGTTGATCGCCGAGACGGCGGCACGCCTTCGCGGTCGGCCGGTGCTGCTCTGCGCGTCCGGCGCGGGGTTCTACGGCGACCGGGGCGACGAGATCCTGGACGAGACCTCCTCGCTCGGAACCGGCTTCCTCGCAGACGTCGTGCAGGCCTGGGAGGCGGCCGCCGAGCCGGCCCGGGCTGCCGGGTTGCGGACCGTGCACCTCCGCCAGGGCATCGTGCTGTCGCAGCGTGGCGGGGCCTTGCAACGCATGCTGCTCCCGTTCCGGCTCGGTGGTGGTGGCCGCGTCGGTAGCGGCAAGCAATGGTGGAGCTGGGTCTCGCTGGACGACACCGTGGCCGCCTATCTCTTCGCGCTCGAACACCCGCTCGCGGGGCCCGTCAACGTCACAGCGCCCGGAGCCGTGACGAACACCGAGTTCACGAAGGCGCTCGGCCGATCCGTCCACCGGCCGACGGTGCTGCCGCTGCCCGCGTTCGCGGCCCGGGCCGCCTTCGGACAGATGGGCGTCGAGATGTTGCTCGGCGGCCAGCGCGTCGTTCCCGCGAAGCTCGAGGCCGAGGGATTCACGTTCGGCCAGCCCGACATCGATTCGGGCCTCGCCGCGGCGCTCGCTGCGTCGTCCTGACCTCCGCGGGCCGTTGACCCGGGCGGTACCCTCGCACCCGTGAGCGTCGAGCACGATGTGATCGTCGTCGGCGGGGGCATCGCCGGCCTGGCGTGCGCGCGACGCCTCCTCGCGGCCGGCCGCCGACCGCTCGTGCTCGAACGCTCGAACACGATCGGTGGTCGCGTGCGAACCGACGAGGTCAACGGGTTCCTGCTCGACCACGGCTTCCAGGTGCTGCCGCTCGCCTACCCTGAGGCCCGCGCGGCGCTGGACTACGGCCGGCTCGACCTCGGCAGATTCGAGCGGGGCGCGATCGTGCGCGCCGAGGGGCGCTTCCGACGCCTTGCCGACCCGCGCCACGCGCCCGTCCGCAGCCTGCGGGCGCTTGCGGGAGGCGTCGTCGGCGTCCGCGACGGCGCAGCCGTTCTGCGCCTGCTGCGCGGCGGTGGCGACGAGACGACGACTGCCGAGGCGCTCCGCCGGGCGGGGGTCTCCCGAACGACCGTCGAGCGATTCTTCGCCCCGTTTCTCCGCGGTATCTTCCTCGAGCCACGGTTGGAGACATCGAGCCGCTTCCTCGATTTCGTGCTCCGCTCGTTCGCCGAAGGACCTGCCGCCCTTCCCGCTGGGGGCATGGGACGGATCCCGCTCCAGCTCGGAGAGGGGCTCGACATCCGCATCGGTGCGGCGGTTGCAACGGTGGGCCCGTGCGCACTCTCGCTCGAAACCGGTGAGCAACTGCACGCCCAGGCGATCGTCGTCGCAGCAGCCGGCCTCGTCGACGAGCCCGCGCACGGCTGGAACGGAGTCACCTGCGTCTACTACGACGCCCCGGTCTCGCCGATCCCGGGGCCCTGGCTCGTCGTGAACGGCGAGGGCGGCCCGGTCAACAACCTCTGCGTGCCGAGCGAGGCAGCTTCGAGCTACGCGCCCACCGACCGGTCGCTCGTCTCGCTGACGATCCTCGGCGCCGCCGAGCCCGACCTGGACGCCGTCGGCCGCCAGCTCCACCGTTGGTTCGGGCCCGACGTGGCGATGTGGCGCCACCTCCGCACCTATCGCATCCCCCGGGCGCTGCCTGCGTACCCCGTCGGCGGTCGAATCGAGCAACCCGTCAGGCTGGCTGCGGGCCTCTATGCCTGCGGCGATCATCGCGAGCATCCGTCGCTGAACGGGGCCCTAGCCTCGGGCCGTCGCGCGGCCGAGGCTCTGCTCGCAGACGCACGCTGAGCCCGCTCCAGACCCCTGCGGCTGGCGCGCCGGGCCACCAGCCGCTTTCATGTAGGCGAGGACGAAAGGGAGATCCCGCTTGACCGAACTCGAATCGCTCGGCTGGAACAACCGGCTGAGCGAGCACTACGAACCATTCGCCGCCGACGGCGTCGTCGCCGGCCGTGTCTCGATCCAGCATCGTGGGGCCTACGACGTGCTCACCGAGCTCGGCGAGCTCCGCTGCGAAGTGGTGCGCCGCCTCGTGCACGATGCCGCGACGACCGCCGAGCTCCCCGTCGTCGGCGACTGGGTCGTCGTCACGGTCGGCGCCGAGGACGGGACCGGGGCGATCACGGCGGTGCTGCCGCGGTTCACGAAGTTTTCCCGCAAGACCGCGTGGCAGGCAACCGAAGAGCAGGTGCTCGCCGCGAACATCGACGTAGCGTTTCTCGTCGCATCGATGAACGAAGACCTGAGCCTGCGGCGCCTGGAGCGCTACCTGATCCTCGCCTGGGAGAGCGGCGCCCGCCCCGTGATCGTGCTGACGAAGTCCGACCTGCATCCGACCCCGGAGGTAACCGTCGCCGAGGTCGAGACGATCGCGGGAGACGTGCCCGTGCTCGCGATCTCGAGCATCACGGGTGCCGGGCTCGACAAGGTGACCGGGGAGGTCGCACCCGGGCTGACGGCAGTCCTGCTCGGCTCCTCCGGCGTCGGCAAGTCGACGCTCGTGAACACGCTCGCGGGCGAGGAGCTGCTCGCGACCCAGGAGATTCGCGACGACGGGAAAGGCCGACACACCACGACCCGCCGCGAGCTGATCCGCCTGCCGTCGGGGGCGCTGATCATCGACACGCCGGGGATTCGCGAGATCCAGCTCTGGGTCGCCGACGAGGGTATCGACGAAGCGTTCGAGGACGTGACCGGGCTCTTCGCGCACTGCAAGTTCTCCGACTGTGCGCACGACCGGGAGCCCGGGTGCGCGGTGCAGGCCGCCCTCGCCGACGGGACGCTTGCCGCCGACCGGTGGGAGAGTTTTTTGGGGCTCCAGGCCGAGCTCGCCCACCTCGACCGCAAGCTCGACAAGCGTGCTGCAACCGCAGGACGCAAGCAGTGGAAGGCGCTGAGCCAGGAGAGTCGGAGCAAGGGTCGCTGACCAACGGAAACAGCCACAGAAACAGCCATGGGTGTCTCCTCTGCTCTTTCGGGAGACACCCCACGACCGTTCCACGACCGTTCCACGACCGTTCCACGACCGCTCTACGCGACGCGACCTACGGCGTCTTCACGTTCGCCGCCCCGGGCGTGACCGTCGTCGTGAACTGCCAGTCCGAGGCCGCATTGTCTGTGTCGGTTCCGTCGGGGATCCGGGCGAGTGAGCCGTCGACCGTGTTCGAGTCCGCGACCGTCGCCGGCAGCAGCGTCCCCTCGACGAGGTTGAACGTCTTCGTGCCGATCGTGGCCGCGGTGATCGTCCCCTCGTAGCTGAGAGCGTCGAGGAGCTTGTCGGTCGCGGTGTCGATCAACGCGAACCCGTCCGGAGCCCCGTTCTGTGGGTCGACGTCCACGACGAGCTTCGCACCCGCCGCCAGCGTGCCCGAGAGCGTCTTACGACCGTACTCCGAACCGTCGCCGCCGTTGACCAGCACGAGCGCGATTCCGTCGAGCGTCGCCGCCGCGTTCCCCGTGTTTGCAATTTCGACGAAGCCGCCCGTATCGGCGCCGACCTGGTCGTAGTCGACCTCGTTGATCACGAGCTTCGGGCTCCCGGGCGGTGGCGGCGGGGGCGTGCCACCGGTCTCGCAGGTCAACGTTATCAGGTCGGTCGCAGTCGAGCCGACCTCGATCTGACCCGGGTCGCCGTCGAAGGTCGTACACGCTGTCCCGGCGAACCCGTCGACCGAGCTGAGCGCCGCACCCGGGGCTCCCTTTGGCCCGGGAGGGCCGGCCGGTCCGGGTGCCCCGGCATCGCCCTTCGGCCCGGCCGGTCCTGCGGGCCCCGGCTCTCCGGCGGGACCGGCCGAACCTGCGGGCCCCTGGATGTTCCATGACAGCTTTGCCTCGTTGCGCTTGCACGCGGCGTCGCTGAAGACGATGCGCACGAGGCCGTGCCGCAGGTTGCGGCAGGCGTTGATCGTCGTCGAGCCGCCCGACGCTGCAGTGGCAATCGCAGCCGTCCCCACGAGCACCGCCGCCACGGCGGCGACGATCACAATCGTCCGTCGATTCACGTGTCCTCCTTCGGTTGAGTGGAAGACCGTGAGAGGTATCCGGATTTGCAGGTCGCGCCAAGTGTCCGATCAGGACAGGGGAGCCGCAAAGTGCATGTTCACGCGCCCCTGTGCACGATTCTTCACGCTTCCGCCACGAATGACGGCGTCACCACGCCTGCCCCCGCGGGCAGCAGGTCGAGCGCGACCGCTGCTTCGCGCAGGGCGTCCTTGCCCGGAAGCGAGTACCGGCTGTCGAAGTCGACGGCACCGTTGAGTTCGATTACCGTGAAGCCGCCGCCGACCGGGAGCAGGTCGACCCCGACGAGATCCGCCCCGATAGCGCCCGCCGCGGCAACAGCGAGCATCGATGCCTGCTTCGGGACGGACGTGCTCTGCCAGCTCCCGCCGAGGCTGATGTTGGTGCGCCACTCGCCGGGAGCGGCCACGCGCCGGATTGCGCCGACGACCCTGCCGCCTGCCACGACGAGCCTGAGGTCGTAGCCGACGGGCGGGATCAACTCCTCCGCGAGCACCCCGAAACGGCGGAACCATGGCCGTTCTGCAACCTCGGCGAGCGCCCGCTCCAGCTCCCCATACGTCTCGCAACGAAAGACGTCCACGCCCCAGCTTCCGAGCCGCGGCTTGATCACGAGCGGCAGGGGGATCGTTGGCCGATCCCCGGCCGACCGCAGAAGCTCCGACCGTGGATGCGGGATTCCTGCGTCCCGAAGCCGCCACGCGGTGAGAAGCTTGTCGTGCGCGGCGACGAGCGCTCGGGCGGGGTTGAGCACCCGGAATCCCCGTCGCTCGAGCCAGAGCAGCCCGAGCAACCCGCCTTCGACCCCGTTCAGGGTCGGTTCGATGTCGAGCCTGCCGAGCACCGTATCGCCCTCCCGCAGCCAGGCCGCAGCCGCGGCGGGCCTGAGCAGGGCCGCGTCAACTCCGAACGATCGCCACGCGCGAGCGAGCGCGGCATTCGTGAGGCTCGCGTTGCTGCCGAGGATCGCGACCCTGGCGGCGCCGGGAGTGCGTGGCGGGACCGCGCGGCCACGACCGAAGCGAAGGTGCTGGTCGGCAGGCTCGAGCAGCAGCAGGGCGAGCAGCGCCGTCCGCTCGGGCATGCGGCGAGTGTCGACGCGCTCATCCGAGGCATGGGATCCCTCGCCAACCGGGCCGAGCCCGTCCAGCGTGCCGGTGTACAGACTCGTCGTGTTGGCGTCAGAGCCGCCTCCGACGAGACCGGCATCCTCGACCGAGATTCCCAGCTCGTAGCCGAGCCGCTTGGCGGTCGCGAGGAGGGAGCGGTTGCGTGGCACCGGCTCCATCGGCGGCCGGCCGAACCCGCCCTCGACCTCCACCACGGCTCCCTCGAGTACCGGCGTCAACCCACGCAGCGCCTGCTCCAGCCTCGACGCGGCGGCGGCGGTGGGCACCCGCACGTCCACGACGGCTTTCGCCTGTGGCGCGACCACGTTCGGGCGCAGGCCGCCGTCGATCGTCCCGACGTTGACCGTGATCCCATGGGCCGGGTCGTTGAGGGCGAAGAGCTTCTGAACCTGGTGGGAGAGCTCGAGGATCGCGCTGATCCCCTGCTCGAAATCCGCACCGGCGTGCGACGAACGGCCGCGGACGGTCACCGTGAAGCGGCCCAGCCCCTTGCGCGCGATCTTCAGTCTTCCGTCCGCTCCCTCTCCCGACTCGAGCACGAACGCGCGCGCAGCACCACGCGCGAGGCGCCCGATCAGCCGGCGGGAGTCACGGCTGCCGATCTCCTCGTCGGTGTTGATGAGCACCACGGGGGTGACCGACGGCCGCAGGCCCAGCTCGCGCAGCGCACGAAGTGCGAAGACGATCTGGACGAGGCCGCCCTTCATGTCCGCCACGCCGGGGCCGAACAGCACGCCGTGGTCGTCGTGCAACGGCATCCCGACGAGCGTGCCGACCGGCCAGACGGTGTCCATATGGCCGATCAAGAGCTGCCGGGGGTCGCCCCGAGCTCGGTGCTGGGGACGGGCGTAGAGGTGATCGCCGACGCCGTCACCGTGGACGGCCCGCACGACGAACCCCTCGTGCTCGAGCTCGGCTGCGAGAATCCGAAACGGGCAGCGCTGCGTGTCGGGCTCGAGCGAGGGCGATTCCGCCCGGGCGAGCTGCTCGAGGAGGTCCACCATCTCGGGCCGATGCTCCTCGAGCCATTCCAGGATCGCGTGCGCTCTCGGCAGCGCCATCGCACTACCGCCTGAAGTCTGCAGGGAAGGGAAAAGCGAGACTGTCGCGGACGACCGCAAACCGGCCCGGGGCGACGTAAGCGAGCAGCCCTGACCGGTACACGAGGTCGGCGTCGTCTACCTCGGCACCGCGAAGCACCTCACGTGCGGCCGCGGCGGCGACCACGCGACCGACGATCAGGCTGTTTGGCCCGAAGCCGTCGATGACGCGATCGAGCTCGCACTCCAGGCTGAACCGACAGCCGGCGACGACGCGCCCGTCCACGACCCGCGCCGGCGCTGCCGGGACACCGGCAAGGCCCGGCTTCGAGTCGTCCTCGAAGCGACCTGCAGCAGCGAAGCTCGATTCCAGGATCTGATCGGGCCGCGGAAAGCTGACCGTGAACTGCGGGTGAGCTTTGACGTTCCTGTACGTCGCATGCTGTGGCGTGCAGGCAAAGCAGAAATGCCCGGCCCATCCGAGCGGCATTGCCATGTGCTTGGGGGCGAAGTTCCAGCCCTCTCCCTCCTTCGTGCCGATCACGACCAGCGGCGCCACCGAGAACACGCGCTCCCACAGGTCCGGCCCGACGGGAAGATCGACCATTCCGTCCGAGCCTCCGAGCGGTGCGAGAACGCTCGTCATGCACCAAGGCTTGCACAGGAAGCCTGCGGCGGCATCGGGCCGAACACCGACCGCCCTACGCGGAACTACCGAAGCGTCGCGAGAGCGCTCAGCGCTTCCAGGGTGCGTCGGCGTCGGCATCGATGCCGTAGCGCTCGATCGCTTGCTGCACGACGACCGGCTCCACAACACCGTCGTCGGCCAGCGCCTTCAGTGCCGCCACGGCAACGTGATGGCGGTCGACCTCGAAGAACTCCCTCAGCTTCGCGCGGTAGTCGCTGCGACCGAAGCCGTCGGTGCCGAGGACGGCATAGCGCCCGGGCACGAACGGCCGGATCTGGTCGGCGAAGGCGCGCATATAGTCGGTGGCCGCGACGTAGGGGCCGGGCCGGCCCTCGAGCGCCTGCTCGACGAAGCAGCGCCGCTGCTCGCCGGTCGGGTGGAGCCGGTTCCAGCGCTCGACCTCGAGCCCGTCCCGGCGGAGCTCGGTGAAGCTCGTCACGCTCCACACGTCGCTTGCGATGCCGAAGTCCGTCTCGAGCAGGTCGGCCCCGGCGACAACCTCCCGCAGGATCGCGCCCGAGCCGAGCAGCTGCACGCGGGGCCCGGCAGCGGTGCCGATACCCTCCCGCAGGAGGTACATGCCACGGAGAATCCCCTCCTCCGCCCCGTCCGGCAGTGCCGGCTGGACATAGTTCTCGTTCATCACCGTGAGGTAGTAGAAGACGTCCTCCTGCTCCTCGCACATCCGCCGCAGACCGTCGCGCACGATCACCGCGAGCTCGTAGCCATAGGTCGGGTCGTAGGCGCGGCAGTTCGGAACGACGGAGGCGAGGAGGTGTGAGTGGCCGTCCTCGTGCTGGAGCCCCTCGCCGTTGAGCGTCGTGCGGCCGGCGGTGGCGCCGATCAGGAATCCCCGCGCTCGGCTGTCTCCGGCCGCCCAGGCGAGATCACCGATGCGTTGGAAGCCGAACATCGAGTAGAAGACGTAGAAGGGAACCATCGTCACGCCGTGATTCGCATACGAGGTCGCCGCCGCGATCCAGGATGAGAAAGCCCCCGGCTCGTTGATCCCCTCCTGCAGGATCTGGCCGTGCTCGTCCTCGCGATAGAACATGAAGTCCTCCGCATCCTCCGGCTGGTAGAGCTGGCCGACCTGGGAGAAGATCCCGAGCTGGCGGAACATTCCCTCCATCCCGAAGGTGCGAGACTCGTCGGGAACGATCGGCACGACCCGTTCGCCGAGCACCGGCTCGCGCACCAATGAATTGAGGATCCGGACGAACGCCATCGTGGTCGAGTTCTCGCGCTCGCCGCTGCCCTCGAGCACCGTCGTGAACGGAGCGGGTGTTGGAAGCGGCTCGGCGTCACGGTGACGGGCAGGCAGGCTGCCGCCGAGAGCGGCCCGGCGCTCGAGCAGGTAGCGCAACTCGGGGCTGTCCTCGGAGGGCCGGTGGAAGAAGGCCCCCGTCGCCTGCTCGTCGGTCAGCGTGAGCCCGAGTCGATCGCGTATTGCGAGGCGCGCCTCGTCGTTCATCGACTTCTGCTGGTGGGTGATGTTGCGACCCTCGCCCGCCTCCCCCATCCCGAAGCCCTTGATCGTCTTGGCGAGGATGACGGTCGGCTGGCCTGACGACTGCACGGCGGCGGCGTATGCGGCATAGACCTTTTGCCGATCGTGGCCGCCGCGCCGGAGCTCCCAGATCTGCTCGTCGGTCCAGTCTTCGACCATCGCCCGTGTCTCGGGGTATTTGCCGAAGAAGTGCTCGCGGACGTAGGCGCCGTCCTTCGACTTGAAGGTCTGGTACTCGCCGTCGACCGCCTCCTCCATGCGGTAGTGCAGCCAGCCCTCCGTATCGGCCTCGAGTAGCGGATCCCAGCCCGAGCCCCAGATCACCTTGAGCACGTTCCAGCCGGCGCCCGTGAAGTTCGTCTCGAGCTCCTGGATAATCTTGCCGTTCCCGCGCACAGGCCCGTCGAGGCGCTGCAGGTTGCAGTTGATCACGAAGACGAGGTTGTCGAGCTTCTCGCGGCCCGCGAGCGAGATCGCCCCCATCGACTCGGGCTCGTCCATCTCGCCGTCGCCCATGAAGGCCCACACCTTGCGGTCGCCCGGATCGACGACGCCGCGGGCGGCGAGGTACTTCATGAACCGCGCCTGGTAGATCGCCATCAGCGGGCCGAGTCCCATCGACACCGTCGGAAACTGCCAGAAGTCGGGCATCAGCCAGGGGTGCGGATAGGACGAGAGGCCGCCGCCGTCGACCTCCTGGCGGAACCGACGTAGCTGCTCCTCGCCGAGCCGTCCCTCGAGGTAGGCGCGTGCGTAGATCCCCGGCGAGGAGTGGCCCTGCATATAGACGAGGTCGCCGCCGTGATCCTCGGAGCGCGCCCGCCAGAAGTGGTTGAAGCCGACCTCGTACAGCGTCTCGGCGGACTGGTAGCTCGCGATGTGACCGCCGAGCTCGGTCGACTCGGCATTCGCCTGAAGGACGATCGCGATCGCGTTCCAGCGCACGAGCGCCGTTGCGAGCCGCTCCAGTTCTGGATCGCCGGGCACCGGCGGCTCCTCGTCGACCGGGATCGTGTTCACGTACGGCGTGCTGAGTCCGGCCGAAACCTTGACGCCGTACTCCTGGGCGTGGTCGATCGCCTGGTCGAGCAGGAACCCCATCCGCTCCCGGCCGTCGGACTCGACGACGGCGTCGACGGAGTCGAGCCACTCGCGGGTCTCGATCGGGTCGCTGTCGGGATGCTCTGGTGCCATTGCTCCGGGCAGACTAGCGATGCCAGTTACCCTGCCGGACGATGTCGATCGACCCCCACTTCGACGCCACACCCGAGGCCGACGACACGGCTGAACGGCTCCTGGCCGCGACCGAGCTGCTGGAGTCGGTCGCACGCGACCGCAGCCTGCTCGGCGCGCTCAGCATCGAGGAGCGAACACGTCTGCTCACCGCCGCTGCCGACGTCTTCGACCCCGATGTCGTGCAGCGACGCCGGTTCACGAAGGCGAAGCGCAAGAAAGAGCGGGACGCGAGCATCCGGGCGGACGAGGCGATGCTCGCGGACACGGGCATCCGCGTCCTGCGCGAGCGGCCGGTGTTCACGACGCCGAACGTCTATCCGCCGCGGGAGTTCGAGCCTGGCGAGCCCGAGCTGCGCCTGACGGCCGACGAGCAGCACTGCTATGTCTGCAAGCAGCCCTACCGGGAGCTGCACGACTTCTACGACCAGCTCTGCCCGCCCTGCGCCGAGTTCAACTTTGCCAAGCGCTCGGAGACCGCCGACCTCGAAGGCCGCGTCGCCGTGCTCACCGGCGGGCGGGTGAAGATCGGCTATCAGTCGGGGATCAAGCTGCTGCGGGCTGGCGCGCGGCTGATCGTGACGACGCGGTTTCCGCGCGATTCGGCGGCACGCTACGCACAGGAGGCTGACTTCGGCGACTGGTGCGACCGGCTCGAGATCTTCGGCCTCGACCTGCGCCACACCCCGAGCGTCGAGGCATTCTGCCACCACCTGCTGACGACGCACGACCGCCTCGACTACCTCGTCAACAACGCCTGTCAGACCGTGCGCCGGCCACCCGACTTCTACCGGCACATGATGGAAGGAGAGCTCGCTACCGAGCACACCCTGGCCCCCGAGGTGCAGCGGCTGCTCGGCGACTATTCGGGGCTGCGCCGCTACGACATGCTGGAGTACGGCGCGCCGGTGCTCGACCAGTCGATGCTCGCCGTCCTCGAGCCGTACGCCTCCGCTGCCCTTTCGCAGGTGCGGCTGCTGCCGGACGAAGCTGCCGACCGGGGACATCTCTTCCCCGAGGGGCACCTCGACCAGGACCTACAGCAGGTCGACCTGCGCGACCGCAACTCGTGGCGGTTCCTGCTCGCCGAGGTCTCGACGGTGGAGCTGCTCGAGACCCAACTCGTCAACGCCGTCGCCCCGTTCGTGCTGAACGCGAGGTTGAAGCCTCTGATGCTCCGCACCGTCGACCGTGACAAGCACATTGTCAACGTTTCAGCCGTCGAGGGGCAGTTCTACCGGCGCTGGAAGACGACCCGCCATCCACACACGAACATGGCGAAGGCCGCGCTCAACATGATGACGCGCACCGCGGCGACCGACTACCACGGCGACGGAATCCACATGAACAGCGTCGACACCGGCTGGGTGACCGACGAGGATCCGCTCCACATCGCCGAGCAGAAGACGGCCGAGCACCGGTTCTCGCCGCCGCTCGACATCGTGGACGGCGCCGCCCGGATCGTCGACCCGATCGTGGACGGCACGAACACGGGCGAGCACCTCTGGGGCAAGTTCCTCAAGGACTACAAGCCGACCGACTGGTAGGCCAGCCCGACTGCGACGGCCTTGGGCCGAAGCCGGCGGACTCCGCCCTGTGGACAAATCGTTCGCCTTGCCGCACAACTCCTGTCTCCCGGAGGGAGGCAGGAGGAGGAGGAGGGAGACACCCCGGAGCGTGCCTCGAGGTCGAATCGAGGTCATCTCGGACGGTGCGTTCGCCCGGCGTGCGCGGTTCCGGCTGGAATGCGCGAGCGGGGCGGCGACACGCAGCTACGCAACGCGCTCGGCCCAGTCGCCGTAGAGGCCGGTGTAGGCCCCTCCCCGCGCGATCAGCTCCATGTGGGTTCCCTGCTCGACGATCTTCCCGTCGGCGAGCACGACGATCAGGTCGGCACCCTGGATCGTCGAGAGCCGGTGCGCGATCACGAAGGCTGTCCGGCCGGCGAGGAGGCGATGGAGCGCCGCCTCGATGATGCGCTCGGTGCCGATATCGACCGACGAGGTGGCCTCGTCGAGGATCAGGATGCGCGGATCCGCGAGCAGCGCCCGCGCGAAGGCGAGCAGCTGCCGCTGCCCGAGGGAGAGCTTGAAGCCGCGTTCGCCGAGCTCGGTGTCGTAACCGTGCTCGAGCTCGCGGATCCAGCCGTCGGCGCCGACGGCGGCGGCGGCCTGCTCGACGTCCTCGCGGCTCGCATCGGGACGGGCGAACGCGATGTTCTCGGCCACCGTGCCGGCGAAGAGGAAGCCCTCCTGCGGCACGACACCGAGTTGGCGCCGCAGCGACTTCTGCTCGACGTCGCGGACATCGTGACCGTCGATCGTCAGCTGCCCCTCGCGAACGTCGTAGAAGCGGGCGATCAGCTTCGCGATCGTCGACTTGCCGGCGCCCGTCTGGCCGACGAGAGCCACCGCCGTCCCGGCGGGCACGTCGAGATCGATCCCGTGCAGCACTTCGGGGAGCGAGCCATAGCCGAATCGCACCCCCTCGAAGCAGACGTGACCGTCGATCCGGGGCAGCTCGATCGCGTCTGGAGCGTCGACGATCTCGGGCTCCTCGTCGAGCACCTCGATGATCTTGTCGAGCGCGGCTGTGGCGGAGAGGAACGTGTTGTAGAGCTGCGAGAGCTGCTGCACCGGGTCGAAGAAGTTCGCCAGATAGAGAAAGAAGGCGAGCAGCGTCCCGGTCGAGACCTGGCCGTGGAGGAGCAAGTAGCCGCCGTAGCCGAGCACGATCGCGGTCGCGAGCGAGGCGAGGAAGTCGACGGCCGGGAAGTACAGCCCGTTGAGCACGATCGTCTCGTAGTTGGCATCGCGATAGCGGCTGTTGATGCCCCGGAAGCTCGACTGGTTCTGCGGCTCCCGCGCATACGACTGCACGACCCGCATCCCCGCGATGTCCTCGGCGAGCGTGGCGGTGACGAGGCCGATACGCTCGCGCACCCGCCGGTAGGCGCGGTTGGAGCGGACACGGAACCAGACTGTCGCGGCCGCCATTAGCGGGATCACCGAGAGCGTCGCGAGCGCGAGCCGCCAGTCGAGCACGAACAGCACGACCGCAGTGCCGACGAGGAGCATCGTGTTCTGCACGAGCGAGGTGACGCCGTCCGTGATCAGGGTGTCGAGCGCCTCGACGTCGTTCGTGATCCGGCTGATGATCGCCCCGGTGCGGTTGCGCTCGAAGTACCCGAGCGAGAGCCGCTGCAGATGGGCGAAGAGCCGGATCCGGAGATCGGCGAGGGCGCGCTCACCCACCCAGCCCGTCAGGTAGGTCTGCAGCGACGAGAGGCCGAACGCCAGTAGCCCGACGGCGACGAAGGCCGCAACGATCCACGCGAGCGTGTGCAGGTCGCCCTGCTTGATCCCCTGATCGACGGCGAGCTTTGCGAGCAAAGGCGGCAGGAGCGCCACGAGAGTGAAGGCGAAGAGCGACGCGACGGCACCGGCGGTCCGCCACTGGTAGGGCGTCGCGAGGCCGGCGAGGATGCGCAGGCGGCGTCGCGACTGCCGCCAGGACCAGTCTCCCACCTTGCCGCCGCGCTCTTCGGAGAGATGAGTCCCCGCTTGCCAGACCTTCACGCCGACACCCCGATCTCCTGGAGCAGGCCGTACTCGTGGATCTCGCGGTAGACGGCGCTGCGCTCGAAGACCTCCTCCTTCGTTCCCTGCGCCACGATCCGTCCGTGCTCGAGCACGACGACCCGCTCGGCCAGGGCGATTGTCGAGAGTCGGTGCGCGATCACGATCGTCGTCCGGTTACGCATCGCCTCGGCGAGCCCCCCGCGGATCGCCGCCTCCGTCGTCGCGTCGACCGAGGCCGTTGCGTCGTCGAGAATCAGAATCCGCGGGTCGATCACGAGCGCGCGCGCAATCGCGAGCCGCTGCCGCTGGCCGCCCGAGAGGGTGATCCCGCGCTCGCCGATCACCGTGTCGTAGCCGTTCGGTAACCGCTCGATGAACGCGTGGGCCTGGGCCGCCCGGGCTGCTGCCTCGACGAGCCCGTCGTCGACGTCGGGCACGCCGAAGGCGATATTGTCGCGGACGCTCGCCGAGAAGAGGAACGGATCCTGCGAGATGACGCCCACCTCGCGGCGCAGCGACCGCCGGGTCACGTCGCGAACGTCGATCCCGTCGATCAGCACGCGCCCCGCCGAGACGTCGTAGAACCGCGGCACGAGGGAGGCGAGCGTGGTCTTGCCCGCACCCGACGCCCCGATCAGCGCGATCGTGCTTCCCGCCTCGATCTCGAGCTCGATCCCATCCAGCACCTGGCGGCCCGGCTCGTAGCCGAAGCCCACGCTCTCGAAGACGACACGGCCGGGGCCGGAGGGCAGCTCGACGGCACCGGTCGCATCGGCGACCTCCTCCGGCTCGTCGATCACCTCGAAGAACCGCTCCCCGGAGGCGGTCGCCCTCTGCGCCTGCCCCACCCACATGCCGAGCATCCGCAACGGCATCACGAGCATCATCAGCAGCAGGTTGAACGAGAAGAAGCCGCCGATCGTGAGCTCGCCCTGCACGACGTAGTGCCCCGCAGCGAGCAGCACGGCCGCCTGCGCCAGCATCGGCAGGAAGGCCAGCAGCGGCACGTAGAGCGAGCGCTGCGTGTTCGCGCGCACCGATGCGACAAAGACATCGTCGGAGGCCTGCCGGAAGCGTCGCTCGGCCTGCTCCTCCTGCGCGAACGACTTGACGACGTGGATGCCCACGATTGACTCCTCCGAGACCGTCGCCACCTCACCGAGCGTCTGCTGCACATCCCGGAGGATCGGGTGCGAAACGTGGCTGTAGCGATACGCGACCCCGATCAGGACGGGCGTGATCGCGAGCGCGATCAGAGCGAGCTTCCACTCGTAGAAGAAGAGGACGATCGTGACGCAGACGATCGTGATCACGTGCTGAGCGAAGAAGATGAGCCCGTAGCCGAGGAAGAAGAGGATCGTCTGGAGGTCGATCGTCGCGCGGGACATCAGCTGCCCGGTCTGGTGCCGGTCGAAGTAGCCGAACGAGAGCCGCAGCAGCCGGGCGTAGAGCTCGTCGCGCATGTCCCACTCGACCGCGAGCGCCTGCTTGCCCGAGATGAACCGCCGGCCGAGCATGAGCGCCGCCCGCAGCAGCCCAACGGCGAGGATCGCGAGGATCAGGTAGGCGAGCCGGTGGCCGTCCTGGCCGCCGCGAAGCTCGTTGATCACGAACCCGGTGAGCACGATCACGGCGATCGCAGCGGCCTGCGAGAGGATCGCAAGCAGCGACGAGACGATCAGTGAGCCACGGTACGGCCGCAGGAAGACGAGCAGGCGCAGGAACGTGCGGGAGTTCGAGGTGGCCACCCGTCCATGGTAGGTGCAGCGCGTTGGACTACTGTTTCCGCCGTGGTGGCACTGCCGACCGGGATCCCGACCGCAGAGCTCGCCGAACGGCGCGAGCGCCTGCTCGCCCATCTGAGGGCGCACGGGCTTTCGGGCTGTGTCCTCTTCGACGAGCAGCACGTGCGCTACTTCACGCAGTTCTGCTTCCTTGCCACCGAGCGGCCGGTCGCCGTGGCGATCACGGCTTCCGGCGACCTCGCAGCCTTCGTCCCCGAGTTCGAGGTCGAGCGGGTGCGCGACGAGACGACCTTCGAGCGAATCGACTCCTACCCCGAGTACCCGGGCCTCGAGCACCCGATGTCGATCCTGGCCCGCGTCCTCGCGGACATCGGTATCGGCGGCTCCGTCGGCGGCGACAGCGACGGCTACCCGGGGATCCTCGGCTACCGCGGTCCCGCGCTCAGCGAGGCGACGGGCAACACGGTCGTGTCCGTCGCGGACGAGATCGAGCGGATGATGGTGCGCAAGAGCGCGGCGGAGATCGAGCTGATCCGCGAGAGCGCCCGCTGGTGCGGGCACGCCCACCGGCTCCTCCAGGAATACAGCGTTCCCGGGGCCACCGAAGCGCAGGCGAGCCTGAGGGCGGGGCACGAGGCGACGCTCGCGATGCTCGATTCGCTCGGGCCCTCATATGCGGGCCAGCAGGCCTCGTCCGACGGTGCCACGGCCGGCTACCGCGGCCAGATCGGCTACCGCAGCGCCTGGGCGCACGCCGTCGCCCACAACATCGAGTTCCGGGAGGGCGACGTCCTCGTCACCGAGACGGCCGCCCCGGTCTGGGGCTACAACGCGGAGCTCGAGCGGGCGATGATCGTGGGCGAGCCGACCGACGAGATGCGCCGGCTCTTCGACCACACCGTCGCCGCGCAGCAGGTTGCCTTCGACACTCTCCGCCCCGGCGTCACGTGTGCCGACGTCGACAGCGCGGTGTTGGCCTTCCTCGAAGACGAAGGGCTACTCCCCAACTGGCGCCAGCACGTCGGGCACGGGATCGGCCTGCGCAACCACGAGGCGCCGTTCCTCGACATCGGCGACAACACACCCGTCGAGCCGGGGATGGTCTTCACGATCGAGCCAGGCCTCTACCAGGACGGCCTCGGCGGCTTCCGCCACTCAGACACCGTCGCTGTCACGCCCGACGGAATCGACATCCTCACGTCGTACCCGCGGGACATCGAGAGCCTCACGATTCCGGCGTAACTACACCGGCTCGCTCGCGACCACCCAGATCGGGCCGTCGCCGCACTCAACCCGCACAGCCTCCCCGCCCGGATCGGTGAGCTGCGTCTGCAGGACGACGACCTCGTTGCGCGCAATCAGCGCGCGCGGCGCCCGGACCCCGGAAAGGCCGAACGTGAGGTGCCAGGCGCGCACCTGGTTGTGGATCGAGCGGGCCGGCTGCCGCCAGTCGACCACGGCGTAGTCGTCGTCCTGGAAGTGCGCGGCCCAGCTCGCGCCCTCGTTCGCCTGGGCGTCACCTGGGTCGCCTGCCACGACGCGCTCCAGGACCCGCGGCAGAAGAGCCAGCGCGCCGGCCTCGAGCTTCGGCGCGAACTCGTCGATCAGCACGTCGTCGTCCTCGATCGGAACGGTCGCCTGGGCAAGGATGCTGCCCGTGTCGAGCTCGGCATCCATCCGATGCCAGCTCAGCCCCCACTCGCGATCCCCGTCCCGCAGTGCCCAGGCAAGCGGAACCGGGCCGCGGTGACGCGGGAGCAGAGCCGGGTGGCAGTTCACCGATCCGAGCCGTGGAACATCGAGCGCGACCTGTGGGATCTTCCAGGGAAAGCCCATGCAGAGCATCAGATCTGGCTCGCAGCTCCGGAGGAGAGGCTCGATCCGATGCTTGTCGCCGGCGAAGAGAAGGTCGACTCCGGCCGGCGCGCTCGCCTCGGTCAGCTCTATGTGAGGCGGAAATGCGCGCCCCTCGGGTCGCCGGGCCGAGAGGATCGCGACGGGATCGTGCCCCAGGTCGCGCAGGGCACCGACGAGCGCCACCGCGTTCGGCCTGATCGTGCAGATCACGACGGTGCGCAACGACTCGGGCATCGGAATCGAGCCTAGCCGCTGCCGGCCGGGCAGTACCGGGACGCATCGCTCCGAGTGAACGAGTTCAGCCGCCGGGAAGCGGCGAAACCGACGCGACCGCTCGCACGTCCCCCGCTACCTCTAGGGCGACATACCGGACGCCGTCGGAGCCGTCGAACGCCACCGTGGCAACAGCATCGAAGAGGTCGATCGGCGCCCGGAAGTCGAGAACAACGGAGTGCGGCTCGACGAGATCGAAGCCGCGCTGAACCATCCGGTCCTCGACGACCTGCACGTAGACGGCGTTGTTCACATGTCCGTGCGTGTCGATATCGGCAAGACGGAGCGGCCAGGGCATTCGCGCATCGGTTCCGGAGGGATCCGGCAACAGCAGCTTCGTGGAGACCCCACGCCCGGCCGCGGCGGAGGCGTACGGGTCGAACTCCCCGATCCGGGCGGGCCGCTGCTGCCCGTCGAGATGGATCCAGACGCTGTCGACCTCGATCCGGCCGCCGGCGTTGCCTCGCATCGACCAACGACGACCGGCCGCGATCGCCCCGACGCCGCTGCACCACGTCGCGATCTCGACCTCGTCGTCGGCCTGCAGGGGAGCCACGACGTCGGCGCGCAGGCAGCGAAGAACCCAGAGGTGCTCCGGTATGCCCCAGCCCGTCTCCCGGACATCGTCGATTGCGGAGTCCTGGAGCAGGCGCGCTACGGCGTCGAGTCGCGTGCGGCCCGATGCGTCAGTATCCGCGAGGCGGATGCGGCGGGAGTGGGTGAATGTACGGGTCCCGGGTGGGCACACATAGGTCGGGTCGAGCACCCCGGCAGTCTCGCGGATCCGCCGTGACCCTGCCGGAAGAAACGAATCTGCGCAATATGCGGACATTCCCTTCGCCGGCCCGTTGACAGAGGTCACGTCCGAGACATACGTTGGTTGAGCACCGAGCACGGAGTCTCCAGCGCAGCAGGCGACGCAAGTCAACTGAGGCGCCAGGGAGCCGGCCAACAGGCAGGTCGCTTCGGCGACAGGTCAGTCGGCCCTGGCACTCGCGGGGAACACCGACTCGGTGCATTTTCGTTCCGTGCGACGGTGGCGCGAACGTCGGTGACGCGTCCGGTAGCGTCGGAGCGTGCCGCGGTCGCGCTATCGGTGGGTCGTGCTCGGCGTCGGGACGGCGGCCCAGACGACGGCGTCGATGGCCTTCTTCAGCGTCGCGATCCTGGCGCCTACCCTGCGTCGCCACTTCGACCTCTCGCTCCACGAGATCGGAATCGTCCTCGCCGCCTTCACGATCGGGATGACCCCGACGCTGCTGCCCTGGGGGCTTCTGGCGGATCGGGTCGGAGAGCGACTCGTGCTCCCGATCGGGTTGGGCACCTCAGCCATCGCGCTCGCGGGCGTCGGGATCGCCGCCGGGTTCACCCAGCTCGTCCTCCTGCTCGTCGCGTCCGGCGCGCTCAGCGCCAGCGTCAACGCCGCGAGCGGGCGAGCCGTGATGCACTGGTTCGACCCCACGGAGCGTGGGCTCGCACTCGGGATCCGGCAGACGAACGTCCCGCTCGCGGGCCTCGTGGCCGCGCTCACCCTGCCCGCGCTCGCCGCAGCGGCCGGGCTCGGCTGGACCTACGTGATCCTCGCGGCTGCGTGCGCGGCCGGGGCGCTCGCCGGTGCCATGCTCCTTCGCACTCCTCCCGGCTCGCAGCTACCGACCGGCAGCCGGCCACACCCCGCCCGACCACTCCGGACGACCGCAATCTGGATGGTCTCGGCCGGCAGCGGGCTGCTCGTGATGGGCCAGACGGCGACGATGAGCTTCACCGTGCTGTTCCTCAACGAGGGGCGTGGCTTCTCGACGGGGGCAGCGGCCCTGGTGCTCGCCGCCTCGCAGGTCGTGGGCGGCACGCTGCGGATCCTGGTTGGGCTCTGGTCGGACCGGCTGGGAACGAGGATCGTGCCGCTCTGCCGGCTGGCGCTGGCCGTTTCCGCCAGCCTGGCCGTGGTCGGCGTCGTCGCGCGTTCGTCGGCCTGGGTTGTCGTGCCCGTGCTGGCGATCGCCGGCGCGATCGGCCTCTCCTGGAACGGGCTCTCGTTCGTCGCGGTCGCGGAGATCGCCGGCACCGCCGCGAGTGGCGCGGCTCTCGGTCTCCAGCAGACGGTCCTCGGCGTCGGCGGCATCATCGCCCCGATCACCTTCGCCGCGCTCGTCGCCGGAACGTCATGGCAGCTCGCCTTCCTGCTCGCCGCGCTGCTCCCCCTCGGCGGCTGGGCTCTGATCCGCCCGCTCGCCTCCGGGCCTCGAGCACAGCGCGTGCGCTGAAGCCGGGTTCCCTCAGCGGAGCGCTGCCGCGAGCAGCGGCATCACGTCGTCGGGCTCCGGATACCGCCCCAGCATCGACTTCGTGAAGACGAGCTCACCGTCGAGGTGCACGTCGAAGATGCCGCCGGATCCCATCACGATCTCGACCGCTGAGACCTCGCGCTCCCATTCCTCGACGATTCGCGCCATCAGACCGACGGCGTTCGGTCGCGCGCTTCAGGGGACGCAATACTCGATGCGGATCTGATGCCCGGGCGCCATGAACCGATTCAAGCACGCCGACCCGACGCTGCGCGGCAGCGGTAGGTTCGCACCGCGTGCGACAATAGGCCTCATGACCTGGATCCTGATCGCCGTCGGCATCGTCCTCGTCCTTCTCGTCCTCGCCGTCGTCCTCTTCAACCGGATGGTGCGGCTACGGAACGAGGTCGACACCGGCTGGTCGAACATCGACGTCCAACTCAAGCGCCGCAACGACCTGATCCCGAATCTCGTCGAGGCCGTCAAGGGGTACGCGGCCCACGAGCGGGGCGTGTTCGAGGAGGTCACCAACGCGCGGGCCGCGATGGCACAGGCGTCGACGCCGGGTCAGGCGGGCGCGGCCGACTCGCTGCTCGGGATGGCGCTCGGCAAGCTCTTCGCGGTCGCCGAGGCATATCCCGACCTGAAGGCCTCGACGAACTTCCTGCAGTTGCAGTCGGACCTCACCGACACCGAGGACAAGATCGCGGCAGCACGTCGGTACTACAACGCGACGGTGCTCGGCTACAACAACGCGATCCAGACGTTCCCGGCGCTCCTTTTCGCGGGAGCCTCCGGGTTCAGGGCGCGCGAGTTCTTCGCCGCCGATCAGGGCGACCGGGCCCCCGTCGCCGTGAGTTTCTAGCCCACCGGGCATGACGCTCCAGCAGCAGATCCGCTCGAACCGAATGCGCACCGCATTCGTGGTGGTCGCGTTCGCCGTCCTGATTGCCGTCTTCGCGGCGGCTTCGGCAGTGTTCATGGGCCGAGCCGGGGCGATCGGGCTGCTCGCCTTCGGGCTCGCCTACGGCCTCTTCGCGTGGTGGAACGCCGGCCGCATGATCGGGACACTCACCCACGCGCATCCCCTCGCGAAGAGCGACGACCCCGAGCTCTACCGCCTCGTCGAGAACGTCTCGATTGCAGCCGGTCTGCCAGCGACGCCGCCGATCTATCTCGTGGACGACCCGGCGCCGAACGCGTTCGCCGCGGGCTCGCGCCCCTCGACCGTCTACGTCGGCGTCACGACCGGGCTGCGCAAGTTGATGCCGCCGCGCGAGCTCGAGGCGGTACTGGCGCACGAGATCGCCCACATCCGCAACCGCGACGTGCGGCTGATGACGCTCGCCGCCGTCCTCGTCGGGGTGATAGCGATGATCAGCGACTTCGCCTTCCGGATGGCGTTCTTCAGCGGTCGCGGCAGCCGCGACCGCAACCCGGTGCAGCTGATCGCGGCGGTCGTGGCCCTCGTGCTCGCACCGATCGCGGCGATGATGCTGCACATGGCGCTGAGTCGGCGGCGCGAGTTCCTCGCCGACGCGAGCGCCGCGGCGATCCTCAACGACCCGGAGGCGATGGCGCTGGCGCTGCGGCGGCTCCAGCTCGACACGAGCGAGGTCGCGTACGCCGACCGCGCCACCGCGCACCTCTTCATCGAGAGCCCGACCCGCTCCGTGAAGGGCCCCGGCGCGTTTCTCTCGGGCCTCTTCCAGACCCACCCGCCGCTCGAGGACAGGATCGCGGCGCTCGAGGAGGCAGGCGGCTTCCGACTCGAGGCGCTCCCGGCATAGGCCTGACGCGCGCTCCGGGCAGGCACTGCAACAATGCCCGCGGAATCCACGACAACGAGGAGGGCATATGGCAGGTGAGGCTGACTTCACCGAGGATGAATGGAAGGCGCTGCAGCAGGGCGTGATGGGGGCCGGAATGCTCGTCTCGGTCGCACACCGGGACTTCACGGACAGCTTCGGTGAGGCCAGGGCGATCGCTGCCGACCTCACGTCGCACAGGGAAGATTCGAGTTCCCTGATCCGCGATCTGGCCGAGGCACACGGCACCGGGTTCGGCGCCTTCGCTTCTCCAAAGGAAGTCCAGGAGGGAACCTTCACGGCGTTGACGGCCGGGCTTGCTGCTCTCGCGGCGAAGGCGCCGGACGAGGCGGAGGCCTACCGCGCTCTCGTTCTGGAGGTGGCGAACACCGCTGCCGAGGCCAAGGGGGGCGTCCAGCCCGAGGAGACAGCCGCGATCGAGCAGATCACGGCTGCGCTCGGGGCATCCTGACCTTGGAGATCGAGGACTTCTCGATCGGGTACTTCAGCCTTGCCGGCAAGAACGCGGTGGTCACCGGGGGCAACACCGGCCTCGGCCGGGCGTTCGCGCTGGCTCTCGCCAAGGGAGGCGCCAACGTCCTCGCCCCGAGCATCGTGGACGACGAAGGGGCCACGCAAGCGCTCATCGAGGCGGAGGGAGCCCGCTTCGAGTTACTGGAGGCGGACGTCACCGCCCCCGGCGTGCCGAGGCTGATCGTAGACACCTGCGTGGAACGGCTCGGATCGATCGACATCCTGATCAACAGCGCTGGGATCGCCCCGCTCGCGGACGTGCTCGACTACGGCCGGGCGCAATGGGATGCCACCGTCGCCGTCAACCTCACGGCCGCCTTCGAGATGAGCTACGAGGCGGCGCAGCGGATGGTGCCCCAGCGAAGCGGCAAGATCATCAACATCTGCTCGGTCTTCACCTTCCTCGGCGGCCGCTGGTCGCCCGCCTACGCCGCCACCAAGCACGGCGTCGCGGGGCTGACCAAGGCCTACTGCGACGAGCTGGCCCAGCACAACATCCAGGTCAACGGGATCGCTCCGGGCTACTACGCCACCGAGATCACGGCGGCGACCCGAAGCGACCCGACGACGAATCAGGCCGTGCTCGATCACATCCCGACCGGTCGCTGGGGAGATCCGCACGACCTGATGGGTGCGGTCGTCTTCCTCGCGAGCCGTGCCTCGGACTACGTCAACGGGCACATCCTGGCCGTGGACGGCGGCTACCTCGTCCGCTAGGGCGAGAGGCCGGAGCGAGCGGGCGATGGGTGGCCCCTATCTGATCGGAATCGACGGAGGCACGCAGAGCTCCAAGGTCGTGATCTTCGACCCGGTCGGCAATCCGGTCTCGGAAGGGCGCCAGGCCCAGCGGCCGACGAGCCGCCCCGTCCACGGTGTAGTCGAGCACCCCGACGACGATCTCTGGGACTCGATTGCGGCTGCGAGCAAGAGCGCCATGGCCGACTTCCCGGGCGACCCGAGCGAAATCGCCGCCGTCGGCCTCTGTACGATCCGCTGCTGCAAGGCGTTCCTCAAGACCGACGGCTCGCTGGCGGCGCCCGTGATCAGCTGGATGGACGACCGCGCCTACCAGCCCTATCGGCCCGCCGACCCGAAGGTCGCCTACGCGACGACGACATCGGGCTACCTGGCGCACCGGTTCACCGGTGAGCTGAAGGACACCGCCGCCAACAACATCCTGCTCCAGTGGCCGATCGACACCGACCGCTGGGCCTGGAGTGACGACCCCGAACTCCTCCACCGCTTCAACCTGAGCCGGGAGATGCTGCTCCAGCTGCAGCTGCCCGGCGAGGTGATCGGGCGGGTGACCGCGGAGGCCGCGGCTGCGACCGGGATTCCGGCCGGAACACCCGTCGTCGCCACGGCCAACGACAAGGCCGTCGAGGCGCTCGGCTCCGGCTCGCTCGGCGAGCGGACGGCGCTCGTCTCGCTCGGCACCTACATCGCGGCGATGGTGCACGGCCGCGAGAACCACAAGAGCCCGACGCATTTCTGGACGAACTTCTCCTGTATCCCGCACCGCTATCTCTACGAGAGCCACGGCGTCCGCCGCGGGATGTGGACGCTCAGCTGGTTCCTCGACCTCCTCGGTGAGGAGGTGGCCGAGAAGGCGGCCTCGCTCGGGCTCTCGCGTGAGCGCTACGTCGAGCGGGAGGCCGAGGTGGTGCCTGCCGGCAGCGACGGGCTGATGACCGTGCTCGACTGGCTCGCCCCCACCGACGCTCCGTTTCGCAAGGGCGTCATGCTCGGGTTCGACGCCCGCCACACGCGCGGTCACGTCTACCGCTCGATCCTGGAGGCGATCGCGCTGACGATGAAGCACAACGTCGACGAGATGTGCGGCGAGCTCGGGATCGGGCTCGACGAGATCGTCATCTCGGGCGGCGGGGCGGCGAGCCCGCTCTTCATGCAGATCTTCGCCGACGTCTTCGGCATCCCCGCCTCGCGCACCGTCGGCGCCGGCGGCGCCAGCCTCGGGGCGGCGATCTGCGCCGCAGCGGCGGCCGGGATCTATCCCGATATCGAGACCGCGGATGCAGCGATGACGAAGCCGCGGGAGCCCTTCGCGTCCGTTCCGGCGAGCACGACCGTCTATCGCCGGATGAACGAAACTGTCTACCAGTCGATTCGCGCCGCCACCGATCCGCTCTTCGAGCGCTCGTTCCCGATCTTCCACTGACACCCCACCCATACCGCAAAGGAATGCCGACATGGCTCTGACCAGAGAAGCGATCGTCACCGGCCTGCAGGAGATTCTCGGCCCCGAGTACGTCGAGACCGACGCGGATCTTTTGCAGCAGAGGAGCATCGACAACTTCCGCAAGCTCGAGAACATCTTCGGTGTCTACACGCTGCCGGCGCCAGCCGCGATTGCCATGGTCGGCAGCACGGCCGAGGTGGCCGCGGTGCTCGCATTTGCCGCCGAGAACGGGATCAACGTCGTCCCGCGTACGGGTGGCACGGCGACGGAGGGTGGGCTCGAGACGCACGTCCCCGACTCGATCGTCCTCGACGGCGGCCGGATGAACGAGATCATCAGCATCGATCCGTACAACATGCAGGCCACGGCGCAGTGCGGGGTGCCGCTGCAGGTGCTGGAGGATCGCGCGCGCGCGATTGACCTCACGACCGGACACTCGCCTCAGTCGAAGCCCGTCGCGCACATGGGCGGCCTCGTCGCCACACGCAGCATCGGCCAGTTCTCCACCCTGTACGGCGGGATCGAGGACATGGTCGTCGGGCTCGAGGCGGTCTTCCCGCGCAGCGGCGTGACGAGGATCAAGAACGTCCCGCGCCGCGCGGCCGGGCCGGACATCAGGCACGTCGTGATCGGCAACGAGGGTGCGCTGTGCTTCATCACCGAGGTGACGGTGAAATTGTTCCCCTTCCTGCCCGAGAACAACGTCTTCCTCGGCTGGACGCTGAAGAACATGAAGACGGGCTTCGAGGTGTTGCGCGAGGTGATGGTGGCCGGGTACAAGCCGTCGGTCGCGCGCCTATACGACCAGGAGGACGGTGCTCTCCACTTCTCGCACTTCCTGGCGCCGGACGAGTGCCTCGTCCTGTTCATGGCCGAGGGCAACGCGGGCATCACGAAAGCGACGGCGGCGGGGATCGAGGAGATCGTTGCCCGCCGCCCCGAGTGCACGCCTGTGGAGAGCGGCCTGATCGAGAGCTGGTTCAACGACCTCGTCTGGGGCCCCGAGAAGATCACGGCCGAGGACGAGCGGATCCGCACGACCCGCAACGTCAACCGCACGACCGAGGTCTCTGCCGACTGGAGCTCGATCAACGACATCTACGAGGCCGCGCTGCCCCGGATCAGGGCCGAGATCCCCGGGATCACGCTCCTCGGCGGCCACTCCTCCCACAGCTACATCAACGGCACCAACATGTACTTCAACTACTTCTACGACCTCGCCGACGACTGCGGGCCGGAGGAAGAGGTATCGAAGTATTACCTGCCGATCATCTCGATCATCTGCGAGGAGACGCTGCGCCACGGCGGCTCGATCGTCCACCACCACGGCATCGGCAAGGCGCGCGCGCCGTGGGCGGCGGAGGAGTACGGCTCCTCTTACTGGATCCTGGAGGCGCTGAAGCAGGCCTTCGATCCGGACGGGATCATGAACAAGGGAACGATCATCCCCGCGTAAAGAGGACGCGTCAGCTGCGGCGCTTCCTCGTCGGCGCGTCGGTCGCGATGACGACACGGCACGTGCTCGAGGACACGTGCAGCGGTCAGCGGATCGCTGCCTGCACAGCGGCCGCGTAGCCCAACTGCCCCGCCAGGTTCGGGTGAAACGGCACCGCCCCGGTCGCAGACGGCGTGGGGAACGACCCGATCCCGTTGATCCACGGCGCCTTCGCCCCGCACACCTCGTGCCCCACGAAGCGGCCGGCGACCGGCACGTACACGATCTTCACGCCCGAGCGCGCGACCGACGCGACGGCCGCGCCGACGGTCGCGTTCAGATGTACTCCGATCCGCCGCAGCATCGTCTGCTCGCCGGCGAACGGGCGCAACCCGGCGCACGCCTGCCGCGCGGGCGAAGCGGGAAAGAGCTGCGGGTAGCCGAGCACGACGATCCTGGCCTTCGGCGCCCGTGCGGCGATCGCCCGGTAGACGGCCTCGAGCTTCGGCTTTGTCGCGTCGATCGCCGCGTTCCGGCCGCGCTCGAACGACGTCGTGTGGCAGTTGCCCACGGCGCAGCTGATCAGGGACTCGACAAACCCGACATCGTTGCCGCCGAGCGTCAGCGTCACGAGATTCGCTCCCCCGAGAGCGGCGCTGTCGAGCTGCGTGCGCGTGTCGCTCGGCGCGCCCTGGGGCACGCCCCCCGCGCTCGCCGGGAGCACGTTCGCCGTCGTCGCGCCCGAGCAGGCCCATGAGGCCCACGACACGCCGCCGCCGGAGCGCACGTTCGCGCGCGATCCGTACGTGTGCGCGCCGCCCCGGTTCGGCGGCTTCGCTGCGCCGGAGGCAATCGTGTAGAGCGGCTTCGCGTTCCGGAACCGGCTCACCCAGGTGGAGTAGGCGCGCGAGGCCCGGTGGCAAGCGTTCCCGAGGTAGGGCGCAACTCCCTCGCCGGACGAGAACGAGTCGCCGAGCGCTACGTACGAGTAGCCCGTTGCAGCGGCGCGCGACGTCGCCCCCGCAGCCGAGACGAGCGCGACGGCGACCAGGCCAATTAAGAGAGACGAATAGAGGACGCGGCGCATCGTCTCCCATGGTGCCAGTAGCGGCACGGCTAGCCTTGGCGCGAATGAGCCTGGCCCGCATTGCGCTCGTCCTCGCCTGCATCTGCGCGCTCACGGTGCCGCTCGCCCACGCGGCCGGCGCCGGAGCTCCCCGGCCTCACATCGTCTCGCGCCCGATCCCCTTCCCTGCCGCACGGAGGCTCGAGATGCAGGCCTACGCGAAGCGCCATTACGGCCTCGACACGTGGCGACTGCGCAACCCGAAGGTGATCGTCGAGCACTACACCGCCTCGAGCAGCTTCGGCTCGGCGTTCGCGACATTCAGTTCCGACGCCCCCGACTCCGAACTTCACGAGCGTCCTGGAATCTGCGCTCACTTCGTGATCGACACCGACGGGACGATCTACCAGCTCGTCCCGCTCTCGACCATGTGCCGCCACACCGTGGGGCTGAACTGGACCGCGATCGGGATCGAGCACGTCGGCACCTCCGCGGCGGGAATCCTCGCGAGCCCCCGCCAGATGGCGGCGTCGCTCTCCCTCACCGCGTGGCTAATGGGCCGCTACCACGTGAGGCTCGGTGACGTAATCGGCCACAACGAGAGCCTCACGAGTCGGTTCCACCACGAGCTCTACCCCGGCTGGCGCTGCCAGACCCACGCCGATTGGAACCGGGCCGAGATGGCCGTCTATCGGCAGCGGCTCACGGCTGTGGCACGGCGGTACGTGGTGCCGACGGGCAGCACGGTCCACCATGTCATGCCGCGCTGTTAGCGCGTACTAACCGTCGATCGCCTGGTAACGACGTACGGCGAGCGGCGCGAACACGGCGAGCAGGACGATCGTCCAACCCACCGAGAGCAGGATCGCGTGCTCGCCGGGCCACGAGCCGGCAGAGAACGGGTTCGGGTTCCCGAAGAGCTCGCGCGTGGCGCTGACGAGGGCGCTGACGGGGTTCCACTCGGCCACGAACTCGAGGCCGGGAGGCAGGCTCTGCGGCGGCACGAACGCGTTCGAGACGAACGTGAGCGGGAAGATCACGAGGAACCCGAGTTGCTGGGCCACCTCGACCGACGGCACGACCAGTCCCATCAGGACGCCGATCCACGCCATCGCGAAGGTGAAGAAGAGGAGCAGGAACACCGCCAGCAGGAACTCGCCGACGGTTCCGTTGACGCGCCAGCCGACCGCGAGGCCCGTCAGCATGAGGACGACGAGAAGCAGCGAGTTGTAGGCGATGTCCGCGACCGTGCGGCCGCTGAGCACGGCCGAGCGCGCCATCGGCAGCGACCTGAAGCGGTCGATCAGGCCCTTGTGCAGGTCGTCTGCCATCCCGACCGCAGTCGTGATCGAGGCGAACGCAAGCGTCTGCACGAAGATCCCGGGCATCAGGAACTCGCGGTAGCTGCCGCCGTCCGGAAGCGGGATCGCGCCGCCGAAGACGAACGCGAACAGCAACACGAACATGATCGACTGGAGAACCGCGAAGATCGCGAGCTCCGGGATCCGCGGGATCCGCTTCAGGTTCCGCCAGGCAACGACGGAGCCGTCGACGAGCGCTGCGCGCGCCTCGCTCATACGGCTTTCCCGCCCGCGTGCTCGCCGGCCGCGAGCTCCTCGGCGGCGTGACCCGTGAGCTCGAGGAAGACGTCGTCCAGCGTCGGGCGGCGCAGGCCAATGTCGTCGATCACGATGGAGCTCTCCCCCAGGCGCTGGACGACCTCGACGAGCTGCTGGGCGCCGCGCTCGGCGGCGAAGGTGACACGGCGCTCGTCACGGTCGACCGTGGCTCGGCCGCCGGGGGCGAGCAGCGCGGCGGCGCTCTCGAGGTCGTCGCGGCGGTGGATCACGACCTCGATTCGCTCGCCGCCGACCTGCGCCTTCAGCGCGTCCGACGTCCCCCGCGCGATGATCTTGCCGGTGTCGACGACGGCGATGTCGTCGGCGAGCTCGTCGGCCTCCTCGAGGTACTGCGTCGTCAGCAGCACCGTGACCCCTTGCTGCACCTGCTGTCGGATCACCTCCCACATTGCGAGCCGGCTGCGGGGATCGAGCCCTGTCGTCGGCTCGTCGAGGAAGAGGAGCCTGGGGCGGCCGATCAGCGCGCTCGCGAGGTCGAGGCGGCGGCGCATCCCGCCCGAGTAGGTCTTGGCGACGCGGTCGGCCGCGTCGGCGAGCGCGAAGTGGCCGAGCAGCTCGTCGGCCCGCCGCCTGGCCTCGGCGCTGCCGAGGTGGTAGAGCCGCCCGAACATCCAGAGGTTCTCGCGGCCGGTCAGGTTCTCGTCGACCGCCGCGTACTGGCCCGAGAGCCCGACCAGCCGTCGCAGCGCCTGCGCATCGCGACGCACGTCGAGGCCGCCGACCCGGGCCGTGCCGCCGTCGGCGCGAAGCAGCGTCGCAAGGATGCGCACCGTTGTCGTCTTGCCGGCCCCGTTCGGCCCGAGCAGACCGACGACGGTGCCCTCCTCCACCTCGAGATCGACCCCGTCGAGCGCGCGCACCTCCTGCCCCCTGCGCGAGCGATAGATCTTCACGAGGCCCTCTGCTTCGATCATCGCCACCGTCCCGACCCTAGCCGCACCCTCGTTGTTACAGTCGAGGGAGCGATGCCGGATGCAGCGAGCTTCGAGGGCGGCGCCCCTCTCACGGCCCCCGACTCTCCGCTCGACTGGCGCGCCGCCGCTGCTTCCGCCCTCTACCGCGATCTCGGCACCGCGAAGATCGCCGCAGGCAATGTCGCCCCCGACCTCGAGCTCCCCGAGTTCGACGCGCGCACAGGCGTGCTCGAGCCCACCGGCCGGGACGTCCGCCTCTCGGATCTCCGTGGTCGCCCCGTCGCGCTCGTCTTCGGCTCGTACACCTGACCGCCGTTTCGCCGCCAGTTGGGCGCGCTGCACGAGCTCTACCGCCGCCACCGGGATCGCGTCGAGTTCTTCGTCGTCTACATCCGCGAGGCACACCCTGAGGACGGCTGGGCGTTCACGATGAACCGCGAGGAGGGGATTGCCGTCCACGATCCAACGAGCGACGTCGAGCGGGCCGACGTCGCGACGACGTGCGCGCTGCGGCTCGAGCTCGAGCTACCCGTGCTCGTCGACCGCGTCGACGATGCCGTGGCGCGCGCCTACGGCGGCTGGCCGGATCGGCTCTACCTGATCGCCGCGGACGGCACGGTCGCCTATCAGGGCGGCGAGGGGCCGGACGGATTCATTCCGGAGGAGCTCGGGGTGGCGCTCTCCGAGCAGTGACGCAGCGCCCGTCCCAAGAGGGAACGCCCTCCTTGCCGATCCGACTCGCACCAGGCCATCTCACGACAGGAGTCGTCGCGCTCACCGCGTTGCTGCTCCTGGCCGCCGGCTGCGGCGGCTCTGGATATGACGCGGCGCAGCTCGACGGCACGTCCTGGCGGCTGACGGGTTGGTCACTGAGCTCGCTCGACCCCGCCGATTTCACGATCACGGCCGAATTCGCGGACGGCCGCATCGGGGGACTGGCGGCGGTCAACCACTATGGCGGCCCCTATGAGATCGGGCCCGACTCTGCCTGTTCGGTAGGGCAGCTCACGAGCACGCAGATGGCCAGCCCGGAGCCCGCGATGCGCGCCGAGAAGGCCTACCTGACCCTGCTCGCCCAGGCGGCGTCGTGCACGCTGAAGAACGGCGCCCTGACACTCTACGACGCAAACGGCAACGAGTCGCTCAGCTTCAGCCCAGCCAGCGGCTGACCGTCCGCCGGGCGCGAGGCGTTCGCGGCCGTCTGCGTCAGTACCAGATCGCGGCCGAAACGCCATCGCGGCGTTCGGGCGGATCGGGAAGGGAGACGGCATCGCGGCGTGCCGCGGTCCACGCACACGCAGCTGCATCGAGCAGATCGTCGATCGGCACCGTCGCCGCCGCGCCGAGCGTGCCCGGGTCGATATTGATCTCATGCCTGCGCAGCAGGGCCAACCGCTCGAACGCGCCGCCTGCCGACTTCTTGCGGTACTTCAGGCGTTTCATGCCGTTCATCGCCGTGAAGCACAGCTCGGGGTGCGCCTCACGGAATCGTCGATCGCTCGCGGCGACGCCCGTGACGTGCGCGATC